>NZ_QVLT01000048.1 GCF_003417065.2 Hymenobacter lapidiphilus | reverse complement strand
AACACCGAAACAAGAAAAAGTTTTCCTCTTTTCGGTCTTCCTGCTAGCGTCCGCGGCCTTTTCAGGTGACTTGGCTAACCAGAGTGAAAGCGCTTCCGGTTGAAGCGGGGTGCAAAGGTAGTAAAACCTTTCCAACTTCCGCAACTCTATTGGGCAACTTTTTTTTTCAAGCAGCTTTCCCGGGAGAGAAGCCAGCCCGACCGCGTTCCGGTTGGGGATGCAAAAGTGCGGCATTACGCTGGATTACGCAAGCAATACCTATAACTAATTCTTTAGCGCTGCTTACTGTTGTGGTTAGTAGGCTGGATAATAACCCGTTGGGATGACGGATTAGTTCACACTAGCTGTAATATTTCTTTGTATGGCCTTAGCCTGAGACGCAGAAAACCCGGACTGCGGGCGGCAATCCGGGTTTCTAAGGGTTGTTTTGGTTTTCAAAACCTAGCCCATTCGCAGGGTACTCACGCGGTCGGGACCTACGCTGACGATGCTGATAGGTACTTCGAGGTGTTTCTCCAGGAAGCTGACGTAGGTTATCAGCTCTGCTGGGAGAGACTTCGGGTCGGTTAGGGCTTGCAGGTTGGTGCGCCAGCCGGGCATGCTTATATATACAGGGGTTAGCTTTTCCAGGTCGCCGTGGTCGGGCAGGTGGTCAGTTTGCTCGCCGTTAGGCAGCTCGTAGTGCGTGCAGACCCGGATTTCGTCGAACTCATCGAGTACGTCGGCTTTCATTAGGTGGATTTCCGTGACGCCGTTGAGCATGATGCTGTAGCGCAGGGCGGGCAAGTCAATCCAACCGCAGCGGCGCGGGCGGCCGGTGGTGGCGCCGAACTCGCGGCCAGCAGCCCGGATCTGCTCCCCTACCTCGTCGTGCAGCTCGGTTGGGAACGGGCCGGCGCCTACGCGGGTGCAGTAGGCTTTGCTGATACCGTACACTTTATTGATGTGGCGCGGGGCAATGCCGAGGCCGGTGCAGGCACCCGCCACAATAGTGCTGGAGGAAGTAACATAGGGGTAAGTACCAAAATCGATATCGAGCATGGACCCCTGGGCCCCTTCGGCCAGAATGTTTTTTCCTTCGCGCAGCAAATCATTCAACAAGTACTCGGTGTCAGTGAGCTGCAGGGTGCGCATGAAGGCAACGGCGGAAAAGAAATCGGCCTCGAACTGTTCAATGTCGAGGCCGCGGCCGTGGAATTCAGCAATGGTGGCGTGCCGGGCTACGGCCTCGCGGTAGCGCTGTTCGAAATCGGGGAGCAGAATATCGCCGACGCGCAGGCCAGTGCGGCCGACTTTATCCTGGTACGTGGGGCCAATACCCTTGAGGGTAGAACCTATTTTGTCGCCGCCGCGGGCTTCCTCATTGATGCGGTCGAGGGCGCGGTGCGAGGGCAGAATTAGCTGGGCCTTGCGCGAGATGTAAAGGTTACGGCTATAATCGACGCCCCGGTCGGTGAGTTTCTGTAGCTCTTGACGGAAAACGACCGGATCAAGCACTACGCCGTTGCCAACTACATTAAGAATATGAGGGTGGAAAATACCCGACGGCACCTGGTGCAACACGTGCTTGATGCCGTCGAAAGTGAGGGTGTGGCCAGCATTGGGCCCGCCCTGGAAACGGGCTACTACATCGTACGTGGGCGCGAGGACATCGACAATCTTGCCTTTGCCCTCATCACCCCACTGCAATCCTACCAATACGTCAACGGGCATTAGTTCGCGGTTTTCAGGAGTTGAGTGGCCGCTGCTTCATCATCGGCCACGGAAAAAATTGCGTTCAGCTTGGTTAGCGCCAGCATTTTGCGCGGATGGTCGGCGGGGTTGATGAGTACCAGCTCGCCACCCCGGCTGCGGAACTTGGTGAGGAGCGACACCAGCACACCGATGCCGGTGCTATTTATGTAGCGGATGCCCGACAAATCGACGGCGCAATGGCGCAGCTCTTCGCCGAGGTGCTGGTCGACGCTCTGGAGCAGCTGCTGGGTATCGGGGCTGCCGATGAGGTCGCCGGAGAGGCGCACGAATAGAATGCCGTCCTGGACGGAGGAATCAGTTTTCATGAGGTTTGGAGGGCGGCGGCCTGGGCGCGGCAGTCGCCGCACACGCCATAAAGGTTCAAAGAGTGGTGCAAGATATGGAAGTTGAGTAACTCCCCTACCATCGTCTGGATGCCGTGGATGCGTGGGTCGCAGAACTCGACCACTTTATGACACTCGGTACAGATGACGTGGTCGTGCTGCCGGTAGCCGTAGCTTTTCTCATACTGAGCCAGATTACGGCCGAACTGGTGGCGGCTCACGAGGCCGTGCTCAACCAGCAGATCGAGCGTATTATACACAGTAGCCCGGCTTACGCGCAGGCCCTGCTCCTTCATGCCGGCATACAACTGCTCGACGTCGAAGTGGCCGGTGCGAGAGTAGATTTCCTCCAGGATGGCGTACCGCTCCGACGTTTTGCGCAGACCCTTGTTTTCGAGGTAAGCGGTAAAAATCTTCTTAACCTCCTCGTACTTTTCTTTATCGAGATGCTTCTCGGAAATTGCCATGTTATGCGACCTTATATTATAAGGAGTGAAATCAGTGAAAAAGCTCCGGCCCGATCAGTGTTTGGAGCAAGTAGTAACCGTTTGGACCGCTCTTATCTTATACTGTTTTATACCATCGGTTTTGAGGAATACCTTTTAGAGCCGCCAGCTTCTGTTCAGCGACTGTCCGCGCTGCTTATGAGTCGAATCGTTCTACGGCCATCACGCCGTTTACTTTGTTCAGGCGCTGAATAAGGCGGTTGAGGTGGGCAGTATCATTGACGAAAACCATGATCTGGCCCTCGAAGACGCCATCGTTGGAATCCATGGTAATGGAGCGCATATTGACTTTGAGGCTGGTGCTGATGATGCGCGTAACGTCGTTGACGAGACCTACGCGGTCGGCGCCCTTAATGCGGATACCGGCCAGGAAGGCCAGTTCCAGCTGCTCGGTCCATTTGGCGCGCACAATGCGGTTGCCGTAGTTCGACATCATCTGCACGGCTTTGGGGCAGGACGTGCGGTGAATATCTATACCCTTATCAGTTTCGAATCCGAACACATCGTCGCCGGGGATGGGGTTGCAGCAAGGCGCGATGGTGTAGTTGAACTTATCGGTGCGCTCCCCAATAACGAGCATGTTGGCATTCACGCCGCGCACTTTCTGCACCTCGTGGTCGAAGGAGCGTGGCTCCAGACGCGAGGGTAACCGCGGCAACTCGCCATCCTTGAACACATCCTGCACAATTTCGCGACCATCGAGCTGGCCGATGGCAATCCGGTAGAAGAATTCGGACAGGTTGCTGACGTTAAAAAAGGCCAGCAGCCGGTTCATATTTTCCGGGTTTACCTCGATTTCAAGCAGCTCCAGCCGCTTCTCCACCAGAAAGCGGCCATCCTCGGCTTTGGCTTTACGGTCGTCGCGGAGCCAGTCTTTGATGCGGGTGCGGGCCTTGGAGGTCGTTACGTACTGCAGCCACTCCTCGGTGGGCCGCTGCTTCTGGGAGGTCAGGATTTCGACCTGGTCGCCGTTGTGCAGCTGGTAGCTTAACGGCTGCAGCTTCTGGTTGACTTTGGCCCCAAGGCACTTCAGACCAACCTGGGAGTGAATTTCGAAGGCGAAATCGAGGGCCGTGGCCTTATCGGGCAGGATGATGAGCTTGCCCTTGGGCGTAAACGCATACACCTCCTTCACGAACAGGTTCTGGCGGAACTCATCCATGAATTCGAGGGCGCTGGAGTTGTTGGTTTCCAGCATCTCGCGCACCTTATTTATCCAGCTTTCCAGCGTCGATTCGGGCTGGGGTACGCCGGTGTCTTTGTATTTCCAGTGGGCGGCGTAGCCTTTCTCGGCAATGTCGTCCATGCGGCGGCTGCGCACCTGCACCTCCACCCACTGGCCGGTGCGCGACATGACGGTGGTGTGCAGGCTCTCGTAGCCGTTGGCTTTGGGCGTACTCACCCAGTCACGCAGGCGGTCGGGGTTGGGTTGGTAGAAGTCGGTTACGATGCTGTATACCTGCCAGCAGGCCGCTTTTTCCTGCTCCGGCGGCACATCCAGAATAATACGAACGGCAAACAGATCATACACCTCATCGAAAGTGATATTCTGTTTACGCATCTTTTTAAGGATAGAATAGATGCTTTTGGGCCGGCCCTTCACCTCGTACTTAAACCCCTGGACCTTCAGCTCATCATCGATGGGCTGCACAAAATCTTTGATAAAGCGGTTGCGCGACGTGCGGCTCTGACGCACTTGGGTTACCAGTTCCTCATACACCTCGGTGTCGGTGTACTTAAGGTGTAGGTCCTCCAGCTCGTTTTTGATGGTGTACAGACCCAAACGGTGGGCCAGCGGGGCATAGAGATAAATAGTTTCCGACGATATTTTAAGCTGCTTGTGCCGGGGCATCGATTCAAGCGTCCGCATGTTGTGCAGGCGGTCGGCGAGCTTGATGAGGATAACACGCACATCGTCGGAGAGCGTGAGCAGCATCTTGCGGAAGTTCTCGGCCTGCTCGGAGGTGCCGTAATCGAAGACGCCCGAAATCTTGGTGAGCCCATCGACGATGCGGGCTACTTTGGGGCCGAACTCGCGCTCCACGTCGGCCACCTCCCAAGGCGTGTCTTCCACCACGTCGTGCAGCAGGGCCGCCACGATGCTAGTGGTGCCCAGGCCGATTTCCTCTACCACAATCTGGGCCACGGCCAGCGGGTGCAGAATATACGGTTCGCCCGACTTGCGGCGCATCTCCTTGTGTGCTTCCAGGGAAGTATTAAAGGCCTTTTTGATGAGCTTGGCGTCGCCGGGTTTAAGGGCGGGCTTGGCAGTACGAAGCAGGCGGCGGTACTGACGCAGGATTTCCTGGCGTTCTACCTCGGGGTCGATGGCGGTGGACATGGCGGACGGGCAGCACCGAGCGGTGCCGGAAAAAACGAGTAGCGAAGGTACAATGCCCCCGACCGGAAAGTAACAAGAACGAGCCGGAGTTGGTGCAGGAGCACTTCGAGATGGCACTCAATAGTGTAGAGATGCAATAGTTGGCGTCTTGTTGTTGAACAGTGATGCGAAACAATCAACATTAGCAACGACGAGACGCCAACTATTGCATCTCTACGCCGTTCCCTGCCACCCATAAAATTACTTATACAACGCCCTACGAAGCTGCCAGCCGCGAAAACCGACGGCCGGAACCGGGAAAATCCATACCCATTGCGAAGGCGGCGAGCAGCGCCGCGCCCAGGGCCAGCGGCAGCGCCGGGGCGTACCAGCCGAGCCGGAAATCCAGCGCCGGGCCGGGCAGCATCGTTACGACTATCCCCGCCAGCATGCCGCCAAAGGCCATCCATTGGTAAATGGTGAGGCCGGCGGCACGGGGCGTTTGCGGCTCGCCCCGGAACTGCTCCTCCACGAAACGCGCCAGACTGCTTAGGATGAGGTAGAGCCCCACCAGCAGCGGGGCCGGCACGTGGGCATAGGTTAGCCGGAACAGCAGCAAGCCGATTAGCCCGTTGGCCAGCATGGAATACGCGGCCGTGGGGTGTATCGGGCGGCCCTCCAGATGGGCCAGGGCGCAAACCCGCGACTTGGGATGCCACACCCGCACGCCGGCGGCCCGGGGTGCCGGCCGGCCGTGGCAGCAGCCCTGCACCACGCAGCGCAACCGCCCCACGCCCTGTACCAACGGCAGCGCCAGGGTGCAGGCCGCCAGCACTTCCCAGAAGGAGCAGCGAGTCAGCCACGCAGCGACCACGCAACCCGCTATACCGCCCAACAGAGCCCCGTAGTAGCCGAATGGGCGCGAGAGGCCGCCGGCACCGCCTTCTATCAACTGGCCCCATAGCCCCGCTCCTACCACGCCCAGCACTACCGGCAGCAATAGCGCCCCGGCATTGTGGAGCAGCGAGCCCGAAAGCAGCACGCCCGCCAGCATGGCCAGCCCGGCGTACCAACTGTGGTTGATAACGCGCAGGCTACCATACTGGCGGGCCGACCAGGAGTTGGCCAGCCGCTCCAACCCAGTGCGCAGCCAGCGGCCAACCCGGCGGTAGCGTAACACCAGCGCCCCCAGCAACGCTCCGCTCAGCACGTCGGCCAGACTATGCATTCCTGTAGTCAGACAGCTCAGGCCAATAAGAACTGCCAGCCCGGTAGCCAACGGCCGCAGGCGCGGCCAGCGGCGGCCCCAGAAATAGCCCGCCACAGCCGCCCAAGCCACATGAAACGAGGGGAAAGCGGCAACCGGACCGTCGGTGAGGCGCTCCAGCAGCAGCAGCTGGCTCCAGACTGAGCCATCGGACTGGAAGGGACGCGGCGGAGCTACCAGCGGCAGCGTGAGGTGGAGCACTCCACCCAAACCCGCGAGCAGCCAGCCGGCCAGCAGGAAGTGACGTAACTGGCGCTGCTGCCGGATAAACAGCAGGGCCAGCATCACAAACGGGTAGGCCAGCGCGTAGAAAAACTCCGTTTGGGGCCACACCGGCCAGTCAAGCTCAAATGGCAGATACGTACTGATGGGCGCAGCGGGCGGCCCCAGGTACAGCACGGTTTCGTAGAGCAGCAGCCAAGGCAGCAGCACGATGGCCGCCACCCGCAGCCGCTGGCCCAGGGTTGCGGGCGCGGCGGTGGCGGCGGGCAGGGCCACTAGCTGGCCACCCGGCAGGCGGTTGGGGAAGCGGCGGCGCAGGTCCGGGTTTTCGAAGCCGTACACCAGCGCCAGCCAGGCCAGTGTGAGCAGCGGCGACACCAGCCACAGCCCGCTGGCCGAGCGCAGCAGCAGCGACAGGCCCACACTTACGGCCGAAGCCCCCACATAAATAGGGTGCGGCAGCCAACGGTAAAGGCCCGAAGCCACGAAGCGCACCGGCGGAAAAGCGTTCATCGGGAGGCCGCCACCTACCAGCCACAGGCTGCTCATGCCCCCGATTATCAACAGCAGCCCACTGCCCAGCAGCAGCCAGGCCAGCACCGGTGCGGCGGGAACGGGCAGCGGCACGGCGGCGGCCGTGTAATAGGCCCAGGCTATCAGCACCAAAGGCAGCAGCACGCAGAAAGACAGCCCGTAGGCAATTTTACCGGGCAGGGAAGCGGTTTCAGACATCAGATTTTCAGGTAGGCCATTCCACCAGCTCGTGCACGGCCGGGCCGGTGGCCAGCGCCACGCCGGCTTCGGTCAGGAAGGTAGCCTGGGAAAGCCATTTGGTTTCGCGCAGGCGCAGAATACGGGCCGGCAGCAACTGGCGGAAAGCCGGAAAACGGCCGAATACGGTGCTTCCCACGGCCCCCGTACGCAGCGGGTGCGGCTGGGCCAGCAGCAGGCGGTGGTGAGGGAGCGTGATTTCGTCGTCGGTAATCTGGCCGGTATTGGCGTGGCGCTGGCCGTTGTAGAAAATCAGGTGGCGCGGGGCGGGGCCGTCCCAGCGAATCCAGACCAGGCAGTGGCCGGGCGCCACGAACCGGCCCCAGCGCAGTTGCTCAATCGGGAGGTGCCAGGGTTTTAGCGTGAGGGTGAGCCGCTCGACGTAGCCCCAACCGTTGTAGACAGTATCAGTTGTTTCGAGGCGGGCGGTGGCGGCGGGCTGCCAGCACTCCCACCGCACCTGGCCCCGGTCGGTGTCGAGCAGCACTTCGTGCAACGGCGTGGCGCGCTGCTGCCAGTGCCCGCGTAGCTGGGGCTGCACGAGGCGGAACTCCTGGGCGTCGGGCGAGAGGTGCGGGCTTGGGCCCGCGCCCAGAAAGGCGTGGCGGGTGTGGGCCCGGCCGGCGGGGAGGCAGCGCAGAAAGCTGGCAAACCGCCAGGCCAGTCCGCGCCAGCGCAATTCGCTGTCGTAGCAGATAAATAGCTCACCCGTGGCATCATCCACCAAATCGGCGTACCACTTCAGGAGCTGAAAAGAGGACATTGAACGGGGCGCGACGGGTGGAGTAAGCGAAAAGTCAGGAAACCCGGCAGATAACCCCGGTTTTCTATAAAGTGTCCCAAAGAAGCCGATTTGCACGGATTACGCCAAAACAAATCGGAGTCAAATTACCACCAGGGGCAGAAAATTTGCCTTGCGCAGCCATGAGTAAGGGCGCATTGGTTGGTTTTGTAATGGCGCTTGCGTAGTTTTGCGCCCCCGAGGCAGTTGGCCTCGTGCCGCGGATATGGCGAAATTGGTAGACGTGCCAGACTTAGGATCTGGTGCCGCAAGGCGTGTGGGTTCGAGTCCCTCTATCCGCACAAAGTGGGTTTCAGTTCGCTGAAATCATTTTTAAACCCTCAACCCACCCGTTGGGGGTTTCTTTTTAGGGGTCGGTTCCCATTCGGCCCTTTTTACCCCAACGTAGCACCTTTAACCGACCAGCAGTGGATATCACCCTCGACAAGCAAGACGACCAGCTTCATGCCATCCTGACAGTAAACCTCACGGAGGCTGACTACGCTACCGCCGTAGAGAGCAAGCTGAAAGAGTACAGCAAGAAAGCCCAGATTAAGGGTTTCCGCCCCGGCAAAGTGCCCGTAACGTTGGTGCGCAAAATGTACGGCAAAGGCATTCTGGTTGACGAAATCAACGAGCTGCTGGGAAAGTCGGTTGATGGCTATATTAAGGAGAACAAACTGCGCATTCTGGGCGAGCCGATGCCGGTTGCTTCCGACATCGACTTCGACAACCAGAAGGACTACGCGTTCCAGTTTGAGTTGGGCCTGCTGCCCGAGTTCGAGCTGCCCGCCGACCAGGCAATTACTGTTGACCGCCACAAAGTGACACTCGACGAGAATACCAAGAGCGAAACCTACGAGCAGCTGGAGCGCCAGTTCGGCGAGACCACCGAGCCCGAGGCCGCCGAAGCCGGCGACTACCTGGTGGGCCGCCTCCGCAAGGACGGCGAAGAGGGCGAAGGCCGCCTTTTGATGCTGCCAACCAACAAAATGAAGAACGAAGCCGATAAGTTCATGGGTGCCAAGCCCGAGAACGTTATCACCTTCGACCTCAAAACCGCTTTCGATGGCGACGCGAAGGCCATTGCCAACTTCACCGGCATGAGCCGCGAGGAAGCTGAGGCAGTGGAAGGCAACTACACCTTGACCGTGGAAAAGGTGCAGCGCACTGCCGCCGCCGAGTTCAATCAGGAGCTGTTCGACAAGGTATTCGGCAAGGACATCGTAACGTCGAAGGAGGATTTCGACGAGAAGGTGACCTCCACCGTGATGGAGAATTACGACCGGGAGTCGGATAACCTGATGAACCGTCAGATTATCGACAAGATGCTGGAGAACGTGAGCATCGAGCTGCCCAAGGAGTTCTTCAAGAAGTGGCTGGTGCGCGCCAACGAAGGCAAGCTGACGCCCGAGCAGATTGAGGAGCATTACGACGACTACGCCAAGGAGCTGAAGTGGTCGATGATCCGCAACAAGGTGGTAGAAGCCAACGAGTTGAAAGTAGAGAACGAAGAAATCGTGGACCGCACGATGCAGAAAATCCTGGGTCAGTTCAACATGGAGATGACGCCCGAGCTCGAAGAGTCGGTGCGTGGCTTCGCCGATAACTTCCTGCGTCAGGAGAACGGTAAGAACTACGTACAGGAGTACGAGGCCATTCTGGCAGAGAAAGTGCTGGAAAACCTGCGCGGCAAAGTTGTTGTTAACGACAACGAGATTACGGCCGAGGACTTCCGCAATCAGAACGCCGGCTAATCCCCGCTGTTCCGGTTTTCAAAACCAATAAAAAAGCCCTTACTTGTCGTAGGGGCTTTTTTTAGTGCTTGGTGTTTCGTTGATAGTGCTTAGAGTTTTTCTTTTTCTACGTACTACTAATGAAGCACCAAGCACTAAAGCCAAAGCACTAATAACTAAGCTCTAACAACTAAATTTACTCCATGCTGAATAAACAAGAGTTCCGCAAGTTTGCCGTAAAGGGCCAGGGTCTGAATGGCTTGGGCGTTGACCAGTATTTGAGCCACGTTGAGGGCCAGGTGCGCAACGGGATGATGTTGCCCTCCAACATGACCCGCTCAGTAATTGAGGAGCGCCCGACCCGCTTCGCCGAAATCGACGTATTCTCCCGCCTCATCATGGACCGGATTGTGTTCCTGGGCACGGCCGTGGACGATTACGTAGCCAACATCCTGACGGCGCAGATGCTGTTTCTGGAGTCGGTTGACGCCAAGAAGGACATCCTGCTCTACATCAACTCGCCCGGTGGCTCGGTGTACGCCGGCCTGGGCATCTACGACACCATGCAGTACGTGAATCCCGACGTGGCCACGATCTGCACCGGTCTGGCGGCCTCGATGGGCGCCGTACTGCTGGCGGGTGGCGCTAAAGGCAAGCGCTCGGCTTTGCCCCACGCCCGCGTAATGATTCACCAGCCCTCGGGTGGCGCGCAAGGTCAGTCGTCGGATATCGAAATCACGGCCCGCGAAATCCTCAAGCTCAAGAAGGAGCTGTACGATATCCTGGCCGACCACACTGGCAAAACCTACCAGGAAATTCACGACAACTCCGACCGTGACTACTGGATGCGCGCCGATGAGGCCAAAGAGTACGGTCTGATTGACGAGGTGCTCGAAAAGAAGAAAGCCGAGTAAGCTGAACGGCTGAACCGGTAACGGTCATGCTGAGCATGTGGCGGATTGAGCTAGGGTCGGAGCGTAGTCGAAGCATCTCTACCGCTTCGCTACACCCAGTAGGCTGGTATTGCGGCAGAGATGCTTCGACTACGGCTTGCGCCTCCGCTCAGCATGACACGTTCTCTAACAACCTGATACCAAAAAAGCCCGCAAGTGCGGGCTTTTTTGTTTGCTTCACTTCCAACCTCAGCGGCACGTTTTGCCTCTCTGTTGGCGTTGGGCTTTTCGTACCTTTGAAGTAGCCTGGGTCAACCCGGCTGGCTTCCCTCCTATTTCAGCGAGTTCCTTTAGCAATGGCAGATATTACGTGTTCTTTCTGCGGTAAGACCAAGAAAGACGTTACGGTGATGATTTCGGGTATTAACGCTCACATCTGCGAACGGTGCGTGGGGCAAGCCCAGCAAATCCTGAACGAGGAGAATAAGATTCGGGCCAACTCCAAAACCCCGAAGTTCAACCTCGTGAAGCCGCGGGAGATGAAGGAGTACCTCGACCAGTACGTGGTGGGCCAGGACGAAGCCAAGAAGGTGATGTCGGTGGCCGTATACAACCACTACAAGCGTCTGATGCAGACCCCACAGAAAGACGACGTGGTGATTGAGAAGTCGAACATCATTATGGTGGGCGAAACCGGTACCGGAAAAACGTTCCTCACCCGCATGCTGGCCAACATTCTGCAGGTGCCTTTCTGCATTGCCGATGCCACTGTGCTTACCGAGGCCGGCTACGTGGGCGAAGACGTGGAGAGCATTCTCACGCGCCTGCTGCAGGCCGCCGACTACAACGTGGAGGCGGCCGAGCGCGGCATCGTGTACATCGACGAAATCGACAAGATTGCCCGCAAGAGCGACAACCCCAGCATCACGCGCGACGTGAGCGGCGAGGGCGTGCAGCAGGCCATGCTGAAGCTGCTCGAAGGCACCAGCGTGAACGTGCCGCCCCACGGTGGCCGCAAGCATCCCGAGCAGAAGATGATTACGGTGAACACCGAAAATATCCTCTTCATCTGCGGTGGCGCTTTCGGGGGCATCGAGCGCATCATCAAAAACCGCCTCAACACCAAGCCCATCGGTTTCGCCAAAACTCAGCTCGAAGAGCAGCACGATACCAACAACTTCCTGCGCTACATCACGGCCCAGGACCTCAAGTCGTTTGGCCTGATTCCGGAGCTGATTGGCCGCCTGCCGGTGCTTACTCACCTTAACCCGCTCGACCACGCCACGCTGCGCAAAATCCTGACCGAGCCCAAGAACTCCATTGTGAAGCAGTACCAGCGCCTGTTCAACATGGAAGGCATCGCGCTGAGCTTCTCGGAAGGCGCCCTCGAATACATCGTGGTGAAGGCCGACGAGTACCGCCTCGGCGCCCGGGGCCTGCGCAGCATCTGCGAAGGCATCATGACCGACGCCATGTTCGATATGCCCTCCGAGGAAGGCGTGACGGAGCTGGTAATCGACGAGGACTACGCCCGGAGCAAGTTCGAGCAGACCGCCATGAAGCAGCTGCGGGCGGCGTAAAGTAGCATTCAGCCAACAGTACGGGGCCATCCTTCTTATATTGAGGGGTGGCCCCGTGCTGTTTGGCCTCTGCTATAACGGCTTCCCGGCTTTATTAGTAGTGAGGCCGGCAGACGCTAGAAAGCAGCGGGAAATAAGGCTAGCGGAGCCAAACGCTTTTCAGCTAAAAAATGGCGGTGGTACCTTTGGGGCCATGAACTTTACGATGAGACGACGGGCGCTGGCGTGGCGGCAGCAGCTCGACCAACCCTTGCGCTTTAATCCGTTTGTATTCAGCAAGATTTTTCTACTCTGGGTGGCCGTCGGCATTATCGGCGGCCTGATTGCGGGGCTGTACTGGACGGTACTGGAGCTGCTGCTGCACGGGCTTTCCTGGTTTGAGGGGCTGTCGGTTATTCCGCTGATGGGCGCGGCCGGGCTGCTGGCCGGGCTGATTATCCACCGGCTGGGCGACCCGGGCGAGATGGACCTCATTGTGAACAACATCCGCTTTAAAGGCGGGCGACTGGAGCCGGGCAACAACCCCGCGATGGTGCTTTCGTCGCTGCTGTGTATTGCCAGCGGTGGCAGTGCCGGCCCTGAGGCCCCGCTGGTGCAGGTAGTAGGCTCTACCGGCACCTGGATTGCCCGCAAGCTGCGCATTCGCGGCGAGGACCTTCGCTCGCTGAGCATTGCGGGCATGGCGGCGGCTTTCACGGCGTTATTCGGCGCCCCGCTGGGTGGCACGCTCTTCGCCCTCGAAATTCTGCACCACAAGCACGTTACGGAGTATTACCAGGCCCTGATGCCGGCGCTGGTGGCCAGCTGTTCGAGCTACGTGGTGTTCGTGCTCATCACCCACATCGGCATTGGGCCTACCTGGTCATTTCCGGTGCTGGGCACGCCCACGCTCAACGACTCGTTTTACGCCGTGCTGTACGGGCTGGCGGGCACGGCTGTGGGCTGGATGTTTATTTTTCTGGTGCGGCGGCTGCGGAAGGGCTTCGAGCTGGTGGCCGTGCCCATCTACCTGAAAATGCTGGTGGGCGGCCTGATAATCGGCACTATTGCCTACTTCGTGCCGCTGTCGCGCTACTTCAGCCACGACCAGCTGCAGGTGCTGCTGGAGAAGCCTTTCACGCTGCGCGTGCTGCTGGGACTGCTGGCGGCCAAGCTGCTGGCCATTGCTTTCACCGTTACTTCGGGCTGGCGCGGGGGCTTTATTATTCCGCTGTTTTTCGTGGGTGCCGTTACCGGCCTCATTCTCGACCAGCTGTTTCCGGGCCAGAACCTGGCTTTGATTCTGGTGAGCTGCATGGCGGCCATCAACGCCTGCGTGACGCGCACGCCCATCAGCACGGCCGTTCTGCTGGCTACCATGACGGGCTTTCACCAGTTCATCCCGATTATGTTCGCCAGCCTCACAGGCTTCTTCCTGGCGCCCAAAACGCCCCTCATCAACGCACAGCTGGGCCGCCCCGAATAACAGGACGGCCCGGTTGGCAGGGTTGAGCGGCGTTTGGCTTACTGCTATAAGCTCAGTGTGGCCGGCCCAAACGCCTCGAAGTGAATAGCGTCGCGGGATACACCCAGCGCAGCCAGGTCCTGCACCTGCTTTCGGATAAAGGGCGCGGGGCCGCAGATCGCCCGTTGCGAAGGCTGTATCCGGCTAAATCAAGATGTAAAGCTGTTTAGAAAGTCGTTTATAGGCAGTAGGAGGTCATGCTGAGTGCAGCCGAAGCATCTCTACTACAACTAGTTATTCCTGTGGTCGGCCTCAACCAAACGGTAGAGATGCTTCGGCTGCGCTCAGCATGACGTTCCGTTGCCTACAAACGGCTTCTAGATTACCAAACCTACCATGCCCCGACCCGCAACCATAGCGCAACGGCAGCTGCTGGTGGCCCAACGGCCGCCCGAGCCGCCCATGGTGCCGGAGCGCCCGGGCTACGCTGCCGACTTTGCCGAGGGACTTGCTTACCAGCTAGCCCACGCTACGCCGCAGCAGGTGCCGGCGCTGATACACGCCCACTTCCCGGCCCCCGACCAGCTCGACTGCACCTACCTGGCCGGCGTGCTGCAAACTATTGATGAAGCGCGGTACTGCGAGCGGGAAGTGGGCTGCGGCACCGATTTCGTGTTCTGGGGCATCGAGTACTCAGCCCCGAACGTAGCCGCGGCCCGCATATGGCTGGAAAATACGCGGGTCCGGCTTGCCTGAATAGCATCCCCGCCCCTTAGGGAAGGAAGTTTTCTTCGGGAAGTATTCCCGATGCTCCGGTCAACGGCATTTCGGCCGGGGCCGGCGTTGCGGGCTGCTTGTGCGTGTGGGGGTTGGTGGCTGGTTGCCCGGCTGTAGTTGGCCGCGGTCGGGCGCTTTGCACAGCCCCTGAGCAGTTGTTAATATCGTATTTAACCCTTATTTTCAGCAGTTGCGGGTTAGCCAAAACGAAGGGCACTACTACTTCATATGTCCTCTGTACCATGAATATACTTGTCGGAATTCATTACAAAACCAGGCTGTTTGTGCTGTTTTTGCTCGTGATGCTGGCCGTATTGGGCAGCAGCATGCTGGAACGACATCTGCTGCACCGAATAGGCACTTCGGTTTCATCGTTGTACCAAGACCGGCTACTGCCGGCAATGGGCCTTTTTGAGCTCAACGATTTGCTTTATACCCGGCAGAATGAGCTGGAAAAGTATCTGGCCGCCGCGCCACCGGCCCGCTTGGCTGCTACCCCGGCCCGGCTTACTGTGTACCGCCAGCAGCTCGACGCGCTGGCTCAGCAGCACCGGGAAACCTACCTGGTTGCCGAAGAAAAGCAGGCCTTAGGGTCTTTTCAGGGGCAACTTAACCGCTTCAATACTCTCGAAGCGCAGCTGCTGGCAGCGGCTGTACCACCAACACCCACGCAGGCAGTGGAGGTAGAACGGCAGTTCCGGCAGCTGCATAGCAGTCTCGGTCAGCTCAAACGAATTCAGCAGCGCGTGGGCCAGCAGTTACTGCAAAAGGCGCGGGCGACGGAGGGCAACACCGAGCTGCTTAGCAACATTAAAATCGCGCTGCTGCTATTTTTCACGCTGGCCATTCAGCATGCGCTCCTGACGGCGCGCCACCCGTTGGCGTCTAAAAAACTGCCGGACTTTCGGCTGAATTAACTGGCTGGCAGTTGGCTTGCGCCGCCGTAAGCAAGGCGCAGCAAACGGGGGCCAACGCGACCTGCGTCCAGCCATCAGCTTCCATAAAAGAGCGGGGCCCTGCTTCACCTGGCTTACGCCGGATGAAGCAGGGCCCCGCCTTGTTGAGCACAGGCTGCTTAATCGAAGTTGGAGTCGCGCAGGTGCACGGGGCCATCCGGCGACTTTTTGCGCAGCCGAATGTTGAATAGCTCAACCAAGAGCGAGAAAGCCATGGCGAAGTACAGGTAGCCCTTCTCAATTTCCTGGTGACCGGCTTCCATCACCAGCATCACACCAATCATAATCAGGAACGACAGCGCCAGCACCTTGATGGTGGGGTTGTTGTTGACGAAACCAGCGACTGCCCCCGAGAAGGCCAGCATCAGGCCCATCGAAATAACCACGGCTACAATCATCACCAGCACGTTGTCTACCAGGCCCACGGCCGTCAGGATAGAGTCGAAGCTGAACACGATATCGACCACTATAATCTGGAAGATGATATTAGCCATTGTGGCCGAGCCAGTGCCGGGCGCATCCGTTTCTTCTTCGCCCTGCAGCTTGGTGTGCAGCTCGGTAGTGCTTTTGTAAATCAGGAACAGGCCACCACCCAGCAGAATCAGGTCGCGGCCGCTCACGCCGAACGGCACATCCTGCCAGGGCAGATTGAGGGTAAACAGCGCCGTTCGTAGTCCGATAATCCAGCTGATACTCAGCAGAAGTCCGAGCCGGAATACCAGGGCCAGCATGAGGCCAATGGTACGCCCGCGCGCCTGCTGCGCGGCCGGCAGCCGGCTGACGATAATGGAGATAAAGATGATGTTGTCGATGCCCAGCACTATTTCCATCAGCGTCAGCGTGAGCAGGCTAACCCAGGTAGCAGGCTCAGTGAAAGCGGCAAAGTCGTACATGAAAAGTAAGTAAGAGTTAAAGTTGAAGGTGAGGGTGAAAAATTAAAAACCCCCGGGATGCAGCAGTTCCCTCACAACATCGTATCCGTTGCCAGGTATAGAGCGTTGTTTTTACCAGGGCGCAAATTGCGTCGAAATGAATTAAGGAAGCCTGGCAGCAAAAAGTCTGGTTCTTCACCTACAGTACTTACACAAAAGGGGTGTGCAAAGAACCTGTAGCGCGAAGCTCCAGCTTCGCGCATCGTTGAACCTGATTGATTGGTCGTCAGCAACGATGTGTGAAGCTGGAGCTTCGCGCTACAGGCTCTTTGTGTAAGTCCTGATACTGCGTTAGCTCACCATGTCGCCGTTAGCCTCGGGCTGGTGCAGCACGGCCTCAACGAAGTAAGTAGCCTCGCCCTTGGGCATGGGCCACACCACTGTATCGCCGGGGCGGCAGCCGAGCACGGCGGTGGCCACGGGAGCCAGGATGGATATTTTGTTGGCCTTTATGTCGGCGTGACGAGGATACACGAGCGTGATTTCGAGCGTGCTGTCGTTGGCCGCGTTGCGCAGGCGCACGCGCGAGTTCATGGTTACCACATCAGGCAGCACCTCATACGATTCCACCATTTCGGCCCGTCTCAGTTCTCGCTCCAACCCTTCGACCACCCGATTGCCGGTTTGCTGGCGCTCTAGGTGTACCAGTTCGAGCAGGCGCTGGTAATCGACCTTGGTGATATAGATGGGGCCGGAAGTAGGCGGGATGGATTTCATGGATGAAAAGGCAAAAAGTGAAAGAATATGCACGGCAGGGCCATCAGGTGGCACACTTGCTTTGCTCAAGTTACTACAAAGGTTTCGGGCCGGGCAGTGGCCGGCCGGTTGTGGTCGGCCGCTTCAAGGGGCCGGCAGAAGCCATACGGGCGTAGCCATCAAATAGCCGGATTGCAAAGCCTTGCTAATCCGGCGTTTGTTCGCTGCCGCCGTTCACGAACAGCACCTGCCCGCTCACCCAGGCCGCCACCGGCGACGAGAAGTGGAGCACCGCTCCGGCAATGTCGTCAACTTTGCCCAGCCGTTGCAGCGGCGTGTGGGCCAGCATCCGCTTCTCGATTTCGGGCGTGAGCACGGTGGCCAGCGCCCCGGTACGCACTGCCCCCGGCCCAATGGCGTTTACGTGCACAACGGGGCCGAAATCAAAGGCCAAGTTGCGGGTTGTGTGATTGATGGAGGCCATCGACAATATATTGATGACGGAACCGTAGCCCGCCGCCGCCATGTGCGGGGCGCACAGCTGGCACAGGCGCCACGTACTGAATACGTTCAGCTGAAAAGCCTGTGCAAACTGCTCAACCGTAATATAAACGCCATTTCCATCACATTGAGCTTGGCGGAGCACAGTTCCCCCTCACTAACTACCCTCGCTCCTCGCTATTTGTACACCGCATGAAACACGGCCAGCGGAGCACGGCGGCCCACGTTCAGCATCAGCGTGTCGCCCTGCAGGGTGTAGTTATCGGCCTGGTTGAGCACATCGAGGAAGCCACGCTCATTTTCGGGGCCGGGGCAGGCCCGGAGCGTGGTGAGCAGGTTGGCGAAGCGCAGGCGCATCTGCTGCTCGTTCAGCTCATACGAGCCGTTGAGGCTGTTGCAGCCTCCGTAGCCCACCACCCGGCTGCTGTCGGTGAGCATGAAGTGGGCGTCGCGCTCCTGGCCGGCGGCCATCTTCACGGGTTGGCCTTCCAGCATCACCAGCTGCCAGTGCTTGTTCCGAATGCCCTCGGTATTCTGGCTCATGCCGGTGGTGTTTTCGGGACCGGCCGTAGCATTCTTAGCCGATTCGCAGCTTGTCATTAGAACTGGTGCGAGCAACAGAGCAAGCAGGTACTTTTTCATAAGCGGAAGCGGTAAGATGAGTGATTGAGGTCAGGACTGAAAATCAGCTGCCCCGGTAGGTGGAGTAGCCAAACGCCGACAGTGTAATTGGCACGTGGTAGTGAGCCCCATCCGTCAGTTCGAATACCACCTCGATGTAGGGGTAGAACGACTGCTGCTTTTTGGCCGCGAAATACGGCTTGGTCAGGAAAGTGAGCTTGAAAATGCCCTGCTGCCCATCTGGCTGGCCGGCGATAGGCAGGAAGTTGCCGATGCGGCCGGCCGCGTCGGTCTGGCCTTCGGCCACAGCCCGCCAGGTTTTTTTGGCCGCATCGTACTTTTCGAGGCGCACCGTTACGCCCGACGCAGGCATGCCTTGGTTGATGTCGAGAATGTGGGTGCTTAGCTGGTAGGCGGGCGGGGTTTGGGGCTTTTGCTGGGCCATGCTCAGCAGCGGCAACAGGCTCAAAAGAGCAATCAGTAAGGTTTTCATGAGAAATTGACAGGAATACAGGTAAAAAAGATGGCCGCCATGGGCCGCCGGAAATTAAGGAGTGGTAATGCCCGCTTCGGGCATGCTGGCCGCGTGGCCGATGAGGTCGTCGTTTTCGGCCCCGCCCCCACCCGATATACCTATTGCCCCGATTACCTGGCCCTGATAGCGCAGCGGCACGCCGCCGCCGAGGAGCAGGAGTTCGGGCAGGTTGGCGAGGTTCTGGGTATCGGGGTTGGCGCGGGCTTTGCGGCCCAGCAGCAGCGTGGGGGTTTTAGTGGATAAGGCGGTGAAAGCCTTGCGGCGAGATGCCTCGGTATTGTGCGGTCCTACCCCATCGCCCTGCGCGAGCAGAATGGTCTGGCCGCTGGCATCTACTACGGCCACCGATACTTGCTGGTTAAGGGTGGCCGCCTTGGCGCGGGCACGGACGGCCAGCTCCAGGGCGGTGGCCAGCGTCAGGCGAAAAGCCGGGGCTACGTAAGCGCTGGTGGCGGGGGTGGCCGGCCGGGTGGTTTGTGCCATGCCCAGGCCCGGCAGCAACAGGGCCAGGCTCAGGCCCGCCAGTTGTTTTGCTTTATACATCAAGGGTTGTTTTGCAATTGGTTGTTTTAAACAGCTTCACGAAGCAGGAAACGAGCTCAGCGCTGCTGGTGAAACAGATGCACCATCGCCTGGCCCGACTTTTTTCCGGCCTCGGTGGCAATGTACAGGTCGCCGGCCGGCGTAAAGGCCAGCCCTTCGGCCTGTGGAAACAGGTTTTCCGGCAGCGGTGCAACGGCCAGCAGCTCGCCGTTGCCGGCGAGTTCCACCAGCGCATTCTGGCGGGCCGATAGCACGAATACGTGTCCGGTGAGCGGATGGACGGCTACGGCCGAAGGAGCAAAGCCTTTGAACCCGCCCGCGCCTTTCTTACCCTTCTTGCCTTTTGCAGCCGCTTCCGGCGCGGCACCAGCAGGCTTAGGAACAGCCGCCACAATGGCATCAACATCGAGCACGTAAGCAGCCGGCGTCTGCACTTTATAGGTAGTAGGGTCGAGGCGATAAATGGCGCGCTTGGTGGCGGTCAGGTCGCCGCCGGGGGTGCCTTTGCAGGCCACCAGCAGCGTTTTCGAGCGGGCATCGTAGGTGAGGCCCTCGGCATTGTTGTCGATGGTGAGGCCGGTCTGATACTGCTTGGTGCCGGTAGCCGAGTGACGAAACAAGGTACCGTCGCTGCGCAGGATAAACCAGTCATCGCCCACGCGGGCCAGGTCTTCGTAGTCGCCGGCCGGCCCGAAATCAACCGTGTTGGTCACGCGCTTATCGGCCAGGCTGTACTCGTAGAGCCGGCCCGCTTCGTCCTGCACGCCGGTCAGCTGGCCGTCGCTGCTCAGCACAATCCCCGACAGCTCGGCCAGCTCGGCAGGCATAGAGTACGTGGCAGCGGGCCGGCTGAAATCGTAGGCCAGGCGGCCTGTGAGCGGCGCATTACCTGTGGCAACGCCTGGGCCAGTGGCGGCGGTGGCGGCCATGAAAGTGGGGGTATCGGAAGCAGGCGCGCAATAGTTGAGCAACAGCGCCAGGGGCAGAAACAGTGGATTGAACATACCAGGTATGATTGGGTTCGGGTAACCAGTAAAAGAAAGAGAAATGGACTTAGCGGCGGACCAGCGAATCGGCCGCAACGCCCCCGGCCACTACCTGCGCGGTGGCCCGGGTCTGGCAGGCCGTCAGGCGCAGGCGCGTCTGGCGCAGCTCATCATGCAGGGCCGTCCAGGCACTGTCCTGCCCTTCATCATCGTCGTCATCGTCAAAGAAGCCCAGCGTATGAGACGCTCCTACGCGGCTTTGCCGCACCGACTGGTATTCGGGCGTGAGACAGTATAGATTTACGCCCACCGACAGCACCAACGCCCCGGCGAGCAGCCAGGTAAGCAGGGAACCGGTAGGGGTAACAGGAGCAAGCATAAGCAGTGAGCGACAGAGGATAGAGTACAAAAGTATTTCCCTGGTATTAACGTCGTCTGAGTTCTACATTAAAAGAGGATTAACCGCCGGCCGTAACCCAGGCCGGAAAAACGGGGCGCATCAGGCGGCCGGCAGCACCACTTCGGCCTGCGTGCCCTCCCCCACCACCGACGTAATACGCAGCTGGCCACCGTGGGCCTGCACAATTTTCTGGGTGATGGGCAGCCCCAGGCCAAAACCCGGCCGGTCGCGGCTGTTTTCGCCCCGAAACAGCGGCTCGGTCAGGCGGGCCAGCTCGGCGGCCGTCAGGCCCGCGCCGGTGTCGGTAATGCGCAGCCACAGCTGGCCGGCCGGATTGTATTCTAACCGCACGGTTACGCCGCCGGCCGAATACTTGCAGGCGTTGTCGAGCAGGTTGAGCACGGCCGTGTGCAGCAGCTGCTCGTTGCCGCGGGTGCCGAAAGGAATTTCCACGGCATCGGGCCACTGGCCAAAATCTACCTGCACCGTACGGCCGGGGTAGCGGGTGCGGCAGCTGGCCACGGCGCGTAGTACCACATCATCAAAAGGCACAAAGTTGGCCTCCGGGGCCGCGCCCTCGGCCCGGGCCAGCGCCAGCAGGCTGTTGGTCAGGTCGATGACTTTCTGAATTTCTTCCACCGCCGACTCCATGCTGCGGCGGGCCGTGGGCAGGTCGGGGTCGTAGGCGGCGGCCGTTTCCAGCGTGCCCAGCACCGTGGCCAGGGGGGTGCGCAACTCGTGCGAGGCGTGGGACACAAAGTTTTTGTGCGCCTCAAATGTCTGTTCCAGCCCGCTCAGCATTTCATTAAAGGTCATGGCCAGCTGGGCAACTTCGTCGCGGCGGTTTCCTTCGTTCACGCGCTGGCGTAGGCTGCTGGCCGTAATGCCGCGCACCTCGGCCACCATGCGCGCAAGGGGCCGCAGCAAGCGGCCCGCAAAAAACCAGGCGGCGCCAATAATCAGCACCAACGCCCCCAGGTTGCCGCCCAACAAAATGGCGCGCAAGGTGGCAAACTCGCGCCGCCCGAACGCATCGCGCCCGGCCACAAAAATCAGGTAGCGCTGGCCCTTGTGCCGGTACTGCATGCCCAGCACCTCCACGGCACCCCGATGAAACCGGGCTGGCTGGCTGCGGGTAATCTGGTCGAAATACACCGAATCGGCCTTGGATATGGCTTCTTTCTTCTTCTGGCTGATCTGGAAAGCGAGGGTTCCGTCGGGCTCATAGATGCTGATGCGCTCATTGTGCATCGTCAGCAGATCTTTCTTACGCAGGCTGCTCAGGTCCTCGGGCTTCAAATCGAGCCGGCCGATGAGCAGGTGGGCGGTTTGCTCGGCTTTGCTTTCGAGGCGATGGTAGAAGCGCAGCTCCCGCGCCCGCACGCTGTAGTAGTAGATGAACGCCGTCAGGCACAGCTGAATGGTAAATACCAGCGCCATAAACCACAGCATCAACTGATTCCGAAGCAGCATTTGGGTAGTGGATTAGGGATTAGGGATTAGGGATTGGGGAAGGACGTCATTCAGAGCATGCTGCGCTTAGAGCAGGGACGAAGAATCTCGCTCGCAAACATTTTGCAATTACCCTTGCAGCGACTTCACGCGAGATTCTTCGTCCCTGCTCTAAGCGCAGCATGCTCTGAATGACGTTCTTTTCTAACGCTTGAGCCCTACTATCACTCCCGCATCACGTAGCCCATGCCAACTACGGTGTGGATGAGCTTGGGCGAGAAGCCTTTATCGAGCTTGCGGCGCAGGTGGCTGATGTAGACGTCGATTACGTTGGTATTGGTATCGAAATCGAGCTCCCAGACCTTCTCGGTGATATCGACCCGCGAAATGATGCGGCCGCGGTTGAGGAGCAGGTATTCGAGCAGGGTGTATTCGCGGGCCGTGAGCTCGATGCGCTGGCCGGCGCGCGTTACGGTTTTGCGTTCCAGGTTCAGCTCCAGGTCGGCCAGGCGTAGGGTGCGGGCCACGGCCGAGCGGCCGGCCTGGCGCTTGGTGAGGGCGCGGGCCCGCAGCAGCAACTCCTGAAACTTGAAGGGCTTAACCAGGTAGTCGTCGGCGCCGGCCTCGAAGCCGCGCACTTTGTCGTCGAGGCTGTCGAGGGCCGTCAGGAACAGCACCGGCACCTCGGGGTTCTCCAGCCGAATCAGCCGGCACACCTCGAAGCCGTTGTGGTAGGGCAGGTTGACATCGAGAATAACCAGGTCGTACGCATGCTGGCGGAAGAACGACAGGCCCAGCTGCCCGTCGTAGGCCACATCGAGCTCGTAGCCCTCGCCCCGAAAGCCTTTTTCGACAAACGAAGCGAGCTTGGGCTCATCCTCCACCAACAGTACTTTCATAAATCGGGCGCTGAGAAAGCACAAAACTACGGCAAACCCAACTGCTGCTTCTCAGCGGCTCGGCAGTCCGCGCGTTTTTCGCAACTTGCCCCATGCACGCTCCCCGCTTCACCCCGCCCGCCCTCGTCCCCGAGCTCCACACCGACCGGCTGCTGCTCCGCGCCTTCCGCATCGAGGACCTCCCCGAGTACGCCGCCCTGCACCAGGACCCCGACTTCTACCGCCACCTGACCAAGAAACCCATGCCCGAGGAGGATACCTGGCGGCGCATGCTCACCCTCATCGGGCACTGGGCGCTGCTGGGCTATGGCTATTGGGCGTTAGAGGAACGGGCCACTGGCCGCTTCTGCGGCACGGTAGGTCTGGCCGAATACCACCGCGACCTCACGCCTTCCATCGATAATATCCCCGAAGCCGGCTGGGTGCTGGCCCCGCGCCTGCACGGCAAGGGCTACGCCGCCGAGGCCGTAGCGGCTGCGCTGGTCTGGACCGACGCCCACCTGGCCGCCCCGCGCACCGTCTGCATCATCAACCCCGAAAACGAGCCCTCCCTTCGGCTGGCCGCCCGCTTTGGCTACCGCGAAATTGCCCGCCCTACCTACCACGACGAGCCAATTGTGCTGCTGGAGCGCCGGGTGGGCGCATAACTACAGTTGCGCGTAGAACGGTGTAGGGTGCGGGGCTTGTCCCCGCCCGCCGCCTTCTCAATCTGCTTGTTCACGCGGCCCATCACCTGGTCGTTTAGCTTGGCCTGCTCCTGCTGGGCCTGGCCCTGGAGACGCTCCTGCTCCTGGCCTACCTTCATCTGCTGGGCCTGTAGCTGCTGC
>NZ_QVLT01000047.1 GCF_003417065.2 Hymenobacter lapidiphilus | reverse complement strand
CACGCTGACCGAGACGTTTCCGTGGCAGCTGCGCGGGCAGCCGGCGGTATACGGAGCCTACTGGAGCCGCCTGCTCGGGCCGCCCGCCCGCCCCGGCCCGCCGCGCTTAGCATTGCCCCGCTCAGCCAGTGGCCCCGGCCCAACGCTCCGCTCGAGCTACGCACCACCGGCGCGGCCACTGGCCCGCTTACCCTGACCGGCCCCGATGGCACGGCCGTAGCCGCCGCCCGCCGGCCCGACGCCCACGTGCCCGAGTGGAGCACTGCTATGTACTGGCCCACGGTAGCCGGCTGGCACCAGGCCCGGGTAGGTGCGGCCCGGCAGTGGTTCTACGTGTACGCGCCTGGCCAATGGCGCGGGCCCGAACAGCCGCAATGGCAGTTGGCCGCCGCTCAGGCTGCGGCCGCGTCGGCAGTAACCGCAGCGAGCGTAGAGAGTACGGGCGCTGCCGGTACGGCGGGGCGCGAAACCTGGCCCCGCTGGTGGGGCTACGCCCTGCTGCTGCTGGGCGCGGGAATGTTGTGGCTGGAGGAGAAGCTGTAGCGCGGCCGCCCCGGGTCGCAGCTATCGGCCTGACAGCCAATCCCTGGCAGTGCAACCGAACTAACTCCTGCGGTTGAGCCCTATCTTACAGCCTGCTTCGGCCAAAAAATAGCCCGGGCCCCGCGCTAGCGGAACCCGGGCTGCTATGGCAAACCGGCGCGCCGGCCAGCACTGATTACTTAACCTCCTGCGTGGTGGTGGTAGTCGTGGTCGAAGTGGCCTCCGTGGTTACGGGAGTGGTTTCGGTAGTACCCGGAGCTACTTCAGTCGTCGTTACCGTCGTGTCCATAGTCGTTGTGGTGGCGTCCATAGTAGTCATTTCGGTTGCAGTGGTCGTTTCAACAGCCTTCTGCTCGCACGAAGTGAGGGCAGTGGCGAAAATGGCTACCAGAGCCGAAGCTTTCAGGAAATTTTTCATGTTGGGGGTTGGTTGGAGATATATGATCCGAAAAACGCGGTTCATGCGTAAACCGGCTAATGGTAACCCACTGTCGAAAAATAATTTTTTGGTGGGTTACCCAACTCCTCCCCACGTATTAAGCAAGAAAGCGAATGGGCAAGGGGCAACCTTCCTACACCGATGAGGAGTTCGTGGCGGCCATCCGCCGCGACGACGACCGGGCGCTGGCTCAGCTCTACCGGCTACACTTTCCTATGATTTCGCATTACGTGCTGCAAAACAGCGGCACCGACGACGAAGCCAAAGATGTGTACCAGGAGGGCGTAATGGTATTTTATGAGAAGGTCCGCGACGGCTCCCTGGAGTTGAGCTGCCAGATCAAAACCTACCTCTACGCCGTGTGCCGCCGCCTATGGCTCAAGCGGCTCGCCGAGAAAACCCGCTTCGGCGGCCGCCTCGATGACTATGAGCCCTTCCTTGAAACCGGCGCCGAGGCCGACCTGGAGCTGGCCGAGGAAAAGGAACGGCAACTGGGCACTATGGCCCAGTCGCTCGACCTGATTGGGGAGCCTTGCCGCTCGCTACTCGAAGGCTTTTACCTGCTCGACAAGTCGATGCAGCAATTGACGGACGAGTTTGGCTACACCAACGCCGACAACGCTAAAAACCAGAAATACAAGTGCCTAGTACGCCTGAAAAAGCTCTTTTTCAATCAGTACCAGGAATCAAACTAGCACTTAGGCTTTAAGCTGTACATAATGAAAACCGAAGCCGACTACTACGCCTTATTTGAAACCTACCGCGCTGGCGGACTGGCGGATGCGGAACGGACGGCCCTGGAGCACCGCCTGGCCGCCGACCCCGCGCTGGCCCAGCGCCTGCGCGAATTTGAGGAGCTGACCGGTACGCTGACGGCCTACGGGCGACGCCAGGCACTGCGCCATCGCCTCGCGGCCATCCATGCCGATATGGTGTCTGAGCGGACGCCGCGCCTCGATTTAGCCAAAGTGGCCGAGCAGGACGAGCGGGGCGAGCAGTTTGCCTCCGGCCAGGCTCCGCGGCCCATGCTGCGTATTTCGCGCACCGAGCAGAAGCTGCGTGCCTTCTGGCAGAGCCACCGCGCACCATGATGGTGGCCGCCGCCGTGGCCGTGCTGGCTGTGTTCACCACGCTGCTGGGCCTGGAAATGTACCGTACCTCTCAGCAAAGCACCTCGTCGCGCTACGGTTACACCATGCTGCGCCGCGAAGTAGAACGCATTAAGCGCGACCAGCGCAGCATGAACCGCGCTATTAATCAGATAGATACTACTACGCCTGCCGAGCGCCTCAACCCCGGCAAGTTCAGCGGCACAGGCTTCGCCCTGACCGCCGACGGCTACCTCGTAACCAGCTACCACGTTATCCAGGGGGCCGATTCGCTGCTGATTGAAAACAGCGCCCGCCAGCGTTTCCGGGCCGAGCCGGTATTTACCGACGTGGCCCACGACCTGGCCATTCTGCAAATCACCGATAAGGATTTCACGGGCTTCGGCCGCCTGCCCTACGCTTTCAAGCGGGGTCAAGCGGAGTTGGGCGAGAAGGTGTACACCCTCGGTTACCCGCGCGAAGACCTTGTGTTCAACGATGGCTCGCTGAGCGCCCGCTCGGGTTTCGAGGGCGACACCGGCTTCTACCAGGTGAGCATTCCGGTGAACCCCGGCAACTCGGGGGGCCCGCTGCTCGACGACCGTGGCAACCTGATTGGGGTGGTGAGCGGCCGCCAGATGGACGTGCAGAGTGCCGCCTTCGCCACCAAATCGTCGTACCTGATGCGGCTGGTGGACTCGCTGAGCGTCGCCGGCGCGGGCAAACCTTACAACCTGCCGCGCTACAACCAGCTCAGTGGCACCACACGCCCCCAGCAGATTCGCAAGCTTCAGGACTATGTGTTCGTAGTGAAAGTGTACGAATAAGCGTTTTGCAACCAGCCAACCAGCCCGGCCCTACTGCTTCGGCAGTAGGGCTTTTTTGTGCGCTTTGCTGAATTTGGACTGAGCGCAACTCATTCATGTTCAAAATTTTACAGCATTATACCCAGGCCGCGTAGCAGCGCACCAAGAAAATCATGCTATATTCTGTATGCGCTATTAAACCCGGGGGCCGACCGCTTGTCTGTTAGCTACTTACTTCGCTTCTTCACAGCCGCTTACTCCCTTCTTCCGCTTTCACCAACCCGCCAGCCTTATGGACCGCCGCGCCTTTCTTCGCAAATCTGTGGCCGGACCCGCGGCTGCGACAAAGTTGAACTTTCCTGCGCCGCAGACTGCGCAGGGCACGGTTTCCGGTGAGGAGGAAACCGTCAGCAAATTCGCCAACCGCGCGCTGCCCGATACGGCCCGCGCTACCGGCACGCTGGCTCCCTACACCGGCCCCTGGGGAGCGGCGCAGGCGGCTCACCTGTTGCGGCGCGCCACGTTCGGGCCCACCCGGTCCGAGATACTGGCGGCCGCCGGTAAGTCGCTGAGCCAAGTGTTGATGGGTTGCTGGCCGTGCCGGCCACGCCCGCGCCGCCCGTCAACGGCTTTCAGAACGATACGAGCATGCCGGTGGGCCAGAGCTGGGTGACGGCCCCGTTCAACAACGACTTTGAGTTCTGGCGGCTGCGGAGCCTGCGGGCCTGGTGGGTGGGGCAGCAGATGCAAAGTTCGACGCTGACGGAGAAGATGACGCTGTTCTGGCACAACCACTTCGTGGCCGAGTTCGACGACGTGTTTGAGAGCCGCTACGCCTACCGCTACGTGGCGCTGTTGCGCCGCTCGGCCCTGGGCAATATCAAGCAGCTGGCCAAGGATGTAACCGTTGAGCCGATGATGCTGCGCTACCTGGGCGGCAACCAGAACCGGGCCGGCGCACCCAACGAAAACTACGGCCGCGAACTGCTGGAGTTGTTTACCGTGGGCAAAGGCCCACTCATTGGCGCCGGTAACTACACCACCTACACCGAGGCCGACGTGCAGGCCGCCGCCAAAGTCCTCACCGGCTGGCGCGACTCGCAGGCCGATATCAACGGCTACTACACCGACTCGCGCCACGACAAAACGACCAAGCAGTTCAGCGCCGCATTCGGCAACAAAACCATTGCCGACCAGGGTGCCCAGGAGTACAAGGCGCTGGTAGACATGGTATTCGAGCAGCCCAGCACGGCCCTGTTTCTGGCGCGCAAGCTCTACCGTTGGTTTGTATACTACGTGATTGATGCCGATACGGAGCAGAATATCATTCAGCCCCTGGCGGCCGAGCTGCGGCAGAATGGCTACAACGTAGCGCCGGTGTTGCGCCGGTTGCTGGGCAGCCAGCACTTCTTTGATGAGCAGAGCGTGGGCTGCGTAATTAAGAGCCCCCTGGATGCCGTGCTGAGTGCCGCCCGCCAACTGCCCGTGAGTATGCCCCCGGCCGCCGACGTGCTGGCCCAGTACGGTGTGTGGGACTGGCTGGTAGACCGCGCCACCGTGATGCAGCAGAAGCTCGGCGACCCGCCTGACGTGGCCGGCTGGCCTGCTTACTGGCAAACGCCGCAGTACTACGAGATGTGGATAAATGCTGTGACGCTGCCCCGGCGCAACCAGTACACCGACCAGCTTATTGATGCCAAGGGCTACACACGCTACTACACCGGCGGCAACTACAGGCTGCTCACCGACATAGTGGGCTGGGTGCAGGCCCTGCCCAAGGCCACCGCCGCCGACCCCAACCTGCTGGTCGGAGAGCTGGTGCGGCTGCTGGTGCCGGTGGAGCTGACGGCCAACCAGCTGGCCTTCCTCAACGACACGCTTATCCCCGGCCTGCCCGATTTCGAGTGGACCGTGGAATGGAACGACTACCTGGCAACCCCCACCAACGCGACGAAAAAGATGGCCGTCGATACCAAGCTCCGCGCCCTCACCCGCCAGCTGATGGGCCTGGCCGAGTACCATATTTCGTAGCAGGGTGTAGGGGCGGGGTTTGTCCCCGCCCGCCATTCGCACCGGTTCCAATGATTCTAGTTCAACGGCGGGCGGGGACAAGCCCCGCCCCTACGCCCGTTCCCTCTACAACCTAACTTCCCCCAGCCCCATGCAACGCCGACATTTTATTCAGACGACGGCTGCGGCCGCGATGGTGCCGACGCTACTCGGCGGTCTGCCCTTGGGAGCCTACGGGTTTTCGCCCGAGCTGTACGCCCTGACCGGCGGGGCCACCCAGACCGACCGGGTGCTGGTGCTTGTGCAGCTCAATGGCGGCAACGATGGCCTCAACACCGTGCTGCCCCTCGACCAGTATTCGGCCCTGATGAACGCGCGGGCCAACATTGCCATTCCCGAAGCGGCTGCCCTGCGCCTGAGTTCGGCCACCGGCCTGCACCCGGCCATGACGGGCTTCAAAAACCTGTTCGACAACCAGCAGTTGGGGCTCGTGCAGGCCGTGGGCTACCCTAACCCCAACTTCAGCCACTTCCGCGCCACCGACATCTGGACTTCGGCCTCCGACTCGAACGTGACCATCAGCTCGGGCTGGGCCGGGCGCTACCTCGACGGCGAGTTTGCCGGTTACCCCACCGGCTACCCCAGCACCCAGAACCCCGACCCGCTAGCCATCAGCATCGGCTCGGTGGTAAGCAACTGCGTGCAGGGCCCCAGCGTGAACATGGGCATGGCCATTGCCAGCACCAGCTCATTCTATCAGCTGCTCACGGGCTCAGTCGATACGGCCCCCAACACGCCGGCCGGCCACGAAATCACGTTCATCCGGCGCGTGGTGCAGCAAACCCAAGTGTACACCACGGCCATTCAGACGGCGGCGGGTAAGGCGAAGAACCTTTCTGCCCTTTACCCGGCCGCCGGCAAAAATGCGCTGGCCGACCAGTTGAAAATAGTGGCCCAGCTGGTGGCCGGTGGCCTGCAGACGCGGGTGTACGTCTGCAACCTTGGCGGTTTCGATACCCACGTGAGCCAGGTAGTGGCCGGGGCCACCACCACTGGCACCCACGCCACGCTGCTGGGTAAGGTGTCGGAGGCCATTGCGGCTTTCCAGGACGATTTGGGCCTGTTGCGCGTGCAGGACCGGGTGGTGGGCCTCACGTTTTCCGAGTTCGGGCGGCGCATCAAGTCCAATTCGGGCAACGGTACCGACCACGGCGCGGCCGCTCCGCTGTTCGTATTTGGCAGCAGCGTGAATCCGCGCATCCACGGCACCAACCCGCAGCTGCCCGCCAATGCCGCCGTTAACGACCAAGTGCCGATGCAGTTTGATTTTCGGGCCATCTACGCCAGCGTGCTCAAAGATTGGTTTAAGGTGCCGCAGTCTACCCTTGATGTGCTGTTGCCCTCGGCGGGCGGCGCGTTTCCCTACGTGCCGGTTATCCGGCCCGAAGTGGTGACGGGCACCAATCCGGCGAAGCTCAACGTGGCCGGCTTCCGGGTGTGGCCCAACCCCGTGCGCGACGGCCGGGCCACGGCCGGGTTTGAGGCCCAGGGCGGCCACGTGCAGGTACTCGTGCTCGATGCCGTGGGCCGCGAAGTACGTTGTGCCCTCGACCGAACGGTGGCCGCCGGCCCGCGCCAGCTGCCGCTCGATTTAAGCGGACTGGCGGCCGGGGCCTACTACTGCCAGGTGCGAGAGGGCCAGCGCAGCAGCAGCCTGCTATTGGTCATAGAATAGGGCCGGAGCTGCAGGAAGCCCATCCGTAACGGTTTCTTTTGCAAAATCAGGTATCAAAATCAGCCGATGTGCGTACAGATTCGCAGGCGGCCCGCCCGGGCGGCCTGCGACTTTTTTTCCAGCTGATTCTACTTTTCTCTTATGAGCAACCAACTTTCCACCGACCTCGAAAAAATCGTCCCCGAAGACATCATTAACGCGCTGCAAAGCGGCTATCGGGTGTTCCGCGGCGAGCAGGAGCATTTCGACGACATGGTAAAGCACGGCAGTTCGCTGCTGCGCAAAATCTCACAGCGCTTTACGCCCGTTCAGATTATTGTGGGCATTGCTGTGCTGGCCAGCGTAGCCGTTGTTGCCATATCGAAAACGGCCGAAGCCCTCGAAGACAATAACGACGCGAAGTAGCCGAATCTCCCTTCAGCGCTATCGACCTGAGCCTGAAACAAAGCCTCTTTCCATTGGGAAGAGGCTTTTTTACGCCCTTATGACAATATGTTTTTATCAATAAATTTTTATCCTTATAATTGCACAGGCAACATAAAAAATTGCTTCCGATATACATCAGAATCTCTGTTTGTCGCGTCCAAAGACTTCCGTCCGGCCCGGCCAGCCCTCCTTGCACTACGCCTCTTCTACCATGAAACTATTTGTATCCCTACTACTGCTGGCCGGATTTGCCGCGCTGACCACGCCCGCCCACGCGCAGCAGGCAACTACTGCCCGTCCTGTTACCGACGGCGGCGTTAAGCCTACTACGAACCAGCAAGCCCGCATCGCCCAGGCCACGCCTGCGAGGGAGGCAAACGACGCCAAACTCACTTGGCAGCAGCGGCGAGCGATAAAAAGAAAGAAGCTTACGCCCTACGCCGAAGCCATGCTGCACAACGAGTTGCTGCGAGAGGAGCCGACCAAAAAAACCGGAACCAGCCTGTTCTAGCGCCGCAGTTCAGCTGGTTCGTGCCAGGTAAGCCTCACGGGCTTCGCGCAGGAGGCGCAGCAGCGTAGCCCGCTGACGCAGCAGGCCCTCCATGACCGGGCGCTGGCTGCCAAACAGGCGCAGTGCCTGAAGCCGCCGCCGCCGCTCTTGCAGGGTACCGGCGTAACCGAGCGCGTAATAGCCCGATACAGGCAGGCTCAGAAAATACAGGAGCGTCCAGCGCCAGTCCTGCGTGAAATGATGCACCAGGGCCGTCTGGCCCACGTAAAACCCAGTGAACGTAATCATGCCTACCACCAGCATAATGGGGGCCACGAACTCGGCTTCGCTGGTGGCCCGGCGCGCCACCCACGACGGGATGATGTAGGGTAAATAGTTGTTGATCAGCCCGTACACATACACCGGCAGGCCCAGCAACAGGCGCCCCGATGCCAGCAGGGCACGGCGGGCGCGGGTGCTGGCCGGGCCGCGGGCCGCCAGGGCATCGTCGGTGAGGCCCATTTGGGCCAGCTGCTGCAAGTAGGCGTGCAGGCGCTGACGCAACTCGGCAAGGCGCTCCGGCTCGTGCTGCCCGAAGTAGCGGCTGGCCTTCAGCAGTGTGCGGCTGAGCTGAAAGTTGTCGTAGAGCGTTTCTTCATCGTCCTGAATCAGGTGCTGGCCAAAGGTGCGCTCCACCTGGGTTATCAGCTCGTCCTCCTCATCGGAAACCGTGATGACGAGCCGTTGCTCCAGGCGAGTGCGGATTTCGGCGGTGAGGGCCTCGGCGGCGGCTTCGGGGTCTTGGCGGTACTGCGCGGCATAATCGGCCACCAAAATGGGTTCGGCCGGGTTGATGAACACATCGGAGCGGAAGCGCTGGGGGTCGAAGTAGTTGATGCCGAAGGGCAGAATACGCAGCCCCAGCTGGAAATTCCGGCGGGCTTCGGCCCCGAGGGCAATGCGGGCGGCCCCGGTTTTGAGGGGCCGCAGCCGCCGCTCCGACACGCTGTTGCCTTCGGGGAAAATCATGATGGTGCCGCCGCGGTCGAAGTAGTCGTAGCAGCGCCCGAAGGCCTTCTCGTTCTGGGCTTCGAGCTGGGCCGGCGAGAGAATTTCGGCCCCGGTTTCGAGGTCCTGGCGGCGGTAGATGGGAATGGAGTTGCCCGACTCCATAATGGCGCGCAGAATCGGGTTTTTAAAAAACGTGCTTTTGGCCAGAAACGCAATGGGCTGCCGGCGGTTGACGGCGGCCACCAACGGGTCCATGAGCGTGTTGGGGTGGTTGCTGGCGATGAGCAGCGGGCCGGCTCCGTGCAGCCGCTCGCGGTGGCGCACTTCGAGCCGACGGAAGAATACGCGCAGCGCCACCTGCACCAGGGGCTTCATGATGGTATAGAAAAGCATGGCTACAAGAAAGGCAGATTTTGGGCGGAAACCCATGATTAGTTCCGGGCTCTAGTTGCCACTGCCAGCGCCGGCGGCCAAACCACAACTCGCCCGATTCCGACTTTTCGGATAGGCCGGACAGTAGTTTGCGCCGGGTCGCGCATCTTTACACTCCATGAACCGCCCGCTGCTGCTCCTTCTGCTGCCCCTGTTGCTGTGTGCCGGCGGCCTGCTGCGCCCAGCGGCCGCCCACGCCCAAACCGTAGCTCCTGATACGGCTGCTGCTCCTGCGCCAACTGGGCCCGGCCCCACGCAGGCCGCCACGCTGCGGCAGGCCCGGCAGCTGGTGCTGGAACGCCGCTACAACAGCGCCTGGCAGCTGCTGGCCCGGCTCGACCCGCGCAACGACGATCCGGCCGTAGTCATCGAAAAAGCCGATCTGGCCCTGCGCTACTATACCGCCACCGACCAGCTCCGGCGCTTTGCCTTCCGCGACCTGAAGCTACTTGATCTGGCGCCCGACAGCCTGCGCCAATTGGGCCTCGACAGCCTGCGCTACCGCTTTGCGGTGCGGCAGGTGCTGGAGCGGCTGCAGCGCCGCTACCCCGGCAACTACCGCCTCTCCAGGGCCCTGGGCGACTATTATTACGCGGTGCAGCAGTGCGACTGCGCCGAGGAAGGTATTGGTGAAGACGAGGTGTTTCTGCGCACTATTACCGAATACCAGGAGGCCCACGCCCATGGCCAGGGCGACTACCTTTCTTACTTTGCCCTGGGCTACGCCTATCAGCGGCTGGGCCGTTTCCAGGCCAGTCTGCCCCCCTTCGAACGGTCGTTACAACTACGCCCGCGCAACCCCACGGTGCACCTGAACATGGCCTTTGTGCTGCTGGAACTGCGCGAGCTGGAAAAAGCCCGCGACCAGGCTCAACTCGCCCAGCAGTTCTTCCCCGACGCCCACCGGAAAGACGACGCCGGCTTTCTGCTGAAGGAAATAGAGGAACGCATCCGCCAAACCGCCCCCACTGCCCCGGCAACAGTGGCCGACACCACCCGGGCTGCCCCGCCCGCCACAATTCCTCTGGCGCCCACCGGCGCAACTACAGCGGAAGACGCCCCCACGCAGGATGAGGAGCCGGAGAAAGCCGAGCCGAAGCCAGCCGCACTCCAAAAGGCCGAGCAGACGAAAAGCAGTAAGTCCCCGAAGGACAGGACCCCGAAGAAAGCCGCCGCTGCTACTGAAGAACCCAATGCTACCAAAGCGCTGCCGAAAACCTCCGGCAAGCCTGCTTCACCCGCCAAAGCCGAAAAGGCCAACCCCGGCAAGAGCCCCACTCCGAAGCAGCCATCCAATCAGCAAAAAAAGAAGCCCCGCCAGCCGGTAAAAGAGCCCGTGAAGCAGTAAGCGGGCCTATTGGCAGCAGGCCCGAATGGCGGCGTCCCGTTCCACCGGCGTGAATGAATCGTTTCCAAACCAGCACAACTACCGTCATGCTGAGCTTGCCGACGCATCTCTACCGCAACAGTAATCATATACTACTGCGGTAGGGATGCTTCGACTGCGGCTGCGCCTCCGCTCAGCATGACCGGTTTTTTGCCGGCTATCCTGGCGCTACTTCACTACCTCACTTGTTCATCACGCTGTTCTGGCGGTTGATGGATTCGAGGTGCACGGCATCGAAGTACTTGTGGATGAAGTCGGCAGTAAGGCCCAGCTGGTCGCCTTTGCGGATGCCGCGCTCCAGTATTTCGTTCCAGCGGCTGGTTTGCAGAATGGTGATGTCGTTTTCCTTTTTGTAGCGGCCGATGCTTTCGGCCACCTGCATCCGGCTGCCCAGCAGGTGCAGAATTTCATCGTCGAGCTGGTTGATTTGTTCGCGCAGCTTGGCCAGTACCGTCAGAAACTCCTGCTGTTCGGTGGTTTCCTGGCGCCATATCAGGCCGTCGAGCAGCTCGGCCAGGCGCTGCGGTGTTACCTGCTGCTTGGCATCGGACCAGGCATTGTCGGGGTCGATGTGCGATTCGAGCATCAGGCCGTCGAACCCGAGGTCGATGGACTGCTGGGCCACCGCCGCTAGGCCGGTGCGGTTGCCGCAAATGTGGCTGGGGTCGCAGATAAGTGGCAAATCGGGTAGGCGGCGCTTCATTTCGATGGGCAGATGCCACATGGGCGCGTTGCGGTACTCGGTGTTGCCATAGCTGGCGAAGCCCCGATGAATCAGGCCAATATCCTGCACCCCGGCCTTAGCCAGGCGCTCCACCGCCCCCAGCCACAGCTCCAGATCGGGGTGGACGGGGTTTTTGATGAACACCGGCACCTTCACGCCGCGCAGCGCGTCGGCCAGCGCTTGCACCGAAAAGGGATTTACCGTGGTGCGCGCCCCAATCCAGAGTACATCTACCTCAAACGCCAGCGCATCCTCGACGTGCTTGGGCGTGGCCACCTCCACGGTAGTTGGCAGGCCCGTGAGTTGCCGGGCCTTTTGCAGCCACGGCAGCCCTTTGGTCCCAATACCCTCGAACATGCCCGGCTTGGTGCGCGGCTTCCAGATGCCGGCCCGCAGCATATCTACCTTGCCAGTGGCGGCCAGCTGAGTGCAGGTTGCGAGTAGTTGCTCCTCGGTTTCGGCCGAGCACGGCCCGGAAATAATCAGCGGCTTTTTGCCGGGGAAGTCGTTCTTAACGGCCGTTTCGGCGGCGGTTTGCGGTTGGCTCATGGGTTGCTTGGTTGAATATTGCGGTTGGGTTGGAGAGTTAAGGTGCGGGGCTTGGCTTCGCACCTCACACTGTGCTCATTTCAGAATCTTCTTAATCAAGTTGGCCTGTTGAATCTGTTCGTACATGCCGGCGTCGTCGCCGGCGGCGAGCAGGTCGCGCAGGTGCTGAAGCTGGCGCAGGTGCTCATCGAGTACATCAAGCACGTTGTCGCGGTTCTGGCGGAAGATGGGCACCCACATATCGGGCGAGCTTTTGGCCAGGCGTACGGTCGACTCAAAGCCGCCGCTGGCCAGCGCAAAAATCTGCTGGTCGCTCTGTTCCTTTTTAAGTACGGTGAGGGCCAGGGCAAAGGATGTGATGTGCGAAATGTGCGACACGTAGGCCGTGTGCAGGTCGTGGGCCTGGGCATCCATGTACACCAGCCGCATGGCCAGCCGCCCAAACACGGCCTCTACCCGGGCCACGGCATCGGGGGCGCTGGCGGCCGCATCGCATACCACCAGGGTTTTACCCCGAAACAGTCCTGGCACGGCCGCCTCGGGGCCCGAGTACTCGGTACCGGCCATCGGGTGCACGGCCACGAAGCGGGCCCGGTTCGGATGGTCGGCCACGCGGGCCAGCAGCAATGCTTTGGTCGAGCCCACGTCCAGCACCACCTGCCGCCCGGTAGCGGCATCGAGCACCTGAGGCAGCACCGTGAGCATGGCGTCCATCGGCACCGACACCACGACCAGGTCGGCCCGGCCCACGGCCTCGGCCAGGTCGGGGGCCGGCTCGTCGAGCAACCCCAGGGCCATGGCCTGCCGCAGATTTTCCGGGCTTCGGTCAACCCCGATAATATGGTGGGCCAGCCCGGTTTCCTTCAGGCTCAGGGCCAGCGAGCCGCCGATAAGGCCAATGCCGATAATGGTAACAACCATTTTCTAAGGTGGAAATGTGTTGATGACTGGGCAGAAAGAATGTTATGCTTCGACTTCGCTTGGCATGGCGTTCTTTTTTATACCGTGAGTTTCTCTCGAGCCTCCTGCACCCGGGCCAGGGCAGCCCGCAGTATATCCGGTGGCTGGCACAAACTCACGCGGATGTAACCGTTGCCGTTGCTACCGAAGATGCCGCCGGGCGTCAGAAATACGCGGGCCTGGTGCAGCAGCGCGTCGCTCAGTCCATAGCCGTCGGCGTATGCGGGCGGCACGGCAGCCCACACAAACAGGCCCACCTGGCCCGGTGCGGGGTGGCAGCCGAGCTGCGCCAGCAACTCCAGCACCAACTCGCGGCGGACGGCATACTGGGCATTCAGCTCGTGCTGCCAGCTGTCATCCAGGCCCAGGGCCGCCACGGCCGCCAATTGCACCGGCAGAAACATGCCCGAGTCAAGGTTGCTTTTGAAGCGCAGCACCTCCTGCAGCAAGTCGGCGCGGCCGGCCAGCAGCCCCACCCGCCAGCCCGCCAGGTTATGCGACTTACTGAGCGAGTTCAGCTCCAGTACCACTTCTCGCGCCCCGGGCGTGGCCAGCAGGCTTTGCGCGGGCTGCTCGTTGAGGATGAAGCTGTAGGGGTTGTCGTGCACCAGTAAAATATCGTGGGCTCCGGCAAACGCTACCAGCCGCTCGAAGAAGCCGGGCGGGGGAGGCGTTCCGGTGGGCATGTGCGGGTAGTTGACCCACATAATCTTCACCCAGCGCAAGTCCTGGCGGGCCAGTGCCTCCAGGTCGGGCAGCCAGTTGGTTTCGGCCGTCAGGTCGTAGTCGCGGGGGGTGGCACCGCTGAGCCGGGCGGCGGCGCGGTAGGCCGGGTAGCCGGGGTTGGGCAGCAGCACCTCGTCGCCCGCCTCCAGAAAGGTCATGCTTATATGCATGATGCCTTCCTTGGAGCCCAGCAGGGGCAGTATTTCGGTGGCCGGATCGAGCGTTACGCCGTACTGGCGCTGGTACCAATCGGCCATGGCCTGCCGCAGGGCGGGCACGCCCTGGTAGCTCTGGTAGGCGTGGGCGTCGGGACGCTGGGCGGCTTCCGTCAGGGCCGCCACCACGTGCGGGTGGGGCGGCAAATCCGGCGAGCCAATGCCCAGGTTAATCACGGGTTCCCCTGACTGGTTAAGCGCGGCAATTTCGCGCATTTTCTGCGAAAAGTAATATTCCTGGGTATGCTGCAGGCGGCTGGCAACTTGCATCTGACTGATGTTTTAGCGATTGGAACGAACGGGATACTATGCGAGACCCGAGGTGCCGTTAAAGCACCTCTACCATAGTTTTTCTGGCGGCGACTATGGTGTTTTTCTTCCGCTCCGATGCACTCAGCGTAATAGCTGCTTCATCGCCCATCCCAGGTTCCATCGGCCCCCGGCAGTAGGTACCCAGCACCTGCAGGCTATCGGTGAGCGGGACCAGGGCCGCCAGAATGGCCGCGAGCTGGGCCAGGTCGTCGAACTCGAGGTCGGCGTGGAAATAGTAGTGCCAGGTGCGGCCCGGCCGGGGGCACGACTGCAGCTTCGAGAGGGTTACCCCCTGCGCCGCCACCGCCGCAAGCACCCGTGCAAGGCCGCCAGATACATTTGGCGCTTCGAAATACAGAGAGGCTTTGTCGGGCCGGGGCTCAAAAGGCGCGGCGGCAGCACGGTGTAGCACCAGGAAGCGGGTGTAGTTATGGGGCTCAGTATGGATATCGGGCACCAGGATATCGAGCCCGAACAGCTCGGCGGCCAGCTCGCCGGCTACTGCGGCCCGCCCTGGCCGGGGCCGCTCGCGCAGGTGGCGCGCACTCAGGGCCGTATCCTGGGTTTCGACGAGCTGCCAGTGCGGATGGCGGCCCAGAAAATCGGCGCACTGCAACAGGGCCATGGGGTGCGAGTGCACTTCGCGCACCTCGGCCAGGGCCTGGCCGGGCAAGCCCAGCAGGTGCTGGCGGATGGGCAGATACACCTCGCCCGTGATTTGCAGTCCGGCCCGGCGCAACAGCGCATAGTTGGGCAGAATACTACCGGCCAGCGAGTTCTCGATGGCCATCACCCCTGCCGCTACCACCCCCTCGGCCACGGCTGCTGCTAACTGGCCGAATGTGGTGCAAGGCCGCACAGCCACCGCCGCCCCGAAATACCGGCGGGCCGCAATCTGGTGGAAACAACCCTCAAAACCTTGAATACCAACCATGGGGCGAAGTAGTAAAATGGGGCGTCTGATGTGCGAAATACCTGGCTATGGGCACAAAAAAAGCGCTCCCGAGAGTGTCGGGAGGCGCTGAAAATTTCGGTGCGAAATACTACAGAACGGCCGCTCGACTGCTGGGGAAGCAGTAGAAATAAAAGCTAAAATAAAAGCGGACGGCGGACTGAAGCATGGGGGCAATAAGGCGTATTACTGGCGGCAAGGTGGGACAGCAAACTGATAATTCCAAATCGAAAGCTTAAAAAAGTCCTAACGAACGATAGTCGCTTATACCGATGACACTACCATGACGCGCAACAATTGCCGTGGCAGGCTCCTCTCTTACTTCAACACACGGCCTTAGGACCAATGCATTGGGCTGAGCCTGGCTGAGGCCAGCGTGAAACGGCGCACGGGTAGCCCGCAATCTGGCACGGTTTTGCCATACCCCCTCATAACTGCCTCTCAGGCCTTCTTTCGCCCTTATTTTCTGCTCATGACTATTGCTCAGCTATTCAGTCGCCTTGCCGCCGCCACTTTATTTGTTTCTGGTTTGACTACCGCCGCCGAAGCGCAGGTACGTCGCACTCCGGTTCGGCCTGCACCCACGTATTCCTCGTCGTCGGCCACCGATGGCGTAAGGTTCGGCATCCGGGCCGGCGTAAACGTGGCCGACTTCTCGGGCGACGCCGTGGATACTTTTAAGGATTTTGCCGCTCTGGGCAATGGCGCCCTCACCCAGGAGATGAAGCCCGGCTTTTACGCCGGGCTGTATGCCACGCTACCGCTGGGCCCGCGCTTTGCCATCGAGCCCGGCCTGGGTTACTCCGAGAAGGGTGTTAAGTTGAACGGCCGCATTCCGTTCGAGCAGTTCAACTTCCTCAACGCTAAGCTCGACGGCACCGCTCGCCTGGCCTACCTCGATATTCCCGTACTGGCCAAGGCCTATATCACCGACGGCCTCTACGTGTACGCCGGCCCGCAGGCCTCGCTGCTACTCTCGGGCAAAGCACGGGTAAAGGCCAGTGCCTTTGGGTTCACGGCTTACCAGAACGATTTCGATATAAAAGACCGGCTGCAGACGCTGGATTTCGCCGTCGTAGGCGGCCTGGGCTACCAGTCCCAGAACGGCTTCGGCTTGAGCGCCGGCTATGATTATGGCCTTGTCTCACTCGATAAAAACAACAACTTCGATATCCAGAACCGCGTCATCAAGGCCTCGCTTAACTACTCGTTTTAAGTAGCCCTGGTTGCGCCGTTCGGCGCAACTTGGGTTATGTAGTATTGGAGCTGATTTCATTCAGAATGGCCTATTCAGTACCGTCAGGCACCATCGCGGCTGGATTGAGGCCTTCGGTAGTTTCCAATCCCAGCTCCTGAGCATCATATTTCCAGCGAGGCGGCAGTAATCGTTCACCGAACTCTGCTCCCCGTTGGGAATCTACTGCTCAGGTTTTTTTGCCAGAAGTGTAGCGCCCCGCCGGAGTTAAAAAATCCCGGGCAGAATCCTGAGTGCGTGGATCCTACTACTGAATAAAAAATCCGAAGACGGCCCGGCGGCGTGGGTGACACAGGAGCTGCAACCCACTGCGCCCGCCGCCTGTGAGTGAGGTGGACCGCCTTCGGAAATGGGGGCCTGGGCTGCCCAAGCCGGCCGTTAGGGGCCAGGCAGCGGGCAACTCTGCTGAAAGCAGGAGCATCGGTCGGCTCCGCTAGGTTGCAAGCTAACGGCCCGAATCCGCATTTATTTTGACGATTACCGCGCCGTCGGTTTTCAGCCGGCGCTTCTGATGCGGGCCGTAAACCGGCGGCACTTTTTACTTGCTACCGGGCACCCACCACCGGGGCGGGCTGCAGGCCCTCGGCCAGGCGCACGAGCCGCACCAGCTCGGCGCGGTAGCCTTCGGGGTCGAAGCGGCGGGCGCCGTCGGCGAGGCGGGCGGTGGCCTCATAGGTAGCGGTGCCGCGGTGCTCGCTCTGGCGCAGCAGCATGCCGAACTGGGCCACGGCGGCGGCAAAGCGCAGGTTTTCGCTGGCTTCGGCCAAGGGGCGCGCCACGCCCGTGAGGGGCAGTGCCAGCAGGCGGCTGACGGAGCCGCGCGGCTCCTTGTAGCGTAGCTTCACCGTCAGCAGCTCGGCCGAGGCCAGCGCCGGAGTTGTGGCCGGGGCAGGCTGGTACTTGAGCGCATCGACGGTGGCCGGCGCGCCCACGGGCACGATTTCGTAAAGGGCCGTAACGGTGTGACCCGAGCCCAGCTCGCCGGCGTCTTTGCGGTCGTTGTTGAAGTCTTCAGCAGCCAGCAGGCGGTTTTCGTAGCCTACGAGGCGGTATTCGCGCACCCGGGCGGGGTTGAACTCGACCTGCAGCTTCACATCCTGAGCCAGCGTGAACAGGGTGCCCCCGAACTGGCTGACAAGCACCCGGCGGGCCTCGTCGAGGTTGTCGAGGTAGGCGTAGTTGCCGTTACCCTTGTCGGCCAGCAGCTCCATCTTCTGGTCCTGATAATTACCCTGGCCCACGCCCAGCACCGTCAGGAACACGCCCGACTCGCGCTGCTGGACAATGAGGCGCTCCATGGCGCTGTCGCTCTGCTCGCCCACGTTGAAGTCGCCGTCGGTACATAGAATCACGCGGTTGTTGCCCTGAGCGTTGAAGCTCTGGCGGGCCACGTCGTAGGCCAGGCGCAGGCCCGCGCCGCCAGCCGTCGAGCCCCCGGCGCTCAGGTTGTCGATGGCCCGCCGGATGGTAGCTTTTTCGGAGCCGGCAGTGGGCGGCAGCACGGTGCCAGCCGCGCCGGCGTACACCACCAGCGCCACTTTATCCTGGGGGCGCAGCTGCTGCACCAATAGCTTCAGGCCCTGTTGCACCAGCCCGAGGCGGTCGGGGCCGTCCATCGAGCCCGACACATCGACCAGAAAGACCAGGTTGGCGGGTGGCAGCTTATCGGTAGGCACCTGGCGGGCCTGCAGGGCTACCTGCACGAGCTGATGCTGGGGGTTCCAGGGGCACTGGGCCTGCTCGGTGATGACGCGGAACGGCTCGGCGGCCGTGGCGGCGGGCTGGGGGTAGTCGTACTGGAAGTAATTGAGCATTTCCTCGACTCGCACCGCCTCGGGTGGCGGTAGCTGGCCCTGCTGCAGGAAGCGGCGCACGTTGCTGTAGCCCGCTGCGTCCACATCAATACTAAACGTGCTGAGCGGCTCCTTTTGGGCCGAGCGGAAGCCGTTTTCGGCCACGCTGGCGTAGGTTTCGCCCGCGCCGGGCTCGGGCCGGGGTGCAGGGTAGAAGGGCGAAGAGTACGCGGCTTGGTCGGCGGCGGATTGTACTTTAGCTGCCGACCCGCGAATCCGTATTCCGGCAACGCGGCCTTTGCTGTTTTGAACTGTTGCGACACTGCTGTTGAGAGTTTGCGTTCTGCGAACTGGTGCCGCGCCGGTTACAACCACCTCACTCAATTGGGCACTGCTGACCTGTAATCCCACATCCACCACCTTCTGCCCGGCTAGCTTCACCTCTTTCGACACGAAGCCAATCGAGCTAAATATCAGCACTTTGCCCGACTGGGGCACTTCGATTTGGTAGGTACCATCGGCCTGGGTGCTGACGCCGATGGAGGTACCCTTCACGAGCACCGTGACGCCGGGCAGGCCCTGGCCAGTGGCGCGGTCGGTTACGCGGCCGGTAACGGTGTAGGTGGCCGGAGCCACGGCGGCGGCCGGGGTCGGGTTAGTTTGAGCCGCAGCGGGGCAGGCGGGCAACAGCCCGGCCGCCAGCGCGAGGTAGAGGAAACGGTGCATCAGCAGAAAGAATAGAGGGTGAAACCATCGGAACCGGCCGGGTTCTGAATGACTGATGCACGACTGGCGCGGATTCCACACGAGATTTCAAAAAAGCGGAACGTCATTCTTCGCTCCGCGCTGAATGACGTTCCGCTTTCAGCTACTAGCTGCCCGCGAGGGCCGTACCTTTGGCCCACCTATGGCTTCACTGCTCACCGATTCGCTCAACTTCCTGTCCAAAGCCACCCCGCGCCGCCTCTGGAACGGGGCCCAGGTGGTGGGTGGCTATATCCTGAGCAAGGCTACAGGCAAGGCCCGGCACTGGGGGCTGCCGGTGGCGCTCAGCTTCGAGCCCACCACCAGCTGCAACCTGCGCTGCCCCGAATGCCCCAGCGGCCTGCGCTCCTTCACGCGGCCCACCGGCATGCTGCCCGACGAGCTGTTCCGCAAAACCATCGATGAGGTGGCTTCGCGGCTCTGGTACCTGATTTTCTACTTCCAGGGCGAGCCGTATCTGCACCCCAACTTTCTGGAGCTGGTGAAGTACGCGGCCGGCAAGGGCATTTATACGGCCACCAGTACCAACGCCCACTACCTCAACGACGACAACGCCCGCCGCACCGTCGAGTCGGGCCTCGACCGGCTCATCATCTCGCTCGACGGCACCACCCAGGAGGTGTACCAGCAGTACCGCGTGGGCGGCAAGATTGACAAGGTGCTGGAGGGTACCCGCAACGTGGTGAAATGGCGCAAAGAGCTGAAATCGAGCACGCCGCGCATCGTGTTTCAGTTTCTGGTGGTGCGGCCCAACGAGCATCAGCTGGGCGAGGCCCGGACGCTGGCCCGCGAGCTGGGCGTAGATGACGTGTGGTTTAAAACGGCCCAGATTTACGACCACCACAACGGCTCGCCCCTCATCCCGACCATCGACTACTACTCGCGCTACGAAAACCAGGGCGACGGCACTTGGAACCTCAAAAACAAGCTGCTCAACCATTGCTGGAAGATGTGGCACTCGTGCGTCATCACCTGGGACGGCCTCGTGGTGCCCTGCTGTTTCGATAAAGACGCCGAATACCGCCTCGGCGACCTCCAGACCCAGACTTTCCGCCAGCTCTGGCACGGCCCCAAGTATCGGCAGTTCCGCGCCTCGCTGCTCAAGGGCCGCGACCAAATTGAGATGTGCCGCAACTGCTCGGAAGGCACCAAAGTGTGGGGCTAAGATGCGGAAGCTGCTGAAGGAGAGAGAAACGCGAACAGCTCATAGGCCCGAAATTCCGCGCAGGCTCTTACACTTCCCCGAAATAGAATGCGGACTGCAGCAGGGCTAGCTGCCAAGTCAGCAAGCGCTTTACGCTCGTCCCCGATTGGCCGCCGGCCGGGCTACGGACGGGTTAAACAACGAAGTGCGCCCCGGACGAATCCGGGACGCACCGTGCGGGTAAGGAAGACGGCCCGGGGCCGGCTACTTGTGGTTCTTATCGAGGTCTTTGCCCAAGTCCTCTACCGTTTTGAGGAACTCGTCGACGCTCGTGTCGCCGTAGGTGCCATAGGCGGTGGCGATGGTGCCTTTCACGCCGTCGGTGGTTTCGATGGCGTAGAGAATCGACATATCATCGGGGTTACTTTCGCCTTCGAAGCGGTAAAAATCCACGATGGTTACCTCATTAGGCATGTAGCCGCGGGCCTTGTTATCGTCGCTGAGGGGGTATAGTTTGCCGTCGGCAACCCGGAAATCAGCTGTGTAGCCATCGGCGTTCAGCTTGCTTTCCACATTCACGAGGCTACGTTCTTTTTCGTTGTCTTGCATGACTAGGGGATTAGGTATCGGGGAGAGTACAGGAAAGGAATTGCGAAGGCGGCTAACAATGCTGCCCCAGTGCCGGGCTATACGTAGCCGGTACGGGGGCAGGTTATATTGAAACCCCGAAAAGCAGGACTGGCCTTAACCAGCCGCTTTCTGCCGCTGCTGGGCCAGGTCAATCGTGCGCTGAATCTGGTCTACATCGAAGCCCGAACAGGCGCTGCCGCAGCCCTTGGCGCAGCCGCTCTGACGCTTATCGAAAGCCTGCCAGAAGATGCGCCCTACGTAGAATGCTGCCCCCGCAAAGAGCAGCGCGATGATGAGATATTGTAGCCACATGGTATTTAGAGCTTAGTGCTTCGTTGTCAGTGCTTAGAATAAGGCTTTATAATGAAACAGAACGAAGGGCTGCTTCCATTAAGATGAACCCGCATCAGTGGACAAAGTTCCTCAGGTTTAGAATGACCGTTTTTTCCTGAGCACTAAACCCGACGCCAAACCTCCCCAATCAGCCCCTGCATTTCGCCGTGTACCAGGCCGTTGCTGGCCACCACTTCGCGGCCGGACAGCGGGTCGCCGTCGTGCAGGAATTCGGTAACGCGGCCACCGGCCTCACGCACCAGCAGAATGCCCGCGGCCACGTCGTAGGAGTTGAGGTTGAACTCGAAGAAGCCCTCGAAGCGGCCGGCCGCCACGTAGGCCAGATCGGCCGCGGCCGAACCCACGCGGCGCACGCCGTGCGAGCCGCGCATGAAGGAGCCGAGCACCTTCAGGTAGTCGTCCATTAGGCCAAAATCGGTGTAGGGAAAGCCAGTGGCAATGAGCGAGGAGTTGAGGTCGGGCACATCGGAAACGTGGATGGGCTGCTCGTTGCAGAAGGCCCCGGCACCCTTGGCAGCCCGGAAACACTCGTCGCGCACTACCTCGTATACCACGCCGGCCACCAGCTCCTGCCCCCGAATCAGGCCCACGCTCACGCAGTACACCGGCAGGCCGTGTACGAAATTGGTGGTGCCGTCGAGCGGGTCGATAATCCAGTTGTACTCCTCGGCCCGCTCCGCGCCCTCGGTACCTTCTTCGGTGATGAAGCCGGCTTCGGGCAGCACCTCGCGCAGGCCGGCTACCAGCAGCTTCTCGGTCTCCTTATCCACGTACGAAACCAGGTCGTGGACGCCTTTGCTCTCGATGTGGCTGCGGTTGAACGTGGCCGACTCCTGGCGAATAAACTGCCCCGCATAGCGCGTTACGGCCGCGAGCTGAAAGCTGATTTGATTGTAATCCATTGCGTTTAGTGCGTATTGCTTCGTTGATAGTGCTTAGCCGAACGTCATGCTGAGCTTGCCGAAGCATCTCTACCGCTTCGTTGGATTGCTTCTGCAACAAATGGAACGTCATGCTTCGACAAGCTCAGCGTGACGTTCCATTTATTGCTCACGCGGCCTCCACCACCCGTTTCCGCCCTACTACTGCCGCCGTAACGGTACCCAGCAGCAGCAGCACGGCCAGCACTTGGCAGGCGGGGCCAATCAGCTCGCCGTAGCGGACGTAGAAGGTTAGCTCGGTGTTGAGATGCACAGTACCGCGCAGCGCGGCGGGCACCCACCAGCCGGACTGTTGGGTGATTTCGCCCTTTTGGTTGATGAAACCCGAAATGCCGGTGTTAGCCGAGCGGGCCACGTCGCGGCGGGTTTCGATAGCGCGTAGCGTGGCGTACTGCATGTGCTGCCTGTGCCCCGGCGAGTCACTCCACCAGCCGTCGTTGGTAATGATGCCGATGAGTGTGGCCCCTTCAGTCACGTAATCGGCCACGAAATCACCGTACACCGACTCGTAGCAGATGACGGGCGCCACCCGCAGAGCAGGCGCAGCGGCCGTCTGGAATACGCTGCGTTCGGGCTGCGAGCCCATGCCGCCAGCCGAGCCACCCAGGTCAATCACGAACATCGACAGCCAGGGCGGCACACCTTCCACGCCCGGCACAAGGCGGCTTTTGTGGTAGAATGCGGCCGGGTTGGTGGCGCGGCCCAGATGCAGGGCCGCGTTGAACAGGTCGTAGTAGCCTAAATCTTCCTTAAAACGAGCGGTAGAGCTGGCCTTGGCCTTGTCGGGGCCGTACTGGCCCACGGTGGTCAGGCCGGTTACCAGGTCGAGGCCCGGGTGCGTAGCCAGCCACTGCCGCAGCTGCCCGATGCGGGGGTAGGTTTCGATATTGCTCTCGAAGTAGGTTTCGTCGAGGCTGGTTTCGGGCCAGAGTACGAGCCGGGTCTGGGGGGTCAGCTGCTGCTCGGTCAAGGTCATCATCCGCGCCATCTGCTGGTCGTAGGGCACAAAGTTGGGCGCACCCTCAAACTTCTCCAGAAACGGGTCGAGGTTGGGCTGCACGACCACCACTTCGGCCGTCGCGCCTTTCTCCTGGTAGTTGCTACCAATGTACTTCGACAGCAATATGGGGAGCAGGGCCGCTAGAAAGGGCAGCAGAATCAGGCGTTGGCGCTGCACCCGGCCAAGAGACGGCCCAGCGGCCCGCCAGCGGCTAAAGGAGTGGAATACCAGCAGATTCACCGCCCAAATCCAGAGCGAGCCGCCCAGAAAGCCGGTGTATTCATACCACTGTACCAGATAGTTGGCCGTGGCGAAACCGTTGCCAAGCGTGAGCCAGGGCCAGGTGAGAAACCAGTGCAGGTGCAGCTGCTCGAAGGCAATCCAGTAGATGGGCAGCGAGAGGTAGCCCAGCGTCGGGCCGAACCGCTTTTTGGTGTGGTAGAAGGCCACCAGCGCCACGCTCATCATCAGGGCGTTGCAGATAACGGCTGCAATACCGCCGCTCAGCGTGCTGAAGCTCACCCAGTAGGTGGTAAACAGGTTCCAGAGTACCAGCGTGAGGTAGCCGTAGCGCCACACTTTCCAGCCGCTGGCCCCCTGGGCGCTCAGGCGCTGCTCCAGCAGCAGGTAGGGCACCCAGGCTACCAGCAGCAGCAAAGCCAGCGGGGCGGGGTTCACCGGCCAGCCGGACCACAGCAGCCCGGCGCTCAATAGCGCCAGCAGGCTTGGCAGCCAGTAGGCCAGGCCTTTGGCGGGGGCGACCGTAGTGGGCTCGGGCAGCGTGGTATTATTCGGCATCGTCGTCGTCAGTCTGGTCTTCGTCGTCGTACTTTTTGTAGCGGTCGGCTTTGGCAGGACGCTCGTAGGGGCGGCCCTGCACCACCAGCACAATTTCGCCCTTAATGGACGGGCGGGCGGCGAAGTTCCGGGCCAGCTCGGCCAGCGGGGCCGTCACGGTTTCCTCGAACAGCTTGGTCAGCTCGCGGCTTACGGAGGCGGGCCGCTCGGGCCCCAGCACTTCGGCCAGCTGCTCCAGCGTCTTCACAATCCGGTGCGGCGACTCGTAGAAAATCATGGTGCGGGTTTCCGGTACCAGCTCCTGCAAGCGGGTCTGGCGGCCCTTTTTCACCGGCAGAAACCCCTCGAACGTAAACCGCTCGGCCCCGAAGCCCGACTTGAGCAGGGCCGGCACCAGGGCCGTAGCGCCCGGCAGGCACTCGACCTTGAAGCCACGGGCCAGGCATTCGCGCACCAGCAGAAAACCGGGGTCGGAGATGCCCGGCGTGCCGGCGTCGGATACCAGGGCCATGGTTTCGCCCTTGGCCAGCCGCTCCAGCAGCCGCGGCACCTGCTGGTGCTCGTTGTGCAGGTGGTAGCTAAGAAGCGGCTTTTTCAGCTCCAGATGCTGCAGCAGCCGCCCGCTGGTACGGGTATCCTCGGCCAGCACCAGATCCACCTCGCCCAATATCCGGATGGCCCGCAGGGTGATATCCTCCAGGTTACCGATGGGCGTGGGCACGAGGTAGAGCAGCGTAGGCGTAGGTTCCGACATAGCCGCAAAGGTATTGGTTAGTTAGTGCTTAGTAGATGGTGCGTAGTGCTTAGGCTGACAGACGATTTCCTTTCGACTAAGCACTACGCACTATCTACTAAGCTCTAGCCCGCTTCCTCCCCGCCGTACTCGGCGGCCAGCCTGTCGATGGCGGCGGCCAGCTTTCGGTCTTTGTCGGTGATGCTGTTGCCCGCATCGTGGGTGCGCAGGCGGAAGCTGACGGTGTTGTACTCATTGCTCCACCAGGGGTGGTGGTTCTGGAACTCAGCCTCCTCAGCTACGTCGCTCATGAAGCTGAAGGCTACTTTAAAATCTTTAAAACGGAAAGCGTTGCAGAAGGCGTTGTCTTGTTCGGTCCACATAGCGGGTTGGGGTGAAGGATGGTGCTTACTGCTGATTCAGTAGCCGGTTTCGTACTTCCATCAGCGCGAAACCTAATAGGTTGAGGCCACGCCACTGCTCAGGGTGGGCGGCGTGGGAGCTTTCTTGGGCCAGTCCGATACCCCAGATGGCATCTATGGGGCTGGCTTCTACCAGTACGCGGCGGCCAGTGTCGAGCAGAAATTCCCGTAGCGCCGGGTGCTGGCCAAATTTGGCTTCGTTGCCGCGCACCACAATATCGAAGCGGGCGGCTAGCCACTGGGCCTCATCGAAGGGCGTAATGCGGCGGCCCAGCTTCTTGGCGTCGTTGGGGTGGCCAGCGTGCAGAATGGCTTGGCGGGTAATTTCGTCGCCGAACAAACGGGCTTTTTCAGCCATCATGTAATGCTCGGCCGTCAGATACGTATCGCCCTCGGCAGTGAAAACGGCTGGATACCATTGGCTGAAGCACTCCTTGCCAACGCGGCCCCTATAAGCCGGCGTGTGACCCCAGAAATACAGAAACTTGGGTGTTTCGCCGGCTTCCAAATGGTGCAGCAGACTCTCGACAGAGCGGATAGGCGGTAGCGCGGCGGCAGCCATAACGAACGGAGTAGTAAGAAACGGAGTGCGAAAATTACGTAGCTAACCCAAGTTGCGAGGTATAAATAAGGCCAAAAAAGTCTGTTCGGCGTGAACAGACTAAGTTTGAAGTATTCGACCCCTTCAAGCCCTGCCGACCATGCGCGAACAGACCGTTGCAATGTACTGTGTTCTCGATGATTTGATTCGTTTTACCCGCCCCACCGGGACTCCGCCCCCGCCCTCGGGCC
>NZ_QVLT01000046.1 GCF_003417065.2 Hymenobacter lapidiphilus | reverse complement strand
GGCCTGGGCCGTGCCCTGGTTGAGGGTGAGCAGGTCGCGCTCGGCGGCAGCGGCACGAGGCTGTACAGCGTCTGGCCTTCGCGCACGCGCTGGCCGGCCGTGATGCCGGCCCCGCCACGCAGCGTGCCCTGCACAGGCGCCACAATGGTTACGGCCTGGCCCGGCACGGCCTGAATCTCGCCGCCCACTTCCCGCGTGGCCTGCACGCTATCGGTGCTGATGGTGACGGTTTTGATGCCCAGCCGCTTTTCCGCGTCGGCGGTGATGGTCACGGTGGTCAGCTCAGATTCCTTCACCGGGTTCTCCACTTCGGCAGGGCTGATGGCCTTGGGCTTCTCGTCTTTGCCGCAGGCAGCCAGACTAAGCAGGCCGGCCAGCGGGAGGAGGCGAGTTAGCAACTTATTATGGTGGTGCATATTATTTTCTTTTGTCATCCTGAGCAGAGCGAAGGACCTTATCACGCTGCAGCTTTTCTCGTTATACCAATCCACTCAACTGGCATAAGGTCCTTCGCGCTGCTCAGGATGACAGGCGATTTGAATGAATTATTAATACCCTCAAAAGCGGCCGCCCACGGCGTAGCGCAGGCGGGCCAGGGCGCGGCGCTGGTCGGCGCGGGCGTCGGCGGCGCGCTGTTGGGCGTCGAGGAGCTGGCGGGTGGTTTCGGCCACCTGCACGTAGGCGAAGTCTCCGTTGATGAAGGCATTGGTGGAGCGGCGCAGGGCGTCGCTCAGATTGGGCAGATAGCTGCGCTCCCACAGGGCCACGCTCTGAGTGGCCTGCTCGTACTGGGCGTAGGCTTCGCGCACGTCAAGGTTCACGGTTTGGCGCAGGGCCAGGTACTGCCAGGAGGCCTGTTCCAGCTCGGCTTTCACCCGCGAGATGCGGCCCTGGTTGCGGTTGAAGATGGGCAACCCGATGGCCGCACCGGGGGCCAGGCTCACCGGCTTGGGGTCGTTGAGGCGGGCGTTCAGCGAGAGCACAAACGAGAACACCCGGCTCCGTTCCCACTTCAGCCGCTTGCCGATGCCCTCGATGCCGGTGCGGGCGGCCCACAAATCGGGCCGGGCGGCGTAGGCCGAATCCAGCAGCGTGCGCAGCAGCGGCACGGAAACGGCCGAGACGGGCGCGGGCGCAAACCGCAGCGAATCGGCATTCACCGAGTCCAGGCCCAGGGTGGCCAGCAGGCGCAGGCGGGCCACCTGGGCGTCGCGGCGGGCGCGGTAGAAGTCGTCCACGGCGCGGAGCGAGTCGGCGCTGGGGGCCACGGTTTCCAACTCGCTGGCCTCGCCCACCCGGTAGCGGGCCCGCACGATGCGCGCCACTTCGGCCCGCATTACGATGCCCTCGCGGGCGATGCGCAGCCGCTCATCGGCCAGGGTAATATCGGTGTAGGAAACCTGGGCGTCGCGGCTCACCAGCAGGCCCCGGCTCACCAAGCTTTCGGCCACGCGCTGGGTTTCGAGCTGGGCGGCGCCCACCCGGCCCGGGCGTGCCAGAGCAGGTCGGAGGCGAAGTTGAGGGCCAGGAACACGGGCGAGGTGCCGTAGGCCGTCACGCCGGAGAGGACGGGGTTGGCCAGCAGTCCAGCATCCCGCAAATCGGCCTGGGCCAGGGCCAGCGTGCTTAGGTCGGCCTGGAAGGCGGGGTTGCGGGTGAGGGCCAGGTTCACGGTTTCGTCCTCGCTCAGCCCGTCCTGCAGGTTGGGCAGCGCGGGGGCCGGGGCGCTGGCGGTGCGGGCGGCGCCCAACTCGTAGCCACTGCGCGCCTTGAGACGCCGGGCCACTTGGTCGCGGGTGTAGGTTGATTTAGTGCTCACGCAGCCCGACAGCAGCAGGGGCAGGGCTAGTAGTCCGACCGCCGACCGCCGCCAGCAGAGAAAAGAGGGAAGCAAAGAGTTAGGGGTATCCGGCACAATGAGCAAAGTAGGGTACAACGACGGCGCTAACGGAGCCCGCCGCCAGAAGGGGAGAGCACGCCACCTGCCTGGCTGGAAGTACATGCGGGGCCTGGTCGGCGAGTGTCAGCCCGACAAAGCTCCTGCCTGATTCTGAAGTAATTATGTAGCCTCCGCTTGCTTACCACCGGATAATGGCCATGGCTCCCACAGCGCCCTGCTGGTAGCTGGGCACAACCAGCGCCCGGTTGCCCAGCAACTTGCGCACCGGTTTCATCACCCGCGGATACAGCCAGTACGCCGCCTCCGTCGACAGAATGCCCACGCCGGCCCCGGCCAGCACATCCGACAGCCAGTGGGCGTCCTTGGCCATGCGCACGCCCCCCGTGGCGGCGGCCATGCCGTAACCCCCGATGCTATACCAAGCGCTGCGCCCACCATATTCTTTGTGCAGAAACGTGGCCGACGCGAAGGCCAGGCTGGTATGCTGGCTCGGAAAAGAGTGGAAATCGGACCCGTCGGGGCGCTGCACCTGGGTGAGCCGTTTGAGGTTGCTGGTCAGCGCGTCGTTGAGGGTGAAAGCCAGGGCGGCCAGCAGCAGCTGGTCTGCCGGCCGGTGGCGGCCCGGCACGCCGGCCAGGCCCAGGCCCAGCGCAAAGGCCCCCGGCAGGTAGCGCATCTGGTTGTCGAGCGTACTCACGGGCCGGCCCATGTGTTCTCTGATTTCCTCCCGCGCCTCCTCGTCTGTTTCCAGCAGCTCCACCCGGTGGGTGTCAGGACTCCGGCCGTGAGTAGCAGCGTGGGCACCAGCAGCACCCGCCCAACCGGATGCTGCCGCAGGAGCGGCCGGCCGGTGGAGTCGTTGGCTGGCGGGGCTAACGGAGCCGTGGCGGTTGTCTGGGCCTGTGACGTGAACAAGGGCAGCAGACAGGACAACCAGGTAAACAGCAGAAGGCGGGACATACAGGAATTGCAGTGGGTACCCGGTAAACCTAAGGCCCGATTCTGTGCAAATACTGTAGTGGCTATGGCCGGATAGCTGCCGGTGAAAACCGGACGCGCAGCGTGTGCAAAGCCTGCTCGGCGGCATATTCGTAGCGGACTTCAAAACCATAAAAGGCCGCAATGCCCTGAACGATAGACAGGCCCAGGCCGGGCGAATCGGAGGCGGCGTTGTGCTTGCGGAACCGCTCGAAAAACTGCGCGGGGTTCTGCGTGGCCGCCAGCACCGGCCCCGTATTGCTGATGGCCAGCTCCTGGGCCGTGAGCACTACCCGCAGCAGGCCGCCCGGGTGGTTGTGCCGGATGGCGTTGTGCAGCAGGTTGCTTATCAGCGAGTCGGCCAGGGCCGGGTGCAGCTGGAGCGCTCCGGTCGCGGGCAGGCTCGTTTCCAACCGGAGCTGCTTGTCTTCGATGAACTCCTCCAGCAGCTGCAGCTTCTCCGTCAGGAGCTGCTGCAGCTGCACCTGCACGGCGGCGGCAAACTGCTGGTTCTCAATTTTGCTCAGCAGCGTCAGGCCCTGGTGCAGGCGGGCCAGGCGCTGCACGGCGGCGTAAAGGTCGGCCACGAGCGGGCCGGCCGGCGCGGGCAGGTCGGGCAGCTGCAGCAGCTGCTCCAGCTTGGCCTGCATAATGGCCAGCGGCGTTCGGGTTTCGTGGGCCGCGTTTTCGGTGAACTCCTTGAGCGTAGCGTAATCGGTCGCTACCCGCTCGCTCATGTGCGTGAGCGTGTGGTTGAGCTGGGTGAACTCCTCGATGCGCGTGTCCGGCAGTTGCAGCACCTGGTGCTGCTGCACATCGTAGCCCCGCAGCTGCTGCAGCGTGTGCTCGAACGGAGCCCAGAGGCGGCGCGCCAGCCAGCGGTTGAGCAGCACCATACTCCCCAGCAGCGCGCCCAGCACCCCCAGCAGCAGCCACATAATCAGGCGGCGCACGTCTTCGGTTTCCAGCAGCGACTTACTCAGCGACACCCACTGCGTCTGCCCGTTCAGCTGCAGCCGGAACGTGAGCTGGCGGTAGGGCTCCAGCTCGTTTTCCAGCGGTTCCAGCAGCAGCACATCGCGCAGAACCTCGGGCTGGGGCCTCGTGCTCAGCTGCATCCGACCCTCAAATGGGGTACCCGGCAGCTGCCCCGTGCGCCCTACTTCCTGGCGCAGGTAGTCGCGCTGCTGAAACAGCCGCTCTTCCACTTCTCCCTGAAGCGCCCACAACACCCCGAAGTATAGCAGCCCGCTTCCGATGGTGAAGAGCAGGCCAGCCAGCAGCACGTAATAGCGGTTGGTGGCGGTCAGCAGTTTCATTCTACACTGAATTTGTAGCCCACCCCATACACCGAGCGGATGTAGTCGGCGGCTCCCTTGGCCTGCAGCTTGCGGCGCAGGTTTTTAAGGTGGGTATAGATGAAGTCGAAGGAGTCGGCCGCATCGGCCGCGTCGCCCCACACGTGCTCGGCAATCGATTCTTTCGTCAGCACCCGGCCCGGATGCGTGAGCAGGTAGAGCAGCAAGTCGTATTCCTTGCGCGTGAGGGCCACGGGCTCGCCGTGCACCAGCACCTGGGCCTGGTCGGGAAACACCGCCAGCTCCTGAAACAGCAGCTGGCGCTGCCCCTGGAACTGCCGCCGCCGGATGATGGCCTTCAGACGGGCACTCAACTCTGAAAGATGAAACGGTTTGGCCAGGTAGTCATCAGCCCCCAGCTCCAGACCCAGCACCTTGTCATCAAGCGCCCCCCGGGCCGAGATTATCAGCACGCCGGCCGGCGAGTTGTCGGCCTTAAGCGTGCGCAACACGTCCAGCCCGTTGCCGTCGGGCAGGGTCAGGTCCAGCAGCATGCAGTCGTATTGGTAAAGCTTGATTTTTTCGTGGGCCTGCTCGTAGCTGGCCGCCGCTTCTACCACGTAGCCATCCAGGCGCAGGTAGTCCACCAGGGAGGTGCGCAGGGCCGGCTCGTCTTCTATAATCAGCAGCTTCACAGGAGTACAGGGTAAGTAACCGCTGAAAGGTAGCTGGCAATTCTGAAGACTTTCTGACTGCGGCAGCTACAGGCAGTAAACCCGCAACATCCGAGACTACCATGCTTTTCCCGTTTTTTCTTCGTCAGGATGCCAGGCGGATTTACTTGCCGTCTACTCCCTAATACTGCCCTACGCTCAGCATCACCAGTGTGCAGGCTTCTTCGGTTTCGATGCCGCGCTGCTGGGCCAGCTTTTCCAGCTCGGGGTTTTCGGTGCCAGGGTTGAAGATAATGCGCTTCGGGTTCAGGTCGAGGATATAGTCGTACCAGCCGGGCTGGTTTTGGGGGCCCACGTAAAGCGTCACCGTATCCACGCCCTCGGCGGCGGGCCGGTCGTTGCGGATATCGAGGCCGGCCACCTGGCCCTTACGGATGCCCACCGGCACCACTTCGTGGCCGTGTTGCTTGAGCTGATGCACGGCCCGGTAGGCGTAGCGGGTGGGGTTATCGGTAGCGCCTAAAACAAGGGTCTTTTTCATAAGAAGGATCTTGGATGGTTGGGAACGTAGGGAGTTGGACGGGTGAATTCATCGCCAATCCCCACAAACCAGTTGGGCTATACGCAAGACCAGCCGCAAAGTAGAACGAAGCGCTGCTTCTCGCCCGCCCAACAACTGCCGCCCGCCCATCTGTTCCACGTCCGCCAGGGGCCAGCGGTAAAGCCTGCCCTGCAAGCAGCAGAACGGGCTTTGTAAAGCAAGACCAAGGAAATTACCGCTTGTTCAGGCCGGTAAACATCGTGTCCAGCAACTCGCGCGAAGCCCGGTGGGCCTGGGCTGAGAAACCGGTGGCTACTTCCGGAGCTTCGGTGGCCAGCTGGCGCAGCACGTCGTCGGCGTACGCGTCTAGCGGCATGCCGAAGGAGTTATCGGTTTCGCCCAGGTCAGTGTGCACGGCCGGCGGAATGATTTCCATCACCGTGATGCACTAATAAATTGAATGCGAATAATTTAAAAAGCTGATCCTTAACATCTTAAAGTGGGTGAATAACTTCGAGGGTGAAGGAATAGAACTCTTCGGTTTCGTCGTCAAAGAATCGGCATTGTAAGGTTAACCAACTCTCTTTGCCGTCAAGGAGCAAGTCATAGTCCACGGCCACGTATCCGGTGCCATCCACTGGATAGATGTCGTAGTCGGCAATGCCCTGTTCTGGAAAAATCACAGAGCCCCCCCGTAATAGCCATCCAAGGCCTCAGCCAAGTCTTCGGCAGTGAGCTGCTTCTTCTAATCCAAGGCGATTAGTTGCACAAAGTCCCGATGAGCTAACAGCCGAACAACACGCTCCAGACTGCGTGTAAGTTTAAGATTGTTCATAGTGAATCATAAAAGGGGTATACCCCTTATCTGGTCAAATCAGCCACAGAAATAAGTTCTTCCGGTGTGCTCGGTTGCGCGCTGTCAGGTTGCGCCCGGGTAGCCAGCGTGGCACTGAGTGCTTGCGCGTCTGCTATCACTTGCGCCGGGTAGTGCAGGCGCGCCAACAACCGAATGGCATTGCGCGTGGTGAGCGGCCCGGCTTTGAGACGGTAGTCGAAATACCAGTCTTCTGCCGTGACCGTCTCGCAAAAGTGGTATTCGACATAGCAGGACTCCAATAGCGCCCCCAGCTCCCCATCGTGGGTGGCCGCCACTACCCAGCTGCGCGGCTGCAAGTAGGCCAGCACGGCTTTGTTAGCGGCAATGCGCTCCTGCGTATTCGTGCCTTTGAACAGCTCGTCCAGCAGCAGCAGGTAGCTACCGGGGGCCGCGTCGCAGGCCAGCAGCAGCTGCCGCATGGTTTCGGCTTCGACCAGATAATAGCTCTTGCCCGTGGGCAGGCTGTCGGCCAGGGTGAGGCTGGTGAGCACCCGGCAAAAAGGGGCGCGGTAGGCGGTGGCCGGGCACGTCGCTATTGTCTGGGCCAGCAGGGCATTCACGCCCAGTGTGCGCATAAAGGTGGTTTTGCCCGCCATGTTCGAGCCGGTGAGTAACACTCCCTGCCCAGATAGGGTCAGGTCATTCGGCACGCACCCCGGCACCAGCGGGTGGTAACCGGCTTGCAGCCGTATGCCCTCGGCAGCGGGTCCAAAGTGCGGCACGCAAGTAGCGTGGCGCTGGCGGAAGCTGGCCACCGCCAGGGCGCAATCGACGTAGCCGACCGCCTCAAATACGGCCCGAATTGCGGGCGCGTGCTGCTGCACGGCCACCCGGCAACGGGCGTACACCAGCTGGTTGAGTAGCAGCAGCGCCTTGAGCAGTTCCAACACCCCCAAATTGTCTTCCACCTGAAAGAAAGCTACTCGCCGCAGAATAGCCCCCAGCCGAGCCAGCGGCGCTGCCAGCGGCTCAAGCGGCCGCAGGGGTAGGGCCGCCCGGTATAACTCTCGCCCTGCCCGGTGCAAGCGGCCTAGTTGCATCAGCGGGCGAACAATGCGCTGAATTCGGGTGCGCTGCCAGAAGTGAAACACTGTATTGATGAGGGTAAACGTTCCCGTGCCCAACCAGAGTACTGGAAGCCAAAAGCCCCCGAGCAACGTGGCCAGCAGCCCCAGTGCGAGCAGCGGCGCGAAGCGCGCGCCAGGCAAAGTGGGGAGGGGCTCCCCACTAATCAAATCGGCCAGGAAGTACGTCTCGTCGGCAGTCAGCTGGTCGAGGGCGAGCAGGGCTTGCCCGCGGGCCACGGGTTGCTGCGCCAGCAGAGTTGCGGCAGCATCAAACGCGTGCAAGGCGGACTCGTCGGCGAGCGGGCTGCGCAGGCGGTGGTACAGGCACTGCTGGCCCACCCGGCTCACCGTGGCATCGAGCAGTTCAAAGAGCAGGTCGCCGTTCAGATCCTCCCAGGTTTGGTCAGGCAGGCGGTAGTACGCGGGCTCGTGCTGCACATGGTCGTAGTAGCGGGCCACCCAGGGAAAGTGGGAAGAGCGCGAAGCCGGCTGTTGCCAACTCGCCTCCAGGCGGCGTAAGCGCGTGCGGGAAGAAGTCCACATGAGAAGCGAGGGTAGCTACCAGGGCGTGGGCGGTGAGCTGGTGCCACTGATACTTATAAGTAGCGCGAAAGGTAGCTAAGGGACGCTTATCAAGGAAAGTACCACGCCGGGGCACGCTCCGGTAGGAGGCGAAAAACTACCACGATTCCAAGGCGGGTCTGAGAACAAATGTTGAAGCTGCTTAGAAAGTACCCGGAGTCAATCAGAACGGGATGCTTCGACAGGCGGACGCTAGATCAAGCATCACGTTCTGATTAACTTTGTAAACAGATGCGTTATCGTAAAGAGGCATAACCAAGAAAGTGCGCTACCTGGGCCACACCGGTTGCTAGTGGCGCTACCTGCTGAGCGACTTACCCCCGTGGGCAGCCGTTTACCAGCAATGGACCCGCTGGCGGGATGCCCGCATTTTTGAGGATATCGCGCATGATTTAAACAAGTTACAGCGTCTGTTGCTGGACCGAACCGCCACACCGAGCGCCGTTATTCTCGACGGGTGGGTACTGCAAAGCACACCGGAGAGCGGGCATCGGGCCGGCTACGATGGCGGCAAACGGCGCAAAGGCAGCAAGGCCCACATCGCCGTCGACACGCTTGGGCAATTGCTGCGCGTGGTCATCACCCCGGCCAACGCGCAGGAGCGCGACCAAGTGGGCCAATTGTGCGAACGGGTTAGGCCGTTACCGGCCAAAGCGTGCAGGTCGGCTTCGTGGACCAGAGTTACAGGGGCGAAGAAGGCGAATACGCCGCAGCGGTGCCCTAGATTGACTTGCAGGTGATTAAAGAACCAGGAGGCCAAAATGGGTTTGTGCTTCTGCCCTCGGCGCTGGGTCGTCGAACGGAACTTCGCTTGGCTCAGCCGGCTTCGCCGATTAGCCCGCGACTATGAGCGGCTCAGTAGCCCCTTGCAGCAACTTCACTCTGTCGTCTTTACATGTATCGTACTCGCTAGAACGACTGCAGGACGGTACCTGAGCCCACCTGAGGCCCGCTCAAAACTGGTTAGCGGGCTGCCAGTAACCGGTTGCGCTTTTTTTCAACCGGAAGGGCACTACCCCACCCTTATTTGCCGGCTTGCTGCACCAGCCATTCGTTCGCCTTACCTTCCTCAATAAACAGGGCAACGTGGACCGACCGCTGTAACTGGGCAACGTGCACTATGTCAATGGCGTCATCGTCTACGCGCACCAGATGCGCGGGCGAGAGCAGGTACGCCAGAAAGGTAGGCCCTCCTAAATGGGCTGCCAGCAGGGGCATATACTCGTCCATGAGCCACTGGGCCGTTTCCGGGTCTTCGTTGTTGCGCCGCCGAATGTCGAGCAGCCAGAGCCGGGAGCCAATTCCCTGGGCCTCGGCAAACAACTGCTCGTAACTCGTCCGCATTTCGGCCGGGGTCGCTTCGCGCAACCACCGGCATACCATCGTGCCCGTCTCGGGGCGGTGCAGGCAGTCCAAATAATCAGTTAATCGCTTCATCGGTCGTTGAAAATCCCGCTAACCGGGTTTGGATTACTCGGCCGCCACGCCCAGAAGAAAAGGCTGAGTAAAAAGAGACTCGCCACGCTTTACTCTCCACAAAATTCTGCGCTTCGTCAGGGTAGTAATTCCAGGAAAGGCTCCTACCTAAAGATTTGCCCCGCCGAATGGGTCTTTTAGACCACCTTTTTGCGCAAGTCCCATTAGAGTGGGAGTCGCGCCAGCTGGTGCCGGGCCCCAAGCGACCACGTTTTGACCGTACCCAGGGGCACCTGTAACTCTTCGGCGGCTTCCAGTTGCGTGTAGCCACGCAGGTAAAGCAAATCCAGCACGCGCCTGTGCTCATAGCGGAGCCCCACTAACAGTTCCCGTACGCCGATGTGCTCGGGCCTGAAATCGGGCGGGGCCACGAATTGCCAGCCCGAGGTATCCTCCAGCGTGGCCGTGCGCAGTTGCGCGCGGTGGCGGCCGGTGCGCACATAGTCAATCGCGGCGTTGCGGCAAATAGTAGCGGCCCAGGTGAGCAGCCGGCTTTGCGCCGCGTCATACGAGCCAATCGACACCCAGACCTTGACCAGGCTTTCCTGCAGCACATCCTCGGCGCACTGCTGGTTGCGTACCACGCGCCACACCGCCGCGTGCAACGCCCGGCCGTACTGCTGGTAAAATACCGTCATGGCCCGCGCCTCCCGGTTCACTAAGCGCTGCACCAGTTCCTGTTCAGAGAGTGCCATCAGGGCGAGATAATTGGTAGGAACTCATGCTGCGGATAGGAAGCAATAGCTAGCCATCAGGGCTGGCGACATAAAGAGAATAGGTAGTCCCTGGGCCAGGTTGGGCTGCCAGCACCGGCTTAGGTAAACTTGTTGCGCTCAAACTGCAAATCGCCGCTGAGCGATTCGTGCTTCAAAATGGAATCGTGCACGACGCGGGCCTGCTGGCCGGTTTCGTCGGCTTTGCGAAAGAACAGGTGGGCCTCTTCGTCCTGGCCGTTCTCAACGAAGTGCATGCCCAGGTTGTGGAGCAGCATTTTGGTTTCTTCCAGCCCGCGCATGGACTGGTAGAGCATGCTTTCGACTGACTCGGTGACTTCGCTCAGCAAGGCGCTGACGGTGTAGGCGTGGCCGGTGTGGCAGCGGTAGCGAATCAGCTTGCCCTCGATGAGCTGGGTCAGGGCGCCGTGGCAGTCGGGGCAGGTGAAGGGCGTTAGCTTGCCCTTCTCGATGATGCCCAGCTCGAAGCCCCCGCCCTGCTTGGCAATGGTTAGCTCGATTTGGAGCAGGTCCAACTCGGTGGCGGGCAGGCGGGTTTTGGCGGGGGCCCGCTCCTGAGTGAGGCGCGCCAGCAATGGCCCCATCTGGGCCAGGGGCACCACGTAATCGGCCGCGACGAATTCGAGCGCATTAGTAGGCATCGACGGCTGCTCGGCATCGTGGGGGTCCTGCACGAGGGCCAGCCCGCCCATGCGCTGCACGCTCCACAGCCCGGACGTGCCGTCGTCGAGGTAGCCGGTGAGTACCACGCCAATCACCCGGGGGCCGTAGGTGTAGGCCGCCGAGCGAAACAGCGCGTCGATGCTGGGCCGGAACCGGTTTTCCTTGGGGCCCCGGGTCACCAGCACCTGGTTGCCTTCGAGCAGCATATGGTGGTCGGGCGGAGCCACGTAAATGACTCCTGCCGCCACGGTTTCCCCATCCTGCGGCTGGCGGACGGAAAGGGTCGACACCGAATTGAGCAGCTGCGGCAGGACGCTGGGGGAGTCGGCCGCGACGTGCTGCACCACAAAAATGGGCGCTGGGAAATCAGCGGGCAGCGTTTGGATGAGGGCCGTCAGGGCGGCCACCCCGCCGGCGGAAGCCCCGATAACGACGATGTCCCGGTAGGGCTTCGGTTTTTTTACGGACGTTGAGGTAGTCATGGGGTTTTTACGTCAGGGCAGCACGGTTTGGGCCTAGCTTATCGGAGATGGGCACTTGCGGGTATTCCTTATCCCTGGAGGTGGAACACCCGACTCAGGCCCAGGTGATGCAGGCAGCGCGCCAGCACGGGATGAACCTGCGCTAAGTGAATGCGCGTGCCCCGGCTTCGTATTACCAGCAGCTGCGACACAAACCGCCCCACCCCCAGCGGGTGCGGCGCAAGCAGCCAACGACAATCAACGGCTAGCTGCGCGGGCGGGGCCACCAGCAGGCCCGCCAGCTGTTCCGCCGTCAAGTCGGCCAGGTGCAGGGGCTTCAACGCCTCAGCAGGAGCGGGTACGGTTACCGAAGCAGGAACAGAAACTTCCATAAATAAGGACGGCAGTGGGTGAGTCACCGGAGTGGCTTGGCGCATTCGTCGAAGCGGGTAGCCTGGCGCCCCTGCTGAAAAACCAAGAGGGTTTTACACCCCGGCCAGCTGGTTAAAAAGTGGCGTTCAGCTACCTAGACAAAGGAACGGCTTTGCTGACCTTGCTTTTCTCAGCATTCTTACCGGATTCGTCAAGGCAGATACCCAATTGCATCCCCGTATAAATACGGGGATGCAATTGGGTATCTGATGTTCAGAGTTCTTAAGAGCGGCTGCGGTCGGCGGCTCCATCAGGGCTGAAGTAGGCCCCACTCCATGGCATACTTCACCAAGGCCGGGGTGTTGCGGGCGCCGGTTTTTTCCAGCAGGCTTTGCCGGTGTGATTCGACGGTCCGCCGGCTGGTGAAGAGCTGGTCCGCAATTTCCTGATTCGTGAGCCCATCGGCTACCAGCAGCAGAATCTCCCGCTCCCGGTGCGTTAGGGATAGTCCGGGGGCCGGGCCGGGAGCGGTTGGCACCTGGAGCAGGACTTTTTCGAGCAGGCCCAAGCCGATTTCTGAGCACAAAAACCGCTTGCCCGCGGCTACTCCCTGCAGCGCGGCGACCACCTCGTACTTATCGGCGTTTTTGAGCACGTAGCCGTGGGCCCCCGCCGCCAGCGCCTCCCCAATGGTGCGCTCGTGGGTCAGCATCGAGAGCAGTAGGATGCGCAGGTCCGGGTACTCTTCCCGCAGGCGATGGGTGGTGGCCAGCCCGTCGAGTACGGGCATGTTCAGGTCCAGCAGCACCACGTCGGTGGGCACGGTGGGCAACTGGTCGAGCAGTTGCTGGCCGTTGCCGGCTTCGCCCACCACCTCAAACAGTGGGTCGGCGGCGAGCAGGGTGCGCAGGCCGTCGCGGATGAGGGTGTGGTCGTCGACGATAAAAACGCGAATCATGGCTACGAGAATAAGGGGAGCGGAATGCGCAAACGGACGTGGGTGCCGAATTCAGGCGAGGAGTCCAGGGCGATGGTGCCGCCCAGCAGGGCCACGGCGTCGCGCACGGTGCGCAGGCCCAAGCCTTCGGGCACGGCCTGCACGTCGAACCCGCGGCCGTTATCCTCGGCCCGCAAGCTGACCCAGTTGGGCAGGGTTTCCAGCTCCAGCGCGGCCTGCGTGGCGCCGGCGTGCCGCACGATGTTGTGGGCCAGCTCCTGGGCCAGGCGAAAGAGGGTAACCTGCAGGGGCTGCGGGAGCTGCTGCTGCTCCTCCTCTCCCCGAATGTGGCAATCTAGGCGCAGCTGCGGGGTCGATAAATCCTGGCATACGTCGCGCACGGCGGCCGCGAGGCCAAACTTGGCCAGCGAGGTGGGCACCAGCTCGTGGGCCAGCGTGCGGGTCTGGCGCATGGCTTCGGCCAGCAGGCGGCCGGTTTGCTGATGCAGGCTGGCCAGGGCGGGCAGCGCGTGCAGGGCGGGCGTATCCAGCTGGTCGAGATGGAGCTTGGTGGCGTACAACACCTGGCCCAGGCCGTTGTGGAGCACCTCGCCCAGGCGCCGCCGTTCGTCTTCCTGCGCCTGCAGAATGGCCATCAGCAACTCCTTGTGCCTGTCCAGCTTCAGGGCCAGGTTTTCTTCTTCCAAGCGCTGCACGTCACTCACGTCCAGGCACACGCCCAGCACCCGCTCCGCCTCACCCGGCACGTCGGGGATGGGCACGGCTTTAAAGCGTACGGTTTTCACCTGCTCACCCACCCGCAGGCGCAGGGGGGCATCGAAGCGGCTGCTGCCGGCGGAGAGGGTGCGCAGCAGGCGGGCGGCGGCGGGCCGGTCGTCGTCCACCACGGCGTCGAGAAAGCTCTGGAGCTGAACGGGGCTGCCCACGGGCCGGTCGAAGAGGTGGTAGAGGCCGTCGGACCAGGTCAGCTCCTGGGTGCCCAGGTCGTAGTCCCAACTGCCCATCGCGGCTACCGCTTCCGACTGTTGCAGCAGGGCGAAGCTCTTGGTCTGGGCCTGCTCCAGCAGCTTGCCGGGCGTGATGTCTTCGGCGGTGTAAAGCAGCCCGTCGCCGATTTTCACCCCCACCAGCCGAAACCAGCTGTTGAGGCCCTCGTGGGTGTAATGCACCTCAAAATCGGCGCGCCGGCCGGTTTCGACCACCGCCACGAGCTGCCCGAAAATGGGCGTGAGCCGGATGCCGGGGTTCAGCTCGCCGACGCGCCGGCCGATGACGGCCTGGCCGGGGTAATAGGCCTGGGTGGCCAGATTAATCAATACGAACTCAAAATCCAGAATGCCGCCGTCGGCATCGCGCACGGCCCGCAGCAGCATCACGTTCGTGGTCACGGCATCGAACACGGACTGCAGCCGGGCCTGGCTTTCGCCCAGGGCCTGGGTGCGCTCGGCCACCTGCTGCTCCAGCCCGGCATTGAACGCCAGCAGCTGCGCTTCCACTCCCTCACGGGCGCTCACGTCGGTGGCCACGGCGGCTACGGCCGTGATGGTGCCCTGGGCATCGCGCAGCGGATGGTACACGAAATCGAGGTACACCGTGGTTAATTTGCCGTGGTGCAGCACCTGGCCGCGCATTCCGTGGGCCAGGTGGGGCATGCCGGTAGCCCGCACGCCGTCCAGCAACTCCCGGAAGCCCTGGTCGCGGACTTCGGGCAGGGCCTCGAACAGGGGCCGCCCCAGCACCTCGGCCGCCGTCCGCCCCCAGATGGCTTCCAGTTTCGGGTTGCAGACCTGCACCACGTAGTCGGGGCCGCTGAAGACGCCCATCGCCACGGGAGCCTGCTCAAACAGCTCCTGCTGCCGCTGCCGCTGGGTTTCAAGCTCCCGGCGGGCCAGCACCTGCTCGGCCACGTCGTAGGCAAACACGGAGATGCCGGCGGGCTGGCCGTTTTCCTCGAAGCGCTGGTAAGTGAAGTTAAAATAGTGGCGCTTGGGCGGCTGGCCGCCGGGCTGCGCCATCAGCAACGGCACCTCCGTGCCGGAGAACGTTTCGCCCGTGTGGTACACGCCATCGAGCAGGTCCACGAAGCCCTGGCTGGCCGTCTCCGGTGCCACCTGCCCCATGGGGCGGCCGCGCAACTCCCCCCGGCCTGGATATAGCCGCCGGAAGGCGTCGTTGTAGAATTCAATGCGGTGTTCGGGCCCCCGCAGCAAGGCAATCACGGCCGGGGTTTGCTCAAACATCTGGTAGAAGATTTCCCGCTCCCGTAGTTGCTGCTGCTCGCGCACGGTCAGCAACTCAGCCTGCAGCGCCTCGGTGCGGGGTATGGCTTCTGTGCGCCGGAGCAGGGTATCATGGGCAGTTTGTTGGGCCTGATACTGCTGTCCCGCCTGTTTCTGCGCCGTGATATCCTGCCAGTACACCACCCAGCCGGTGGCCTGAGAGGCACTGGCCATGGTAATCCATTGCTGGTGGTGGGGCAGAAAAAACTCTTGGGAATCCTGCTCGGGGCGGCGGCCCGTCACCTCCCGCAGGGCCTGGAGCAGGTCGGCGGGTAGCGTGCCGGGGGGCGCTTGCGCCAGCTTCGCGCCCTGCAGCTCCTGTTGCGGAACGCCCCACCAGCGGGCCGCCTGCTGGTTGAGGCGCAGCACCGTGCCGCGCGCGTCCAGCACGACCACGCCCCAGGGCAGGGTCTGCAGCAGGGATTCCGCATCGGTCCCGCTTCCCGTGGTGTTGCCGACGGGTATCAAGGAAAGAGGTGGTGCCGCGGGCTCGGGAGCCCCGGATTTATTTTTGCGCATGCACGAGAGTTGGCCAAAGCGAGCCGCTAGTGTTCAGTCCCAAAGGCATACGCAAAAGCTCTCGTTTCGAATAAGCGCTGGAAGAGTAGCACCGGACGAAGAGTGTTCGGGCACTCCAACCCCCTCCGTATTCGCCTATCAGGCGGCGTTCAGGGCCTGGCGCATTTGTTCCCAACTCAGCTCACCGGCCACGTAGCGGTCATAAAACTGCTGGGCCGCCGGCGGGGCCTTTGTTTTCAAGCGGGGTAGGAAGGTCAGCATCAGCTCCAACACCGCCGCACGCTGTTCCGGGGTTTGGGCACTAGGGCCAAAACGGGTATCGTATGCCATAAAGAGACTGAAATAGCGCGCGGGAGTGCGCTTTTACAAAAGTCTGGCCGTGAAAAACGCAACGCACTACGGACACTACTGAAAAGACCCTGCGGACACTACGCAGATTCTGGGGTGTCCCGAGAATGTGCGCAGGCTGCTGTTAAACTACTTGGCTACCCGTTCTGGCCGAGTACGACCGGGAAAGCATCCGCGAGCGGGCCACGGGCAAGCTGGCCAAAGTCCAGGCCTGTCTGGCGGCGCGCATGTCGGTGCACCAGACGATGGCGGCCACGGGCGTGAGCGAGTCCCGCGTCAAGCACTACCGCTGCCAGCTAACCCTGCGCGATCCGGACGCGGAATGAGGCAAGACTATCTCGCTCCCGTCCCATCCTATCCAGCCCGAATAGGCCACCTCATTCCCTAAAGCGAAGCAGTCTTCCGCACACTAGTCTGGCAATTATCAACCGTTAGGTTGACGATTGGCTGCCACCCAGTTCGTGTTCCCTTTGCCAGGAGTGGTATATTTGAAGGCTGATTTATCCCTCTTCCTCTGATGAGTTCAACTACCCCTGCGGGCCTGCCCGCTGCTACGCTCCCCGTTTTGCTGGAGCTGCTACCCCATGGGGTCGTGTACTATACCCCCCTGTTTGACGCGGCCGGGGAGGTGGTTGATTTCCAGTTCGCTTACCTGAACGCCGCCGCCCAGCAGCTGCTGGGCCTGCCGGCTCAGCCTGTCGCCAGCTATTTGCAGCAGTGGCCCGGCAGCGGGGGCAGCGGCGCATTTGCCTTCCACCGCGACGCGTGGCGGGCCGGCACGCCGGCGCAGTTCGACCAGTTTTACCCGGCGGACGGCCACAAAAGAACCATTAGTGTTCATGCTACCCGGCTGGAGCAGGGACTGTTGGTGAGCTTGACGCAGCGCAGCGCCCAGCCCGGCAACGCAGTAGATTCGGCCCGGCCTGCCGGCCCGCCCCATGAGCAGGCCGCCCCAACCGAGGCGGAAGGCCAGCTGACCACCTTACGCAATGCCTTGGAGCAGGCGCCAATGGCCATTGCCTTACTGGAGGGGCCGGCCCATGTGGTCAGCTTTGCGAATGCGGAAATGGCCCTGGTCTGGGGCCGGCCCCTGGCCCAGATTGTGGGTCGGGCCCATTTTGAAGCGCTGCCTGACCTGAAGGGGCAGGGCTTCGAAGCCATTTTTGAGGACGTGTACCACACCGGTCAACCCTACTACCTGCGCGAGCAGCTGGTGCACATTAACCGCATCGGGACTGGCGAGCTGGTATCGGGCTACTTCAACATTGCCTACCAGCCCCAGCGCGATACCCGGCAACGGGTTACGGGTATTATTGCCTCGGCCACGGAGGTAACGGCGCAGGTGCTGGCCCGCCAGCAGGTGCAGCAGCTCAACGACGAGCTGGAGTTGCGCGTAACGGTCCGCTCGGCCGAAGTGCGGGCCGCGCTGCACGAAGCCGAGCACCAGCGCGAGCAGCTGCGCGAGCAGCAGGGTCTGCTGCGCCAGATTCTGGGGCAGGTACCAGCGGCCGTGGCCACGCTCATCGGCCCGGAGCACCGGTTCCAGTTTGTGAATGAACAGTATCAGGCGTTAGTGGGCGGGCGGGCCCGGTTGGGCGCGTCGGTGGCCGAGCAGCTGCCCGAATTGGCCGAGCAGGGTTTTATTGCGCTGCTCGACCAAGTGTATACCTCCGGCCAGCCTTATAGCGGGCAGGACATTGCCCTGATACTAGCCGATTCCCAGACGGAAGCGCCCATCCAGCGCTACTTCGACTTCGTTTACCAACCCCTGTTCGACGGGCAGCACCAGAGCCGGGGCATTCTCGCATTTGTAGTTGATACGACCGAGAAAGTACTAGCCCGCCGCCAGGCCGATACGCTGCAGGCCGCCGCGCTGGCCGCCGTGCAGCGCCGGGCCCAGCAGCGCCAGGAGCTCTACCAGGTATTTGCCCAGTCGCCGGTAGCCATTGTGCTGCTGCGCGAGCCCGACCACCGCATCGAGTACTTCAACACGGCCTTCGAGGAGCTGTTTCCGCCCGAAGAATGGATGGGCGGGGATATGCACGGCCACCAGCTGATCGAAGTGTATCCGCGTCTTAAACTGGCCGGGCTGCTCTCGCTGCTCGACCGCGTGTTCGCCACCGGCGAGCCGCAGGCCGTGCTGGACATGCCCCTGGCCAACCTGCAACCCGGTAGCCCGCGCTACGTCACGTTCTCTTACCAGGCCTACCGCGAGCAGGGCCGGATTGTGGGCGTGGCCGCCTTCATCTACGATGTGACCGAGCAGGTGGTGGGCCGCCGGGAGGCCGACACGCTGCAGGCGGCCCTGCTGGCCGGGGCCCAGCGCAACGCCGCAGAGCGCCAGGAACTGCTCAGCCTCTTCGAGCGGGCCCCGGTAGCCGTGGCCCTGCTGCGCGAGCCCGACCACCGCATCGAGTACTTCAACACCGCCTTCGGGGAGCTGTTTCCGGGCCAGGACCTGCTGGGGCGGCCCGTAGTGGCGGCGTATCCCGCCTTAGCGTCGGCGGATGTTATCGACCACCTCGACCGGGTATACGAAACCGGCGAAACGTACCAGAGCCTGGAGCAGCTGCTGCGCACGACGGAGCCGAGCGAGGTGCCGCGCTACATCACGTTCACCTTCCAGGCCTACCGCGAGCACGAGCGCATTGCCGGGGTGGCCGTCTTCATTCACGAAGTGAGCGAGCAGGTACGCGCCCGCCAGGCCCGGCAGGCGCAGCAGGAGCTGGTCGAGACGGTGTTTGAGCAGTCGCCCATGGCTATCTGGGTGGCGGAAGGGCCGGAGTACGTCTTCAGCATTGTCAATCCGCTCATGGAGCAGATTCTGGGCCGCACCCGGCAGCAGCTGCTGGGCCGCCCCTACCTGGAGGTAATGACGGAGCTGGTGAGCCAGGGCCTGCCGGAGCTGCTGGGTACGGTGTGGGAAAGTGGCGAAACAGTGGTGGTGAAGGAGCTGCCGGCGCGCCTGGCCTACCACCGGGCCGACGAGCTGGGCTATTTCAGCTTCGTATTCCAGCCCCTGCGCGATGCCCAGGGCCAAGTGACGCAGATTGCGTGCGTGGCCATTGAGGTAACCGACCAGGTATTGGCCCGCCAGCAGGTGCAGCAACTCAATGAGGAGCTGGCCGCCATCAACCAGGCCGTGCAGGCCACCAACCAGCAGCTGCACGATACCAATACCCGCCTCATTCGGACCAACACCGACCTCGACACCTTCGTCTATACCGCCTCGCACGACCTGAAGGCCCCGATTTCCAACATCGAGGGCCTGCTGCTGGCCTTGCGCCAACAGCTGCCCCCACAGGCACTGCAGGCCGAACTGGTCCCGCGCCTGTTCGATATGATGGAGGATTCGGTGGCCCGCTTCCAGCTAACCATTGGCCACCTCACCGACATCTCGCAGCTCCAGCTGGCCGAAGTGCCCGAGACGACAGACCTGCCGGCGCTCATCAGTGGGGTACGCCTCGACTTAGCCCCGCTGCTGGAAACCGCCGACGTTACGCTATTGGTAGACGTGGACGGCTGCCAGACCGTGCGCGTGGCGCCCAAAACGCTGCGCTCGGTGGTGTACAACCTGCTGAGCAACGCCGTGAAGTATCGGGCTTTTGACCGCCCGGCCCTGGTGCAGCTGCGCGCCCATTGTGTTCCCGGCCGTCTGGTGCTGGTTGTGCAGGACAACGGCCTGGGCCTGACGAGCGCGCAGCAAGACAAGCTATTTGGGATGTTCCGCCGCCTGCATACCCACGTCGAGGGCTCGGGGGTGGGCCTGTTCATGGTCAAGCGGCTGGTGGAGAATGCCGGCGGGGCTATCACGGTTGAGAGCGAGGCGGGCGTCGGCTCTACCTTCACCGTTTCCCTGCCTGCTTAACGCAGCCATCCTCTCGCACGGAGCACGGAGAGCCAATGGCCGGAAGCTGCCGCGCACCGGTTGAAGCCATTGCTCGGACAGCTAACAGACCGGCTGCCGGACGTAGACGCGCAGCAGCTTGCCTTACTTCTTGCGGACCGGTTTCATACCCCCGAAGGTGCCGGATACAACCAGCACTTTCCCGCTAGACTGCGTGGTCTGCTCCTCGGGCTAGTGGCCCCGGCAGGCGCGTAACCGGGGCGGGTCGCCCGCCCGCTGGCCGCCGCACTAGCCCGGGGTTTCCCGCCTGAATTCCTACCTTTGCGCTTATGAAGCGTCTGCTGCTCCTATTGCTAAGTCTGCACCTGTTGGCCGTGAGCTGCCTGCCGGGCGGCAACGCGCAGGAGCTGGCGGAGGCTTCGGCGCTGTGGCAGCACCACGACCAGGACCACGCGGCCAGCGGCCTGGTGGGCTTTTTCTACGACCATTTTCTGGCCCACTCCCACTCCCACGGTGAGGATGGCGGGACCGATGAGCACCAGTCGCTGCCCCTGCACCATACCCACGACTACGCGGCCCCGGCCGTGTACCTGCCGCCGGTAGCCGCGCGGTGGGCGGTGGCGGTTTTCGGCTGGTCGGCGCTCAGCGCCAGCCGTCCGTTGGCCGCCGTGCCGGCCACCCATCCGGGCATGGCCCGCGTCTGTTGGCAGCCTCCCCAGGCCTGAATCAACCCCCGCTTTTCTGGGTAACGCCTCCCCCTGGTCCTGTCGCTGCGCGGCAGCCGGCCCAGGCGCGGGCACATTGTTGATTCAGCCAGCTTCTTCATGCTCGATTCCATTATTCGCTTCTCTATCGGCCATAAGCTGCTGATAGGGTTGCTGACCCTGGCCCTGGTGGCCTGGGGCGGCTATTCGGTGGCGCACCTGCCCATCGATGCCGTGCCCGACATTACCAATAACCAGGTGCAGGTCATCACCCAAACCCCCTCGCTGGGCGCGCCCGACGTGGAGCGGCTCGTGACCTTTCCCATTGAGCAGGCCATTGCTACCATTCCCGACGTGCAGGAGGTGCGCTCGTTTTCGCGCTTCGGCCTGTCGGTCGTCACCATCGTCTTTCCCGACGACACCGACGTGTACTGGGCCCGCAACCAGGTCACTGAGCGGCTCAAGGAGGCCGAGCGGCAGATTCCGCCCGGCACCGGCACGCCCGAGCTGGCCCCGGTCACGACGGGGCTGGGTGAGATTTATCAGTATGTGCTGCACCCGAAAAAGGGCTACAAAAAGCAGTATTCGCCCACCGAACTGCGCACGGTGCAGGACTGGCTGGTGCGCCGGCAGCTGCTGGGCACGCCCGGCGTGGCCGACGTAAGCAGCTTCGGCGGCAACATCAAGCAGTACGAAGTGGCCGTGGAGCCCGAGCGCTGCGCGCCTACAATGTCAGCATCGGGGAGCTGTTCGCGGCCCTAGAGCAGAACAACCAGAACACCGGCGGGGCCTACATCGACAAAAAACCGGCCGCCTACTTCATCCGCACCGAGGGCCTGGTGGGCTCGCTGGAAGACGTGGGTCGCATCGTGGTGAAGACCCCGGCGGGCGGCGTGCCCGTGCTGGTGCGCGACGTGGCCGAGGTGCGCTTCGGCCACGCCGTGCGCTACGGCATGATGACGCGCAACCAGGAGGGCGAAGTAGTGGGCGGGCTGGTACTCATGCTCAAGGGAGCCAACTCCTCCGAAGTCATTAAGGCAGTGAAGGAGCGCATGGCGACCATCCAGCAGACGCTGCCCGAAGGCCTGGTGATTGAGCCGTTTCTGGACCGCACCAAGCTGGTGGACCACGCCATTAGTACCGTCACCAAAAACCTGGCGGAAGGCGCGCTGATTGTCATTTTCGTGCTCGTGCTGTTTCTGGGCAACTGGCGGGCCGGGCTGGTGGTGGCCTCGGTCATTCCGCTGTCCATGCTTTTCGCCATCAGCCTGATGCGGGTGTTCAACGTGTCGGGCAACCTGCTGAGTTTGGGCGCTATCGACTTCGGACTGATTGTGGACGGGGCCGTGATTATCGTGGAGGCCATCGTGCACCGGCTGGCCACGCTCAACCGGCCGGCCGGGGAGCTGCTCAACGGCGCTGAGATGGACGAGGAAGTGTACCAGGCGTCGAGCAAAATCCGCTCGTCGGCCGCGTTCGGCGAAATCATTATCCTGATTGTGTACCTGCCGCTGCTGGCGCTGGGCGGCATCGAAGGGAAGATGTTCCGGCCGATGGCCCAGACCGTAGCCTTCGCCATTCTGGGCGCCTTCATTCTGAGCCTGACCTACGTGCCCATGCTATCGGCGCTGGCCCTAAGTCGCAACACCGAGCACAAGCCCAATATATCCGACCGGGTGCTGGGGAACCTGGCCCGGCGCTACCAGGGCGTGGTGGCCTGGGCACTGGAAGCCAAAACCCTGATTCTGGGCACCGCCCTGGCCTTGTTCGTGGGGGCGCTGCTGCTGTTCGGCACACTGGGCGGCGAGTTTATTCCGACCCTGGAAGAAGGCGACTTTGCCGTGGAGACCCGGGTGCTGCCCGGCTCGTCCATCACCTACACCGCCGAAAAAGCCCAGCAGGCGGCGGGGATTCTCCTTAAAAACTTCCCCGAAGTGAAGGAAGTGGTGGCTAAAGTGGGCTCGTCGGCCATCCCGACCGACCCCATGCCGGTGGAGGCCTGCGACCTGATTGTCGTGCTCAAAGACAAAGAGGACTGGACCTCGGCCGACTCGCGCGAGGGACTGGTCGAGCAGATGTCGGCCAAGCTCAGTGCCATTCCCGGCGTCACGTTCGGCTTCCAGCAGCCCATCCAGATGCGGTTTAATGAGCTGATTTCGGGGGCCAAGCAGGACGTGGTGATTAAGATTTTCGGCGAAGACCTCCAGCAGCTCGACGACTACGCGGGCCAGGTAGGAGAGCTGGTGAAGGGCCTGCCCGGCGCCACCGACCTGTACGTGGAGCGCGCCACCGGCCAGAGCCAGATTGTGGCCCAGGTGGACCGCGAAAAGCTGGCCCAGTACGGCCTGTCGGTGGACGATGTGAACCGCACGGTGCGGACCGCCTTTGCCGGGGAAGTAGCGGGCCGGGTATTCGAGAAAGAGCGCCGCTTCGATTTAGTGGTGCGCCTCAAGGAAGACGCCCGCCAGGACATCAGCAACCTGCGCCAGCTATTCATTGTCGCCCCCGACGGCCGGCAGGTGCCGCTGGAGCAGGTGGCCAAAGTGTCCCTGATTTCGGGCCCCAGCCAAATTCAGCGCGACGACGCCAAACGGCGCATCATCGTGGGTTTCAACGTGCGGGGCCGCGACGTGGAAAGCCTGGTGGAGCAGGTGCAGCAGCGCATTGACAAGCAGCTGAAGTTTGCGCCCGGCTACTACGTGACCTACGGCGGGCAGTTCGAGAACCTGCAATCGGCCCGCGACCGGCTGCTGATTGCCGTGCCGGTGGCGCTGCTGCTCATCTTCGTGCTACTCTACGCCACCTTCAATTCGGTCAGTCAGTCGGTGATGATTTTCACGGCCATTCCGCTCTCGGCCATTGGCGGGGTGCTGGCGCTGTGGCTGCGCGGGATGCCGTTCAGCATCTCGGCCGGCGTGGGCTTCATTGCCCTGTTCGGGGTGGCCGTGCTCAACGGCATCGTGCTCATCGGCTACTTTAATCAATTGAAGGAAGAAGGCATGACTGACCTGCGGGCCCGCATCTTGGAAGGCACCCACGTGCGGCTGCGGCCCGTGCTGATGACAGCCACCGTGGCCTCGCTCGGCTTTCTGCCGATGGCCTTGTCGTCGTCAGCGGGGGGCGAGGTGCAGAAGCCGCTGGCTACGGTGGTGATTGGCGGACTGGTGACGGCTACGCTACTTACCCTGCTGGTGCTGCCGGTGCTTTACTACCTGGAAGAAACCTGGACGGCCCGCCGCGCCGCCAAGAAAGCGGCATCGGCCGGCTCGCCGGTGAAAATCGGCGTGGCCGGTATTGTGCTGCTGCTGGCCATGGGCGGAGCGCTGCTCCCCGGCCGGGCGCTGGCCCAGAACCTGGCCGGCCCCGGCAGCGGGGCGCTCAACGCCACCCAAGCGGTGGAGGTCGCCCTCACGCAAAGCGGCACCGTGCTCGGGGCCGAGCAGCAGCTAGCCGCTCAGCAGGCCGCCGTGCGGGCCGCCCGCGACTTCGGCCGCACCACTGTGCAGGGCAACTACGGCCAGTACAACTCCCGGCAGCAGGACAACTCGTTCACCATCAGCCAGCCGCTGGCCTGGCCCGGCTACTACGGCACGCTCACGGCCCTGGCGAAAGCCCAGGTAGCTACCAAAGAGCAGCAGCTGGCTCTGGTGCGGGCCGACGTGCGCCGGCAGGTGCGCTTGCAATACGAGGCCGCCGTGCACGCCCGCCACCGCCTGCGCACCCTGCGCGCCCAGGACAGCCTCTACACCGAGTTTGTACGGGCCGCCCAACTGCGCTTCCGCACCGGCGAAACGGCCCGGCTGGAAGTGGCCACGGCCCTGGTGCAGCAGGGCGAAACCCGCATCCGCCTAACCCAGGCCCGCACCGAGTATGCGGTGGCCGTGCGCCAGCTCCAGGCCCTGCTGCAACGCCCCGAGCCCGTGGTGGTGGCCGACAGCACGCTCGCTCCGCTGGTGCCCAACGCCCGCCCGGCCCCCGGCGACACGGCGGTCTTCGCCCGTAGCCTGCTGGCCCAGGTGCTGGCCCAGCAAGTGGCTGTGGCCCGTGCTGAAACCCGCGTGACGGAGGCCCAGGGCAAGCCGGGCTTTAGCGTGGGCTACTTCAACCAGTCGCTCATCGGCCCGCAACTGGTGGACGGCGTTACCCGCAACTATAGGGCCGGCGACCGGTTCCAGGGAGTGCATGCTACTGTGGCCGTGCCCCTAATTCAGGGGCCGCAAAAGGCGCGGGTGCAGGCCGCCCGGTTGCAGGAAAAAGTGGCCCAAACCGGCTATTCACGCTACCAGGCCGAGCTAGCCGGGCGGGTCGAAACCCTGCTACTCCAGCACGCCGAGCAGCAGCAGCGCCTGCAATTCTACGAGCAGACCGGCCTGCCGCAAGCCGCCGTCATCACCCGCGTGGCCACCAAGGCCTTTAAGGCGGGCGAAAACGGCTACACCGAATACCTGCTCAACCTAGAACGGGCCCTGCGCCTGCGCACCGACTACCTCGACGCGCTGCTGCAACACAACCAGACCGTCATCGAGCTGGACTACCTGCTGAGCAGCGGCCAGTAAGTCTGTTTCGCACCTATTGACACCCTCACGTCTGTCATGCTTTATCTAGCGTCCGCTTGTCGAAGCATCTCTACCGCTTCGTTACTTCGATTGGATTACTACTGCGGTAGAGATGCTTCGACAATCTCAGCATGACGTTCTCTTGATTTTCCAGACTGTATGAACTTCCCTCTCAAACCCGTATTCTTCTTGGTCGGACTCTTACTCACCGCCGGCTGCACCAGCAAAACCGAACCCGCCGACCCGGCGGATGGCCCGGCTACGGCTGCCGCCACCGCCGACAGCACCGCCGCGCCCACCGACCTGGTTTCGCTCACGAGCGACGAGCAGCGGCTGGCCGGCATCCAGACCACGACCCTGGAACAGCGCGTGCTGGGGGCCGGCCTCAAAGTCAATGGCGTGCTCGACGTGCCGCCCGAAAACATCCTGTCCATCAGCGCGCCGTTGGGGGGCATTGTGGAGCGCACGACCCTGCTGCAAGGCATGTACGTGCGCAAAGGCCAAGTGCTGGCCGTCATCAGCAACCCCGAGTTCATCCAGCTCCAGCAGGACTACCTGGAAACGCAGAGCCAGCTTCGCTACGCCAAAACCGAGTTGGAGCGCCAGCACGAGCTGGTGCGCGAGGAGGTGGCCCCCGCCAAGAACGCTCAGCAGGCCCAGGCCCGCTACGGCGCGCTGGCGGCGCAGGCGGCCGGCCAGGTGGCCCGGCTACGCTTGGCGGGCCTGCCCGTGGGCGCCCAGCCTTTCGTCACGACGGCCACGCTACGCGCCCCCAAGGCAGCTTTCGTGAAAACCGTCAATGTGGCCGTGGGTCAGAGCGTGACGCCCACCGATGCCCTGTTCGTGCTCGTGGACCCTGACCACCTGCACGTGGAGCTGACCGTGTTTGAAAAAGATGCCGCGCAGCTCCAGAAGGGCCAGCGCATCCGCTTCACCGTGCCCAACGACAGCAGCGTGGAACGTGGGGCCAAAGTGTACCTCATTGCGCGCACCGTGGATGAAACCCAGCGCACGGTGCGCGTGCACGGCCACCTCGACCGCGAAAACGACCCGGCCCTGCGCCCGGGCATGTTCGTGCGGGCCGTTATCGAAACCACCTCGCGGCGCGTGCCCGCCCTGCCCAACCAGGCTGTGGTCGACTACGAAGGCAAGCAGTACGTGTTCCGCCTGGAGCCGGCGGCGGCCGGTCAGCAGGCCTATCGCATGATAGAAGTGCGCCGCGGTGAAACAGCCGACGGCTACAGCGAAGTCTTTATTCCGGGTCCGGCCGCGGCTGACACGGCCGCCCGCTACGCCACCGAGGGTGCCTATTCACTGCTAAGCAAGCTCAAGAACCCCAGCGAAGAATAGCTGTCGGGCCGGTGCGCCAGTTGGCTAGGTGTATAGTCCCAGCGTGAGGTGGGTCGGGTCCTGGGTAAAGTTAACGGGGTTTTTCTGCCACTCGGCACAGACAAATTCATGTGGCGTGAGGCCGCGCAAGGTCTTAAGCCGTTTGGCGTGG
>NZ_QVLT01000045.1 GCF_003417065.2 Hymenobacter lapidiphilus | reverse complement strand
GACGAAGAAATCTTCTGTGCTAATCGTTAAAATACGTCCCCAACTGATTTAGCACGCGAGATTCTTCGTCCTTGCTCTAAGCGCAACATGCTCTGAATGACGTTCCTTCCGCTAACCATTTACTAAAACCGACGTCCGTGCCAGTTCGGTGCGCAGAGTATTGATGGCCAGCGCCAGTGGCATCTGGGGCACCGGATTGGACAGCAGCAGCGGCCGCGCCCATTCCCAGTAAGCACCGAAGTTGGCGTAGCCGGGCAGCGCCGCCAGCACCTCGGCTGGTGCTTCTTCCGGCCCGAAAACTATCTGTTCAGGTGCTTCGCCGTCCTGGGACAGCTGCCACCGCTGCCGTAGCCGGCGGCGCAGGTGCAGCTCGTGTGCCAGGGCGGCGGGGTCGGGTACCAGCAGTTGTTGCTGGCCCAGACGAGCCCACTCGCGCAGCTGCCACGAGAGGCCTACCGCTACCCGCCCCTGCTGCCGGCCCGAGGTGAATACGCGCACGGCCGGACTGTGGCGCACCCGCAAATCATGGCGCAGGAGGGCTTGGTAAAGGGCCTCGTCTTCCAGAAACGGCACTACGGGCAGCCCACCTACCTGCCGGTAGGCAGCCACCGTAACGGCTAGGCTGGCCCCGAAGTGCTGATGGTGGCGGGGCCACGGGTCGTGGGGCTGAGGGTCGAGCTGGGTTTCGAGCTGGGCCCCCAGCAACTGGTAGGTGGCATCCTGCAACTGGCAGCGGCGCACGGGGCAGGCGCGGCTGCTTTCTTCCATCAGAATGCGACCGGCCACGGCATCGACGCCCAGCCCCAACTCCCGGAACGTGGCATCCAGCCAGTTGGGGGCCACGCGGGTGTCAGCATCGGTACTGATGATGGTGGCCTGGGGCTGACCAGCCAGTTCCAGGCGGTGGGCGGCCTCATCCATAAGCAGGCGGCGGGCCCGACCTACGTGGGCTTCAGTGGGCGGCAAAGTGAGCTCGGCTGCATGTAGCACCAGGGCCGGGTGGGTGGCGGCGAAGGTCTGTACGATTGCGGCCGTATTGTCGGTGCAATTGTTGGCCAGTACCAGCACTTCGAAGCAGCCGGGCGGCAACGGCTGGCCCTGCTCGTCGGTTTGGGCCGCCAGCGCGGCCAGCGTAGCGGGCAATGCGTCGGCCTCATCCTTGGCCGGAATAATGATAGTGGCCCTTAAGGCCGGGGAGGGCGGCGGCAGATGGCTCCAGGTCGAAACGGGCAGCGCCGCGTTGTTGGGGTGAGCCGAGTGAAACCGATGCGGAGTAGCGTATTCCATGCGCTGCTTTCTACGCGGCGCGCGGTATACAGTTGACTCCAAAATCAGCAAAAACCATACTGATGAGCTTAAAAGCCCGAAAAAGCAAAAACTGCAAGCCGCAAGCCCCCCGAGGGTGCCTGCGACTTGCAGCTTATAGCTGGCAGCCGGGAAGAGTTAGAATGCTTCGCCTACTGCGAAGATGATACCTGAGTTGCCACCCGAACCCACGCCGTAGTCGAGGCGGATGTTGAGCCGGTCGAGGCGGTTGAAGCGGAAGCGTATCCCTGCTCCACCGGCGTAGCGCAGCCCGTCTATGGTATAGTCGTCGAGGTTAGGCGCCACCTGGCCCACAGCCCCAAATACAGCGCCATCAATCCGCCAGAATAGCTTCTGCCGGATTTCGGCCTGGGCCGTGGTGAACTGCCGGTCGCGGTAGCGGCCTTCGTAGATGCCGCGCATCAGGTACGCGTTGTTGTAGAGCGAGCCGCCGAGCGTAGCGCCCATGCCGCCCCACTCGCGAAACGGCACATCGCCGGTGTGGTACTGCCCCAGGAACTGCAGTGCCAGAATAGTATTGTTGGAGCCGAACAGCGGGTTGAAGTGGCGCGCATCCACCATGTAACGGGTGAAGTTGTAGTCGCTGCCCAGGCCTTTGCCGGCAAACAGCACGTGCGCATCCACGAAGTTGCCCTGGTACGTGGCCAGCAGGTTGTCGCGGCTGTCGTAGAGCAGCGCCGGGCCTACGCCCGAAGTGGTGTAGCCGCCGCGCTGCTTGGCCGGAATGGAGAAATAGGAATCTGGGGTAGCTTCGTCGTCACCATCCTCCTTGAGCTTGACGGTGCCCAAATCGGTGAGGCGGTAGCGCAGGCCCACAAACAGGTTGGGCTTGACCTTCACCAGAGCCTTCTCATCAAATACCCACAGCGGGTATTGGATGTTGGAATACACGTCCTCATCGGTGTCGTTGCCACGGCCGTAGTACTTAAACGCCAGGTCGAAGTAGCTCAATTCGCCCGAGAAGAAGAACTTTTCCTCCTTGGTGAAGATGGCGTGCGTGAGCTGCACGGTGGTCTGCTTCTTCTGCGAAATCCAGGCAATCAGGCGGGCATTCGACTTGCGCACCGTGGTGTCGGAGCCGAAACGCCAAACCGGCAGAATGGCCACGCCGCCGGCAAAACCGGTTTCCTGCTGATAAAAGGCGATGGGCACTGGTATAAAGCTCGGCTTGTCGGGGTCGGAAGGCGTGAGCTTGGCTTTGGTGGTACTCGCCGGTACCAGGGCCCGGTTAAGGCCCACCGGCGCGCCCACGAGCACGGGCTCAGTAGCCGCCTCGGCCGAAGCCAGAGGAGCGGCCGAAGCCAGCAGCGGGGCGGCCGAGTTGGGGGCGGACGACTGCGCCAGGGCAGCCGGGGTGGCCAACGCACTTAGCGCCAGCAACGGGTAGAGGAAGCGCATACAGTGATGGCCGGGTGAAAAGGAAAGTGAGAGGAAACAGCTCCGGCAGGCCGCCATAACGGGCGGGCGCACGAATCAGGCTGTGGCCTGTGCTAACGCAACAGTAGCGGCTGCGGTTGCCCGCGTTTTCAGACCAGTCCCAACATCGAGAACACCCCGGCCAGCATAATGAGTTTGCACCAGGTACTAAGCCGGGCGAAGTGCTGCCGTTGGTCGGCACGGCGTAGGGCGGCGGCCAGCGCCAGCAGCGGGGCCAGCACCAGCACCAGCAGCCACAGGCCCAACCCATAGCGGTGGCTCATAAACAGGGCATTGAACACGGCCCCGGCCACCAGCAGCCCCAGGCAGGCCAGAAAAAAGCCGGCCACCCACTTGGTGCGCGGTACACCCCACACCAGCGGCAGCGTGCGGCACTCGTGCTGGGCGTCGCCGCGCATATCCTCCACGTCCTTCACAATTTCGCGCACCAGCGTGAGCAGAAACGCGGCCAGCGCATAACCCCATACCGCTGAGCGGCTGGTGTGCAGCTGCAGCTCGGGCAGCAGCACCAGTGCCGCCGTGAGGGTGGCAATGCTCACGTTGCCCACCAGCGCAACCCGCTTAAAGCGCGCCGAGTAGCCCCACAGCAGCAGCGCCGAGCCCAGGTTGACGAGCCCCAGCAGCGGCGAGAGCAGCGCCCCCAGCCCCACGCCCAGCCCCGAAAGCACCAGGTGGGCCAGCATAGCGTACCGCCGGTTGATGCCACGCCCCACTACCAGCCGCCCGGGCCGGTTAATGGCGTCAATCTTGACGTCGTAATAGTCGTTGATGATGTAGCCGGCTGCCCCAATGCACAGGGCCGCCAGCAGCAGTACCCCAAAACCGGGAGCCAGCACCTGGCGCCAGGGCAGATGCGGCAGCAGCAGGCAGGCACGCACCAGCAGCAGGCACAGGGCCATAATCAGCAGGTTGGGCAGGCGCACCAGCCGGGCCAGTTGCCGCCAGCTGCCGCCGCTACTGCTGCCCGGGCCAGTGCCAGGCGCTGTAGCATCGGCGGCAGACGGGGGCGGGCGGAAAAGCATAAGCTGGAGCCGGAAGAGCAATAGGAAGCACAAAGATGGCCCAGCCAAAGCGAAAGGCCCCAAAAAAGCCTCTCCCGAAAACGGAAGAGGCTTTTATTAATGGCCGACTCGGGGCTACAGGCGCTTTACGTTTACCGCGTTGATGCCCTTACGGCCCTGCTCAGTATCAAACTCCACCCGGTCGGTCTGCTGAACCTGCCCACCATTGAGACCGGTTACATGCACGAAAAAATCTTCGTTGGTTTCGTCTTCGGTGATAAAGCCGTAGCCTTTGTCTTCGTTGTAGAATTTAACGGTACCTGTTTTCATAAAAGAAGGGAAGAGAAGGGGTTGTGGTGGAACGGATTGAATTGGCTTTTCTGGGCTGAAGTTAATAAGCGGAGCAGCGCCCACAGGCATCTGCTCCTATCAAGCCGGCTCTTCCTCCCTCTTCCTTCTCCATGTGTCCGGCACGTTTGCGGCCGATCAGGCGCCTGCCGCATAGCAATAGTACGCTTTGCGTGGCAATACTTCGCAGGCCTGCGGCGGCTCCAGCGCAACTGGCAGCCGGGTCGGTAGTCCAGCCGGGCTTTCGCAATGGCGCGCAGGTGGCCGGTTTCGCGCAAAGCACTGCTGCCGCGCTGCATTCTGCCGGCCCAACCTATAGGCCGCGCCCCCCTTGCCGGCCACCGCTTACCAGGTACCCTGCGCCTTCATCACGGCCTCCATCAGCTCGCGCACGGCGCCGTGCCCGCCGGGCAGCCGGGCCACGTAGTTGCTGATGGCCTGCACATCGGGGGCGGCATCGGCGGGGCAGGCCGCTACGGCGCAGCGGCGCATCACCTCCAGGTCGGGCATATCGTCGCCCATGTAAGCAATGCTGGTCGTTTCGAGGTGATAGGAATTGAGGTAGTTGTTGAAGATTTTCATCTTGTCATCCACGCCCAGATAGATATCACGCACATCAAGCGACTCCAGCCGCTTGCGGACGCCCTCCTCTTCGCGGCCCGAAATAACAGCCACCCGGTAGCCCTGGCGCAGGGCATGGCGGATGGCGTAGCCGTCGCGGATGTGGAACGAGCGCACCTGCTCGCCAGAATTGAAGGCGAGTAGGGTGCCATCGGTCAACACCCCATCCACGTCCAGCACAAATACTTTAATTGCTTTTAAATCGACTACTAACGACATAGACATATTAACCATGGCACAGGAGTGCGCCGGCCAGGCTGCCGGGTACCCATCAGAGAGAAAACTGCCGGACCGCCGGCGCAGCACAACCTATTGGTTGTCGCGCCACTCGTACACCCACTTGGCCTGAATCTGCTCCAGATGGCCTTCGTTGGCCTGCTCGCGGGTGCCTTCGAAGTTGGGCAGGCTCAGCACCCAATCCAGCAACTCAGTAAACCGGATACGGTAGATTTTGGCCTCGCCGAATTCGTCGCCGAATTTCTCATACAGGGCAATGGCCACGTCTTCGTGGTCGCTCCACTTAATCGGGGGCTCGAAATGATTCATAGTCAGGAAGTGCTGAATTTGGAAAATGCCTAGAGCGTGAAAGCGGCCAGCATGTTGGCTTGGCGCCCTCAGGCCACCGTTTCACCCTCTTCACTCTGAAATTTAGTGCCCCAAGAAGTGCTGGGGCGGAATGCGCACTACTAGGTCGGTGCCACCCTGCACCACGCACTGGCAGGCCAGGCGCGAGTTGATGCGTGGGTTTTCGGCCCGGTCGATGAAGTCTTCCTCGGCATCGGAAATTTCGGGCAGGTCGTTCTCGCCCTGCTCAATGTATACGTGGCAGGTGCTGCACCCGCACACGCCGCCACAGTTGTGCTGCAGCTGAATATCGTTGTTGAGGGCCACGTCCAGCACCGATTCGCCCTCGGCGGCCACGTGCGTCTGGTCGGGCTGGCCGTCCTGGAAGGTAAACGTAATATTGATGGCTTTCACGGCGAAAGGCTAGGTACACAAGGCAAAAACGAAGGGGCAAAGGTACGGATGTACCCCCCCGAATCAAAGCCGCAAACCGGGTCCATTGTTTGCTGCAGCCGGCAGCGGCCCGGCCGTGTCCTGAATGCTGGCCGTGAGCTGCTGGTAGAGCTGCTGCCAGCGCGGTCGGGCGGCCAGCGCGGCCGCGTGGCGGGCCAGCGTGGCGGCATCGTGGCGCACGGCCGGGCCGGTCTGGGCCACGAAGGGCGGCTGGGTCAGGGCCTTATCCAGCGTTTCGCGGATAAGCGGGTGCAGTAGCTCCCAAGGCAGCCCCGCACCCTCCAGCAGCTCGCGCCCAATACCAAGCAGGTGGTTAGGGAAGTTGCTGACCCACACGGCCGCTACGTGCAGCTGCAGCCGCCGGGCCGAGTCCAGCTCCCGCACGTCGTGGCTCAGCGAGGCGGCCAGCCGGTGCAGGGTGGCCCGCGCGGCCGCGTCGGTGGCTTCCAGGCACAGTGGCACGCTCGCCCAGGCAATTGCGCGGCCCGGCCCAAAGGTTTGGAGCGGGTAGAACACGCCGCCGCGCAGCTGCTCTTTATAGGGAGCAAACACGGAGAGCGGCAGCGCCCCGGCCGTGTGCGCCACCAGCGCCCCAGCCGGGAAGCGGGCCGCCGCCAGCACTTCGGGCACTACCGCATCGGGCAGCGTGAGCAGGTACACGTCGGCGGCGGGCAGGTGCTGCAGGCTATCGGCCACGGGGGCAGGCACCGGCAGCCGGCAGGCCAGCGCCGCCCCCGATTCGGGGCTACGGCTCCAGAGCCCTACCACCTGGTGGCCGGCAGCGGCCAGAGCCGGAGCCAGATGGGCAGCCACCCGGCCGGCCCCAAGCAGCACAATCCGAAGGGGGATGAGGTCTGTTGTTATCATGAATGCAAGACTGACTGTTTAGTAACCCCGATGGCCCTTTTTTGAAATTTTTGCAGCAAAATGATGCAAAAAATAGTGTTTAATTCGGCATATTGCCGGTGCAAATGCCATATGTTTTATAAACGGGGCAATTGTCTGCCTTCTTTTTACTTCATTCCTTCACACTTTCTTCCCTTACTCATGACAAAAATCTACACTACGGGCCGTACCACCAAAGCCTGGCGCAAGCTGGCCCTGTTGGGCCTGCTGGGTCTGGGTACTGGTGCCGCCCACGCCCAGTCGCTGAACTACAGTATCGCGGGGGCTACCAACGAGGCAACCATGTATAACGAGTTGGGAGCCGGGGCTACCGTCATTGCTACGCCCAACACCGATGACGCCAACTCGGCCGCCACTCCCATTGGCTTCTCTTTCAACTTCAATGGACTGGCATTCACCGATTTCGTGCTGAATACCAATGGCTACCTGGCCTTGGGTACCACGGCTCCGGCGGCACCTTTCTTCCCCACTTCCTCTGTCACTACCACCAGCGGACCGCTGAACGATGCGGCGCAGAAAAACCTGCTGCTGCCGTTCAACACCGACTTGGAAAGCGCCGCTGCCGGCCCGGCAGTTTACAGCTACGCGCTCAGCGGTACGGCCCCCAACCGCATCTGCACCATTCAGTGGAAAGGCGTGAGCGATAAATCGGCCGCCACGCCGGCCAAGCAGTACCTGTCGCTCGACTTCCAGGTGAAGCTGTACGAAACCAGCAACCGCGTGGAGTTCGTGTATAACACCGCCACGCCTTCTGCCAACACCGACGCCTTTAAGTCGGCGGTAGTGGGGCTAAAGGGCACTGGTGCCGCCGCCAGACAAGTGCTTTTGGCCTCCAAAGGCTCAACGGCAGCCTGGTCCACTACTTCCTTTATCACGACGACTTACCTGGAGGGAAGTGCAACGGGCGTGAATGCGCACAACTTCCGCCGCACTGTTGGCCCTGATGCAGGGCGCACCTACCGCTTCGAACCCCAAAAAGCCAACGACGTAGCCGTTCAGACGATTTACTCGTCGGGCAAGCTGCCCATTCCTTTCGGAACGCCGCACGTAGTACGAGCCTTCGTGCAAAACGTGGGAAGCAGCGCACAGGCTAATGTGACCTTCACGCTTACCGTAACCGGGGCCAACACGTTCACCAACTCGAAAACGGTTGGCGCCCTGCCGGTAGATGCCGCCGGCACGCTGAGCTTCGATGCCTTCTCGCCCACGAACCCAGGCACCAACATCATTACGGTAACTGCCGCCAACGACGAGAATACGGCCAACAACTCCAAAGTATTCACCAGCTGGTTAACACTACCACCTTTGCCTACGCGCAGCCCGGCCTGGTTTCGACCGGCGACGGACAGATTGGCTTTAACACCGGCTCGGGCATTCTGGGCGTTAAATACACCACCGCCACTGCTCGTACAGTTACGGGCGTAACGGTACGCATTGCCGATGGAGCGGCCAACGTTGGCAACAAAGTATACGGCGTAGTACTCGACGCCAGTGGCGCTATCATCGCCCGCTCGCCCGATTACACGATACTGGCTACCGACTTAAACCAGGAGAAAACATTTGCCCTGAGCGGTGCCGTTCCGGCCGGCAGCTTTATTGTTGGTCTGGCCCAAACTGCCAATGCCACTACCGGCTACTTCCCGTTAGCGTCGCAGCGGTACGAAACGCCCACGCGCACCGACGCCTATTTCTCCATCCCGCTGGCCGGCGAGCCCCTGCCGACGCGGCAGCCTCCAACCTTGGTGCGCTGGTGATTGAGGCCATTACCGGTGCCCCAGCAACCTGCCCCCCACCAAGCGCCATTACGGTTACGGGCGTAACGGCCACTTCGGCCATTGTTTCGTTCACTGGCCCGGCCAACGGCACGAGCTACGCTATCGTCTACGGACCACGCGGCTTCGATCCGGCCACGGCTGGCACAACGGTTACAACCGCTGCTTCTCCCTTCACCCTGACGGGTCTGACGGCCACTACCAACTACGATGTGTATGTGCGCGCTATCTGCGCCGCCCCCGACCAGAGCACGCTGGCCGGTCCGACAGCCTTCACTACTGCCTGCGTACCGCCGATTGTCAGCACGTTCCCTTACACCGAGAACTTCGACGGTGTAGCTGCCGGGGCCCTGCCCTGCGGCGTTGCAACGGCCAACATCAACGCCGATGCCAGTACCTGGGGTATTGTAACGACCGGCACGCCGGCTTCGGCACCAAACCACATGCGCTATACCTTCAGCGCTACTAATGCGGCCGACGACTGGTTCTACACGCCGGCGCTGTTCCTGCGGGCAGGCACCACCTACCAGCTCACGTTCAGGTACAAGGCCGGGCTGGCTGCTTTCCCCGAGGGCATGGAAGTGAAGTACGGCAACGCCGCTACGCCCGCCGGGCAATCCATCCTGCTCTGGCGCAACATCAATATCAATAACGCTACTTACGCTACTACGGTGGCCGGCAACGACGACGGGCAGGTAAAGGCCATTACGCCAACTACCACCGGTAACTACTACATCGGCTTCCACGCCATCAGCGCCGCCGACCGGTTCAACCTTTACGTGGATGATATCAGCGTAACGGCTTCTACTATAACCGGCACTTCGCAGGCGTTGCAGCAGGCCATCAACATCTACCCCAACCCTACGGCCGGCAACCTCACGTTTGACGTACGCGGTGCCAAGGCCAAAAACGGCCTGCAGGTAGAGATAACCAACATGCTGGGCCAGCGGGTGCACACCTCCACGGTGCGCGACAATGCCGTGCAGGTTATCGACCTTCCGAACCTGTCCAACGGTATGTACACCGTGAAGGTGCGCAACGGCAACGAGTTCATGATTCGTACTATCTCGGTGCAGAAGTAATTCGGCCCTGATAGTGTACCCTAAAGGGGGCAGCCGCTTGGCTGCCCCCTTTTTTTATGTTCTGGCTGCTGGTGGTACTTGCGGCCGGCAGGTGCCAAACCATATAGCAGTTGCGCCAAAAGCATACCCGCTGTGCTGTAGAGATGTAACAGCTGGAGTAGCATCATGGAACGGCAGTGCTGTTGCATAAGCAACATCAGCCACAACGAGACTCCTGCTATTGCGTCTTTATGGCAGGCTGCGCCGTTCACGAAACTGCTGTAGCCGGGTGTATCGGGCTGGGTAATACCTCGCCGGGCAGGAGCAGTTCGCGTGCTGGCGGCTGGCCCCGTAGCAGCCGGGGCAAACTGTAGCGGGCCTGAGGCTACCGGGCGGCGTGGGCCCACCAACGGCAAGCGCCCCCGACGCAGGAGCATCGGGGGCGCTTTTGCTTTTGCCGGTTAGGGCGCTTTAGGCTACGGCCTTGGGGCGCGGTATCACCGGACGGGGCCTGGAACCGGCTTCGGGAGCGGGCACTGCCGGCGCTTCCTTTTCGCGGCGGCGCCTGTAGATGGCCATGGCGAAGCCCAGGGCCATGAGTAGCGTACCGCTCCAGAGCAGGTTGATGAAGGGCTTCTCGACGGCTTTCAGAATGATATAGTCTTTCTGGGTAGTGCTTACCCCGAACGTGAACTTCCCTTTCTCCGGGTCCACGTTCAGGAAGCTCAGACGCAGGCCCAGGTCCTCCACCTCGTCGGGCATGCGGCCGATGAGGCGGTTGCGCACCGCAAACACCGGATGCACGTGGTACTGCTTCTTCTCACCGGATACCAGGAAGTCGCCCTGAATGGCCAGGTCGTCCTTGTCCAGGCCCAGGCCGGCCGTTTGCTTGGCCGGCTCCACGCCCCGGAATACGGCGAAGTAGTCGTTGAGGAAGATAGTGTCGCCGATGCTGAGCACATGCTCCTTCACCTCGCTCCAGTCTTTCTCCTGGTCGATGGGCGGCACGGCGCTGATGTGCGAGTAGATATCGTGGTCGAGGAACACCTTTACATCGGGCGAGGCCAGCAGGCCGCCCATCTGCTCGTTTACCTGCGCCCGGGGGTAAAGCGTGAATTTGTCCTTGGTCTCCCGGTCCTCGTACTCGACACGGTAGTAGGTGTTTTCGGGCAGAATTTCGAGCGTGTCGCCGGCCTTGTAGTATACCTTGTCGCCACGCTTCACATCGGAGCGGGCCAGGGCCTTGTACTCGTCATCGGTGCGGTAGAGCTGCTGCTTGTCTACGTAGCCGGGTACGCCGGGCACATCGAAATACTGGCCGGTATAGCGCACGTCGTACGCCCCCATGCGCGTCACATCGTTACGCCACAGCAGCACGTTGTCCTGGTTGGTGGTCTGGTCGAATTCGCGCGAGTAAAGCAGGCCCGAAGTGTTCTGGCTGATGATGTTGGAGTAACCCGACGAAGCCAGTACGCCCAGCAGCATCAGGGCAATGCCAATGTGGGCAATGCCGCCACCTGATAGGCTAACCTTGCGCCGCAGCAGCGTAAACACCATGCTCACGTTGGCCAACACCCCAAACAGGGCCGTAGTGAGGAGCGCGATATACGACAGCTCCATTTTCTTGCCGTTGTACTGCACCAGCAGAATAACGAGGGCCGCGCCGAGCAGCGCGAGCATGGCGGGCACCGTGAGGGTATTGGTCAGGGAAGCACGGTCGTTTTTCTGCCACCACATCAGCTGGGCCAGGCCCGAGCACAGCGCCACGCCCACGCCCAGCCACAGCTGAAACTTGGTGTAGTGGGCAATCTGGTCGGCGGGCAGGGCCAGGTTCGATTTGATGCCGATGAAGCCCAGGAAGGCATTGTACACCGGAATGCTGGTAGTGAACAGCACCTGGAACGCGCCTAAGCACAGCACCGTGGCGCCCACGAACACCCACAGCTCGGGGTTGTAAGTAGTCAGCTCCTTCTCCGAAATCGGGATGTGCTTCCAGCGCCAGATCAGCAGGGCCACGCTCAGCACCACAAAAGCAGCCAGGTAGATAATCAGCTGGCCCGAGAGACCCAGGTCGGTGAACGAGTGGACCGAGGCGTTGCCCAGCACGCCCGAGCGGGTGAGGAAGGTAGCGTAGAGAATGAGCAGGAAAGTGGCTATCACGAGCACAAATGAGGTGCGCAAAGCCAGCTTGCTACGCTGCCACAGCACCAGGCCGTGGATAGAAGCCACCAGCACCAGCCATGGAATGTACACCGCATTTTCTACGGGGTCCCAGTTCCAGTAGCCCCCGAAGTTCAGGGTTTCGTAGGCCCAATAGGCACCCATGATAATGCCGACGCCCAGGATCAGACCACCCCACAGGCTCCAGCGCAGCGCCGGACGCGTCCAGTTGCTGTACTCGCCCTTCCAGAGGCCGGCTACGGCGTAGGCGAAGGGAACCAGCGTGAGGGCGAAGCCCAGAAACAGGGTGGGCGGATGAATCACCATCCAGTAATTCTGGAGCAGGGCGTTCAGGCCGGTGCCGTCAGCAGGCACGAAGTTGGGGTTGGTCTGCCACACGGGCAGCTCGGGCATAAAGTCGCGCAGCAAGATAAACGGCGACGAGCCGATTTTGAGGTCGCCCAGCACGATGCCCAGAATCATGGACGTGAGGAACAGCTGTACGCCGGCAAAAACAGTCATCACCGGAGCTTCCCAGCGCTTGGCCGAACGCATCAGAATCAGGCCCAGGCATACGTGCCAGAAAATCCAGAGCAGAAAACTACCCTCCTGCCCTTCCCAGAAGCAGGAAATCATGTAGTAGATGGGCAGGTGGTTGCTGCTGTGGCTCCAAGCGTAGTAGTATTCGTAGCGGTGGCCATGAATGATGCCGAACAGGCACACAATCACGGACAATACGGCTACCGAATGCACGATGAAGGCACCACGGCCCAGCTTCATCCAGCCGGCGTCGGTGTCGCCCAGGGTCCGGCCCCGGGCAGCCATATAATAGGAGTACGCCGCCACCGTGGCCGCCACAAACGCCAGAATAACACTTAAGTGCCCGACGTCGCCGATGAGAGTGTTCAGCATGCTTACTTTTTTAGAGCTTAGTGCTTGATACTTAATCCTTAGCTTTCAGAATTCAGAAGACAATTGGTTCTTCTACAGCACTGCCAGCTAAGGGCTAAGCACTAGTTGATAGATGCAGTTGCGCCCTTCACCTCATTCTCCACATACTTGGAGGGGCACTTGAGCAGGATCTTGTCGGCCACAAACACATTGTTGCGCATGGCGCCGGTAATTACCACCTGCTCCGACTTGTCGAAATCCTGGGGCTGAGGGTTAAAGTACACCACGCGCTGGGCAATGCGGTTGGTATCTACCAGCGTGAAAGCGAAGTAGTTCGGATCGAGAGTCGGGTTATATTCGAGGCCCATGATGTTTTTCTGGCCGTCGCGGGGCAAGCGGCCCACTACGTGTACTTTGGTCAGGTTGCCATCGGCGGCCCGCTCGCGGGCTTCCTTGAAGGAAACGTACACACTGGCGTCGCCGGCGGTGCTGGTGATAATGGCAATGGCTACCGCAATGATGGCCATGACGAAAATGTGGGCTTTTTTCATGTCGATTAAAAACAGGCGGCGGCTCCAGTTGAAGCCAGTTGAAGCCAGAAGTCAACTCAGAACAATAATTCGGACCACAAAGGTCCGCAAAAACGGGTGAATGACTGGGTCAGCCAATCATTGGCGAGGCCGGGCAAAAGGCGTGCTTTACCGCTCTTCCCGCACCTCCTTTTCCAGGCGGCTCAGCTTGCGGTCCAGGGAAATCAGAAACAGGAGCAGCCCGGCCAGCACGACCACGATAACAGCCACCACCACGTATATTTTACCGCTCTGGCGCAACGCCTCGGCCATTTCGGGCCGGGCCCCGGGCGCCTGGGCCAGGGCCTGCCATACCGGCAGCACCAGGGCCAACAGCAGCAGCAAAGCCTTCCGGCCCAAAGCTCCGGGAGCCGGGCTACGCAATTTGCTTTTCATATACTTTCAGTTTGAGCACGGAAATGCGGGTGGCAAGCTGGGCCACCCAAAAGGCGAGCAGCGTCCAGCCAATGACGGCCGGATAGAACACCAGACGCATGTCGCTGTCGAGGTCGTACCTGGCGAAGGCCGGGTTGCCGCCCGCGCCGGGATGCAGCGAGTCGGTCAGGCGTGGCAGAATATAGAACAGGGGCATGGCCACGGCGAAGGCGAAGATGTTGTAGATGGACGAAACCCGCGCCCGCTGCTGCTCATCGGTAAAGGAGGAGCGCAGCACCAGGTAAGCGCCGTAAATGAGCATGGCCACGGCCGCACCGTTGAGCTTGGGGTCGTTGGTCCACCAGGCGCCCCACGTATAGCGGGCCCAGATGCTGCCCGTAACCAGACCTACGCACCCCATCAGAATACCCGTACGGGCCGCCTCATGGGCCTTTATGTCAAACTCGGGCGTAGGCGTGCGCAGGTAGCGCACCGAGTAGTATACCGAGGCAATGAGAATGGCCGTCATGCCGAACCACATGGGCACATGGAAGTACAGGTTGCGGATACTCTCGTTGAGAATGGCCAGCCGCGGCACCGGTACCAACAGGCCCGCCACCGCTACATACAGCAGCAGTACCACAGTCAGGGCTTTCCACCAGTTTCTTTTCATGGGCTGCTAGCTATTAGCTGTTGGCTGTTAGCTTTTTAAAATCGTGGTTATATAACAGAGTGGGTCGTCAGAAGGTCAGCCATAAGCTAACAACTGACAGCTAAAAGCTTCTTTTCAACTTCTCCACAAAAACGGAAACAGCAGGTACGACACGGCCCCAACAATAAGGTTTAGGGCCACCAGGGTAAGCAGGGAGCTGCGGCTGGCTTCGAATTCAAGACCGTCGAGAGCATTTTTGGACACTTTGATGAGCAGCAGCAGCATGGGCACCATCAAAGGAAAACCCAGCACGGCCATTAGCGTGCTGCTGTTGGTGGCCTTGGCAGCAATGCCGGCCACCAGCGTGAGGGTACCCGCGAAGCCCACCGCGCCCAGCAGCACGTTGCCCACAAACAGCGGAACGTTTTGCACCGGGTTGCCCAGCACCACCGCATAAAGCGCGAAGGCGACCAGCGCCAGCCCCAGCAGCAACAGCGCGTTGTAGGCTATTTTGGCCAGAATTACGGCCTGGGGCCGCACCACGGTATAGTAGTAGAGCATCCGGCCCCGGCTTTCCTGCAGAAAGCCTTTGGCCACGGCATTAACGGCCGAGAAGAGCAGCACAATCCAGAAAAGCGCGTTCCAGGCCGGGGCCGGCAGCTGGCCGCCCCGCAACGAAAAGCTGAGGTAACAGACGAACACCGTACTGCTTACATACAGCAGCATACCGTTCAGCGCTGCCCGCTGCCGCCATTCCAGGCGGAAGTCCTTCTGCATCAATACCCAGATTTCACTTAGCAGCGCCACGGCAACTCGGCTGGTTCAACGGACCACAAAGATACAACCCAACCCCCGGACTAGCTGCCTTCCACTCCCGATTGCGTCCCGATTGCCCGCCCAAACGCACAAGGGTCGGTTTTCCTGGTTGGAAAGACCCTTGTGCGTACTTTTTGCCCTGTCGCTTCTAGAAGTCGTATCCCAGCGTACCGTAGATTTTCGGGCCTTTGGTCGTGTACTGTTCGCGGCCCCAGGCTACGTCGCCTTTCACATAGAAGCCCAGCATGGTAGTGCGGATACCGGCACCGTAACCATATAGCAGGGGGTTGGTAAAGTTGATAACCGTGGCCGAAAAGCCGCCCAAGTCTTTGATTTGGGTGTTGTTGGAATTGTTGACACTGAATGGATTGGAGCCGGAATACGTCGTACCCATGTCGCCGAAAGCCGTCAGCTGCAGGTTCCGGAAGAAGCCCGATTCGATGGGCCGCCGCGAGAAATACTGCACAATAGGCAGGCGCAGCTCAGAGTTGAAGAGCACGTACTTGCGTCCTACCCGCTTGCTGTAGTCGTAGCCCCGCAGGTTGGTAACAAACTGCTGGTAAAACATCTGGGTGGGGTCGAGCTGACTGGGGCCGGCGGCCAGCTCGCCCTTCTCGTTGATGTAGCGCGCATCGGTATACTCGTAATTCAGCCAGTTGTCCATGCCGCCGAGGCGGAAGAAGGGCGGCGTTGCGCCCCCCCCGATGTACTGCCCAAAACTGGCCCGGTTGGCCCAGATGAGCTGGCGGTGCAGCTTCTGGTAGTGGCGTAAATCAACGGTGAGCTTGGTGAAGCCCGAGTTGCGGCCGCTCAGGTCGCGCAGCTGGTTGATACCGGCCTTCATGCGTGTACCCTGCAGCATGTTGATGCCGGTAATCACCGAGTTATCAAATACCAGCTCGGCTTCACCGCCCAGGTAGCTGGTGTTCACGTCGTTGGCATTCACCAGGTCGCCATAGGTGCGCCGGCTCACATTCACGAAGCGCGGGCCCAGGCGCACGCTCAGGTTGTGGGTAAGCGGATAGGCCAGGGTGGGCGCAATCTCGTGGCGGCCGTAGCGCACCCGGCTGTTGGGGTCGAGGTCCGGGAAGTAAGCCTGCTTCTGATAACGAATACTCCAGTCGTAGCGGTGCCTGAGGTTGGTGTACTCGGCAAAAATATTGCTCGTACTCAGGTCGGTGAGGGCGAAGATGCCCGCCTGAATCCGATGATCCTCCATCAGGTCCGACATGTTTACCTGAGCCGAGAAGCCCAGCCCCAACAGCGGGTCCGAAGTCAGCGTCGATACCACATTATCAATGCTGAAGGGCGTACCATAGCGGAAAGGCCCGGCCAGTGTAGCTGCCTCGGCGGGGGCGGCCTTGGGCAGGGCTACCACGGTGGCGGCCCGGCGCCGGTTGGGCGCCGGCGCCGATGCCCGCGAGGCCGGAATATCCTCGTCGAATTCGTAGTCGTTAGGGTTCACGCGGTTTCCCACGGCTTTATCGGCGGCCTTCTGAGCCGGAGCCGGAGCCACGGGTGCGGGGGCCGTATCGGGTGGAGCGCTACCCTGGGCACGGGCCACGGTAGGTCCGGGCCGGTTGGGAATCGGGGCTTTAGCCGGCCGCGAACGTTCCTCCAGAATTTCCTGACGGGCCGTTTTGTACAGTTTCAGGCCGGTGGGCAGGGTATAGCTGGGGTAGAGGTAGGCGTTGCTACGGCCGTCGGACGTGGCCGTGAGGCCCAGCGCGCCGGTTGCGGGACTGTAGTCGAACTCGTGCACACCAGCCAGAAAGCTGGTTACGGGCTGGTAGTCGCGGGCACTGAACGAGTAGCGGTAGATGCTGCGCACGCCGCTTTCCTCGCTCACAAACAACACCTCATCGTTGCTCAGGGGCCGGGGGCGGGTTTCATTGGAAATCGTGCCGACCAAAACTTCTACCGGCTGCGGGCGGCCGTCGAGGTGGTAGCGGTACAGGTCGTAGTTGTCCACCACCGAGGCAAACGAGCCGCGGGCCGTACCGGCCGAATCGAGCCAGCGGTTGGAGCTGAATATCAGGCTCTGGCCGTCGGGCATGAACACAGGCTCCACATCGTCGAACACGTCGTCGGTGAGTTTTTCGGGCGTCCGGCTACCGGCCCGCAGCAGGTACAGGTCGCTCTGGCCCTGGCGCACGCCGCCAAATACCACCGACTTCCCATCGGCCGAATAATTAAGGGCCGTTACCTGCGAAAAGGGCGAAAACAGCGAAGTGCGGCGCCCAAAGCGGGGTAGCAGGCTGCTAAGGCGGGCCGTCAGGTTGCTCAGGCCACCATTAGCTTCGCGCAGCTGCAGCACCAGCTGGCCACGCTGCTCCTCCACTATGGCCACCTGCTCGTTGCCGCGCCAGGCCAGCAGCGGAAGCCGCGTTTCCACCCGCTGGTCGGGCGTTTTGTAGCCGCCGCGGTGCAGCACGTCGCGGCCGCGGCCGTTCTGGTCTACTACCAGCACCCGGTAGCGGCCCCGGTCGTTCTGCACGTAAGCTAAGCGCTTGCCATCGGGACTGAGCACGGGTTGGCTGTAGCGCACATTGCGGCGGTTGCGGCCGGCCAGGCTGTTTTTTTCGTCGAGCTCTTGAAAAGGCGTGAGCGGCTGGGCATTGAGTTGGCGATAATACGCCAGCCAGTCCTTCAGAAACACCTTGTAGGGCACGTTCAGCGAGGAGCTGATGCCCACTTCCACATCGCGGGTAATGCGCGTAAGGTTGAGAATGTTCTGAACGCTGGTGTAGCCGTAGCGCTCGGCAATGTAGTTCCACACGCTCTGGCCAGCCAGCTCGGGGTTGCGCAGAAAGAACGGGGCCGTCCGGCTGCCTTCGTTTTCCTGCAGCATGGTGCGCATATAGTCGTCCATCTCCACGCTCCAGCCCTGGGCCGCGTAGGCCGAAGCCCCCCCGATAAACCAATCGGGCAGTTGCAGCAGGTAGCTGCTCTGGATAACTTCGCGGAGCGAGCCGCCATACATCATGTCGTTGAGCAGCACCTCGGTAACGCGTTTGCTCAGTTCCTGCTTGAACTCTGTCTGGGTTCCCTGAAAGGCAATCTGCACCTTGGTGGAGCGGGCCAGGGAGGTTTCGCCGCCGCTGGTATATTTCTCAGGAGCCAGCCCCACATTGCTCTGCCGCAGGTCGCCCACCGAATTGAAGAGCATAACGGTGGTTTTCGAATACGGATAGTACCCAATCAGTCCGGTAATGCGCTGGAGCTCCTTTTCGGCGTACTCGGCCGCGTGGCGGGCGTTGGCTTCGCCGCCGGCATAGTAGTACACGGTAAAGTTCTGGGTGCTGAACTGCAGCCAATCGAAGCTTTTGTACTGGATCCGGACCCGCCCAAAGGGTTCCTGGGCGGTCTGGGCCCGGGCTGCGGGGGCAGCGGCCAGCAGCCCGGCCAGCAGCAGCACCGAACCGGCAGGCCGCGCCAGCGTCGGCCGGAAAAGAAAGGATAGGTGCTTCATATCAAAAACCGAGAGCGGGAGACGGATGGATAGGGCAATACAACTAAAGAGACAGATCGTTATGCTGGGCGGTGCGTCGAATGGCGTTTGTCCAGTTTCTTCTTCACAAAAACAAAGTAACCAAATCCGGCTACTTCGCCGCCGGGCCTGCCGGGTACAACGAAATATACCGCCGGATATTGACTTCGGGCCAGGGCTCTACGTCGTTTTCCAGCCAGTCGGCCATTACCTGGGCCAGCCGGGGCGCCAGCATCACACCCTTCGAGCCCATGCCATTGAATACGTGCAGCCCCGGCGTTTCGGGGTGCGTACCCAGCAGCGGCTTCCGGTCGCGGACGGCCGGCCGCACCCCGGCCCGCTGATCCAGCACCCGGAAGGGCTGCGGCGTGAGCTCGGAAAGGCGCTGGCCAAGCTCCTCACGGGCCTCGGCCGTAATGCCCGCCGCGAAGGGCGGCCAGCGGTAAGTAGCCCCCACCCGCAGCCGGTTGCCTCCCAGCGGCACCACGTAGGCGCTTTTGTTGAGCACCGTATCGGCCGGCAGGCCGACACACTCCACCGTCAGTACCTCGCCCTGGTTGGGGGTGAGGGGCAGCCAGCTGAAATACGGATTCTGGATGGTGGCCGCGCCTTCGCAGCTGACAACGTGCCTGGCCTGCACCCGGCCCGCGTAGCGGAAGCCACCGGCCGGCTTGGCAACAAGGGCCGCCCAGTCAAAAGTTTCGTGCTGCAGCCAGCCTGCTTCCAGCCCTTCGGTGGTCAGGGCGGTAAGCAGCTCTTCTACCAGCACAAAGCCCCCGCGCCGTACCAGCAAACCGCCAAACTGCGGGCTCACGCCCGGCAACGGCGGCAGCGCACCCACCGAAACGTCATCCACGAAGTCGAGCCAGGGGCGGTCGGCGCTGCGGGCCAGCAGCGCATTCTGCTCCTGCACCGACGAGAAAAACTTGGCAATGGGCAGGGCCTGAAAAAACAGCCGGCCCAGCCGCTGCTCCTGGGCCTGGTAAAAAGCGGTGGCAGCCGTCAGCAGCTCGTCGGCGCGCCAGGCCAGCGCGAAGCGTTTGCCGGCCACCGGGTTCATAAGGCCCGCCGCCACCCGCGAGGCCGAGTCGGGCTGGGGCGTATCGAGCACGAGCACAGTGCGGCCCCGCCCGCGCAATTCGGCCGCCAGCGTGGCCCCGGCAATGCCGTAACCGATAATCAGGTAGTCAACGTGTAGCATCAGGGGGCAAGGTAGGTTAGGGGAAGTTGAGTTGGCGCAACGTAGGGGCGGGGCTTGCCCCCGCCCGCCGTTAAACGAAATCGGTGAACCGCCCTCGTTTGATTCGTTCACTGGCTTCGTTCTGGCGGCGGGCGGGAGCAAGCCCTGTCTCTACCTCGTTCTGACAACCCCACCAACCCAAAATCCACTTATCTTGCCCTTTCAAAACATTTCTCCCCTGCCATGACCGTTGCCGGCTTCACTTTCAACCCGTTTGCCGAAAACACGTACCTGCTCTCCGACGAAACCGGCGAGGCTGTTATTGTTGACCCCGGCTGCTACGAGCCGGCCGAGCAGCAGGCGCTGCGCCAGTACATCGAAGACCAGAAACTGCGCGTGGTGCTGCTGGTGAACACCCACGCCCACATCGACCATGTGCTGGGCAACCAGTTTGTAATCGATACTTATAAGGTGCCTTACCTGCTGCACGAAGCCGACTTTGCCACGCTGCGGGCGGTACCGACCTACGCGTCCAACTACGGGTTTCCGCGCTACCAACCCGCCGAGCCCACCGGCCAGCTGCGGGCCGGCGAAGCTGTGCGCTTCGGCACTACAGAGCTGGAAGTACGCTTTGTACCCGGCCATGCCCCCGGCCATGTGGTATTTTACCACGCGCCCACCAGCACCGTTATCGGCGGCGACGTGCTGTTTCAGGGCAGCATCGGGCGCACCGATTTGCCCGGCGGCGACCATGCCACGCTCATTGCCAGCATAAAAAGCCAGCTGCTGCCCCTGCCCGACGATACGGTGGTGTATCCCGGCCACGGCCCCGCTACTACTATTGGCCAGGAGCACCGCACTAATCCGTTTCTGACGTAGCGGCGTTTTCTGCGTTTACTTGCCATCTGGCCCTGAGCGCCGGACAAGCGGCGTTTTTACCAGAGCTGCCTCGTCCCTACTCTCTCAAGCCTCCCCACTAAACTTACACGTGAAAAAACATATTCCCAACGCCGTTACCTGCCTGAATCTGTTTTCGGGCTGTCTGGCGCTACGTTTCATTTTCGCCGATGAGCTTGTGCTGGCGGCCTATTTTGTGGCGCTGGCGGCGTTGTTCGACTTCTTCGACGGGCTGTTGGCCCGGGCCCTGCACGTATCGTCGCCGATTGGCAAAGACCTGGATTCGCTGGCCGACGTGGTATCGTTCGGGGTGGTGCCGGGCGCGTTCCTGTACGCACTGCTGAGCCAGGCCGGGGCCGACCTGCCCGACTGGCTGCCTTACGCGGGCTTTATCTTAACGGTATTTTCGGCCCTGCGCCTGGCCAAGTTCAACAACGACACCCGCCAGTCCGAATCGTTTATTGGGTTGCCGACACCGGCCTGCACACTGGTGGTGGCCTCGCTGCCACTCATTCTGGCCAACGACCATTTTGCCCTCACTCCCTACCTACTCAACCCCTGGCTGCTGCTGGGCCTCACGGCCCTGCTGTCGGGGCTGCTGGTAGCCGAAATCCCGCTTTTTGCTCTTAAATTCAAATCTCTGAACTGGCAGGCAAACAAGCAGCGGTTCGTGTTTCTGTTGCTAAGCCTGGGGTTGCTCATCATCCTTGGGGCAGTGGCCGTGCCACTCATCGTGTTTCTATACGTACTGCTCTCGGTGCTGAGCCCGGCCAACGTATCCGTGCCAGCGGCCTGAGCCGGGGCAGGCAATCCGGGTCGGGGGCTATCTTCGTTTACCTAAGCAGACCTTTTTGCTCGCTACTTCTTGCCTCGGGCGCAATAATTTGCGGCCGGCGCTGTTATCATTTGGGCTGAACTGTATTGCCGGCCAACCTGTTGGCATTTCTGGTTTATCTCCCGGCTTTTCTTGTGTTGTGCGTATGCGTTTTTCTACGGTCTGGCTGCTGATTACGTTCCTGGTGCTAGGCGCTATGATCCCACGGGCTCAGGCGCAGGTTGGCGAGCAGACTTACCGCGGGCGCATCACCTGGACTGGTACCGTGCCGGTGGGCGTCAAGGGTCAGAAACGGCTGGTGCCCGCCTTCCGCGGGGCCGCTTTCGACACCGAGGAGCAGGTTGGTACGCTGTTGGTGCGGCTGGCTGGCACCGTAACCGCGGGCCAGCTCATCGAAACGCAGTATGAGCCCCTGCTGCCCGCCCAGGCAGGCCAGCTCGATTTAACGGCTCTGCCCCCCTCGCCGCTGGTGAAGCTGGTAGCGGGCACCGAGGCCCGTCAGCCGGTTACCCTCCTGCGCCTGCAGCCGTTGCGCCGTAACCCGCAAACTGGCCAGGCCGAGCGCCTTGTAAGCTTCGGCTACACCTATAGCGCTACCGGCCGCCGCCCCGGGGCCACCCGCACGTATGCCCGCACTTCGGTTCTGAATCAGGGAGAGTGGTTTAAAATAGGCGTACCAACCAACGGTATTTTCAAGCTTGATAAGGCTACCCTCAAGAGCTTCGGGCTGGAGAACTTCGACCCGGCCCGGCTGCGGCTGTTCGGCAACGCCATGGGCACGCTGCCCCAGGCCAATAGCGCCTACCGCCCCGACGATTTGGTGGAAAACGCCATTCAGTTCGTGGGCAACACCAACGCCACCTTCGACAACGACGAGTACTTCCTGTTTTACGCCCGCGGCCCGCACACCTGGAGTCGCGAGGGCCTAAGCACCCGCTTCCGCCACCAGCTCAACCCCTACACCGACACGGCCTATTACTTCCTGACGGTGGGCGCCTCGGCCGGCCGCCGGGTAGCACCGGCACCGGCCATTAGCGGTACGCCGGGTGCCCGCATCAGCACGTTTACCGACCGGCAGTTTTATGAGCGTGACCTGCTCAATCTCAAGAAAACGGGCCGCACCTGGGTGGGTGAGGCCTTTTCGGGCCGGCCCGAGCAAACCTTCACGCTCCCCGTCGCCGACCTGGTGCCGGGCTCTACGGCCCAGATTACCTCAGCCGTAGTGGCTGCCTCGGCGGCTGCTACCGTGTTTCAGCCCAGCGTAAACGGGCAAGCCCTACCTGCCCAGGTAGTGCCGGGCTTCAGCTGCTCCAGCGGCCTCTACTGCTACCCCGAAGCTGCCAATACCAACCGCAGCATTCTGCCTTACCAGGTACCGGCCACCTCCCCCACTGACCTCAAAATAACGCTCAGCTTCAACAGCGGCGACAACCCCGGCGCGCAGGGCTACTTGGATTACCTCGAAGTGAATGCCCGCCGCCAGCTGCGCCTGACCGGTGGCCTGCTGCAATTCCGCAGCCTGGAAAATCTGCTGCCCGGCGCCATCAGTCAGTTCGAGCTGGGCAACGCGGGTGGCGCCACCATCTGGGATGTCAGCAACCCCCGCCGCCCGGCCGCTGTGGCCGCCGCCAATGGCACGTTTCTGGCCCGCACCGATACTATCCGCGAGTTTGTAGCCTTCACCGGCACTGAGTTTCCGGCGCCCCGCGGCTTTGGCAAAGTGGCCAACCAGAACCTGCACGCCCTCAACCTCGATGGCCGGCTGGAGCTGTTGATTGTAGCGCACCCCCGTTTTCTGCAGGAAGCCAACAAGCTGGCCGCCCACCGCACCAGCCGCGACGGCCTGAATGCGCAGGTGGTGAACGTGCTGCAGATTTACAACGAGTTCGGCTCGGGTGGCCAGGACGTAACGGCCATCCGCGACCTGATGAAGATGGTGTATGACCGCAACACCAGTGGCCGCCGTCAGTACCTGCTACTGTTCGGCGACGCCTCCTACGACTACAAGGCCGACCCAACCAACAAAACGGAGGAGTTGCCAACCTGGTGGTCCAGCCGCCAGCCGGCCAACGCCAACCAAACCAATCAGAATTTCGTGCCGGTCTATGAGTCGGAGGAGAGCTTCGACTTAGTGATGGGCAACCGCCCCAACGGCCAGGGCCTCACCTATTCGTCCGACGATTACTATGGGCTGCTCGACGATTCGGAAGGGGCCTGGCTGCCGGGCTCCAGCAACGAGCTGCTCGACATAGCCGTGGGCCGCCTGCCGGTGAGCACCACTGAGCAGGCCGCCCGCGTAACCCAGAAGCTGATTGACTACGACAGCCCCGCCGGCTACGGCAAGTGGCGCAACCGCCTCACCTTTCTGTCCGACGACGGCGACAACAACCTGTTTGTGTACTACAGCGAGGAGCTGGCCAACCCGCTCGATACGCTGGCCGCCGCCCGCAGCTATAATGTGTACAAGCCCTACCTCGACCTGTTTCCGCAGGTGCAGCTGGCGGCAGGCGAACGGTCGCCGGCGGCCGAAAAGGCCGTTGATGAGGCCTTCGAGCAAGGCTCGCTGCTGATCAACTACATCGGCCACGGTGGCCCCATAAGCCTGGCGCAGGAGCAGATTATAACTAAAACCTCCATCGGAAACCTGAAGAACGACACCCGGCCCACGTTCATGTTCACCGGCACCTGCGACTTCAGTACCTACGACGACCCCAACCTTACTTCGGCCGGCGAGCAGTCGTTGGTTGAGGTGAAGGGCGGAGCCATCGGCCTGCTCACCACCACCCGCGTGGTGTACGCCGACCGCAACCAGGCCCTGGCAGTCGCATTTTTCAACGACCTGTTTCAGCCCCGGCCCGATGGTACGATGCCGCGCATCGGCGACGTCTGCCGCACGGCCAAGAACATTGCCGTAATCGGCGACAACAACCGCAACTACGCCCTGCTCGGCGACCCATCCATGCGCCTGGCGTATCCCGAACAAACGGTAGCCCTGACTGAAATTGATGGCAAGCCGGTAACGCAGAGTATGCCCGACACCCTGAAGGCGCTGCAGCAGGTCACGCTGAAAGGCGAAGTCCGGCGTGGCGGGCAACTGAATCCGGCCTTTGTGGGTACGGCCAACGTGCAGGTATTCGAGAAGCAGGCCACCGTGAAAACGCTCGGCAACGAAGATGTGCCTCAGGCCGTTCAGCTGCGCGAAAACATCCTCTACGATGGCCCGGCCAGCGTGCAGAGTGGCAAGTTCAGCCTGCAGTTTGTAGTACCCAAAGACATCAACTATAGCGTAGGCCTGGGCAAAATCAGCCTCTACGCCGCCGACCCCACCAACCGCACCGATGCCCAGGGCCAGCGTCTGGTGCCCATCGGCGACGTGGCCCCGCTTACGGCCCGCGACACCATTGCGCCCCGCATCAGCCTGTTTATGGATAACGAGCAGTTCGTTTCGGGTGGCCTGACGGGCCTCAGCCCCACGCTGTTGGCTGTGCTGCGCGATGCCAGCGGCATCAATACGGCCGGCACCGGTATCGGCCACGACCTCACGCTCACGCTCGACGGCGACGCCAGTAAGGTGCTGGTGCTTAACTCGTCGTATACGGCCAAAACCGACAGCTTCCAGGTGGGCCGGGTGCGCTACGAGCTCAAGGACCTCACGCCCGGCCCCCACGAGCTGCGCCTCAAGGCCTGGGACACCTGGAACAACTCGGCTGAGCAGCGCCTCGAATTCATTGCCGCCCCCACCGACAAGCTGGCGCTGCAGCACGTGCTTAACTACCCCAACCCGTTCGCCCGGAACACGACCTTCCACTTCGACCACAACCGCAGCGGTCAGGACCTCGACATTCAGGTGCAGATTTTCTCGGTGGCCGGCCGGCTCGTGCGCACGCTGCAGGGTACGGCCCTGGGTAGCGGCTCGCACGTGGCCGCTCTAAGTTGGGACGGGCGCGACGAGTACCAGGACCAGCTGGCCCGCGGCGTGTACGTATACCGCGTAACAGTGCGCACCCGCGCGGCTAACGGCACCGATACTTCCACGGCCTCCAAATATGAGAAGCTGGTGCTACTCAATTAATCTGCTTTTCCGGCTTTTCGTTACTTTTCGACTCCGTATCCTTCTCCCTCCCCTATGATTCTGCCCCACTTGTCCCGGCGTTTGGTATTGCTCCCTGGCCTGCTGTGTCTGGCCGCCGCCACCGCGCATGCCCAAGACCAGCATACCATCACCACGGCCGTGCCCATCCTCACCATCAGCCCCGATTCACGTTCCTCGGCGCTGGGCGAGGCGGGTGTAGCCATCAGCCCCGATGCCAACGCCGGCTTTTACAATCCCGGCAAGCTGGGTTTTGTGCGCTACCAGCACAGCGCCTCGCTCTCCTATACCCCCTGGCTGGCCAGCATCACCAACGATATGGGCCTGGGCTATCTAAGCGGCACCACCAAGCTCAGCGACAGAAGTACACTGTCGGCCAACCTGATGTATTTCGATTTGGGTCAGATCAATTACCGCGATGACCAGGGTATTTCCAAGGGAGATTTTAACCCCAAGGAATATGCCCTCACAGTGGGTTACGGCCAGAAGCTGAGCGACAAATTCGGCGTGGGCCTCAATGTGCGCTATGTACGCTCAAACCTCACTGGAGGAAGTAGCGGTATCGACTCCAACCCCGCCAATGCCGTCGCCGTCGACCTCGGCGCGTACTACACCACCGACCTCACCATTGGAGCCGGCGACTATAACCTGGCCTTTGGCGGCGCTGTTTCCAACATCGGCAACAAAATCACTTACACCGACCCTACAAACGCGGATTTCCTGCCGACCAATTTGAAGCTGGGCACCGCCATTACCAAGGAACTCGACCCCTACAACAAGCTAACATTTAGCTTTGATGCCAACAAGCTACTGGTACCTTCCCCTTACTACGAAGATGGCGTGGCCTCCAGCAACCCGGCTATAAAGGCTGAAAACGACAAGCGCCGGGGCTACGGCATCGTGAAGGGCATGACCAGCTCATTCAGCGACGCACCGGGCGGCTTCAGCGAGGAACTCAAGGAAATCAACCTCTCGGCCGGCCTCGAATACGCTTACAACGACCTGCTGATGGTGCGGGCCGGTTACTTCTACGAGAACCCTACCAAGGGCGACCGGCAGTACCTGAGCTTTGGAGCCGGCGTGCGCTACCAGGTGTTTGGGGTTGATGGTACGTACTTGGTACCCAACTCCAAGGCCAACCCATTGTCGCAAACATTACGGGTGTCGCTACACTTTAACTTCAACGAACTGAGCGAAGCCTTCGGCCCATCCGACAGCCCGGTTAACTAATTCTTCCCCTTCTTTGCAAAGTTGTCATTCCGAGCGAGGCGAGGAATCCGGCCGAACGCCATCGAACAATTCCGTTCGGCGTTTCATCCCGGATTCCCTGCTTCGCTCGGAATGACAGCTTTTCAGCCTACCTAACTCAACTGATTTGATACTCGACCGAACCATAGCCCCTCCTGTTCAGCCGCTGGCCCGCGTAACGCTGCCTGCGGCTGATGTACTTTCGCTCCCCAACGGCGCCCGCCTGCATGTGCTGCGCAACGATGCCCAGCCCGTAGTGCGCCTGCAGGTAGTCTTCCCGGCCGGTAAGTGGTATGATCCTTCGGCAGGTGTTTCGTTGCTGGCAGCCCGGCTGCTGCTCGAAGGCACCGCCACCCGCACGGCCCGCCAGATTGCCGACGAGGTAGCCTTCTTCGGAGCCTCGCTGGAATGCGAGCAGGGCTTTGATCGGGCTACGCTTACGCTATACTGCCTCAGCCGCCACCTGCCGCAACTTATGCCCTTAGTGCAGGATGTACTCACAGCTCCCACCTTTCCCGAAACAGAGCTGGCTTTAGTGAAGACGCGCACTATCCAGAACGTGCGGGTAGAACGGCAGAAAACCAGCTACCTCGCCTCCGAGAGCTTCTCTCGCCACCTCTTTGGTCCGGGTTACCCCTACGGGGTCACCTTCGATGAATCCGTATTTCAGGACATTACCTCCGACCAGGTCCGCCACTTCTACCAGCAGCACTATAACTTTGCGCAGGCCGAAATATTCCTATGCGGCGACGTGACCAACGAGCACGTAGCTCTGCTTACAGAGCAGTTGGGAGCCCCGGCCGGCACCTTGGCTAAGGCTGCCGCTACCGTGCCCCCTCCCTCCATTTTGGCTCCGCAAGACTACGTAACTGTAGACGGAAGCCTACAAGCTTCCTTACGCATTGGCCGCCTCTGGCCTGCTTCAAGCCATCCGCAAACCCACGCCCTTCAGGTACTGGTGAAGGTTTTGGGAGGTTATTTCGGCTCGCGCCTGATGAAGAACATTCGCGAGGATAAAGGCTTCACGTACGGTATCTATGCCAGCGTACATCCACGCGAGCATGCTACCAGCTTCGTCATCGGTTCCGATGTGAATGCTGCCAACGCACCTGCCGCCATCGAGGAAATACAAAAGGAACTGCGCCGACTGCAGGAAGAACCGATACCCCTAACGGAGTTGCAGACCGTAAAGAACTATATGAGCGGCAAGTTTGCCAACGAGCTCAGCACCGTTTTTGAGCAGTGCGACAAGTATAAGAACCTGGTATTCTACAATTTACCAGCCAGCTATTACTCCGACTTCGTAGCTCAGGTGCAAGCCACCAATGCGGCCACGCTGCAGGAACTGGCCCAGCAATACCTCTCCTCGGGAAGCATGGTGGAGGTAGTGTCGGGCCCGAAGTGGTAGCCCGCGTCACTGCCCTGGTAAAGCCCAGCAGGCCCGTTTCCTCACCTTGAGGGAACGGGCCTGCTCGCTGGCAGCCATCGCCAGCCGCCGCCAGCCTTGGCGTGGGCGTACGACGGGTAGCTATAAACGCGAGCTGCCCCGCGCATCCCGCCTTGGAAGGCATAGGACGCTGCGGGGCAGCAAGCGTGATAAGGTTGGCGGCGACCGACTCTCCCACCGATGAAGGCAGTACCATAGGCGCTCCGGGGCTTAACGACTCTGTTCGGAATGGGAAGAGGTGAACACCCGGGCTAAAGCCACCATTATCAATTCA
>NZ_QVLT01000044.1 GCF_003417065.2 Hymenobacter lapidiphilus | reverse complement strand
CCCTCACTGGCCTGCTGGCCGCCGCCCTGCTAACCGGCTGCAACCAGCAGCAACCCGCCACCGACGAAAGCGCGCCCTATACCGCGCCCAACCTGAAAAACGTAAAGGACGTTGACCAGCTGTTTGCGCATTATTGGGAGGAGAGTTCCCGGCTGTTTCCGCTGGATGCTACCACCCAGGGCGACAACCGCTTCAACGACCAGCTGCCCAACGACGGCACCCGCGCGTTTCGGGGGCAGCTACGCGCCTTCTACCAGAAATACCTCGACGGTCTGCATCAGTTCAAGCGCGAAAAGCTGTCGGTAAACGATAAAACCAGCTACGATATTCTCGAGTACGACCTGCAGAACAAGCTCGTAGGCCTCAAGCTCAATACCTGGATGATACCCTTCCAGCAGTTCTGGGGCCTGCCGCTGAGCATGGGCCAGTATGGCTCGGGCGAGGGCGTGCAGCCTTTTAAAACAGTGCAGGACTACGACAACTGGCTGGGCCGCGTGCATGGCTTCACGGCCTGGACCGATACGGCCATTGCCAACTTCCGGCAGGGCATGCAGGCCGGGGTGGTGCTGCCGCGCACGCTGGTGCTGAAAATGATTCCGCAGATGCGGGCCATGGAAACCAAGGACGCCACGCAGAGCCTGTTCTACGGCCCCATCAAGAAACTGCCCGCCAACCTGCCGGCCGCCGATAAGAAGCGGCTCACGGCGGCTTATCAAACGGCCATCCTCACGGAGCTGGTGCCGGCCTACAAAAAGCTGGGCGACTTCCTCGAAACCGAGTACCTGCCCAAAGCCCGCGCCAGCACCGGCATTGCGGCCATTCCGGGTGGCCCGGAAATGTACCGCTACCTCGTGAAAACGTGGACGACCACCGACAAAACGCCGGAGGAAATCTATCAGACCGGCCTTCAGGAAGTGGCCCGCATCAGGAGCGAGATGGAGCAGGTAAAGGCGCAGGTAGGCTTTAAGGGCGACCTGAAGGCCTTCTTCGAGAGCCTTAAAACCAACCCCGAGCTGATGCCCTACAAAACGCCCGAGGAAGTGCTGGGTGGGTTCCGGGCTATTCAGGCCAAAATGGAGCCCAACCTGAAGAAAATGTTCAGTCGGGTGCCCAAAACGCCGTTCGAAATCCGCCAGACGGAAGCCTTCCGCGCCGCCTCGGCTTCGGCCGAGTACAACCAGGGCTCCCCCGACGGCTCGCGACCCGGCGTCTTCTACATCCCTATTCTCGACGCCACCAAGTTCAACATCACCTCGGGCATGGAGTCGTTGTTTCTGCACGAGGCCATTCCGGGCCACCACTACCAGATTTCGCTGCAGCAGGAAAACACCGAACTGCCCAAGTTCCGGCGCTTTGCCTGGTATGGGGCCATGGGCGAGGGCTGGGCGCTGTACGCCGAAAGCCTGGGCAAGGAGCTGGGCCTCTACACCGACCCCTACCAGTACATGGGCTCATTGGGCGACGAAATGCACCGCGCCGTGCGCCTGGTGGTCGATGTGGCCATGCACACCAAAAACATGACCCGCGAGCAGGCTATTCGGTACATGATGGCCAATGAGGCCATCAGTGAGGAGGGCGCCACGGCCGAGATTGAGCGCTACATGGCCATTCCGGGACAGGCGTTGAGCTACAAAATAGGGGCCCTTAAACTGCGGGAGCTGCGCCGGAAGTATGAGCAGCAACTGGGTGGCAACGCCAACCGCCTGCGCGAAGAATATGCCGGCCAGAACCGCGCCCACTTCCACCTCAGCGACTTCCACGATGAACTACTCCACGACGGTGTGATGCCGCTGGCCGTGCTGGAGCGCAAAATGGACACTTGGGCCGCCAACGAGAAGTAGGGGCAGTGCTGCTTGAGTATTCTGCCAACCACAAAGCGGCGGGCTGCGTTAGGAAAGACTCCCTTCTTTCCTAACGCTTTATCTGCTTTATTATGACCAAATATCATTGGCAAACCGTGGGCCTGGGTGCCCTGGCGGGCTTCCGGAGCATGACGGCCCCGGCACTGTTGAGCAGCAACCTGCTTACCTACCACCCCAAGGCGCTGGCCGGCTCGCCGCTACGCTACCTGCAGAAGCCCTGGGTGGCCCAGGGCCTCAAGCTGCTGGCCGCCGGCGAAATGGTAGGCGACAAGCTACCCCAGACCCCCAATCGTATCGCGCCCGTTGCCCTGTTGGGCCGGGCCGCCTCGGGGGCGCTGGTAGGGGCCACCATCTTCCGCATCAACCACGATAAGGCCCTGAACGGGGCCGTGTTGGGGGTGCTGGCCGCTGTGGCCGGCAGTTATTTGAGCTTCTTCATGCGCAAGCAGGCCACCATCGAGTCGGGTCTGCCAGGCGGCCTGGTGGGCGGCTTCGAGGATTTGCTGACGCTGGGCTCCGGCCTGGCCCTAACCAAAGGTACCGACGTAGGCAAGACCCAACCCCGCGCCTGGAATTTGTAGGCTGGCGCTAAATAGTTACAGAGCTGTTATCAAGCACAATGCCCCGCCGGATAGTCCGGCGGGGCATTGTGCTTGTAAGGGAAGGACGAAGGAGGTAGAAGGGTGGCAAGCCGGAAAAGTCCGGTAGGTAGATGTGGCCGGAGCCAGGGTTAGTTTTCGCGGGTTGTAGCCTTTACTTCGGAGTTCGATTGGGGCATCGAGCTGGTAGGCGGAGTGCGTTGAGTGGCCCCCAGAGCCGAATCTGTGGACATTTTCTGGTCGGCTGCCGAGCCCTTGCCGATGGGTGTGTAGGCATCCTGGCTCTGGCTTACACTATCAAGGTCGGTGTCGGCGGCGGTAGCTACCTGGCCTTTCGTGAAATCCTGGCTGAATTGCGGCTCCTTGCCGGGGCCATTGTCGTAGTCGCAGGCGGTAGTGAGGCCGAGGCCGAGGGCGGCCATCAGGCAGAGGGAAAACGCACGATTCATAAGGAGAGTGGTCAGGAGAGAAAAGTCGGAAACAGCTTCACCGGGCAAACGTGCCGGACAGGGGCGGGGTTGCGTTGTACCTTCGCCGCATGGCTATTCCAACGCTGATGAACTGGAGCGGCGGCAAAGATTCGGCTCTGGCACTTTACCACGCCCTGCGCAACCCCGCCCTACACATTACCGACCTGCTCACCAGCGTAAACGCCCACCACGGCCGCGTAACTATGCACGGCGTGCGCAAGGCACTGCTCGAAGCCCAGGCCCAACGCATCGGCCTGCCCCTGACACAGCTGCAGCTGCCCGAAAACCCCGATATGGCCACCTACGAGCAGCTGATGCGCGCTACCCTGGCCCCGCTGCAGGCCCGGGGTGTAGTGCGGTCGGTATTCGGCGATATTCATCTGGAAGATTTGCGCCGCTACCGCGAGCAGCAGCTGGCCACAATGGGCCTGGAAGCCATATTCCCGCTCTGGCAACGCCCCAACGCCGAGCTGCTGGCCGAGTACCTGGCGCTGGGCTTCCGGGCCGTAGTGGTATGCGTAAACGAGCAGCACCTCGACCGCAGCTTCTGCGGCCGTGAGCTGGATGCCGAGTTTCTGCGCGACCTTCCCCCCGGCGTAGACTCGTGCGGCGAAAACGGCGAATATCATAGCTTCGTTTATGATGCGCCGTACTTTTCAAGCCCCATTGAGGTGCAGCGCGGCGAACTGGTGCGCCGCGCCTACCCGGCCCCGGCCGGCAGTAGCACCCCCGAAGCCGCCTTCTGGTTCCAGGATTTGTTGTTAGCTGAGAGTTGACCGCTTTCGTTCACTTCGCTAACAGCTAAAAACTATGCTTCCTGTTATTCTCTTTGATGGCGTCTGCAACCTGTGCAATGGATTTGTGCAGTTCATCATCCGGCACGATGCGGCCGGGCAGTTTCGGTTTGCGGCCCTGCAGTCGGCAGCGGGGCAGGAGTTGCTGCAGGCCCACCAACTGCCCGCGCCCTCCGAACCCGACTCGGTCGTGCTGCTGGCCGATGGGCAGGCATACACGCACTCGGCGGCGGCGCTGGGCATTCTGGCGCGGCTGGGCGGGCGCTGGGCGACACTGGCCCGCGCCGGCCGCTGGTTCCCAGGCCCCCTGCGCGACTCCGTGTACCGCCTCATTGCCCGCTACCGTTACCGCTGGTTCGGCCGCCAAGATGCCTGCTGGCTCCCCACCCCGGAATTGCAAAGCCGGTTTCTATAGGGGAAAATAAGTAGAACGTCATGCTGAGCAAAGGCGAAGCCATAGCCGAAGCATCTCTACCGCTTCGTTGCAGCCAGCAGGATTACCATTGCGGTAGAGATGCTTCGACTGCGCTCAGCATGACGTTCGTATTTCCCCTAACCCCTAACCCCTAACTACATGCAAGCTCTCGTTCTTTCCGGTATTGATCAGCCCCTGGCGCTGCAGAAGGTACCTACGCCCAGGCCCGCGGCCGGGCAGGTGCAGGTGCAGCTGCACGCCGCTGCCCTTAACCACCGCGACGTCTGGATCCAGAAGGGCCAGTACGCCGGCCTTAAGTTCCCTGTTATCCTCGGTTCCGATGGCGCCGGCACGGTTACGGCCCTCGGTGAGGGCGCGCCGCAGAACCTGCTACACCAAGCCGTACTCATCAACTCCGGCCAGGGCTGGGGCGACGACCCCCGCGCCCAGGGCCGCGACTTCCAGATTCTGGGGCTGCCCGCAGATGGCACCTTCGCCGAATGCGTGTGCGTGCCGGCCGCGGCCGTGCGGGCCAAGCCGGCGCACCTGAGCTTCGAGCAGGCCGCCGCCCTGCCGTTGGGTGGCCTGACGGCCTACCGGGCCGCCTTCACCCGCGGGCAGGTACAGGCCTGCGAGCGGGTGCTCATCAGCGGCGTAGGCGGCGGCGTGGCGCTGCTGGCCCTGCAAATGGTGGTAGCCGCGGGCGCCGAGGTCTGGGTCACGTCCAGTTCGGAAGAGAAAATTACCCGGGCCGTGGCGCTGGGCGCCAAAGGCGGCATCAGCTACAAAACCGAAAAGTGGCCCGCCACGCTCACCAAGCAGGTCGGCGGTGGCTTCGACCTCATCATCGATAGCGCCGCCGGCCCCGGGTTCAACGACCTGATTGACGCCGCCGCGCCCGGGGGCCGCATCGTGTTCTACGGCGCCACCCAGGGCGACGTGCCCGATATGGCTGCCCGCAAGGTGTTCTGGAAGCAACTTTCGCTGCTGGGTTCTACCATGGGCACCGAGCAGGACTTCGCCGATATGGTGGACTTGGTGGAGCAGCACAAGCTGGTGCCGGTAGTCGACGAAACCTTCCCGCTGGCCGAGGGCGAGCAGGCCCTGCGCCGCATGGATGAGGGCGTGCAGTTCGGTAAGATCGTGCTAAAAATAAAGGCTGAAAAGCAGGCGCTGAATGTATCTTTGAGGCAGAAAATTTCGTCTTTAGAAGGAATTAAATAGCTGCTAATTTGGTTAGCTTTATATCCGCTAACTACGAAGTTTTCTGCCTTATGAAGATGCCTGCTGAATACCTCGCCTGCCCGGTTTTTGAGCTGACGTACCCGACCGGCGAAACCGTCGAATCGGTGCCGGTAGTTGCCTATACCGACGCCCTGCAGGCTGTGGAAGCTGCCCTGGCCGACGCCGAGCGATATAAGTATCTGCTCATGCGGGCCCTACGCCGCGGTGCCCCGGTAGCAGTCCAGCAGTACCCCGAGCTACCCGTGCTGCACTTCCCTGAGCCCGGCACTGATACCCGCGTGCTGCCCTTGTATTATCCCGATGAGTTGGCGGCCTAAAGAGTCGTCTCCGGCATTTTTCCGCTCACAAAAGCGCCTTCCGAATTGGAGAGCGGGGCTTTTTGTGAGCGGAAAAATGGCGTATTGCTATACCTCAGCACCCTCCAGCTGGCGCAGTCGCTGGCCCAGCAGGCGCGCCAGCGTTACGGCCTGGGCGCGTAGCTCGGGCACGGCCGTCGATTCGAAGTAGGCAGGGCGGCGGCTGGGGCCGATGGTGAACAGGATGTCGGAGGCCTGGCTGGAGGCGTCGAGCAAAGCACCGTCGGCATCAGTCAGCATGCCCAGGCCCAGCGGGTCGGGTACCAGTTGGCCGGCTTCGCGCAGCTGCACCACCAGCGGCTCCTGAATGCGGCGGTAGTCGAGCAGCGGGCCGGTGCAGGTGATGACGTGCTGCGCCGTAAGCTGTTGGTCGGGATGGCCGGCGCGGCTTACGGTTACCAGCAAATCGTCGTCGGTGGACACGATTTCGCGCGCCCGGCCCCGCAGCTGCTGCACCCGGCCCGAAGCCAACAGCTGCCCAATTATTTCGGCGTTACCGGGCGGGCTGCGGTGGCGCAACACCGACCAGATGCCGGCCAGATGGCGCAAAAAGCGCGACTGCTCGGCCAGTGGCCAGCCGGCCCAGATGCGCGGCAGATCGGGTCGGAGCGAGTCGAGCACGGGCTGCCAGGGGAGGCCTTGGGCCTGGGCGGCGGCCACATGCTGGCGCACCACTTGCAGCACTGCGCCCACGCTGCTCAGACCGGCCAGCTCGGTGGCCCAGAAGCTGGGGTAGGAAGGGGCACCGGGCACGGCAGCGGCGGGCCAGCGGCCGTGCTGCGAAGCCACCGTCAGGCGGCCCTGATGGCCATCGGCCCGCAGGCCAAGCAACACGTCTACGGCTGTCAGGCCCGAGCCGAGCAGCAGCACATCGTCGGTGGGCTTGATGCCCGAAAGCGCCCCGGAGGCCCAGGGGCTGCCGTGGTAACCGCGGTGGCTGAGGTAGTCGTGGGGCAGGGGTGTGGGCACGGCGGGCGGGAAATTGCCCAGGGCCAGCACCACCAGATCGGAGCGGATGAGCTGTCCGTTGCGCAGCCGCACCACGGCGCCTGGCCCGTCGGGATTGGGCTCCACGCTCTGCGCCGATGAGTTGTGCCACTGGCAGTTCATGCCGTTCATGGAAGGCCACTCCAGCACTTGCCCCACCAGCTGCTGCAGGTAGCGGCCGTAGCTCTGGCGGGTACAGAAGCCCGCCTGGCAGTCTTGGTCGGCCCCTGTAACGCGCAGCCAGTTCTGGAAATGGTCGGGCTCTTCCGGAAACGCGCTCAGAGCCTTGGCGGGTACGTTCAGCAGGTACTCCGACCGTCGCGCAGTGTAAGCCAGGCCCGGCCCCGGCGCGGGACGCGGCTCCACCAAATGCACATCGCACTGGAAAGGCTGCCCCGCCAGCCGGGCCAGCTGCACGGCCAGCATCGACCCTGAAAAACCGCCGCCGATGATGGTAATGCTCCTGCGCTGCATAGGCTGATTGGTTAGGAGCTTTTAAGATAGTATTCTCGCCGGACTGTCGGCTAAAAAAATACTTGTACCGCCGGTCGGACGTTGTAAGAAGCGGTCCTGACTGCGGCTTGTTCAGCATAATACCTGCTGTTCTACAGTTGCCGCCCGCCGCTGAACGAAATCGTTGAAACAAGTCGGACGACGTAGGGGCGGGGCTTGTCCCCGCCCGCCGTTCGCACCATTTCAACGATTTTGTTCAACGACGCAAACGGCGGGCGCGGACAAGCCCCGCCCCTACACCGTGCTGTAGCTGCGTAACAGCTGTTAATAATAGGTGCCGGGCACCATGTAATTGCGCACGTAATCGTTGATGCCGTCTTCGAGGCGTGTGAAAGGCCGCTCGTAGCCGATGCCGCGCAGCTTGCTCATATCGGCCTGCGTGAAGTACTGGTAGGTGTCGCGGATGTCTTCGGGCGTGTCGCGGAAGTGGATGTCGGCGGTGCGGTCGAGGGCGGCGAAAGTGCTCAGCGTCAGGTCGAGGAAGGTGCGGGCTTCGCCGGTGCCCAGGTTGTAGATGCCCGAGGCGCGGCGGGTCTGCATCAGAAACATGCACACGTCTACCACGTCTTTCACATACACGAAGTCGCGCTGCTGCTCGCCGTCGGCAAAGTCGGGGTTGTGGGAGCGGAACAGCGTCATCGAGCCCGTTTCCTGAATCTGGCGGAAGGCGTGTAGAACGACGGAAGCCATGCGGCCCTTGTGGTATTCGTTGGGGCCGTACACGTTGAAAAACTTCAGCCCAGCCCAGAAAAACGGCTTCTCCGGCTGCTGCACGGCCCAGTTATCGAAGTCGTTTTTCGACTCGCCGTAGGGGTTGAGCGGGCGCAGCAGCGGCAGCAGCACATCGTCGTCGGAGTAGCCCAGCGTGCCCGAGCCGTAGGTGGCCGCCGACGAGGCGTACACCAGCGGCAGCTGGTAGCGGCAGCAGGCCTGCCACATCTGCTTGGAGTACTCCAGGTTGAGGACGTTGAGCAGGTCGCGGTTGGCTTCGGTGGTGTCGGTGCGGGCCCCGAGGTGGAAAATGAACTCCACGTCGGCGTGGTGCTCATCGAGCCAGGGAAAAAACTCCTCGCGGTCCACATACTCCGTCAGGTGCTTGCCCGAAAGGTTGAGCAGCTTCCGCTCGTTGGTGAAGTTATCAACCACCACAATTTCGTTGAAATTGGCGGCGTTGAGGCGGGCGACGAGGGCACTGGCAATAAAGCCGGCTGCTCCGGTGACGACGATCATAAGGCAGAGAGTTTAAGTTCAAAAGTAACCAGCCGCCCGCGAATGGCCGGCAACCGGTGGGTTTAGGGGAAGATAACGGGTCAGGAACTCCTGGTACGGGCCGCGCCGCAAGTCGGGTTGGAAGTCGTAGCGCGCATTGGGCACCGCCCGCCGCCTCCTGGCGCCCAATGCGCGGAATGTGGGAATAACAGTTCGGGCATGCTTTCGGCCGGTTACCTTTGCGCGTATGCCCCGTTCATTTGCTGCCCGCCTGCTTGGGTGTAGCCTGCCGCTCCTGTTGCTGCTGGCCGCCTGCCGCCCCGATACGCCCGCCACCACGGCCCCGCCCGAAGCCACCGCCGCCCCCCAGCAGCTGCGCGATGATCTGGGCCGGACCCTGACCGTGCCGGCCCACCCGCGCCGCATTATGGCCCTGGCGGCTTCCATGACCGAAATGCTGTACGCCGTGGCCGATACGGCCACCATCGTGGCCCGCACCCAGGTCTGCGACTACCCAGCGGCCGCGCTGCGCAAGCCCGTCATCAGCAGCTATCCGCTCGATCTGGAGCGCTTGGTGGCCCTCAAGCCCGATGTAATCTTCACGACCACCGGCATCACCTCCGAAGCCGACGCCCAACGCCTGCAGGAGCTGGGCATTCCAGTGTATTATCAGCAGTACGAAGAGGTGGAGGATATTTTCCGGGGGCTCACCGACCTGGGCCGAATTCTGGGCCGCTCGGCCCAGGCCAAGCAGGTGGTCGATTCGCTGCAGGCCGAGCTGCAGGCCACGGAATTGTCGGCCAAATCGGCTGCGGTGCCCACCGTGCTGGCCATCACCTGGACCGACCCTATTTATGTATACGGCCAGAATACCCTGTTCACGGACAAAATCAGGCTAGCGGGCGGACAGAATGCGGTGGTGGAGAAGTTCGCCCAGCCCTACCCGGCCCTCACCCGCGAATACATCCTCAAGCTCAACCCCGACGTGCTGCTCGGCGGCTCCTTCGGCAAGCTCGATAGCACTTTTTTTTGCCTCTACCCCGAGCTCAAGCGCATCAAAGCCTACCAGAACCGCCGCGTTTACGCCCCCACCGGCGACCTGATGTCGCGCCCCAGTCCGCGGGTAGTCGAGTCGGTAAAGGAGCTGCGGGGGCTCATAAAGTGATGCCCTGACAGTGGGTAGCTTACCTCCCCAATATCCCCCAGTTCCCTAAACCACCCAAATGTCTCGTCCCGCGCTGCCCTACATTCTGGCGAGCCTGCTGCTGACGGCGGGCCTGCTGGCCGTGGGTTTGCGGGTGGGCAGCTACGAAACCGACTACGCCCTGATTGGCCGGGCGCTGCTGCACTACGATGCCCGCGACCCGGCCCAGTTGGTGCTCATCGAGCTGCGGCTGCCGCGGCTGCTGCTGGCGTTGCTGGCTGGGGCCGGGCTGGCCGTGAGCGGCTACGTGATGCAGGCCATGGTGAACAACCCGCTGGCCGACCCTTACCTGCTCGGTACGGCCTCGGGCGGGGCGCTGGGGGCCAGTCTCACGTTCCTGTTTCTGCCCGGCATGACGGTATTGGGCCTCTACGCGCCCCCGCTGGCGGCGCTGCTCGGGGCGCTGGGCGTTACGTTGGTAGTGGTGGTGATTGGCAGCCGGCGGGGCCGCGTAGTGCCCACGCTGCTGCTGCTGGCGGGCGTGGCCATGGGCTCGTTGGTAACGGCCGTGGGCGGGCTGCTCACTTTTCTGGCCGCCACCGAGGAGAAGCTGCGCACCATCACGTTCTGGTCGTTGGGCGGGTTCGAGCGGGCTAGCTGGGCCACGCTGCCCTACCCGGCCGCCGCCGTGGGGCTGGGTTTGGGGGCGCTGGCGCTGCTGCGACCCCAGCTGAATTTGCTGTTGCTGGGCGAGGAGCGGGCCACGGCGTTGGGCCTGTCGGTGGCCCGTACGCGCTGGCTGCTACTGCTCATTGCCTCAGGCCTTACCGGGGCCGTAGTGGCGTTGTGTGGGCCGATTGGGTTTGTCGGTTTGGTTATTCCGCACCTCACGCGCTGGCTGCTGGGCACGGTAGGCCGGGGCAATATGCTGTTCTGCGCGCTGCTGGGCGGTAATTTCCTGGTGATGTGCGACCTGCTGGCCCGCGTGCTCTATCCGCCAGCCGGCCTGCCCGTGGGCCTGGTCACGGCCCTGTTCGGCGTACCGTTCTTCGTATATTTGCTGCGTAAACAAGGGGCTTAGGAGCCTGAGCCCTCAATACCTTACAAATGATATACATCAGCCGCCAGGAACACTTTAATGCCGCCCATAAGCTGCACAACCCCAAGTGGAGCGACGAGCGCAACACGGAAGTGTTCGGCCCCTGCGCCAACGTCAACTGGCACGGCCACAACTACGACCTCATTGTGACGGTAAAGGGCCGGCCCGACCCGGAAACCGGCTTCGTCATCGACCTCAAGGACCTTAGCAACCTCATTCGCGCCCACGTCATCGACCAGGTCGACCATAAAAACCTCAACCTCGACGTGCCCTTCATGGCCGGCCAGCTGGCCAGCACCGAAAACCTGGTAGTGGCCTTCTGGAAAATTCTGCAGCCCGAAATCGAGCAGATTTCTCCGGCCCGCCTGCACTCGCTCAAGCTCTACGAAACACCCCGCAACTTCGTGGAGTATTTCGGGGAGGAGTAAATGTCGAAACTGTCATGCTTCATAGTCGCAGCATAGAAAAATATCATTAAGTAAACAGATGAAGTACTACCTGATAGCGGGCGAACGGTCCGGGGATTTTCACGCGGCCAGCCTGATGCAGGAACTGCGCCAGCAGGACCCTGAGGCCGAGTTCCGCTTCTGGGGCGGCGACCTGATGCAGGCTGAAGGCGGCGAAATGGTGCGCCATTACCAGGAAATGGCCATTATGGGTTTCTGGGAGGCGGCTACCAGCGTGCTCAAGTTTCGTGGTTACCTCAAGCAGTGCCAGCGCGACCTGCTGGCCTGGCAGCCCGATGTGGTGATTCTGGTGGATTACGCCGGCTTCAATATGCGGGTGGCCAAGTTCGCCAAGGAGGCCGGCCTGAAGGTGTTCTACTACATCTCGCCCAAAATCTGGGCCTGGAATCAGGGCCGGGTGCACCAGGTGAAAAAGGTGGTCGACCGCATGTTCGTGATTCTGCCCTTCGAGCAGGAGTTTTACCAGGGCTTCGATTACAAGGTCGATTACATCGGCAATCCGATTGCCGACAGCGTGGGCGAGCACCAGAAGGCGGCCGATTTTTACCAGCGCAACCAGCTCGACCCCGAGCGGCCCATTATTGCGGTGCTGCCGGGCTCACGCAAGCAGGAAATCGAGGAGATGCTCTACGAGATGCTGGCCATCCTGCCGCCTTTCCTCCACTACCAGTTCATTGTGGCCGGCGTCGATAACCTCGAACGCGGCTACTACGCCCACTTCGAGCGCAACAACGTGCGCATCCTCTTCGATCAGACCTACGACCTGCTGGCCCACGCCACGGCCGCCCTGGTTACCAGCGGCACGGCCACCCTCGAAACGGCCCTTTTCAAGGTTCCGCAGGTGGTGTGCTACCGCACCAGCGCCGTGTCGTATGCCATCGGCAAGGCCGTTATCAAGGTGCCCTTTATTTCGCTCGTTAACCTAATTGCGGGCCGCGAAGTCGTAAAGGAGCTTATCCAGGGCGATTTCAACTCCCGCAACCTGGTAGTCGAGTTGAAAAAAATTACCGCCGATGAGGACTTTATTGCCCGGCAGAAAGCCGGCTACACCGAGATTCAGCAGAAGCTGGGCCAGCAGAAATCGTCCAAGAAGGCCGCGGCGCTGATGGTTGGCTACCTGCGCGAGCCGAAGACGGCGTAAGCCTGTCCGTTGGCAGGCGCCCGATACTATTTGGGCTACTGATGGGATTTGCCCTAAATTAAAGCTGGCAAGCAGTTTCCCCGAGGGTTTGGGGAAGCCGCTTGCCAGCTTTGGTTTACGACGACTTGTCCGCCAGGGCCAGTTCGAGCATGTAGGCCACCGAACTGCTGTAGCTATCGGGAGCGGCGAGCAGCGTGGTTAGGTCGGCGCGGGCGGCTTGGCGCCAGGGAGCGTGCTGGCTAAGGTGCCCCAGCAGCACCACGGCCCACTGCCGGCCCAGCTCGGTGGCCTGGTCGTTTTGGGCTACCTGCACCAGCACGCTTCGCAGCCGGCCGATGAGGGAAGTGGGCAGCGGCGCTAGCAGGGCCAGCAAGGCGGTCCGCCCGGCTGGGTCATCTTCGCCCCGGCCAACGGTTTCCAGCAAATCTTCCAAGTGCCGCTGCACGTCGTACGAATGCTTGTCCATCTCAAAGAAGTTGTACTCCTCCCAACGCGCCGCCAGCGCGTCCTGCTTCTCCAGCCCCGTTACCAGGTACTCCACAAAGTCCTCTGCCGATGCGAAATACGTGGTAGCCCCCCGCTCGGTGAACCCCAGGCGCGAGCCCGGGTCGTCGGAAGTGCCGTAGTACCAGCTGGTCAGTTTGCTGAAAACCTGTTTCTGAATTTTAGGAGCGGCATCGCCAACCCGCACAATGTCGCGCAGAAACTGATGCAGCCGTAACTGCTCGGCGCGGGGCGCCGCCGCGAGCCAGTACTTAATCATCTCCAGCAGACCGGGGTAGGCTCCTTCGGGGGCGGTGCGCAGGTTGTCGAAAATCAGCTGCATGGGCAGACCCTGCTGCTCCAGCAGGGTCCGGAGCGCCGGCAGCTTATCAAACAGGAACAGGTCGCGCTCAATCAGGTCCTGGGCCAGCTCCCGAACATCGCCGGGCGGCAGTGCGGGCCAGCCAAGAACGGAATTGATGTAGGAGCAGTCCTGACCAAACCGGTACGTGCTGGGGTCGGCTACCGTCTCGCGCACTAATTCGCGGGCATCGCCGGGCTCCAGGTTGAGAACCCGCATATTTTGCAGCGTACCCCGCAGCTCGTCCGACAGGTCGGTGCGCCGCAGCAGCGGCTGCAGAAAAGGCCGAATCCGCAGGCGCGGCATCCCACTGCGCAGCATAACGCTAAACAGCGTGACAAGCCGTTGGTCGTCGAATCCTGCCAGTAAAGGGCCCAGTTCAAACTCCTGATCCGTTTTCAGCAGTACCAGGGCCGCGGCAAACTGCCGGCGGGGGCTGCGCAACGCCGCGTGCAATGGGTCGGGCAAAGCAGCGGCCAACGCCACCCCAAAAGCCAGGTCGTCGTCGCCAGTGGTCAGCGCCTCGGCCGGAATGGGTTCGGGCTGCCGGCCCCAGGCCGTGGCCAGCAACGCGAGTCCTACCGCGGCTTCGAGCGGCAGCTGGTCCTGTATCGCGTGAAGCGCGGGGCGGAGCTCGGTATCATAAATCCGAAAGTGCAGGTTGGCCAGGAAGTGCCAGTGGCTCAGCACCAAGGCTGCTTCCAGGCGCAGGGCTGCATCGTCCAGTGTCAGGGCCGCGTGCGCCAGCTCGATATCGGGGTAGTAGGCCTCGTCGTAGGCAGTAGGCTCCAGGGCCCAGATGCGCAGGCGGGCCAGGGCGGCCAGCGTCCGGGTGCTGCTGAAGGGCGAGTTGAGGCGGGTTTCAAGTAGCTTTTCGGCCTCGGTGGTGCCCTGGTGCGGGGGCAGTTGCAGGGCCTGCAGCTGGTCGTCGGGCATGGGCAGCAGCGGCAGCAGATGCGCTTCGAGCCCCTGGGCCCAGCCCCGCTGCCGGAGTTGGCTTTCGGCCCGCACGAGGTCGTCGATATGGCGCTCGATCACCATCGCGTGGCCCTGATAGAGGCGGTTGAAATGGTCGGCCTGCTCGGCGGGCATGGCCGCCAGCCGCTCGGGTATCACAAACTGATCGGAGCCTAGGTGCTTGAGCCAGCGGGCGGCCCCGTACCGCTCGTCGGGCACCAGGCCGGCCCCGCACTGGCGGCAGAAGTTGCCCTCGGGCGTTAGCTCGGTGCACCAATGGCAGCGTTTTTCGCGGCGCACGGCGTGGCCGCAGTGGCCGCACAGGTCGCCGGGTTTCCAGTCGGGGGGCTGTACCTGGCCGCAATTCTCACAAGTAGCGCGCATAAATCTTCGACCGGCTGACTACCTAATAATTAGATTCGGGCTCGGCGGACGCGCCCCCACAGCTGGTCTTTCTCTTCGGGAGTGGATTCGGCCAGGCGGCGCGGAATATCATCCTTGGCCAGCCCATCGCGGCGCAGCAACAGGGCCAGGGGCAGTTCGGCTACCGGCACGAACACGGCGCCGCAGTTGCGGCAGCGGCGGCCGGGGCCGCTGGCGCCGCACCAGAAGCACTGCTCGATGGGTTCGGCCTGCCGCCCACAGTTTACGCACAAGTCGCCGGGGGTGTAGTCTTTGGGCTGCTTGTATTGGCAGCTGGCGCAGAACACCGCGTCGGAGGAGTCGACGTTGATGGTTGGGGCTACTATGGACGTGGGGGGGGCCGGCGCTTCGGCTGCTGCCGCGGTCGGTACGGCCCACTCCAGCGCCCGCGTGGCTACGGCCGGGTCGAGTTCGGGCAGTAGCTCCAGCAATGTGAGCACGGTGCCGACCTCGCTGAAACTGGCGCGGCTGCTTACGCCCATTTCAACCAGGCTGGTGAGCTGATCGTCCGTCAGGCCTTTGGCCTTGAGGATGTTGCGTTCTAATAGGGTAAAACCGGAATCCATAAGGGAAGATAAAGGGGACGTGGAAGGCCGGTAAGATAGGTGAAAATGAGGCAGGTAAGCGCGTGCAAAATTGGTCTTGTCCATCAAGCAAGGATGCGGTAGGATGCTCATTGCCCAATAACTGAACGGCGGTACGCAGCCAAGGCTCGCATACCGCCGGATTTCATTGCTGCATCAGTTCAGGTACTATGAGATTTGGCGCGTTATTGAACAGTGCGCTGGCAACTCACAGGCGCCCAACTCTGGACTAAATTCGTGCGCAATACACCGGCTTAATGGACGGCCAGTGGTTTGATAAGTTCACCGCACCGTTACCAGCTCCGGACTTTTCATCATCCGGACCGGCGAAATTACCCGCTCATCCAGCGGTAGCTTATTGCTATACCGCTCGCGCATTTTGGCCTGCACGGTCGGGTGGGAGAGGTCGAACTCGCGCAGCTGCTGGAGCTTGCCGATTTCGCGTCCTGTTGCCTGCTGATACAACTTCCAGAGCAGCTCCGAGCAGTAGATGCGCTCATCCGACCAGCCAAAGTATAGGTCGTAGTTCAGCCCCTGGTACTGCTCGCCGGCGGCCCGCAGCTTGCGCAGCACGGGCGGCGTCAGCACGGTTTCGGCGTCGCGCAGGCGCTTGACAATGAACTGGCCGTTTTTCCCGCGGGCCACCCAAGCAGCCAACGAGGTGTCGCTTACCGGCTGCACGGCTTCAAATACGCGCCATTCGCCTTCTTTCTGAAACAGAATGCCGCAGTGGCTGTAGGCCGAGTGCGTGGCCAGCTGGATGGCCCGACTCTGGGCCGACTGCGAAGTCTGGAAAATCAGGTCGCCGTTCTGCAGCCGGGGAGCAATTTTTGCCACGGTAATACTGGCTGCCCAGGTGGCTTGGTAACGATTAAAGTAACGCTGGGCACGTGGGTAAGCGGCCAGCGTAAGAGCAGACAGCAAAACCAATAGGAGCAGTCGGCGCATAGCAGCTTGGTTATAGCAGGAATCAGTTGCTGGCTGGTACCACAGTTATGCAGTAGCCGGTCCTTATCGGCCAGCTAGAAGAGCAGTACCCAAGTACGTCGCGCCGAATTCGGAGGACTGCCCCGATATCGTGCGCGACGTGGTTTTGGGATGATTACAGCTTAGTTTTCTACGTCAGCATGCCGCCGTCAACCTGCAGCACCTGGCCGGTGATATAGGCTGAATCGTCGGAGGCCAGGAAGGCGGTTGCTTTGGCTACGTCTTCGGGGGTGCCACCGCGGCGTAGCGGGATGGCCTTGCGCCACTCATCCACCTGCTTGGCGTCGAGGGCGTCGGTCATTTCGGTTTCGATGAAGCCGGGGGCCACCGCGTTGCAGCGGATGTTGCGCGAGCCCAGCTCCAGGGCCACCGACTTTGTGAAGCCGATAATGCCGGCCTTGGAGGCCGCGTAGTTGGCCTGCCCGGCATTGCCCTTCACGCCCACCACCGACGACATATTGATGATGCTGCCGGCTTTGGCGCGCATCATGGGCTTGGTGGCGGCCTTGGTCAGGTTGAACACCGACTTCAGGTTCACGGCCATTACCTGGTCCCACTGCTGCTCACTCATGCGCATCAACAGCCCGTCCTGGGTAATTCCGGCGTTGTTTACCAAGATATCGAGCTTGCCGAACTCGGCTACCACGTCCTCAATCAGCTTTTCGGCCTCGGCATACACCGAAGCATCGGAGCGGTAGCCTTTTACCTTGGTGCCGGAAGCGGCTAGCTCCTGTTCCAGCTGCTGGCCTTTCTCCACGCTGGAGAGGTAGGTGAACGCCACCTGCGCGCCCTGCTGGGCAAAATACGCCGCAATGGCGCGGCCAATTCCTTTAGAAGCGCCCGTAATCAGGGCCACTTTTCCGTCGAGCAGTTTAGTCATGGGTTTGAGCTGTTAGCTTTAAGCTGCAAGCTACAAGCTTTGGTGGTTTAGGCGCAAATCGTAAGCTACAAGCCTCTAGCTACACGCTTTTAGCTGCCCGAACATAAGCTTGCAGCTTGTAGCTTGCGGCTTGAAGCTCAAAACATGACTATCTGCATTCTCGGGGCGGGACCGGGCGGGGCCACGGCGGCCCTGCACCTGGCCAACGCCGGCCACCGCTGCCTGCTGCTCGACCGCGCCACTTTCCCGCGCGATAAAGTGTGCGGCGACGCGCTCAGCGGAAAAGTACTCAGCGAGTTACGGCGCATTGATGACGCCCTGCCCGACCGCCTGGCCGCCGAGCCCGCCCAGCTACCCAGCTGGGGCATCGACTTCTACGCGCCCAACGGCCGCCGCCTGGCCGTGCCCTTCAAGCCGAACTACAACCCGGCCACCGACCGCGCCGCCGGCCACATCAGCAAGCGCATCGACTTCGATAATTTCCTCATTGGAGAAGTACGCCGCCGGCCCGAAATTGACTTCCGCGAAAACACCGATGTGGCCGCCCACGAGCAGTTGCCCGACGGCCGCTGGCGCCTGCTGGGGCCCGACAAGCAGGAAATAGCCACCGCCGACGTGCTGCTGGTAGCCAACGGGGCCCAGTCGAACTTTGCCCGCGTAGTGGGCGGGCACGTGCTGGAGCCGGCCCACCACTGCGCCGGCCTGCGCGCGTACTACCGCGGCGTAACCGGCCTGCACCCTAATAATTTCATCGAGCTGCACTTCATTAAGGAGTTTCTGCCCGGTTACCTCTGGGTTTTCCCGCTGCCCAACGGCCAGGCCAACGTGGGCGTAGGCATGCTCAGCGAAGCTGTGGCGAAGAAAAAGGTAAAGCTGCGCGAGCGGCTCGACGAAATCCTGCGTACTCACCCGGCCCTCAAAGACCGGTTTGCCACGGCCGAGCGGCTGGGTCCGGTGCGCGGCTTCGGGCTGCCGTTGGGCTCCAAGCGCCGCCCGCTTTCGGGCCGCAACTACCTGCTGCTCGGCGACGCCGGCTCGCTCATCGACCCGTTTTCGGGCGAGGGTATCAGCCACGCCATGGTAAGCGGCCGCCACGCCGCCGACTGGGCCGCCCGCGCCGTAGCGGCCCAGAACTTCGCGCCGGAGTTTCTGAAAGGTTACGACGCGGCCGTGTACAACCGGCTGTGGCAGGAGCTGCGCCTGAGCCGGGCCATGCAGCGCCTGCTGGATTACCCGTGGCTGTTCAACTTTATCGCCAACCGCGCCGCCAACAACCCCACGCTGGCCGAAACCATCAGCAACATGTTTCTCGACCTCGACCTGCGCGAGCGGCTGCGTCAACCGAGCTTCTACTTCAAGCTGCTGCTGGGGAAGTAGGGGAGGCGGTTGTGCGAACGTCATTCAGAGCGAAGCGAAGAATCTCGCGTGCCACGGCAGCACGCGAGATTCTTCGCTTCGCTCTGAATGACGTCCACTTCTTACTTGTCCTTATTGCCAACGTAACGACGCAGGCTTTTTTCGGCAGCAGGATTGAGTTGGGCGGCTTTTTCGAGGTCGACGCGGGCCTCCTTAAACTTGTTGATGGACGCGTAGCTGATGCCGCGGTACTCGTAGGCATCGGCGTAGTTCGGGTCGAGGGCAATGGCTTTGGTGAAGTCGGGAATGGCCGAGCGATAGTTGAACATCTGCATCTTGGCCGAACCCCGCCCGAAAAACGCGTCCCGATCCTGCGGGTTGTATTTGGTGGCTTTGCCGAAGTCTAGAATAGCCCCGCTGTAGTCCTTAGTTTCCAGGCGGTTTAGGCCCCGGTTGTAGTACACATTGCTGTTGGTGGGCTCCAGCTTAATGGCCGCATTGTAATCGGTCATTGCCGCCCGATAGTCTTTAAGCTCACTTTTGGCGCGCGCCCGCATCAGTAGGGCCTCCACATCGCTGGGCGTGGCTGCGAGGCGAGCATCGGCGGTTTTAATGTCTTTGCGATGGTCGGGAGCCGTTTTACGGGCGGCCGGCTCCACATACGTGGGGCCACCGGGCGCGGCATCGACGGTTCGCGCTACGCCGGTTTCGCGGGCCGCATTGCGGGCGGCAGAGCTGGGCTGCTCTACGTCGGCAGTGGTGCCGCGGGCGCAGGCACCGGCCAGCAGCAGCGTGGTGCCAGCCAACAGGGATAGTAGGGGTGATTTCATCATAAATGGGGGTCAGATTGGATGTAAAGGTCGCTCGCCGGGTGAAGCCAGCGGCAGCGGCGCGCCTTTATACGGCCGCCGCCGCCGCAGAGGCAAAGACGGGGCCGAAATTTCAGGCGGCCCCGCCCCCGCGCCCGACTGCCCCGGCCTGCCTATCTTTGCCCGGCTGGCCGTGGGCGTTACCTGGCGGTGGGCTCTTCTTTTACTCTTCAACCGAACACAATATGGCATTGCAATACGACCTGGTCGTTATCGGCAGCGGCCCAGGCGGCTATGTAGCCGCCATCCGGGCCTCGCAGCTGGGCTTGAAAGTAGCCGTGATTGAGCGCGAGTCGCTGGGCGGCATCTGCCTCAACTGGGGCTGTATTCCTACCAAAGCCCTGCTCAAGAGCGCCCAGGTATTCGAGTACCTCAACCACGCCGCCGACTACGGCCTGAGCGCCGAAAACGTGGGCTACGACTTCGGGGCCGTGATTCAGCGCAGCCGCGGCGTGGCCGACGGGATGAGCAAGGGCATCAACTTCCTGTTCAAAAAGAATAAGATTGATGTAATAATGGGCACCGGCAAGCTGCTGGCGGCCGGCAAAATCGAGCTCACGAAGGCCGAGGGCGGGAAGGAAACCGTGGAGGCCAAATCCATCATCTTGGCCACCGGTGCCCGCTCGCGCGAGCTGCCGGCGCTGCCCATCGACGACAAAAAGATTATTGGCTACCGCAAAGCCATGACCCTGGAACAGCTGCCCAAGCGCCTCGTAGTAGTGGGTTCGGGCGCCATCGGCGTTGAGTTTGCCTACTTCTACCGCACGATGGGTTCGGAGGTGACGGTGGTGGAATACCTGCCCCGCATCGTGCCCGTAGAGGACGAGGAGGTGTCGCGCCAGATGGAAAAGTCGTTTAAGAAGATTGGCGTTAAGGTGCTCACCAGCGCCGAAGTAACGGCCGTGGATACCAGCGGCGCGGGCTGCACCGTGACCGTGAAAACGGCCAAAGGCGACCAGCAGATTGAGTGCGACATGGTGCTGAGCGCCGTGGGCGTTATCACGAACCTCGAAAACCTGGGCCTGGAGGAGTTGGGCATTAAGGTAGAGAAAGGCCGCCTCGTGGTGGACGATTTCTACCAGACCAACGTGCCCGGCATTTATGCCATCGGCGACATCGTGCCCGGTCCCGCACTGGCCCACGTGGCCTCGGCCGAGGGCATTATCTGCGTTGAGAAAATTGCCGGCCAGCACCCCGAGCCGCTCAACTACCAGAACATCCCCGGCTGCACTTATGCCTCGCCCGAAATTGCCAGTGTAGGCCTGACCGAAGCCGAAGCGAAAGCGCAGGGCTACGACATTCTGGTGGGCAAGTTCCCGTTCTCGGCCTCGGGCAAAGCCTCGGCTGCCGGCGTAAAGGACGGTTTCGTTAAAGTCATCTTCGACAAGAAGTACGGCGAGTGGCTGGGCGCCCACATGATTGGTGCCAACGTAACCGAACTGATTGCCGAAGTGGTGGTAGCCCGCAAGCTCGAAACCACGGGCCACGAAATCATTAAGTCGGTGCATCCGCACCCGACCATGAGCGAGGCCATCATGGAAGCCGCCGCCGCTGCCTATGGCGAGGTAATTCACCTGTAAGAGCTCCTCATCCACTAAAAACGGAAGCCCCGGCCGGAATTTCGGTCGGGGCTTCTGTTTTTAATGGGGTAGCACTATTTGTGCCTGATTTAGTGGTAGATGAGGATATTTCTGCTGAAATACCAAATCGAGTGTGAACTTCTCGTCCAGGAACCGCGGGTCGAACTCTTGGCTGAAATCCCAGGTGCCCACGTAGTGCAGTTGGCCGGGCCGCACCGTAAACAGGTAGCGCGTCCGGTTCAATGTTTGGCTGTTGCGGTGTTTGCGGATGGACTCGACGCTCGACTGTATGCCGCCTGCAAACTCGTAGTTAATGAGAGCATAATGGCCGGGTGGCAGCGCGTAACAGAACGGGTTTTCGCGGCGGGAGCGGACGATGGGCTTCACATTTAACCGAAAGTACTGGCGCGTGTCGAGGTTCACAACTCGCACGTACTGGCCCAAGCCACCACTGCTGAAACCTAGCCGCTGCACACAACTACCGTACAGGATGCCCTTATCGGGGGGTAACGCTTTGTGGCTGCTTCCCCAAGTTGCGGAGGGCAATACAACCAGTGGCCCGGGGTGCTCATCCAACGAATCAGGCAGCATCTGCACCAGTTCTAATTCCTGTTCCAAGCGTTGAATCTGGGACTGGGCTTGGGTACGTTGCGTGAATATGCAGACGCCCACGAGCAACGCTATCCGGAAAAAACTGGTGAAGAGCATATCGGCTGCTAACTCCTGGGTATCGACTATTCCGGCGGCACTACTGCGCCTGATACTTGCTCTTGATGAAGCCAGGCATGTCTTGGCCGTAATCCTCCGTTTTGGTTGCTTCGGTTTTCCAGAGCGCTTCTACTAACAGCAGCAGCAGCGCCGTCTCCTTGTCGGGGTCGGCATATTCAAGTTGCTCAAAGGCCTGCCGAAGCCGGGTCGGCAGCGGGCGCATAAACCGCTCGTGCTGCTGGCGGGCCATCTCCGAGTCGGCTAGGCGGTACTGAAGCTTCCAGAAGTACGGCTCGTCGCGCACAAGCTTAAAAGGTAGTTCTATAACGCTGTGGATGAAGGTAAGCGGGTCGGGCTCGGTGAGGCCGCCGCGGTTGGCCTCGATAATGCGCTTGTAGCCGCTACGGATGACGAACTCAAGCAACAGGTCTTTGGAGCCGAAATGCTTGAAAATGAGGGCTTCCGAAACGCCGGCCTCGCGGGCAATGAGCTGGGTAGAGCTGTTGTCGAAGCCCCGCTCCCCAAAAAGCCGCAGGGCCACGTCGGCAATGTGCTGTTTGCGGTTGGTCATGGCGGTGGGCGGAGTGGCCGGGCCGGAGCCCGGCAGTAGTTGAACCCGCAATTACGGGCGCAAAAGCCTAAATCGATGCAACGCCCACAAAATAAGTGGCCCCTCGGTAGCCCAAAAAGAAGCCGCCGATTCGGGGACTCCGAATCGGCCGGCTACGTTTGTTCCGAAAGCCAGCGGGCGGCAACGCCGGGGCAGGGTCGCGCGGCTTTCGGAGAAGGCCGGATGTGGGTGGGAGTACATCCGGGTAATCAGGGCGGGGAATTGGCCTGCGGTGCCTAGTGGGAGTCGGCAGCCGTTAGCGGGAGCAAACTTACGCAATGATTTCTAAAACCAGTAAGTGTTAGCTCACTATTATAGGGTGAGTAAACACTTACTAGGTAAAATGCCTGGTAACCGATTGAGTAAGCAGCCGTTACCAGAATGTATAAAATTTGGTTGCCCCACTAATTGCCGACTTCCATCTCGCTTAGCTGGGTGCCGGCCCGAAATCGCGCCACTTTGTCCCGGATTTCGGCCAGCCCCAGATTGTGGACGCTGCCCAGGTGGGTGGTCTGAAACTCGCGGTGGGGCCGGTAGGAGCCATCCTCTACGGCCCGGCCCACCTGCCGGTACGCCTCACGGAACGGCACGCCGGCCTGAATAAGCTGGTTGATATTTTCCACCGAAAACACAGCGTCGTACTTGGATTGATTGAGCAAGTCGGGCTTGATGCGCAACTCGGGCAGGGCAAAAAGCACGATGTCGAGGATGTCGAGCAGCTGCGTCATCGGCTCGAAGAGGGTTTCTTTGAGCAGCTGGAAGTCGCGGTGGTAGCCGCTGGGCAGGCCGGCGGTGGCCAGCAGCAGCGTGTTGGGCAGCGCCTGCAGCACCTGGCAGCGGCCCCGAATCAGCTCGAACACGTCGGGGTTTTTCTTGTGGGGCATGATGCTGGAACCGGTAGTAAAGGCAGCCGGTAACTCCACGAAAGCCAGGTCCTGCGAGTTGTAGAGCACCAAATCGTAGGCCATTTTGGCCAGCGTGGCGGCCATGCCAGCCAGCGCGAAGGCGAGGGTACGCTCGGTTTTGCCGCGCAGCAGCTGGGCCCCCACGCTGCTCACGGCCAGGTTGGCGAAGCCCATTTCCCGGGTTGTCATCTGGCGGTCGATGGGGAAGGAGCTGCCGAAGCCCGCGCCCGAGCCCAGCGGGTTCTGGTCGGCCACGGCGTAGGCGGCTTCGAACAAAGATAGGTCGAGTAGCAGGTGCTCGGCATAGGCCGAAAACCAGAGCCCGAACGAGCTGGGCATGGCCGCCTGGAAGTGGGTGTAGCCCGGCATCAGGTCGGCTTGGTGGGTTTCGGCCTTGGTCAGCAGCACCTCTACCAGCTCCAGCGTGCGGCTGGCGGCGCGGCGGCAGTAGTCTTTGATGAACAGCTGCAGAGCCGTTAGTACCTGGTCGTTGCGCGAGCGGGCCGTGTGAATTTTCTTGCCCGCGTCGCCGAACTTCTCAGTCAGGTATGCTTCAATTTTGGAATGAACGTCCTCGTACTCGGGCTCGATAACGAAGGTGCCGGCTTCCAGCTGCTGCGTTAACTCGCCCAGGCCCTGCTGAAGCTGCTCGTTTTCGGCCGCCGACAGCAGGCCCACCGCCGCCAGCATATTGGCCTGGGCCCGCGAGGCCTGCACATCAAATGGGGCCAGGTACAGGTCCAGTTCCCGGTCGCGGCCCACGGTAAACTGTTCAATCTTCTTATCGACGGCAATGCCTTTATCCCAGATTTTCATGCAGTATTATTTAGCTTTTAGCTGGCAGCTATTAGCTGTTAGCCTACGTTCTTGTGGTTCGAATTAAGTGCCTTGCGGGTCAATGCGGGTGGTTTTTTCGCAGAGGTACGCGGAGTGATTCGCAGAGGTAAAGAGCGGTCTGGCAACCGGTTTGCGGAGGCTCCAACGATTCAGCTAAAAGCTCAAATAGCAAGCCCATCGAGTAGCTCCACGTAGCCCCGCACGCCGGACCGAATTTCGCTGAGCAGGATGTACTCGTCGGGGGTATGGGAGCGGGCCGAGTCGCCGGGGCCGATTTTGATGGTGGTGAAGGGCATCATGCTCTGGTCGGAGAGCGTGACCGAGCCGAAGGTACGGCGGCCCAGCGCCAGCCCGCGCTGCACCAGCGGGTGGCTGAGGTCAATGCGCGAGGAGTTGAGGTGGGTGGAGCGCGGCACTACCTCGGAGCCAATCAGCCCACGCACCAGCTCCACTACCTCTTCGTTGGTATATAGCTCGTTGGTGCGCACATCGGCCACGAAAGTGCAACGGTCGGGCACCACGTTGTGCTGGGTGCCGGCCTGGATTTGGGTAACCGTCAGCTTCACCGGCCCAAGCAGCTCCGAAACCCGCTCGAACCGGAATTCGCGCAGCCGCTGAATATCACCGAGGGCTTTATAAAGGGCGTTTTCGCCCTCGTCGCGGGCGGTGTGGCCGGTACGGCCGTGGGCAGTGCAGTCGAGGACGATGAGGCCTTTTTCAGCAATGGCGAGGTCCATTTGAGTGGGTTCGCCCACGATGGCCAAGATAATTTCGGGCAGTAGCGGCAGCAGCCGGCGAATACCATCGGGGCCCGAAATTTCTTCCTCGGCCGTAATGGCGCAAATTAGGTTGAAGGCCGGCGGATGCTGCTCGAAATACAGGAATGCAGCCAGCAGACTCACGGCCGCCGCGCCCGCATCGTTGCTGCCCAGGCCAGTGAGCCGGCCGCCCGTCAGAGCCGCCCCGAATGGGTCGGCGGTCCAGCTGGCGCCGGGCTGCACGGTGTCGTGGTGGGAGTTGAGCAGCACGGTAGAGCGGGCCGGGTCGTAGTGCCGGCTCACAGCCCATACGTTGTGGGCGTTGCGCTCAGCCCGGGCCCCATGAAAGGTCAGGAAACGAACGATGTGCGCCGCCGTCTGGTCTTCCTGCCGTGAAAAGGAGGGTGTCTGAATCAGCTGAATCAGCAGTTGAATGGCGTCGTTGGTGAGCTGGGTCAGTAGCGGCTCGTCTAGCTCCGGCATAGCACGGTTTTTACAGGTTCGTTGATGCGGAGCGCGTTTTCAATCACCACGCGCTCCACGCCGGCTTCCAGCGCGGCAAAGGCGTTGTCGAGCTTGGGTACCATGCCGGCGGCCACCGCGCCGGCGGCTTTAAGCCGGGCGTACTCGGCGGCCGTCAGGCGCTCAATCACTGAGCTTTCGTCGTTGACGTCGGCCAGCACACCGTCTTTCTCGAAGCAGAAATGCAGCTCCACGGCGCGGCGAGCAGCCAGGGCCACGGCCACGGCGCTGGCGATGGTGTCGGCGTTGGTGTTGAGCAGCTGGCCGTGGCCGTCGTGGGTGATAGCGCAGAGCACGGGCAGCAGGTCGGCGCGCAGCAGCAGTTCCAGCAGGCCAGTATTCACGGCATCGGCCGGCAGGTCGCCCACGAAGCCGTAGTCGATGGCGCCCACCGGCCGGCGCACGGCCCGGATGGCGTTGCCATCGGCCCCCGAAAGTCCCAGCGCATTCGCGCCCGCGGCCTGCAGACCGGCCACGAGATGCTTGTTGGTTTTGCCGGCGTAGAACATCGTCACGATGTCGAGCGTGGCCGCGTCGGTGATGCGGCGGCCCTGCACCAGTTGCGGGGCAATGCCCAGTTGCGCGAGCAGCTGGCTGGCCCCGCGGCCGCCGCCGTGCACCAGCAGTCGGGGCCCCGGCACCTGGGCCAGCGCGGCTACAAAGTGGCTCAGCTGGGCCGGCTCATCGAGAATGGCGCCGCCGATTTTAAAGATTTTCAGGGTTTCAGCCATAACACGAATACGGGGGAAAGGGGCGGGGAGCGGGCCGGAACCACCCTATACGGGGCCGGCCAGGCAGGACCAGCGAATCTTTATGCGGCCGACGCGGCAAAGTTTCCGAAAAAAAACATTTACGTTTGCAACGCATTTCGGCTTTCAGTCATTTTAACCTCCGGAAGGCTCTACCTGCCGCCCCGCGGCGCCCGCATATGATTCACCTCTCTACTACTGCGCTTCTGCGACGACCAAATCTGGTCGTGCGAATTATGCCAGCTTAAGCTGGCCGCACTAGTATTGCCGTGTTCTTCGTCGCCGAAGAGCCGGTTCGGGGCCTGCCCATCGGCCCGCCCCCGAGAACTTTCCCGAATCAACTGTTCCTAGTCCGAGTGTAAGCTTCCGCGTGTTTTTTCCGGCCCGGTGCCGGAATGTCCCGCCCTCCCGGTTCGCCGCTGCCGAGCCCGCTGCTCAATAGCCGCGGCCGGTTGTTTTCGGCGCCTGCTCCACTCGCTGGGCCCGCGCCGCCTGCCTGCTTTCGTGTCTTCACGCCTGCTGCCCCGTTGGGCAGCTAACCGACCCTCCGTCATGTTGCTCCGAGTCGCCGAAGCTGCCGATGCGCAGCACGCCGAAACCCTATGTCAGTGGTATGCCGAATCGGCCCGTCAGCGGGGCGTGGGTATTGCCAAGCGCGACCCTAACTATCTGATTAAGAAGCTGGAAAAGGGTGATTCTGTTATTGCGTTTATTGAGGGCGAGCTGGCCGGTTTCTGCTATATCGAAACCTTTGAAGACGCCAAGTTCGTCGTCAACTCCGGGCTGATTGTCAACACGGAGCTGCGCAAGGAGGGCCTGGGCCGCGCCATTAAGGAGTGCGTGTTCGAGCTTTCGCGCACCAAGTACCCGGCGGCCAAAATCTTCGGCATCACGACCAGCGCGGCCGTGATGAAAATCAACAGCGAGCTGGGCTACCGGCCCGTCACCTTCCCCGAGCTCACCCAGAGCGAGGATTTCTGGAAGGGCTGCGCGAGCTGCAAAAACTACCCGATTCTCCAGGAAAACGAGCGTAAAATGTGCCTCTGCACCGGTATGGTCTACGATAAGCTCCAGGACCGTTTCAGCCAGCAATCCATCGAAATCCTGCGTCATGAAGGGTGATATCACTTGTCATCCTGAGCGAAGCGGAGGACCTTATCACATATAAACGACACGTTTAAGCGTGATAAGGTCTCGCTCCGCTCAGGATGACAGATAGGATTCTACAGTTTCCCCTCTTACTTCTCCTTATCTCATGTCCAACAAGAAAAAGGTGGTTTTAGCGTACAGCGGTGGTCTGGATACCTCGTTCTGCGCGGTTTACCTTACCCGCGAGCTGGGTCTGGAAGTGCACACGGTTATCGTCAACTCCGGCGGGTTTTCGCAAGAAGAACTGGCTGCCATTGAGAAGCGGGCCTACGAGCTGGGTTCCTCGCAGCACGAGGTGATTGATGTAACCCAGCGCTTTTACCAGGACTGCCTGCGCTACCTGATTTTCGGCAACATCCTCAAAAACGACACCTACCCGCTGAGTGTGAGTGCCGAACGAATGTTCCAAAGTCTGGCCCTAGCCGAGTACGCCCGCGAGCACAAAGCCGACTACATTGCCCACGGCAGCACCGGAGCCGGCAACGACCAGGTGCGCTTCGATGTGGCTTTCTCGGTTATTGCGCCCGACACCGAAATCATCACGCCTATCCGCGACCTGAAACTTTCGCGGCAGGCTGAAATCGATTTTCTCAACCAGCACGGTTTCGAGATGAGCTGGGATAAGGCCAAGTATTCCATTAATAAGGGCATCTGGGGCACCAGCGTGGGCGGCGTCGAAACCCTGACCTCGCACCAGGCTTTGCCCGAATCGGCTTACCCGACCCAGCTAACCGCTACGGAGCCGACCCAGGTGGAAATCACCTTCGAGAAGGGTGAACCGGTGGCCCTGAACGGCGAAACGATGGACCCGGTGGCGCTGATTCAGTCCCTCAACGAGCTGGCCGGCACCTACGCCATCGGCCGCGACACTCACGTCGGCGACACGATTCTGGGTATCAAGGGCCGCGTGGGTTTCGAGGCCCCCGCCCCGCTGATTCTGCTCAAGGCCCATCATTTGCTGGAGAAGCATACGTCGAGCCGGTGGCAACTGCTCCATAAAGACTACATCGCCAACTGGTACGGCACGCTGCTGCATGAGGCCCAGTACCTCGACCCGGTGATGCGCGACTTCGAGGCCTTCCTCACGTCGTCGCAGGATCGGGTGTCGGGGACGGTGTTCGTGACCTTGCTGCCCTACCGGTTCGAGCTACAGGGCGTGGAGTCGAAGTTCGACATGATGCAGTCGAAAGTAGCCACTTACGGTGAGGAAAACAACGCCTGGGACGGCCGCGACGCCCAGGGCTTCATCAAGATTTTCAGCAACCAGCTGAAGATTCATTCTTCTTTCAACGATGAAAATTAAGGCTGGCATCGTGGGCGGCGCCGGCTACACGGCCGGCGAGCTGCTACGCATTCTGCTGCACCACGAGTTCGTGGAGTTGGGTGGCATCGTGAGCTCCTCTAACGCGGGCAACCCAGTGCATCAGGTGCACGACGACCTGGTGGGCGAAACCGACCTGCATTTTGCTTCGGAGCTGGCCGGCGACGAGGACGTGGTGTTTCTGTGCCTGGGCCACGGCAACTCGAAAGCCTGGCTGCTCGAAAATACCCTGCCCGAAACCACGCACGTCATCGACCTGAGCAACGATTTCCGCCTGACGGCCGATGCCGAGTTTGAGGGCCGCGAGTTCGTGTACGGCCTGCCGGAGCTGAATAGAAGCCGCATCCAGCAGGCCCAGAGCATCGCCAACCCGGGGTGCTTCGCCACGGCCATTCAGCTGGCGCTGCTGCCGCTGGCCCAGGCCGGCCGGCTCCTAGGTGACATCCACGTGTCGGCCATCACCGGCTCGACCGGCGCGGGCCAGGGCCTGTCGGAGACGGTGCATTTCTCGTGGCGCACCAACAACGTGTCCATTTACAAGCCCTTCACGCACCAGCACCTCGGCGAAATAGGCGAGAGTCTGGCGCAGCTGCAGCCGCAATCAGAAGCGGAGATTCACTTCATCCCTTACCGCGGCAATTTCGCGCGGGGCATTTTCGCCAGCGTTTACACGCCCTCGGATTTAACGCAGGACGAGGCGCGGGAGCTGTACCGGAATTTCTACGCCGACGCGCCGTTCACCACGGTTTCAGACAAGGAAATTCATTTGAAGCAGGTGGTGAATACCAACAAATGCCTGCTGCACGTGCAGAAACAGGGCAAGCAATTACTAATTACCTCGGTGATTGATAATCTGGTGAAAGGCGCATCGGGCCAAGCGGTGCAGAATATGAACCTGCTGTTTGGCCTGCCGGAAACGACGGGGTTGAATTTCAAAGCCGGACTGCTCTAATGGACCAGAACGTCATGCTGAGCGGAGCCGAAGCATCTCTACCGCTTCGTGGCAGATGCTAAGATTACCATTACGGTAGAGATGCTTCGGCTCCGCTCAGCATGACGTTCTTATTTTAACTACGCTCTGACACCGTTATAACATGGACCTCTTCAACGTTTATCCCCTCGTCAATATCACGCCCGTGCGCGCACTCGGCGCGAAACTCTGGGACGACCAGGGCCAGGAATATCTGGATTTCTACGGCGGCCACGCCGTGATTTCCATCGGCCACAGCCACCCGCACTACGTGCAGCGCCTCACGGAGCAACTGCAAAACATCGGCTTCTACTCCAACTCGGTGCAGATTCCGATTCAGACGGAGCTGGCCCGCAAGCTGGGCCAGGTATCGGGCTACGAGGATTACGCGCTGTTTCTGTGCAACTCCGGGGCCGAGGCCAACGAGAATGCGCTGAAGCTGGCCTCCTTTCATACCGGTAAAACCCGCGTGGTGGCGTTCAAAGGCGCGTTTCACGGCCGCACCTCGGGCGCAGTGGCAGCTACCGATAATCCGAAAATCGTGGCCCCCTTCAACGCGGGCCACGCCGTGACTTTCGTGGAGTACGACCTGGAGGCGGTGCTGGCGGTGCTGCACGGCGGCGACGTATGCGCCGTTATCGTGGAGCCGATTCAGGGCGTGGGCGGTATCATCATGCCATCCGATGAGTTTATGCGGCATCTGGCGCTGTTCTGCTGGGCCAACGATGTGCTGCTGATTGCCGATGAGGTGCAGAGCGGCTACGGCCGCAGCGGCAAGTTTTTCGCCCACCAGCACACCGGCATCCGGCCCGATATTATTGCCGTGGCCAAGGGCATGGGCAACGGGTTCCCCATTGGCGGCATCCTGATTTCGCCGAAGCTGCAGGCCTCCTACGGCCTGCTGGGCACCACGTTCGGCGGCAACCACCTGGCCTGCGCCGCCGCCCTGGCCGTGCTCGAAGTCATCGAGGACGAGCACCTGCTAACCCACGCCACCGAGCTGGGCGACTATCTCCGCACGGAGCTGCTGGCCCACGCCGGGGCCGTAGAAATTCGCGGCCGCGGCCTGATGGTGGGCATCAAATACGACTTTCCCATCAAGGAAATCCGCGACAAGCTGCTCACCGATTACCACATTTTCGTGGGCAACGCCTCCGACCCCACGGTGCTGAGGTTGCTGCCGCCGCTCAATATCACACGGGCGGAGGTTGAACGGTTTTTGAGGGCGTTGTTCAGTCTCACCCCACCCCCTAGGTGTATAGTCCCAGGGAGAGATGGTGTATTTTCCGGGCTGGAATTTCGCACGCACTTATGGGACAAATACTCCACGGCAGCGCCCGCACAACTTCGGCAATACGGGCCGCTATCCAACGTAGT
>NZ_QVLT01000043.1 GCF_003417065.2 Hymenobacter lapidiphilus | reverse complement strand
GTAGCGCAAACACGATTTGGGCTTCGGTAAACTTTGTCTTTTTCATGGCACATGTCTCTTGGTTTAAGATACGACAAGGGCCTGATTTCTCTACTTTAGCGTGGTCTAGTTTATTGGGGGGAGGTCACATTTGCTTAACAACCGCCGCCTAAACTGTCCAGTTTTTGGGGAGTAGTACAGTATAAATGCACCTGTTTTCAGGTGTTTATTCACACTTAAAATAAGGTGTTTATTAACACCTTATTTTAAGTGTGAATAAACACCTTATGGTTATTAATAAAAAAATCTGTTTACCATAGTAAGAAGCACCACTAATACAGAAATACGGCAATTGTGGTCGTGTGATAATTGTCTGTGTATATCGGTATGAAGCCAGAGTTTGTGGCTAACCGTCGTAGTTTGCCCTACGACGATAAACTGCGATGGGGTAGGGGAGGTAGCAATAGCAGTGGTAGCTTGTTAAGTTCAGCCTTTAGTCACCCACTGCATTCCCTGTGAATCTGTCTCCTGCCGGAAACCCGCGGAGAGCCACACTCGGGCTAGATTTTCTTCGAAAGTCTCATCGGGTATGAGTTGGCGTTGACGCATAGTTTCATACATGGCGTGTACGTCGGTAAGCGTATGCCGTTCCTGCAACGGCAGTACTGGCGTAGTGAGTTTGCGTTTAAGCTCCCTGGGCTTGTCTTTGCTTACCTGCTGGCGACGATAATCCTCTAATAGGTAGCCCTCCACCAGCGCCTTGTAAATAGCGCCCCCCACCTTTTTTACCTTACCGGCAGCAGCTTGCCGGTGAACATGAGCCACGACAAAATATACGTAGCCTTCATCATAGTACCCGCTTTCCAACTGCGTCTTAATTTCCACGATACTCTTGGCCGCGATGCCTGCTTCCAGTAGCGTGGCCTCTAAGTCAGACTCCGGAATTGGTTGGACTGGCAGAGAGCTGCCGGTAGGCTTAAATAGGAAACAAATGCGAGCAATCGTGCGGCCCTGCTTTTCTAACTCGTAGGTGAAGGCCATATCGGTCTGCGCCAGTTCGCTTTGGGCCCGGTCTAGGATACGGATTTTGAAGTTGGTGAACCGGTCGTATTCTTCTTCCACGCCGAGAATGCTCTTCAGTTCAGCCACTGTCATCACCCGCTTACCAAAGGCGGCATACTCCCGTAACAACAGGTAAATGCGGTATGCGTTGCTGCTTTTGAGTTTTAGCAGTTCGGTCAACTGCGCTTTCGTAAAGTTTTCTCGTAGCTGTAGCAAGTAAGGCATAAGCAAATCATTGAAGCGGGCCTCAACGATACCTTCCCGGTGCTTGTATTCAGCAAAAGCTAACAGGGGTAAAATAGAGAAGTCGGGTTTGCTGTTGCGGCGGGCGGAAGTGTCCAGCTTCTCAATTACCAAGGTGCGGGAAGCAAAATGCTTGAGAGTTTTGCGGACTAGGTCGTAGGTCGAGTTACTCGAGCTGTGTACCATCAGTTCCCGAACCGGAATCTGGCATACCTGAAACTGAGTATCATCCCGGCCAATACGACTAAGCAACGCTAGAAACAGACGTGACTCAGTGGAATTAAGGTCGAACCGGGCATTAATCAGCGCATTATGCTGTACTACAAGTGGGTGGACCGTGCTATGCTCCTTTGCCAAAGTATCTCGTTTCATGGATGTAAAGTAAGCAACAATTCGGCATTATGCTACATTTTTACGCCACTGTAGTCATATAACCCCTTTTTTGTAGCGCTATGTATGGCTTATGACCCCTTTTTTGTAGTTGTATGACCCCTTTTTTGTAGCAACTCACCCTTTTTTTGTAGTTGTATGACCCCTTTTTTGTAGCTTTATATCTCTATAAATATCTTATTTTCAATAGGTTACAGCATGGGTAAACTAAGTAAACTTTATAAAAGAGAAAACAACTAGTTTCTTGAGTCGTTTTTTTTGAGAAAAAGGAAAAGTAATGAGCTACAGCCTATACAAGTCCTTGTTCAGTGAAAAACTTATTCTGGGCGACCCCTTTTCTGTAGTCTTATTCCTTAAAAACTAGCCTTAATGCCTGAAAACGTAGATTTACCCCACTGAGGCAGTAACAAACTAGTGGAAGCGTGACCCCTTTCTTGTAGTCTTATGTCTGTGAATCACAACACTATGGCAGCCAGGGAGAAGCATGTCTGCAAAGCTTGAAAGCATAATACTACAAAAAAGGGGTGAGCAGACAGTGAGTCCAGCACGAACTGAAAGATGTTGAGTAATGGATAAGACTACAAAAAAGGGGTGGGTTGAAGCATCCTGATAGGATTAGAATCAAATGAGCTTCAGTCTCACTCTGACACCGAAGGCACAAAACACGAGTTGAAGTTTTGACTAGCTTCAGGAAGAATTTTGCTAATCGTAGTGAAGGTACATTTCAGTATAAACTGATGTAGGCGGTTATACTGAAATGTACCTTCATAAAATGGCGTTACCCGTGTTTGTACTGCTCTTTTATCTCCGATAACAATATTTGACGTTTTATAAACGCCCGTTTGTAAAATGCCAAATTGAGCGTACATAGATCACATGAAGCACTACATCGCATACTATCGGGTTAGCACTACTAAACAGGGGGTTTCTGGCCTAGGTTTGGAAGCTCAGCAGTATGCCGTGAATCAATATGCACGAGCACCTGCACTGGTACTGGGCCACTACACCGAAGTAGAGAGTGGCAAGAAAGATCAGCGCCCGCAGTTACTGGCCGCAATTGCCCATGCTCGCCAAATGAACGCGACACTACTTATTGCCAAGCTCGACCGCCTCTCCCGCAACGCGGGTTTCATCTTTGCTCTGCGCGACTCGGGGGTAGATTTCGTGTGTTGTGATATGCCCGATGCCAATACTCTTACGGTAGGCATCTTTGCCGTCTTAGCTCAGCACGAGCGGGAACTGATTAGCAAACGCACTAAAGAGGCGCTGGCTGCCTTAAAGGCACGAGGAGTGGTGCTCGGAATGCCCGCTAATCTGACGGCCAAGTCTATTCAGCAGGGCCAGGTAGTACGTCAGCAGAACGCCCGAGAGAACAAGGAGAATCGTCAGGCAACGCGCTTGGCCGTCCTCCTACGCCAACAAGGCCATACCCTTCAGCAGATTGCTCAGGAGCTGACTAGTGGAGACTATCGTACGCGCCGGGGTAAAAACTTCGATGCCACCGCTGTGCGTAGGTTGCTGAATCGGCACGCCGAGTCCACCGAGACTGCATAACCCAAGTTGTGGAGCGGCAGGCAGGAGCTAAGGCACTCGCTCCCGCAGGTTATCGAGCCGGGCTACAGCATCAAAAGGGGAAGGATACTTTCCCATAGCCATTCAACGAATGCTCGCGAGAGATCTCTTAAGGCAGAGCCCGTAACTTTGGCTGATGGGACACTACACCGACGCGCCGGAAGACAATTTGCTCGGGTTGACCAGCAAAGACGAACTCAACGAGCAGGAGGCATTGGGCGTCGCGCAGGTAGAGCGCTATCTGCTGGAGGAAATAGAGTATCCTGTGGAGCTGTCAGTCAGCTTGCTGCAGGACTTTCACCGGCGGGCCTTTCAGCACCTCTACGACTGGGCCGGCCAGTGGCGAAAGCAAGTGCCCAATGTCGGTGCCTACCTACCACCGCCTGCCCATCAGGTCCCGTTGCTACTCTACGAATTCATCGACGAATTGCGACATCGGCAAGCGTTAAGCGTTGCTGCCGGCAGAACCAACCGCGGAGCAAGTGGCGGCTGTGTTAGCCTATGCTCATCACCGGCTAGTAGCAATTCACCCGTTTGTCAATGGTAACGGCCGTACGGCCCGCCTATTCACCAATCTGCTGGCCTATGGCTACGGCTTTCAAGAAGTCATTCTCTACCAGCGAGAACAAGGCGAGGGGCGCACCCAGTACCTACAGGCTATCCGGCAAGCAGACGACTATCATCTAGCGCCGCTGCAGGCGCTTATCCACGAGCAGCTCCGGCTGCTGTAGAAGTGGAAGGGGTCGTTTGCTCATAGAGCGCCTCTATCCGCTCGACTGACACGAGTTGATTCTCCAGCGCCATGGAGGCGTACACAGAACGCACCACCATAGCTTTCACCACGGCAGGGTTTTGCAACTGGGGATATCGGTCACGCAGTTTCATTTATTGAGAAGCAAGGTATTACAGTGATTTCTGTACTGTAAAGATGGCTTAAAAGTTCCTAGGCATCTGCTGGCTACCCGGATACAGGTGTATTGGCTAGTAGTATATGAGCGCTAAGTCTATATGTTGAGCATTCTAGTTTCTGGAAAGTTCGGGAATGTGCTGGTCATTGCTGGTATCGGTGATGTTGCAACCGCGTTTGTAGCCCCCCGCTAAGTTGGCTATCGGGTGTCAGTCATTATCCTCATATCGTCCGCGCAAATGGAATCAATGCAAGTCCTGAATCGCTTAACCGCGTCTCCTGGCTCAATAAACGTCACTTTTAGCAGTATCCTAAACTTCCTTATCGACAGCCAATAAAAGGTTATGATAAACTTCACTTATTGGAACCTATTAACAGTTCGTTATAAGGACTGATAAGATTTACTTATCGTTCCTTATATTAGGGCAGCGAAAACCAGTACTTTTTGCCTCGCTACTCCTATATTATATGGCTACCGAAAATCAGCTGCCCGCCGTGGCATCTTGGCCCGCAGCCCAGGTGCCGGATCACCTGGTCGAATCCACCCAGCGCTACGTCGAGTCCGGCCTGCGCGGCGCGGCCAACACGGTGCGCGCCTATGCCGGCGACTGGAAGCGTTTCTCGGCCTGGTGCGCGCTTCACCGGCTACAGTCGCTGCCAGCACCAATCGAAGTGCTAGTGGGATTTCTGACGGAGCTGGCAGACGCCGGGAAAAAGTACGCCACCATTGAGCGGCACGCCGCGGCCATTGCCAAGGCCCACGAGCTGGCCGGGCTGGAGTCGCCTACGGCCGATAAAAAGCTCAAGGTGCTGCTCAAAGGCATTGCCCGCGAAATCAAGACCCGCCAAAAGCAGGCGCCTGCGTTTTCATTGGATAGCTTTAAGCGCACCATCAAGAGCATTGACGTCAGCGTGCCAGCCGGCCTGCGCAACCGGGCCTTGCTGCTGCTGGGCTTTACGGGGGCCTTTCGCCGCTCGGAGCTCGAAGCTCTCAACATCGATGATCTGGCCTTTGATGACGACGGCCTGGTGGTAACGCTGCCGCACAGCAAAACCAACCAGCTGGGCCAGGCCGAGGAAAAGGCTATTTTCTACTCTCCGGATTCTGCGTTATGTCCTATTCGTTCCCTGCAAGCCTGGCTGCGGGTGCTGGGTCGCACGGAAGGGCCGGTGTTTGTGTCGCTGCGTAAAAACAACCAGGTAACGAGCCGGCGCATGACCACGAAGTATACCAACCTAATAGTGCAGCAGTACCTTGGTGCCCAGTTTACGGCGCACTCGCTACGAGCGTCATTCGTGACCGTGTCCAAGCTGAATGGCGCGGACGACTCCAAGGTTATGAACCAAACCAAGCACAAGACCAGCGCGATGATTAGGCGCTATACGCGCCTGGATAATGTGCGCCAGCATAATTCAGCGAAGGAACTTGGTCTCTGAGATACTGGCATTATTCATTAAATGCCTTTCAATACGGATAATAAGGTAATGTCAATACGAATTGCAATTATTTAATTATTCAGGTTTTATTTTTTAAATGAGCATCAATTAGTTTGCACTATAAATATACGATTGGTTAAATTAAAATAATATCAATATATTATTGAAAATGAAGCTTCTTAAAAGTGTTGCGCTATTTTATGTAGTTCCGTTTGAATTTCCTTTTGCTTTTTTTCGCCAGCCAGTAAAAAGGAGTTTTTAGTGGTGTTCATTTTATCTTTCGTGAGGGTGATCTCCTGAGATATCTGGTTGATTTCAGCTTTTAATGTAGTTAAGCGTTGGGTAAGAGTTTGCAGTTCCTGCGCTTTCTGCCGGATCAGTTCTTCCTTGGGCCGCACCTCTTTATGGTACTGCTGCGCGTGGGCGCTCTGAAAAGCATTTAAATCCCGACCGATCAGGTTTAGGTATTCCTGTCCGGTGGAGAGGAGCTTTTCCTTGGTGAGGCCGGTGCTTTTTAAAACGTTGTAAGCAGTCTGGTAACGGAGGGCTTCGTCCTGAATGTCGTCGATGTCCAGTTTGCTGTCCACGAACTCCTTGTAATCAGTTCCCTGAAACAAGGGGTTGCGGGCGTTCGCTTCATCAATCAGCCGCTCAAAGTACTGTTCGTGTTCCGGCAACGGTTCCGTGATGGTGCCTCCGGGCGAATAGGTGGGAACATGGTCTGGAATAGTGATGGGGGTAGCGGGCCCATTGATCAACGGATGCTGGGCGTTCTCTGGGACAGCCGGTACTGCCGGGGGGAAGAAGGAAGGCGTGGCCGCCGCCGCCGGAGCGTTAACCGGTTGAGCGGTAACCGGTGGATTCGGTTTCGCCGGCCCTTGCTTGGAATCGTCTTCAAACTCCACAAACGGCGTCAGCAACTGCTTTAAAAAACTCATAGGAAGAGCACTTATTTGTTGAGGCTCAGCAGGAACCCGATGGTAAAGTTTGCATCCCAGTCAAAAACAAAGGTGTCGGTGCCGGTCGCCTCGGCCAGGCCTTTATAAATATTCAAGCCCGAGGCCATTTTCTTGTCGACGGCCTTGTACTCCCCCGGAGCCTTGAGCACGGTATATCGTTCTTCTCCTTGGCGGTGCTGCTTGGCCAGGGTAAACGGCACCCCACCCAGGATGAAGCCTACATTGCGCTTGCTCGCTGGTATTTTAGCCACCAACGTTTTCACCTGGTTGTACACCTGCTCATCGGCGGTGCCTTTTTCGTAGTACTTGGCGCCGGGCAACTCAATGGATTGCAGGCGGCCATTCTCCTGCCAGGAAATCTTGGTATTACCCGATCCAATGTCTACCAAGAACGAATTGTCGGCGAAGGCCGGAGGAACGGTGGCGTTGAAACCCAGTTTGCCTTCCTGCTCGGCGGTGACATTGTTCACCACATAGCCCATCTTCTTCAGCTCATTGCTGATAGTGGTGGTTTTAGGTTCTTTCTGGGCGCCAGAGGAAATCACGAAGTGCATATTGTTCTTCGCCACGCCTTTGTCAAACATGGCCGACAGGTATTTTTTGAGACCGGCTCTAATGTCTTCGGTGGTAGCCAGGCCTTCGTAGGCCAGGGATTCGCCAAAATCTTTGGACACAATTTCCCAGCGTTTCTGGCGGTCCATGTTGATGACGAAGGAGTTAAAGCCCGTAGCCCCTACTTCCACTACCCCGCGTAGCGTTCCATTTTCCGGTTTCTCGGGTGTGTAGTTGAACTCCCTGGTTTCCTCGGTAGTGCCGGCCGTATTGGTAGTTGTGGTGGTAGTTGATGCAGCCGGTGCATCCGTTGTATTGTCCGTTGTCCGGTTGCTACCAGGTATGCTGGGCGAGGTAGTCGAGGAGATATCCCTTCCTTGATTGCCCCCCGTTAAACGAGGACTGAGGGCGAAATAGCCCAGTACCCCCATAATTAAAAGAACAACAACAACTCCGAGTGGCTTGATTTTCATCTTGGTAAGGGTTAGTGCGTTTTAAGGTTCTATCTTCCTCTCAACTTCTCTGTTCTTTCCTGTCTGGCTCTTCAGACCGTAGCCGCGCTACTTATTGGCCATGGTAATCACCACCACCCGGCCGCCTTCTTCATCGGAGAGCAAGAGTTTCTTTCCGTCGGTAAGGTCTACCATGGTGTTCACGGGTATCTGCTTGTCTTCGGTGAGGTCTTTCAAAGAGGGGAGTTTCTGGTTTACAAATACCCACTTATTGTGGTGGAAGGTAAAATACCCCACCGGTATCTTTTGCTCGTCCGTCAGTTTTTCGTTTCTGACAACATGCCGGTTCACGTGCCACTGGAACAGGTACTGATTGTGGTAGACCATAAGGCGGTGATTCTCAGGGCGCCAGACGGTAGGCTTGAACTCATAGTACAGGTCCAGTACGGGCAGCGTTCCTTTCACCGGCGTACCGCAAAACGGACACTTGGGCGAGGTGGTATTATCAAACACAAACCACTTCTGCTGGCATTTAAGGTTGTTGCAGGGCTGCATCAGATCAGTGGTTTTGAGCAGGGCCTGTTCCCATTGATCCGCGTTAGGCCGCTGGTTAGGGTCGTGCAGACCGGTTATAAAGGCCTGATCAAATAATGCCTTCAGGTACGGGCCGGTAATGGTGTAGGGCAGCTTGGAAACATCCGCCCAGGGCAGCGTCCACTTAGACACCTGAGCCAGTTTAGGCTGGTTGGAGTGGTCCGTCGGGTGCTCAATGAACAAGGCCTTTTCCCCCATCGACAGCAGATCGTCTTGTTCCGTATCCAGGGAGTTGACCTTTCCTCCTTTCAGCGGATGCCGGTAGAGCAGGTACAGGTAAATCATGACCGCAAGGGCATGCAGGTCGGTGGTGCGGTTGGCGTGCTTGCGGTTAGGGTCGCGCAGGGGCAGGTGTTTGGTGGCCAGTACCTCGGGCGCAATAAAATCGGCGGTGCCGATGACATCGGGGGGGTACAAACCGGGTACGACCAGCCCGTCAATGTCAATAATGGTCGCCGATTTACTGACCGGATCAATCAAAACGTTTTTAAAGGATAAATCGGAATGGGCCAGTCCGGCGGCGTGCAGGCGTTTCACCCCCCGCGCAATTTTCACGCAGATCTGGAAATAGCTGAGCCAGTTGCCTAACTCGCTCTCATCCAGACGCAAGGTGAACTGCGGGTGCCGGAACTTAGCCGACGCAAACCACAAGCCTTGTTTCTCTTTTCCTTTGATGCCTTCGCTGGTGGCATAGCCTCTCTTGAAAAAGAAGTTCTTATTATACGTGGGCACCACCAAACCTACTTTACCATTAGTAGTTTCCACCATATCGGTAGGCCAGCAATACAGCTCTTTGTAGTACTGGCCGCCTTCCCGGTTAAAGAAACTATCGTAATACTGCGTCACCAGTTTCTTCAGCCGTTCCCGGGAATTATAATCCTGCTTATCGCGGTAAAAAGCAATAACGTAAGATTTATCGGGCCCGAAATAAACGTCTTTCATGCCGCCCCGCATGGGCTCGCCATTATCCACGTACTGGTACGTTTTACCAGGCGTGACGATGGACGGCACAGATTTTACGGATTGCCCAGGTTCATTGAAAAAGTTGATGGTACGGCTTTGGCTCACAGGTTCAATTCTATAAATTGTAAGTACTCCGTTTTGGGGGCGTTTTCCGATTATTTTCAAGAAAAAGCGCTAGAAAACGATGGCCAAGGTTCGGTCATCATGGTTGCCGGGGCTCCAGAAATCCATCCATTTGGAGAGCTGCGCTTCAATGTCGGGGTTAGTGGTGCTCAGTTCTACCGGGGCCTTGTCCTCATTCTGCCCCTGTAAATCAGCCAGAAACTCCTGCCACTTGGCCACGATAGGCAGGTTGGCCTCCACCACGAACTTAGGATCATAGATGCCATCCGACATCATGATCAGGTAAGCGAAATCATCTAGCAGTTTAAATCCAAAACGGGTAGCGAACTTTTTATTCTGGAAGATTTCGGGCATGGTAATAAACCGGGTACCGCCCCCGAATTCACCCACGTCAAGCCAATTCATGAGCGTCACTTCGGTCACGTCCTTGCTGAGCACGGCAATAGGGCAATCGCCGACGCCAAAGGAAAGCAGGGCGTACCCCACGTCGTACTTCTTGAACAGGGTGAAGATGAGCGTACTGCTCAAATCTTTTAACGTGGCCTCCTGCGCCTTGGCGAAGCTTTCCAGCTGTTTGTGCACCTGAAAAGCCGCTTTGCCCAGGTTGTTGTAGACGAAGCGGTTCAGGTTTTTCTGGCTGTCGGACTCGGCTTGGCTCGCGTGCTGCTGTACCAGATTGTCAAACTCAGCCATGCTTTCTACGGATGCGGGGTCCAGAAAATAGTTGACCACGCCGGCACAGGCCAGGGCAGATCCTTTTCTGGCCAGTTTCGCACTTCCGGCCCCATCCGACACCACCACTATGTTCCAGCCATTGGGCAACTCCCGGAACGCGAAGTCATCTTCCCGGAACGAGCCCACATTGGCGTGGGAGCGGCCGCGTTTGGAGGAGACCAGCAGGTGCCGGTCGCCTATGGGAGCGAACAAGGTGACATCGTCTTCCTTCCAGTACGGATCGTTCTTGTCGCTCTCCAGGTTTTTCCAGAGGCCTTTAGGATCTGGGTTAATGATGAGCAGAATGTCTTTTTGGTGGAATGGAGCATCCTCTGGTTGGCCTTCCACTTTGAAGTGAACCGAAAACTTCAGGTCGCCGCTTTGGGTGGGAACCCCGGTAAGCTGGTTGTTTTCGGCGCTGTAGCTCAGCCCCAGGGCTTCCAGGCCTTCTATTCGGAAGCCGATAAGGTCGTTCCAGCCATACTGCTCAAAGTCAAATGGAGCTACATAAGGCTTACCCACGGTAGCATTTGGAATACGAATGGGCTGTTGCACGATTTCAGCTATTCTGTCTTCGGTTTTCCAATTGGCCATGAGTTGTTCCTGGTTTTTTCTGAGTTGGTGGAGAATGGCAAGGCTCTGTTCTTCCTGTAAAAAGCAGTCGAATAATTTCATCCGGTGCTCTGGAATAATAATGCCGTTGCTTTTGAAAAGATCAGTCACCAGTTGTTTTGCATCGGCCATTCCTACTTCTGGGCTTACTGTTTTAACCTCTTTTTCTGGATGCTCACTCCTAGGCTGACCTTTTGCCGTTCACAATCCCCGTTAGCCTTTAGCTACGTGATACTCTTCTGTCGCTGGGCCTACTACTTAAGAAAACAAGGAAGAGGCTGCTGAAGAATTCTTCCAGCCTCTTCCTTGCCATAAGAGCTGCTAACCCGCTTACGTAACAATATTCAACTCCGCAGGAGGCGGGGGCAATTCTCCCATACCGGTCACTTCCTGGCCGCCATCCTCAACCTTGGTCGAGGTAACGCCAATGGAGGCACTCACCCAGGTAAAGAACTTGGCAATGCTCTGGCTGTCGGCGGTATCCAGACTTACGACATTTTCCGTGATCTGCTTTAAAAGCGAAGAATCGGCGGCGCTACCAGCGGCGCAGGCCACGGTAAAGGCGGTTTTGCGTTTCCTGAATTCTTCCAGGCCAATCTGCCAATCATCGGTGGGAATACCATCCGTCATGATAAACACCAGGGGCTTCCAGTCACCTTTTTGCTCCGCCGTGGTTTTAGTAACCTCATTGTCAATGCAGGTAGAAACCAACTTCAGCGCCTCTCCTAAGCTGGTAGTGCCGGTAGCTCGGATGTCCACCATCTGAAACGAAGCCAGGTCGGTTAATGGCACCACTTGTTTTGCCTCACTATCGAAGGTGATGATGCTGATGAAGGCAGTCTCAATTGCCTGCGGATTTTGCCGCAACGAACTGATCATGACCTGAACACCATTTTTAACTGCCTCAATGGGCTCTCCGGTCATGGAACCAGATGTGTCCAGTAATAAATAGACGGGTAGTCTCCTCATCGTTTTAGGTTTTGAAATGTTTTGGTTGATAAACGCTGCAATTTCAGCGGCTTGCTTAAGACAGAAGTGCAGGCCAGACCTTCCTATTCTTCTTAAGAAAATGTCCTTTACGCAACACGCTTTATTCTAAGCCTTATTTTTGAAAAACAGCTGTAAAACCCTGGCCTCAAAAGATGGCGATTGACAGGTTATAACGCAGGCCTTTGGGCAAGGGTTGGGAACGACCCTCACCAAGCGGTGGCTGTAATGCCGGTATAAAGGGGGCCAGAAAGTGGAGCAGCTTATGTATCCTGCTGGCCCCACCTTGATGACTTGTTTGGCCCACTCAGCCATTCGGGCTACAGCAGGGCCAGCGACGACCAGTTCAACCCGGGATGAATGAGGGGACGACTCCCTAAGAGTTGGCTATCGCGCAATCTTCAGAGCGAGGTCGACTTCTCCGGAAGACCGTGTAAAAGACCGCTCATTAGCTGTTGAGGTATCATTCATGGTCAAGTGGACGCCGATTTCCAGCTCGTCGTTTAACCTTTGTACCAAACTTTTAATCAAGGCCAGAAGTCCCCGGAAAGGCACGAGCTTGCGGTATTTGCGTCGGTACCTGACCCGGTGCCGGAATACGCGACGCACGGACGATTTCGGGGCGATTAGGAAAGGGAAAATAGTTTGAAAATAAGTTAGTTAAATCCGATAAAAACGGCCTTGAAAGCACTTGAAACAGGGTTTGTGGCGTATCTTGTAGGATGGAACAACCCTTCAAAAAGCCTTCGTTTTGGGCCGAAAATGGCCCGCAGTTTACGCGCTATAATGAGCTGGATACTTTCCTGCGCATGTCCAGTTTCGCGTGGCACGCAGAACTGGCGTGCCGGAAGTGGCTGGACCGGGCAGCGGCTTTTCCTGGTGAGCTTAACACGCCGAAAACAACCGCTTGGATGGCCGTCTTGAGCTATCTAAACCCTCCGCTTGACGCCGGCCAGCAGTTTGGTATCTCTCCTGATGATGAGCCGGATGTTTCGATACTACGGGCGTACCAGCTGCTCATTTCGGGTCTGACCTCAGAGCAGGTTATGGAGTACATAGGAGAAAATCCCCTGCCGGATAACCTAACGGACTTTTTAGTGAGCGGCTGAGCACTTGAGTTCTTGAGCTGCTTAGCTTTTTGCAATTGTAAAATGAGCTACCCCCCGTCGCCCTTGGCTGAGCACCTGCCGACCCTACTTTGGGACGTATATCCCAGCACCATTAACCCGCAGGCGATGTACCGTACCATCATTGAGCGGGTAATTCAACGCGGCAGCGTAGGCGATTGGGCCGCGATGCTGCGCTACTACGGCCGCGACGTGGTGCAGCAAGTGGTGGAAACCGAGCCTTATATGTCGGATGCAGCGATTGCCGCCGTGTGCGAGGTCTTTGGCCCTCAAAAAGAAACCCTCTTATGCTGGCAGCGCAAGCAATTGATGCTACCACTGTTCAACTCCTAAGCGGCGGGCCAGGCCGCCTTTGTAATTGCAAAACTATCTCCCATGAAAACCAACGCTGCAACCACCGCCCGCCCCGTTTATTCCGACCGTGAGCAAACCGCTGAGCAGCGCCAGCAGCTCGCTTACGGTCGGAATAGACAAGGCGCACCACCCGGCCCCGTTACCGAGGCCGTATACGCCCGCTACGTGGCCGGCGAGCTGACTCTGGGCCAGGTAGCTGAGTTGGTGAGCTCTTACATCCAGCGGGCTTAACTCGGTAAAGTACCACGCCATTAGAAATCCGTCTAGGAAGGCCAAAACCGCACTTATTCCGAGGTAGCGCTTATAAGTTTGACATCGACATTGTAAAGGCGCATCCAACCAATGGTCATGCTTCATTGGTAGAGCGTCTGAAATCGTGGCAGCACGAAAGGGGCGTCGCGGTGGGCGGCGTGAGCGCCAATTGAGTCACTAACTACTAATGTTGATATAAAAAGTAATCGTATGCCAAAGGGAAAAATGAAGAAACAAGAGGAAGAAAAGGAGACTTCCAAATCAGCCGAAAATGCTAATTGGTTCGATTCCAAGCCGGACCCCGCAACTGTCCGGTTGATGACCCCGCGCGAGCAGTGGACTCCTGCGCAGCAACGGGCTGACAAGCGGGCCGAAGAGGCCGCCCGAGCGAAGGGATATGGCTTCTACGAGCAGTTGCTGGCGCTGCTACAAGCCGGCGACCTTGCCGGGGCCGTGCGTGCCATTAATCCCTTTTCGAGCGGCCATTACCACAGCGAAGCCATGCAGGCCGTGGCCACGGCACAGGTGCAGGCCGGCGAGCTGCTGGCGGCCGTGGCCACGGCCCAGCGGGTGCGCTACGCCGACACGAAGGGCGAGTTAATCGGGGCCGTGGTGCGAGTGCTGCTGCAACGGGGCGACGTAGCCGAGGCGCAGTGGCTGGCGGCCACCGTGACGGGATTCCGGTATGTGGACGTGGCCAAGCGGATTGCCGAGGCCCAGTACCAGGCCGGCCACGGCGAGGCCGCCCGGCGCACCTTGCAGCAGGCGCAGGAGTACGCCCAGGGGTTTGACGTGGGGGATATGAAAAACGGCTATTTCCGGTCCTATTACCTGTCCGACATCGTAAAGGCGCAGCTCCACTTGGACGACGTGGCCGGGGCGACTTACACCGCGCAACTCATCGACCGGCCCGAGCATAAAAGCCCAGCGTTGCGGAAGATTGAAGAGTACACGGCTAACGCGGCCGACACCGCCCGCAAGGCCACCGACCCAGCTTAGCGGCTGCCGCACGAGGCAATGCTTCGACTGTGCGCGAACCACTGGTTCACTTGCTTAACTTCCTTCTCTTATGCCCAAGACCCATTTTCAGCCCGCTCCGGCGGGGCTTACCCCCGACCAACTAAGCGCCTACCAGGAGCGGGAGCGGCACGCCAACAACGCGGTGGCCATCGCATCGAGCGCCGGCACCGCGCCCGGCCAGGAGAGCCTGGCGCTGATGCAGCGACACGTAAGTGGGGAGCTAAGCATCGAGCAGGTCATTGCGCTAACCGATGCTATGCTAAAGGCCCGCTACGCGCCGCGTCCGCCGGGCTTGGAAGATATTGGCGCGTTGGTCCAAAGCCCGGAATTTCAGGAGAGGTTCGATGATGTGGTGAGCGGCACCGCCCGCCGCAATAACTCCTTTATTGCCTATAGGGATGAGCAGGGGCGTATGGTCCGCGAGTACCCGGCCACGGAAGAGGTTTTTGAGACGAGCGCCGACCGCAAGACCCTGACCCTGCTATCTGTTGGTGGTATACCCGCTGATACCGCCCAGCCCGTAGTAGTGGAGGCCACTCCGTATCGGTTTGCCCCCTACTCGGCAGAAGAAACGTGAACGGCTTTCGCAAAAGCGAGAAATAAGAAGATAAAAGGCGTCGCCGGCCGGCGTGGGGGTAAGCCTGCAGTCAGCGGCACTCGTTTTGCAGTCAATCAGTGAAAAAACCAAGCTATAGCCCCGCTACGACGGACCGCTTCGTCGGAACCGCCGCCCGCAGCTGCGGGGCTACGCGCTTACCAATCAGCTCGATGGCGTGCAGCAACTGGTCCGAGGTGAGGCCCCCTGTGTCCATTTGGAACGTTACCCGGTCGATGCCGCCCAGCGCGTCGGCGTGCCGCAGAATCTTGGCTGCCACCGTTTCCGGGCTGCCTACTAAGAAAGCGCCGTGAGGGCCCAGCTGCGCATTGAACTGCGGGCGCGTGACCGGCCCAAAGCCCCGCTCGCGCCCAATCTTGGTGAAGGCCGCGGCGTAGCCGGGGTAGTACTCCTCGGCGGCCTGTTCGAACGTTTCCGCCACGTAGCCCAACGAGTGCAGCCCTACCCGCAAGGTTTCCGGGGCGTGGCCGGCCCGGCGGCCCGCTTCGCGGTACAGGTCCACTAAGGGGCGGAAGCGGTGGGTTTCGCCCCCGATGATGGCCACCATCAGCGGCAGGCCTAGCGTGCCGGCCCGCACGAAGGAAGCCGGCGTCCCGCCCACCCCCAACCACACGGGTAGCCGCGCCTGTACCGGCCGCGGGTAGATGCCCTGCCCGGTGAGCGCCGGCCGGAACTGGCCCGCCCAGTGCACGTGCTCGTGGTCCCGGATGGTGAGCAGCAGGTCCAGCTTTTCGGCAAACAGGGCGTCGTAGTCGGCGCGGGCGTAGCCAAAGAGCGGAAATGCTTCGCCAAACGAGCCCCGGCCCACCACCATTTCGGCCCGGCCGTTGGAAATCAGGTCCAGGGTGGCAAACTCCTGAAACACGCGCACCGGGTCGGCGGCCGAGAGCACCGTCACGGCGCTGGTCAGGCGGATGGTGCGGGTACGGGCCGCGGCGGCGGCCAGCAGCACGGCCGGGGCCGAATCCAGAAACTCGGGCCGGTGGTGCTCGCCGATGCCGAATACATCGAGGCCCACTTCGTCGGCCCGTACCACCCGGTCGAGCAGTTGCTGCACGGCCTCGGCCGGGCTCAGGGCCGGGCCGTGGGTGTAATCGGCCGAGGCGGCCGCAAAAGAGTCAATGCCGATTTGCATCACAATGATAGTAGGAAGGGAAAAGTGAAATGGATGGCCACGTGGCCCTAACGGCAGCCTGGCGTCCACAACGGACCAGGCTGCCGCCGCCGGCCTAACGGCTGTAGTAGAACTTCTCGTTCACAATCTGGCCGTCGCGCCAGCGCTGCACGGCCACTTGGTCGTAGGTGCGCGTGCCCCACTGGGCGTGGTCGTAGTCGAAGTGCCACTGCACCACGGCGATGTCGTCGTTGATAAGCACGTGCTTGACCTGCGCGCCCCGGAAGGCGGTCATGCCACCCACGAAGGCTTCCTCATTGGCCCGGCAAGCCGCTTTGCCCACCGCGGGCTCATTCTCGTTTTCCTGCATCACCACGTCATCGGCGTAAAACTTGTCGAAAGCGCCGAGGATGTTGCCGTTCAGGATGTGCCCGTTTAATTCGTTTACTGATTCTGCTACCGTTTGCATGAGGATTGGGTTGGGGGATGAAGCATTGACTGACAGCCAGCCAACGATACAAAGGTCCCCCGTGCCCCGCGCCGTTTCCTTGATGTAGGATAAGACTTTCGACCCGAAACGCCCCGACGCAAAAAAACCGGCCGCTGGCCTTCCCTAAGGAAACCACCGGCCGGCCGATGCCCCTGCCAGGGGCTAATGCACTACCCCTGCTTTTCGTAGAGCCCCTTTTTAAGCCGGCTCAGTGATTCGGGCGTGATGCCCAGAAACGAGGCAATCTGGTGCTGGGCCACGCGCAACTCGACGGTGGGGTACTGGCGCATCAACTCCTGGTACCGGTCGCGGGCGGGCCAGCTTTTGGCGCACATCAGGCGCTTTTGCGCCCGGGCGTAGCTCTCCTGGCTCAGCAGCCGGAAGAACCGCTCGAAGGCCGGCACGCGCTGGTAGAGTATTTCGAGGTTCGGGCTGCTAAGCAGCAGCACCTCGCTGTCTTCCAAGGCTTCAATCGTAAACGGGCTGGGCTCCCCGCCGGGTCCGCGGGTGGGGTCGTCGAGCCAGTTATTTTCGGGCACTAGGTCCAGCACGTGCTCGGTGCCGCGCTCGTCGGTGCTGAACGAGCGCAGCAGTCCATGGCTGACGAAGGCCACGAAGTCGCAAGCGTCGCCCGCGTCGAGCAGGTGCTGCCGGCGGCGCAATGGCCGGGGCGTAAGCAGGGCCGTGAACACGGCCGCGTCGTCCGGGGTCAAGGCAATTTGCTGCTGCACGTGTTGCAGGATGATGTCAAACATGGTGGCTATGGTAAGAATGTGAGCAAGTGGCGGGCCGAGTCGGTCGGTCCGCCAAGCTAGCCGGCAGCTCCAATGCCGAATGCTGCGTCAAGTACGAACCTCTGCGGGGCGTGTAGCGACCCGTTCAAGCCCAGCGCCCAATGCCAATCGACTACCCACAAACCAGCGCCAACCGCACCGTGTTTAGGACGGCGCGCAACAGCTGTAGCTTATGTGTCGCTTTTACCAGGTCGTGCATTCCATTGCGGGCGCTAAGCCCAGCGTGTCAACGGCGATATGCGCCGTGCTGCCCTTCCGCCGCTTCCCATCGTTGGCTTTGGTTAAAAGTTCGGTCCAAAAATCGCATTTGCCTTTTATGATACTTTGCCTTTGGCTTCTACTCGGTAGGCAGTCACCTGCGTAAGCCGAGCGACCGATACCGGTCCAACCGGCAGCCCGCGCTTCTTTGCCGCATTTTTTTCTGGCCAGCTTCATGAATCTATTTGCTGACGTGGCGCTGCCCACCCTGGATGTGAAGGCCCGAACCGTGCTATTGGCGGAAGGCCAGGTGGCTTCGCACCTCTACGTCGTGCGCCAAGGCTGCGTGCGCATCTGGCTCAATCATCGGGGCAAAGACTTGACCGCGCAGTTTTTCGTGGAGGGCGAAGCCGTGGCTTCGCTGGAAAGCTTTCTGACTGGGGAACCCAGCGAGTTCACCATCGAAACCGTCGAAGCGTGTACGCTCGACGTGTTGTCGAAAGCGGAGTTTGACCGGCTCATGGCCGAACGGCCCGACTTTCGGGAGTGGTTTCAGCAGCTCACCACCCGCCGGCTCATCGGCTACGTGCATCACCTACTGGCCTACATCCGTGACACCCCGCAGGAGCGCTACGAGGACCTGGTAAAAAATCGCCCGCAGTTGCTGCAACGGGTGCCGCAGCACTATATCGCCTCCTACCTGGGCATCACGGGCGTGTCGCTCAGCCGCATCCGCAACCGCAAATAAGCGGTTGGCCAGGCGGCGTTTTTAACAATTGTTATCGTCGGAGCGATAGGCAACCTCCCACCTTTGCGGGATGCTTGTTCCATTACGTGCCCGCCTGCTCCCGTCCGTATCCGGTACCGCTGCGGAAAACAGCCTGGTAGCGGAGGCTGCTGGCTATCCTGTGGCCGACGTTCCCATATGCTAGAGGCCCTGCTGGTGTTAACGGCCCCGTTGCTGTTCCTGCCCACCATGACCGGCTACTACGCCTACAGCCATGGGCGCTCCTTCTGGCGCTGGTTTCTGGTTGGCTGCGGCCTGCCATTCTTTTCTCTCCTGGTGGTGGCGGCCGTGGTGCACCAGGACCAGCGCCGCCAAAGTCGGCTGCCCCGGCCGGCATCGAAAGAAGACCCGCAAGGCTAGTCTACTGGCCCCTCATGCTTTCCTACTCCTTCCCTACATGAAAAAAATTACCAACCGCCTGTACCAAATCAACCTGGGGGCCGTCAACGCCTTCGTTATTGAAGACGACGGCCTGACGCTGGTCGATACCGGCCTGCCGGGCAGCACCGCCAAAATCTTCGCCGCCCTGCGCAAGGAAGGAAAGAACCCGGCCGACATCAAGCGCATCATTCTCACGCACCTGCACACCGACCATACGGGCAACGCCGCCGACATTAAGCGGCAGACCAACGCCCGCGTGTATGCCCACCGCGCCGATGCCCTGCTGCTGGAAAAAGGCGTAAGCGGCCGGCCCATGACCCTCACGCCGGGTGTTACGAATCGGTTTATCTACCAAATGTTTATCAAAAGCGCGGGCAACGTTGTGCCGGCCGTAGCCGTGGAAGAAAAGCTGAGCGACGGCGACGTAATTCCCTTGCTGGGCGGCATTCGGGTCGTGCACACGCCCGGCCATAGCGCCGGCCACGTGGCGCTACTGCTCCAGAGCGAGGGCGTGCTGATTGCCGCCGACCTGTGCGCGCACGTGCTGGGCCTGGCATACAGCACCCTCTACGAAGACCGGGCGCTGGGCCAGCAAAGCATACTGAAAGCGGCTGCCTTATCGTTCGACACGGCCGTGTTTGGGCATGGCGGGCCGCTGCACGGGCAAGCCAACCAGCAGCTAAAGGCGAAATTCGCATAGCTACCCCGAGGCCGCTGCTACGCGACGCACGGAGCAGCTACTACAACCTTGGCGGGGTTTTGCCTTCTTACGACGTGTTGAATCGGAAGCAACGGAACGCTACTCAGCGGCAGCCCTCTCCAAACGCTACTTCTAGACCAAACCTTTAGCCGAGGCCCACATTGCTGGAAGGGAAAAGATGGAGGACGGGGGTAGCTCACCCCAGGCGGGCGCCGGGCGCCGTCAGGTCAGCTTCAGCAGCTTTTCGGCGTTGAGATGGGCAATTTTGGCTTTGTCATCGAAGCTGAGCGGGGCTTGCTCCAGGAAGTGGCGGGCGGTACCATCGGGCTGGTACTGAAACGGATAATCGGTGGAGTACAGCACCCGGTCGACGCCCATCACCTCAATGGCCCGTTGGAGGTAGGTGGTATTGTAAATGCCGCTGGGCGTTACGTAAAACTGCTGACGGAAGTACTCGGCCACCGATTTTTTCAGGCCCGGCAGCAGCGGCGTCATCACGTCGGCCCGCTCCAGAAAAAAGGGCACCATCTCGCCCCAGTGGCCCAAAATAACTTGCAGGCCAGGGTGGGCGTCGAAGGTGCCGGCCAGAATCAGGCGCAGCGCGCCAATGCCCGCGTCGAGGTGCCAGCCCCAGCCGCCCAAGGCGAAAGCGTTGCTGAGCGCGTCCCCGAAGCCGTCGTAGTACACGGCCCGTACGGCGCGCGGCGGCACCTGCGGGTGCAGGTAGAGTGGCACGCCCAGCTGCTCGGCCATCGCCAGCAGGGGCCGGAAGTCGGGGTGGTCGAGGTACTTGTCGCCGGTGCGCCCGTGCAGCATGGCCCCGCGCAGCCCCAGCTCCTGCACCGCCCGTTGCAGCTCCACCACGGCAGCGGCCGGGTCGGGCGTGGGCAGGGTGGCGAAGCCGGCAAACCGGTCGGGGTGGGCCCGGATGGTGGCGGCCAGCCGGTCGTTGGCCTGGCGGGCCAGGGGCACAGCTTCGGCGGGGGGCAGGGCCTGCGTGCCGGGGGTTGTCACGGAGAGGACCATCATGTCCAGCCCAATCAGGTCCATCTGCCGCAGCCGGTCTTCGCCCAGGTCCCGCAGCCGGTCCAGCAGCTGCGGGGTCTTGAACAGGTCCATTGCGTCGTCGTGCTGCGCGGGCGGCAAGCGGTCAAGGGCGGCCACTATTTCGGGCGTCCAAAAGTGTTCTTCCAGGCCAATGAGTTTCATGCGGATTGCCGATGGCTAAGGGGTAAGGTAGCGGGCCAGGCCGCGGCGGGCAGGTAGCGCCCCACGCAGGCCAGCACATCGGCCAGGGTGTCCCATTGCCCGATTTCCGTATCACGAATCTCTATTCGCAGGCCGTATTCCAGGCGAATGCCCAGTTGCACGCGTTCCACCGAATCCAGGCCCAGGTCATGGGTCAAGTGGGTCGCGGGCGTCAGCACCGGCTGGCGCAAGTGCCATACCTGCTTGCGCACCAGCGCAAATACTTGTTCTTGTAGTTCGTCGGTCTTCATGGCTCGTTTGAAGGAAAAGAACGTCCTATTGCGGCTACAGGCTTATCGACTCCGCTGCGTCACAGGTAACGGGGTTGTAGCGCTCCGCTGGCTCGGCCGCGACCTTCATTACGTGAATCGGTGCCATGACCCAAGGGGATTAAACAGTGAAAAAAGTAGGCGGGGGGCTTTCCTCGCCGGGTAGCGGGCGGAAAAAGCCCCCTGATTGATTGGTGGTGCACTCAGCTGCCGGCCGGGCCAAACACCTTCTCGCAGTAGCGCTGCAGCAGCTCCGGGCTACCGGCGGGGCCGCGGAAGGCAATGTGGCCATCGGGCCGCACGAGCACCAGGGCCGGCAGCCCTTCGAGCCCGAAGGCCGAGTGGGCGTGGCCGTCGCGGTCGGCCAGGCGGGTGAGCGGACTTTCCCTGGCGGCGGGCGTGAGCGGGGCAGCCAGCACCAGGCGCGGGCGCACCCAGTCCCAGCCCGTGACCTGGTCCAGCGCCGCCAGCAGCGCCGGCGTGGCCTCGGCCTGGCGGCCGTCGAAGGCCAGCAGGCTCCAGCCGTAGCTCTGGCCATCGGGGTTGTAGAGGCTCGCAAACAGGGTCATCGTCTTGCCCTGCGGGTCGGTCACTTTCGCGTCGGGGGCGCGGTCGCCGGCGGTGGGCACGCCGGGGTGCAGCACCTGGCGCAGGCGCAGGTGGTCCTCGCTCAGGGGGCTGTCGGGGTAGCTGACGGAGAGCTGCTGCAAGTCGTCGCTGCCAAACAGCTGCGAGCCGATGTTGGGCACGGCCTGGCCCACGGCACTGAGCAGGGCATCTTCTACCCGGTTGCGGTACATCAGGCGCTCGAAGCCTTTGGCCTGCTGCTCGTCCAAATCCGCATGGTTGCCCTGGCGTTCGGGCGAGTAGCTGTCGAGTACCAGGGGGCTGGCGTGGCCGCGCAGCGTCAGGGCCAGGCGCCAGGCCAGGCCCACCGCGTCGTGGAAGCCCGCGTTCATGCCCTGCCCGCCGATGGGCAGCGTGAAGTGCCCCGCGTCGCCGACCAGATACACCCGGCCCTGGGAATAGGCGGCCGACACGGCGTGCTGAAAGCGGCCGTGGCTCAGCCAGATGGGGTCGGTCAGCGTCAGCGTGTCGTCGCCGGTGACTTCGCGCGCCCGTTGTTGAATCTCGGCCAGCGTCGGGTCGCGGTCGGGCACCAGCTGCTCGTCTTCCAAAAAGAACAGCCGGTGGTAGCCGCCCCACACGGGCATCACCCCGGCAAAGCCGTTGTGGTAGGTGAAAAACCAGAGCTGGTCGGGGTCGGTCGAGCGCTGCCAGCTCAGCTTGGCATCGGCCTGATGGTTGGCGCGGCCCTCGAACTTCTTGGTCTTGAAATCCAGGCCCAGCGATTTGCGGACGGTGCCTTCGTTGCCGTCGGCGCCCACCAGGTAGCGGCAGCGGATGCGCTCAAACTCGCCGCTCGGCGCGTCTTGCTGGTCCGTGGCGGTGACCAGCACCGTCACGCCCGCGTCGTCGGGAGTCAGAGTCACGGCCTTGCGCCCACGTTCCACTTGCACGCCGCGCTTTTCCAACTCGTTGGTGAGCGTGTTTTCAATCACGTCCTGGCCCGTGTAGAGCGCCTGGGGGTAGGGGCTTTCGACGTTGTCACTCTTGATTTCATCGAGCGGCTTGTCGTCGATAAAGACATTGATGCGGCCCACCAGGTAGGAATTTTCGGCCAGCGGCTCGCGCAGGCCGATGCCGTGGAGCAGCTCCTGGGTGCGGGCCCAGACGTTGTTGGCCTTGGAGTACTTGCTGGGCTCCGGTTTCTCTTCCAGAATTCGGCAGCTTACGCCGTGGTGGCGCAGGGCGTTGGCGGTGGTCAGGCCGATGGGCCCGGCCCCGATGATGAGCACGTCGGTATCAAAAGGGGGTTGGTCGTTGGGGGTAGGCATAAAGGGCTGTTTTTTAATAGGTGGTACGGCTAGCATGTTGAAACCAGCGCATCATTCCTTGGCCGCGCCGAGGGAGGACCGGCGGCGACTACGAGAGCCGACTGAGCCGGCCCCCGTCCACGCGCAGCTCCATGCCCCGCACGAAAGCGGATTGGTCGGAAGCCAGGTAGGCCACGGCGTCGGCCACATCTTCGGGCCGGCCCACATTGGCTTGGTCAATCTTTTCGGCCCCTGACTGCACGTTGGGATTGTCCCAGAGCATGGGCGTGTCGATGGCCCCCGGCAGCGTCATAGAGGCCGAGCGGTTTCACACGGCCATTGGGGGCGCGGGGGCGGGCGAGTTGCGCTTTACATGAGGCCGCCGGTGGCGCGCACGTTCTGGCCGGTCATCCAGCGGCCAGCGGGGCTCACCAGGAAACCCACCACCTCAGCAATGTCCTCGGGCTGGCCCAGGCGCCCCAGCGGGGTGTTGTAAATGAGCTGCTGCCGCAGCGCCTCGGGCAGCACCAGGCTTTCGGTTTCCGTGACGCCCACCAGCACGTTGTTGACCGTTATCTGCCGGCTGCCCAGCTCCTTGGCCAGTACCAGCCCAAACTGCTCGGCGGCCGCCTTGCTGCCCGCATACACGGCCCCGCCGGGGAAGGGCACGGCCGTCTGGCCCGAGGAGATGTTGACAATGCGGCCGCCGTCGCGTACGCGGCGGGCCGCTTCCTGCAGGGCCAGAAAGGTGCCTTTGGTATCGAGGTCGAATACGTGGTTGAAGTCAGCCGCCGTCACGTCCACCAGCGGCTTGCTCAAGTAGGCCCCGGCGTTGTTGACCACGATGTCGAGCCCCCCGAAAAAGTCTTCGGTTTGCTGAAACAGCCGGGCCACCTCGGCGGGCTGGCTGATGTCGGCCTGGATGGCAGTGGCCCGTCCGCCGGCGGCTTCCAGGGCGGCCACCACCTCCTGCGCCCGGTCGGGGCTGGTGGCGTAGTTGACCACCACGCTGGCCCCGGCCCGGCCCAGGCGCAATGCGATGGCGCGGCCAATGCCGCGAGAAGCCCCCGTGACGAGGGCTACTTTGCCGGCCAGTTCGCCGGTAGCTGCGGAAGATGAAAGCGTAGTCATGAAGAGAGGGGTTTGAGTGGAATAAGTAGTTTAACAGGAAGAATCAAGCCGCCGTCAATCCTTACGCCCTGCCCTTCGGCGGCGAAAAGCCGGCTGGGGGAACGGGCGCTTAGCGGCGGGCGCCGGAGCCTACAGGTGGCCCGCAAACGGCTGTTGGCGCAAAACAGGGGGTATGGCCTGTAGGCGTCCGCTCCCCGGCGATGACGCGCCAGAACGTGCGGAAGGCGGCGATTTCTTCGTCGAAGAAATCGGGTTGGAAAGCCAGTGCCCAGTACAGGGCCAGCTCTTGCCGCTCGAAATAGCCCCGCACAGGTGTTTAAAATGGATGTTAAACAAAATTGTTAACACGTGACCATGCTGATAATCGCATTATGTTGGTATAACCGAGATTTTATCAATTTTGATAAATAAAATTGATAAAAAAGATTATCTCTCTTGACACCCGCAGAAAATCAGTTGGAAAATTTGCTGTTTCAATTCATGTATACACTGCCGGTAGGTAGTCTCATCCTGGTTGAATATCATTTTCACAATGGGCTTCGCCATCATGGGATAGGTGGTCAGGGACATTAGATTAATGATAAAGTGCTCGATAGTAGCGGCTGGCAGCGTGCCCTTCTGCACTTCCGCTTGCACCTCGTCGCTGAACGGCCCTAGCAGGGCTTGCCGCAGGTGGTCCGGAAAACGGGGGGTCAAGGCCCCGCCCCGGTTCAGCTCCGCAATCACGAAGCTCTCCAAGTAGGGGTAAGTAGCGGTCTGGTCGATGGTCGTATCGATGTACTGCCGAATCTTTTCGCGAAAGTCCATTTTGGCCGTAAAGAGCAGGTGCAGCTTGGCAAACAGGCTGTTCATTGCTTCCTGCAATACTTGCTGAAATAATTGGTCGCGGCTGCGGAAGTAGTAATTGATGAGCGCGCGGTTCACCCCGGCTTGGTCGGCGATTTCCTGGGTGGTGGCGTGCAGGTTGCCTTCGGCAAAGAAAATGTTCTTCGCCGTGTGCTTGATATGCTCCTCCGTCTGGACGTCCCTTACTTTACCAGCCATTATGAAAACGATTTTAACAAAAATGTTAACGCTGAGGCAAGGGAAAAGTTTTTTCTTTTTTGTGGCGCTGCCTGAGGTTGCGTTATTAACTGGACCAAGAATTACGGTAAGATTTTGTCGACCAACTGTGCCAGCGGCAAGGTCGATTTCTCGTTAAGTTGAAGTAGGGATTCTCGTTACAACAGGGCGAAAAATTGCGGTAATCTCCAAAGTATTGTCTGTCAGCGCGCTTTAACAACGTCTCAATAAACGCTCCATTCACCAAACGCAGCGTTTATCTAGGCCACCGCTTTGTTAGACTCCTGAAACCGGTTGATGACGACTGTAGTGCACCGTCCCATACGCCTATTTTCGCCCTACCATGGTTCCTGATCCGCCCGGAACGCCGCGAGGCTCCCTGCCCACGCTTCCTTTTTTTTCCGTGTCCTACCAGGCCCGCCCGCCCCTGCTCCGCGCGAGCGTCACCCGGGCCCTGACGTTTGCGGAGGCGATGGAAACCCTCGAAGTGCTGCTGGTCCACGCCACCCACCACCGCTCCCCGTACTGGGTGGTTGACCGCCGCAGCGGACCCAACGAAGAGCCCGCCGAATTACACAGCTGGATGCAGGAAGACTACTTTCCCCGGGTGCGGGCCGTGCTCGGGCAACCCCCGCAGGTGGCCTTTTTGGTGACGCCCGCTGAATTGGCCCGGTTGCAAGAGCACCGGGCCACCGCTCCGCAGGACTGGCACACGCCCGCCGTGCACTTCGGCTGGTTTACCCAGCTCCCCGCAGCCGCGGCGTGGCTGCAGGTCCAGCGCATGCCGAGGCCACCGAATAGCTCCTTTTGCTAATCGGACCGTTTTCTTGAACGCTGAGTAGATTGCCATGAGCTAAGCCGATTACTTCTTATGCTGATTCGTTGCTCATGCCCAAGAACTTTCCAGACCTGCACGTGGTAGCCGAAACCAACGAGTTGTTGCTCGGCCACACGTTTGAGGACGCTGTGCTCGTGCGCAAGCGCAACGGCGAATACCTGCTCGAAGACGATTTTTACGGGGACCCCTCTGGCGGCCTTATTGGCCCCGATAACGAGTGGGCCGTCGTGGTGGGCGAGCACCTCACTGTTTGGCATCACAATACCGGCGTCTCACGCATTGAGGACGAACACTTACGCGGAATACAGGCACTGCGCTTAGTTGGACAAACCCATGTGGAGTTTCTGGTGGACCCGTGGGGGCTCCGAGCGGCAATCTGGTGCCTGCGCCCATCTGACAGGACCTACGTCAAAGTCCGAGACTTTCTCGACTACCGGGACCGAGAATACACTGAATAAATTGAATGGTAACAGACTGCGCAGCCCCTTCCCGGCCGGACAGCCCTTCCGAATCGAGGTATACAACGACCGGGGCACGCGCATGCACGGCGAAACCACGCAGGCCGTGGAGACCCGCGTGAGCACCAGCGCCATGCCCACCGGCCTGTATCATGTGCGCCTGCGGCGCGGCAACAACACCGTCAACTATAACCTGAGCGTCCAGCACTAGCCTATTTGGCTTGCTCGGGGCCCTCTGACCAGTTGGCGTTTTGCGCCAACTGATCAGAGGGCCTATGTGCATTATAAGAATGGCCGTATTCTGAAATTCCCCGCCACAAATTCGGGTGAACCCCACCCCAGCCGACTAGCACTCCCTATCGTTGTTTTTCGTTCCTACTATTGTGCGACCCTTATAGCACCGCCGCTAAATCAGCCAGTCGCAGCAATGTTCCGTGGGCAGTGGGCCGCGTCGTGGTTCCCGCATACACGACGTAGGCCTGCTCGGCCGGCACGCCGCTTAAGCTGCGCCAATAGTCGAGCTGCCGGAAATAATCGCTACTTTGGGTCAGACCGGCTTTCACCTCCAGGGCCAGCAGGCCCGTGGGTCGTTCAAGCAGGAAGTCGACTTCGCGGCCAGTTTTATCCTGCCAAAAATACACTGGTGCTACTTGCCCCAGCGCGTCATAGTGTTTGAGAATCTCGGTAAGCACCAGGTTTTCGAATAACCCCCCGCGCAGGTAGTGCGAGGCCAGCTGAGCACCTTCGCCAATACCGAGCAGTGAGCAAGCCAAGCCCGTGTCGTAGAAATAGAGTTTAGGGGATTTAATCAGACGCTTGCTGAAATTGGCGTGGTGGGGGGGCAGTAAGTACAGCACATAGCTGGCTTCGAGTACCGATACCCACGCCTTAGCCGTGTTCACGGCTACGCCGCAGTCGGAGGCGAGCGAACTTAAATTAAGGGGCGAGCCTATACGGCCGGCACACAAGCGCAGAAACCGGGTAAAAGTGTTCAGGTCGCTGATATTGAGGATGGAGCGTACATCGCGCTCCAGGTAGGTCTGGATATAGCTGGGGTAAAAATCAGACGGGAAGAGCTGCGGCCGTAGCAAGCGCGGGTACCCCCCGCGCCAGATGATATCGTCTACATTGGCCGGCAGTTGGCTGGCGGATTGCCATTCGGCGCAACTAAAGGGCAGCAGCCGCAACACGGCCGTGCGCCCGGCCAGCGACTGGTTAATGGCGTCGAGCAAGAGAAAATTCTGTGACCCTGTCAGCACGTAGGGCGCAGCGGGTGGCGTCGGTTGGTCCACCACGCTTTGCAGGTAGGAAAACAGGTTGGGTACCCGCTGTACTTCGTCTAACACTGCACCCTGCGGGTAAGTGGCCAGAAACCGCCGAGGGTCTTGCTGCGCAAGTTGCCGGACGTCCGGGTCTTCGAGCGATACATAAGGCAGGGCGGGAAAGACGGCCCTTACCAGCGTTGATTTGCCCGACTGGCGGGGACCAGTGAGGGTGATGACGGGAAAGGCCTGCGCTAATTGCAGCAGTTTAGGAGTGAGTTGACGGGGAATCATAGCTAAATATACGCGTGCTAGCCGGACAAATTTGCAATAGCATTGCAAATTTGTCCGGCTAGCACGCGCAAGCAGCTAGCTGTTGCTTTCTTCTGGGTCGCATACATTCCTGAAATTCCGCCCGCTAAGCGAACTACTGCCTGATCCAACCAGGGATATCTCGAATGGGGTAGGTGCCCTAGTGACTCTGCAGGCTGGCGCACCAGCTCAGTAGCCATTTTATGGTTGCACACTCATACTGGTTGAGCTACGATCAGGGGCGACGGATCCGCAGCTGGTGCGGGAGTTGCGTATGGCCCTGAGGAGTGCTCACTTCCAGCCTTACGCTCCCCGGCTTGGCCCCGGCAGGCACCTGCACGCGCAGCCGCTGGTCATATATCACTTGCAGTTCGGCGGTAATGCCACCCACCCGCACCTGAGAGACGCTTGCCAGCCCAGTGCCTTGCAGCATCACCCACGCGCCCACGGCCGCCCAGCGCGGGGAGGCCTGACGTAGCACTGTTTGCTGCCCCGACCCCTGCAGGGGCAGCTGCGTCACGTAGCCCGTGCGGAAAAGCCCGTGGGCAACCAGGGCCGTCGGGCCAGCTGCCGGCAACGAGTCGGCCTGCGAAGCATCCCTGCCCAGCGAGCCGCCCAGATACTGCTGGCCGGCGGCCCCTACTGCCCAGGCCAGGGGGCTGATATAATCGGCTGCCTTTACGTCCCGCGCCGTCAGCCAGTGCCCGGTGGCTCCCAACTGGGCGACAAACAGACGCCGCGCGTCCGGGGCCCGCAGCCGAGTGGCGACGGGCTCGGTGGCCAGAGCGAGGCTGTCTTGAAATATGCCGGCCAGATGCAACCGGCCAGCCAAATCGGCGGCAAGGGCTACTTCATGGGGGTAGCTCGTATCCACGCGCCGGGCCCAGCGCCACGTGCCCGCCGTATCGAGTAGGGCCACGAAACTGGTGCGTACGTCGGCCCCCATCAGCCTGGCTCAGCATCGACCAGCGGTCCGGGTGGAGCGACTTGGCCTGGCTAAGCCCCAGCGTCAGCGTGGTTGTAAACTCGTCCGACTCATCGGTGGCCGCCCCCGGGGCGTGAGCCAGCAGGACCGCGCAACCTACGCCGGTCGCCAGTACTGCCCGCGCGTAGGCGGCCCCGCTAAATGCCCCTTTAGGGCTGGCAGTCGGCGTAACGGCTGCCAGCCACCGTCCCATCGGGCTTAGCCAGGCGACGTAGGACTGTCCCCATTTGTCGCCGGCCGATAAGTGGGTCGAGGAAGGGAGGGTGGAAAATTCCGCCGATCCGGCAAACGTACCGGCCAGGCACAGCTGCCCCGCAGCATCCAGGTCCAGGTCGCTGAGGAAAATGCCCCGGCGCGCAAAGGTGCTGCCGGCACTGGTCGGGGCTGTTACCCAGCGCCACTGCCCGCCGGCCGTGAGCCGGCCCACAAACACGCTGCCTGAACGCTCCGGTACCCGCAACTGTAGCGGCCGGCCGGCCACGGCCGTAAATCGCACGGGCGTATCGTACTGACCGGCCACGAACAGGTCGCCGTCGGGGCCCACGCGCAGCGCCTCGCAGGTGGCCCGGCCGTTGCCTTGGGGTTGGGCGGTAGCCGTCCACTCCCACTTCCCCGTGGCAGTCAGGCGGGCCACAAACGGCCGCTCGGGCCCGGCTGGCCGCCCTGGCCCCAACCAGCCGTCTTCCGCAGGCTGCGGTGACCGGACGGGTGGGGACGGCAGCAGGGCCCCACCGAGGAATACATGCCCGGACGGGCTTACGGCTAGAGCCTGCACCCGGGGGGGGGGGGGCGCAGGGGGCCTGACAGTCCACTGCCAGGCCCCCTGCGGACTGATTTTGCCCGCCACCACTTCCCGGGCTAGGCCGGAAGCCCCGGTCGCGGCGGGCCCGCCGTTCACGTACGCCATGCCAGCCGCATCGCTCGTGACCTGGCTTGACTTGGCCGGCCCCACGCTTAGCGCCTGCGCCCAGAGCCAGTGGCCGGCCGTATCAAGGCGGGCCACGAAGTGCCGCGCTCCGGAAGGCGCCCCGCCTGGAGAAGGGGGCTCCAAGCCCAAGTAGGACCCGAAACGCACCTGCCCCTGGTAGGAGCCTGTGACGTAGAGGCCGCCAGCTGCATCGCTCGCCACACTCTCGGCGCGGTTGGTGGAGCCGTCGAAACCGGTCAGCACCTGCGCCCACCGCCACCGGCCGGCGGGGGAAAGCTGAGCCACAAAGCCCACTTTAGCCGCGCTGCCCTGCGGGGCCTGCAGCTGAAGTTCACCCAACCGCACCGCGCCGGTAAAAACCCCAGTAACGTATAGGTTCCCCGCCGCGTCCCGCGCCAAGGCGGTGCCTTCGATGCTGCCGCCCAGGTGCTGCGGATTGAGAAGCGTAACCCACGGCGCATCTGCCGCTCCGGCAGTAGGCTGTTGCTGCGCCTGCAGGGGCAGGCAAGCTGCCAGCACCAGCACAAACAGGGGCCAGCAAGCCCGAAGGAATTGAACAACGGCCATCATGGGCTACTTCAGTTTAATGGGCAGTAGCGGGGTTGCGGTTTTCATAAATCAGGGCACTTTCTGCCAATGGCGCCCAGCGTAGTGCGGAGCGTAGTAAGGAGCACGTTGCGGCCAGGCGGTTGATCGCCATAAGCCAGGGCCAGTCAATGCCGTGTGCCTCCTACTAGCGGCAGAAGAAAGCAATACCAGGCGGATAGCGCGACGGGTATTTCTCCAGCTTCGTCCGTTGCCTGGACGCCTGCGCTTTCGGGCATTAACTTACTTGAGCAGTGGATAGAGCCGGGGGAATTCCGTTTTGAGCAGGTTGATGGCCGCCCCTCCCAGATTATCGAAAGTCTTGTTGCCGGCCTCAAAGTCGCGCAGCAGTGGGTGGCTTACTTTCATGAGCCGGGCAATGAGCGCTTCATCATCGGCCACAAAATCGAGCACGTGCCGAATCTGCGCGTCGGTCATGCGCAGCTTCTGCAGGCGCGTGACCATGCGCTGCTACAGGGTGGATGCGTTGGCGGGCAGCTCCAAGCTCATCTGCGCCTGCGGCGTCCGTGCGCGGCCCTTACCGGCCACCTCCGCACCCTGCTCGGCCAGCTGACTCAGGGGGCAGGGAATGGTAAAGCGCACGGCGTGTACCTTTTTGCCGTCCTTAAGCGGCTCGTAAGTAACTACCCAGCCCAGCGCATAGAGCTCTCGCAAAGCCGGCTCGAGCACGTAGCGCTTGAAATCGTAGAACAGCGGATAGGTCACCTCATTGTCATCACCCAGCACCTGCCGGCGCAACACCTCGAACGGCACCTCCAACTGGCCCACGTCATCCCAGGATTTGAGCAGCCAGTACAGGCGGTGGGCGTGGGCCGAGCGCAGGGTGAGCAGCGTTTCCAGTTCCACGTGGGTGTACTGCTCGGCCAGCTGAAGCAGGAAGGGCTTGATCTCGGGAGCGAAGTTGCCGGTCAGAAACCCGGTGCCTTCATTCAGGTCCAGGTAGCTGATGATGGAGTAGGCCGTAAACCGCCGCCGGTTACCCGTCTGCGACTCGATGCTGACCACTTTTGACATCAGGCTTTTGCAGGCGTCGCGAATCGTTTCGTACACGCTACCGCCCTTTTTCTGAGTCATCACCCGGCTCAGGGGAATGGAGATGCCCGGTAGCTCCGTCTGCCCCTGATGAATGCAGCCCAGGGCGAGCGCAAATATGCGGGCCTCCACGTGAGTCAGCTTCAGCGGGGCTCTCACCAGGGCATTGGCCTGGTAAGCCCGGGGATATAGCGGGGCGGGCACGGTAGGGGAAGCCATAGCAGATACAGTGCCCCCAGTAAAAGGGCCGGGGGCCGCCCCAAGATAAGCGTTTCGCGTCATTCGCGAACGCGCCGATTCCGGCCGTGAATTGGCGGGCCCGGTGCCATTTTTCACGTAGATGGCCCCTGCTCCCACCTCTGGCTTGACGCTTGCCTGCAAACGGCGGCCGGCCTGGGGCCAAGACACGGGTGCCATTTTTCACGCAGACAGTGCCAGTGTTCACGCAGCAGAGTGCCATTTTTTACGTAGATAACGGCTTTAAAATGCTGTGATACAGTATGTTATGAGCCCCTGAATATAGAACAGTAAAAGAATAGCTTTAAGAAGACAGAAGAGATTCTGATTTTTTGAAAGTTAAAAAGGCTAATTCAGCTTTATAACCCGGCTTGTTTGACCAAAAAAGGGCTCTCAGGGGCAAATTAGGGGCATATAGGGCGCAGGCCGGATCGAGGGGAACCACATGGCGCTAAAGGAATTATCTCTTTGAGCGACTACGTGAGAAATGGCACTCCGCTTTTGCGGCCACTCCCCACACTGGAAGCTGCACAGCAAGTCGCCGATCTACGTGAGAAATGGCACCCCTCCCCCACTGGCTCCAACCACCTCAGTACCCTCAAGCAGCTTAAGCGCGGCCTTTGGCAGGTAGGGGCCGGGTCGAACTCTATGAGGCGGGCTAGGCAAGGCGGACAGAAGAGGGATGGATATGTCTGCTGGCCGCCATGACTAGCCCATCTCCGCTTATCGTGTACATTCGCCCTTTCGCAAAAAAAAACATCTCTAGCAGCAAGTCATTATGAAGCCCACAATTTTTGCTTGGCTATGCCTGCTGGGGGCCGCCATTGGGGAAATGGCCTGGACCTATTCGCTTAAGTACATCGATACGGCCGCCTTGCGAACCCTGCGCTGGTCGACCTTCTACCGGCTGGATGGGGGGCTGCCCGTGCTCATTCCCTGGGCCGTCTACTTGGTGTGCCTAGTCCTTATTTCAGTTCTGTTGGGCATTGCCATGCGCACTATCCCCACTGCCCTAGCCTTCTCGGTGTGGATGGCTTTGTCGCTTGTCTTTATCAAACTCGTCGATGTGCTGTGGCTTAAAGCCGACTGGTCCTATGCCGAGGTATTTTTCGGCGCAGTGATTGTTGCCGGTCTCATCGGCTTCAAGCTGGCCGGCCCCACGACCTAGATGTATAGTCCCAGCGTGAGGTGGGTCGGGTCCTGGGTAAAGTTAACGGGGTTTTTCTGCCACTCGGCACAGACAAATTCATGTGGCGTGAGGCCGCGCAAGGTCTTAAGCCGTTTGGCGTGGTTGTA
>NZ_QVLT01000042.1 GCF_003417065.2 Hymenobacter lapidiphilus | reverse complement strand
CCCTTCGAGTTGAACGTGCGGTAGAGCAAGTCGCCAGATTAAAGCTGTCATCCTGAGCGAGCGAAGGACCTGGGCAGAAGCTATTCTTTTCTGAAGTCAGCTTCTGTCCAGGTCTTCGCTCCGCTCAGGATGACAGCTTTTTTTACCTGATCTTGCACCTCATAATCGAAAATCACCCACCAAAAACCAGCATGCAGCAACTAAACGAAGCCACCGCTTACCTTCAGAATACCTTACAGGATTTCCGCCCCGAGGCGGGCATCATCCTCGGCACCGGGCTGGGCGCGCTGGCCAACGAAATCGACGTGGAGCACCGCTTCAGCTACGCCGATATTCCGCACTTCCCGGTTTCAACGGTGGAAAGCCATGCCGGCGAGCTGCTGGCCGGCACACTGGCTGGCAAAAAGGTGCTCGTGATGCACGGGCGGTTCCACTTCTACGAGGGCTACAGCATGCAGCAGGTGGTGTTTCCGGTGCGCGTGATGAAGCTGCTGGGGATTCGCAACCTGTTCGTGAGCAATGCCAGCGGCGGCCTCAACCCCGACTACGACTACGCCGACCTGATGCTACTCGAAGACCACATCAACCTGCAGCCCACCAACCCGCTCGTGGGCAAAAACCTCGACGAGCTGGGCCCGCGCTTCCCCGATATGCTGGAGCCCTACGACCTGCGCCTGCTAAGCCTGGCCGAGGAAGCGGCCCGCGACCTGGGCCTGAGCCAGTATATGCGCCGGGGCGTGTACGCCAGCCTGCCCGGTCCCATGCTCGAAACGCCCGCCGAGTACCGCTACCTGCGCACCATCGGGGCCGATGCCGTGGGCATGAGCACGGTGCCCGAAGTTATTGCCGCCGTACAAATGGGCCTGCCGGTGCTGGCCGTATCCGTCATCACCGACCTGTGCGCCCCCGGCAAGCTCAAAAAGGTGAACATCGCCGATATCCTGCGCACCGCCGCCACGGCCGAACCCCGCCTCACGGCCCTCATTAAAACTGTGCTGGCGAAGCTGTAAGCTTGTTAAGCTGCCGTTGCGAGCAGCGCCCTCACCGCACTGTTTTAAACAGGTACGTTTCCGGCTGACCGGCTTTATCGGGGCGGTAGAGGTACAGGGTTTCCGTGCTGGCACTTTCCACGGTGAAATTCTGCGGGTCGCCCTTATGGTCGATGAGGTTGAGCTGGCGGTTGTCGGGGTCGCTGAGCTTCCAGGTGCCGGCCGTTTCCGAATTGTCGCTGAGCAGGACGCGGCGGTAGCTGCCGTCGGCGGCAAAGCGGAGGGCGAATCGGTCCTTGATGGCGTCGGCGCGAGTGGTCTGGCCGGCGGCGGTGTACTCACCCAAATACCAGGTGCTGGTCTGGGTGAGGGCGGCAGCCGTTATCGGCGACTTAGGCGGCTGAACGCAGCACTCTTTTTCGTCGCAACTGCCCAGCGTGAGGGCCAGCGCCGCCAAGGCCAGGAATAAAAAGCGTTTCATAAAATAAGTAGGAAGGTGCAAACTACTGTCAGGAGTGCAGCCGGCCGGAGAAGGTTGCAGCCAGGCACCCGCGAAGACCGCTAATTGCTACGGCAACCGGCGAAAACCGAAAATACGGCAGTCGGCAATGCTGTGCGTGGTTAGGTGAAGGGCTTGGCTGACCAGCACGAAGCACGGGGTCGTAGCAGGGGCGAGGGCAACGCTGGCGCATCAAATTCCGGGCATAGCAGCGCCTTGGGCCGGCAGCACAGCGCGGCCGTCAGCGGCAGGGCGCAAGAGGCTGCAGCCGGCTACTACGGATGAGCGGCGCATGGCAGAACGGTGTCGGGTCCGCAAGCAGGAGGTGCCGGACAGCCCAAAAGTTGTCGTTGTCCACGCATCAGTCACGCTCGAATAATTCCCTGTGGCCGCCCATTCGCACAAAAGAAAGCACCCGCCATTGGCGGGTGCCTTCCCAAATTTCTCTACAACCAAAAAGAGAGAAAACGCGGGCAGCCGGTTGCAGCCGGCTACCCAATCACGCTGCAGGATTTATCTCACTGTTGTCGGGAATACCACTTCCACGTCGGTGGTGCCGGGAGCGAAGGTGCCGTTTTTCGCGCCGGGCTGGTGGCGGAGCGTGATTTTGAGCGTGCCCGTAGCGGCGGCCGTCGTGACGAGGCGGGTTTCCAGGCCCAATTCCAGGTTGTTCTTGTCCTTGTCGGTGCGCGTTACCGTCATCAGATTGGCCGGGGTGGGCTCGAAGAAGAGCAAGTGCTCATCGGATTCCTCCTTCACCTCATCGGAGGTAACAACGACTGGGTTTTTGGTTTCGTCCAGCAGCCGCAGCGCCCCGACATACGTGGTATTGGCCGCTAGGCTCAGCGTGCCAATAGTAGGCGCCGTACCCCCGTCGCCATCCAGGTCGCGGTAGGATACGACTACGGGCGTACCGCCACCCACCGGAGTGAGCGTGTAGGTTACGGTCGTGATTTGTTCGTTGTCCTCGTCGGGCGTGGGGTCTTCGTTGTCTTTTTTGCAGGCGCTGAACAACGGGGCGGCAGCTAGCAATGTCAGCATAGCCGTGCGTAGAAATGAGGTTTTGAATGGAGTGTGCATGAGTGAAAAAGGATAAAAAGTGAAAAGGAATGAAGTAGAAAAAGGGGGAGGAAATGAGCGGTTGGAGGCTGGCCGCTGAATCAAGTGCCGCTATGCGGTTCGCTGCTCAGGGTTTGCGGCTGAGTTCGAGCGGCACCCGCACCCGCAACGTCACGTTGCGGCCCATTTCGTCGGTGAAGTAGCGGTAGCGGTTGAGGTAGTCGCGGTAGCGTTGGTTGAGCAGGTTCGAGCCGGCCACGCTCACCTCCAGCGGCAGGCGGCCCCAGCGCACCGTGGTGCCGGCTTGCAGGCCCAGCAGCGCGTAACCGGCGGGCGGGGCCTTGTAGTCGCGGGCGGCGTAGTCGGCGGGCACGCGGGTTTGGCGGGCCACCGCGTAGCCGCCCAACTGCACGTAGCGTTGGCTGAAGCGGCCACCCGGTTGGTCGGCAAAATCGTAGCGCACCGAGGCTTCGGCCCGGTCGGCGGGCATAAAAATCTGCCACTCATCGGCACGGGTGTCGCGGGCCCGCACGATGGAGCCCTTCGCGCCCAGCAGCCAGCGCGGGGCCAGCTGGTAGGTGCCCGCCGCATCAATACCCCGAAACGTGGCGTTGGTTTGCTGAAACTGGGAGCTGATGAGCGCCCCGCGAATCGTGATAACCGGCGGCAGAATGGGTACCTGGTAGATGAAGTCGGTGATGCGCGTTTGGTAGAGCGTGAGTTCTCCGTTCAGGCGCGGGTTGTCGTGCCAGGTAGCGGTCAGGCCCACGTTCAGGGCGGTTTCGGGCACCAGCGCGCCATTGCCGGGCACCAGGTCGTAGCCCAGCTCATACTGGGCGTTGTGCACCCCGTCGCTGAACCGCTCGTTGGCGGCCGGAGCCCGGCGGGTCAGGCCCGAAGCCAGATTGAGCGTCAGGTGCGTGGTCGGGTCGTAGGTGGCGCCCAGCGAGGCGGCCGGGGTGGTGTACTGAAACCGGGTACGATCCACGAAAAAGGCCCCGCTAGCGTCCCGGTCGCCGCGTCGCACCTGCAAGTCGCGCCGGTCAAGGCGGGCTCCCGCCTCCAGCAGCCACTTGTCTTTCTGCCAGCGCTCAATCCAGAAAGCGCCCCCGATGGTGTTGGTGTAGAAGGGGATGAACTGCCGGCTGCCCGTCGCGTAGCGGTTGGCCTGGTAGGTGCCGGCCACCCCCACGCTGCCCGTAAAGTTGTGCCAGCGCTGATGCTCCCAGAGCAGCTCGGCAGTGCTGGTGCGGTTGGTGTAGCTGAGCTCGGGCAGGTTGCGGGCCGCCAGGTTGTTGTTGCGGGGCCGGTTTTTGTCGTACTCGTCGCGGTAGTCAACCTGCTGGCTGATGGTGGCCGTCAGCCGGCCGGCGTTACCGGTGCGCACGAAGCCCGTGAGCCGGCCCAAATCGTGGCGCACCTGCTGGTAAGCCCGGCGAATGTCGTAGCTGAAGCTCCCGGTTTGCAGGGGCCGGCTCCGCCCGATGGCCAGCACCAAATCGGAGGGGTTGCCCACTTCGGCCGCCGGCAGAATGCCGAGCTGGGTACGGAACTGGCTGTAGAAGGCATCGACGCCGTAGGTATCCTTGCGCCAGCCGGCGGCGGCCGAGAAGTCGTATTCCGCGAAGCCCGAGTTTTTGAGGTAATAGCCGGGAGCCCGCATGGTACCGGCCCGTTTGGCCGTGCCCTGCACCCGCCAGCTAAAGGCCGGCAGCCGGCGCAAGTTGCCCTCCAGCGTGCCCGAAGCCGCGCCTAGGCCGTTGTTGCTCATGCCCACCAGGTTCAGCTCGGCCCCGATGCCGGCCGAGTCGCGCAAGGGCCTGGGCTCCACCAGCACCACGCCCCCGATAGCGTCGGAGCCGTAGCGCACGCTGGCCGCGCCCTTCACCACCGTGAGGCGGGAGGCAATAAACGGGTCAATTTCGGGGCCGTGCTCCTGGCCCCACTGCTGGCCCTCCTGCCGCACGCCGTTGTTGAGGATGGTGAGCCGATTGGAGTGCAGCCCATGAATCATGGGCTTGAAAATGCTCGGCCCGGTCTGGATGGCCGTAACGCCGGAAATCTTCTGCAAGGCCTCGCCCAGCGCCTCGCCCCGGGTTTGCTGCAACGCCTGGCCGCTGAGCGTGGCCGTGGGCTGGGTAACAGGGGCCGTTACCCGGGCTCCGCGCACGGTGGCCCCACGCAACACCACTGCATCAGGGTGCAGCTGGAAGTCGCGCACAACGGCGCGCTCCACCCGTAGCTCCGCCGTTTCGGACTCGTAGCCCAAATACGAAACCCGCACGTGGTAGAGGCCCGCGCAAAGATGGAAATGGAAGTTGCCCGCGTTGTCGGTTTGGGTAGCCTGCTGGGTTTCGAGCACCACCACCGTCGCACCCGGCATATCGGCCCGCGACTCGTGGTCGGCCACGCGCCCGCTCAGCGACAGGGTGCAGGCGGCGGCATTCTGGGCCCGGGTCGCTGCCGCCGTGCTGAGCACGAGCAGCAACGCCAGGCACAGCCGAACCACCGGGACGCCCGGAAATCGGATAAACATGAAGAGGGGAAGGGAAGCCAGAGAATGTGAAACCGGCCGTCGGGGCAGTGCTCCAGGCAGAAGCACGCGGGTTTTTCAACTGAAAACAGGAGTATAGCCACCTCGCCTTTTCATCAAAGCGAAAGACGGGGCTACCGACGACCTACGGAATCAGCTCCGGCGGGGCGGGCCGCGCGAGTCAGCGGCCGGGGCCGGGACGCTCAGCCAGTTCGGGGCGGGGGCTACCGAAGCCGCCGCCAGGTAAGTGGTAAAAACGGAAGGCAGCTCCACCGGCGAGCCGGGCTGGAACGGGATGTGGTAGAAACTATCGATGTCGCAGTGCTGGTGCGGGGCGCTGAGCACGGTTTTACCGTGCAGGTTCCCGGACACCTGGCTGGGCTCCTCGGTGGTGTGCTGGTGCTGGTGCAGACTTAGTATCCACGCCTCCGGCAGCAGCACCCGCGTAAAGCAGAGCAACAGCACCAAAGCCAGCCGGGAACGAAGAGTTTGCATGTGCAACGATGTAACGCAGTAAGCCAAAGGTACGCGGGAAAACTGACTCTGGTTTAGATCGGTTGAGAAACATGTTGGCACTAAACTTTGCGGCTGCAACTTTGCTACTTTTACGGCTGTTTGCCGCCTGCCAGTCTCCTCACGACCAGCGCATAGTTGTCGTTTTATTTGCCTCTCAGCTCATGTGTGCCGCTCCCGCTTCCGACCGTCTTGCCCAAACCCTCAGCCGCCACGGCCTGCGCCAAACCCCCGTGCGCCGGGCCGTGCTTCAGGTGCTGTCCGATTCCGCCTACGCCCTCTCGGGGAGCGAAATGGAGCAGCAACTGCCCGCCGACACCGACCGCATCACGCTCTATCGGACGCTCAAAAGCTTCGAGGAAAAGGGGCTGATTCACCGCGTTATCGACTCGACCGACATCATCCGCTATGCCTCCTGCTCGGTGGAATGCAGCGTTGAGGCGCACTTCGATAACCACGTGCATTTCAAGTGCACTGCCTGCGAGCATATCTACTGCCTGAATCAGGTGGCCATTCCGGCCGTAACGCTGCCCGCCCGCTTCGAGGCCGTTAGCCGCGACTACCTGCTGGCGGGTGTGTGCCGCGAGTGCCAGCCAGCATCTTAACCTTCTTTTCAGTTCTTTGAGGAAGGTCTGCTGACCATTTGTCAATGCTGACACGGCGCGCGTAAGTCAAGCGGAAGGTGGGTAACAGGAGGCCATTGCGGCGGCTAAAACGACCGGCGTCTTCGATACACCGGCTTTTCAGGAGTTGGAAAAGCGCCATGACGCCATCATTGCCAGGCACTAGGAAGTGGTAGTCCGGCACGATACCGTGCTTACTTAAGCGCCACGCCGAACTAGAGGCCCGCCACGCCAGCGGGAAGGTAGCCGACGAGCAGATGCGACAGGACCACGACCAGATGAAGCAGGAGGACCAGTCAATCCGGCAGGAGCATGAGCAGTTGGTACAGGACCACGCCCGAATGCAGCAGGAGCATCAGCAGTTATTGGAAAAGCCTGAAAAGTAACAGCCTGTCTGGAAAATTACTGGATGCCAAAGGCCCGGCTCCATGCGCTAAAATTGCATGGGACCGGCCCTTCGGTTATCGATAATATGTAACCTGTGAGTCCTCTGGCTTAGCGCACAATCACGCTTCGGCGCTGATAGCTGAGTACCGTGAACACACCCAGGCCACCTTCGATGGTGCTTTTGATAGCCGAGGGCTGGCCGAACGGGTTGCCGTTGGCGTTGCGCGCATCCTGCACCGACTGCAGGAACTGGAAGTAGGGCCGGTCGAGGTGGTAGAGGCTGACGACGAGCGTGTCGTTGCGCTTGAAGTCGTAGCCCGTGCCCAGCGTGTATTCGGTACCGTTGCTGAGGCGGTCTTCGACGGTGTATTCCACCTCCGGGTCGTTGTTCACGCGGCGGCGATGAATCTGGAAGCGGTAATAGTCGAACGGGGTGGCAGGATCCAGGAAGCGGGTGAGCACGTAGGCGCGGCGCTCGGCTTCGGGCTTGTCGTTGAACACCCACTCCACGGTATCAATGGGCACCAGCACGGGCACGATGGCCGAGCCGGTTACCCGGCGGCCCTTTGTGTCGGTGAGTTCGAGGCTAAACGTCTGGCCGGGCTGGGCCGCCAGAATGCGGGTGCCGATATGGGTGTAGGCTTTGCCGGTGCGCTTATCCTGACCGGGCACAAACTTCAATACTTCGCGCCGGCCATCGGGCAGCGTGAGCGTGGCCGTTACATCGGTGGGCACCTGGGGCGTGGGCGCGGCCAGGTAATCCACCGATTCGGTGACGGTAATGCGGGGCGCCTGGCCGTTTTCGAGGTAGGCCTCCACCACCAGCTGGGCCGGGTAGGCGGGCAGCTCAACATCGACATCCTTCTGCAGGCCACAGCCCACCAGCGCCGCGCTGCCCAGCAGCAGGCCCACCAGGCCCGCGGCCCGGAAGCTCTGCCGGCCCGTAGTAAACATCCGCGAAACCAACGTAATCCGTATCATCCGCGCTTAAAATTTAAAGTTGTAGGTCACCGACGGAATCACCGGGAACAACGACACCTGCCGGGCCCGGTAGCTGGTTACCTGCTCCGTCTGCTCGTCCTTCACCTGGTCGAAATACACAAAATACGGATTACGCCGATTATAGGCGTTGTACACGCTGAATGTCAGGTCCGACTCCGGGAACCAGCGCGTGGGTTTCAGCTGCCACACCACGCCCAGATCGAAGCGGTTGTAAGGGGCCAGCCGGTAGGTGTTGCGCTGCGGGTAGATGGGCACGGCCGATGGTTCGGCCCCGTACACATCCTGAAAGCCGAAACGGCCCAGCGGCAGGGTAGTAGCCTGGCCCGAGCTGAACACGAACGAGCCCGACAGCTTCACCCGATCCGAGAGGTTATGGATAACCACGGCCGTCAGATTGTGGCGCCGGTCGTAGCTGGGGTAAAACGTGTCGCCGTTGTTGATGCCCGAAGTGCCGCGCTGGGGCGGGAAGCGCCGCTTGGTCCAGGCCAGCGTGTAACCCAGCCAGCCGGTGGTGCGGCCCTGCTTTTTCTCCAGGTAGATTTCGTTGCCATACGCCCAGCCCTTGCCGAACAGAAACTCCGAGTCGAGGTCGGGATTGACAAACAGCTGGGCGCCATCCTTGAAATCGATCTGGCGCTGGGCCCACTTGTAGTACACTTCGTTGGTGATGAGGTAGCGCCCGTCGCCGAGTAGCCAGCTGACGCCGGCCGCCACTTGCTGGCTGCGCTGGGGCCGCACCGACCCGCGCGAGGGGTACCAAATGTCAGTTGGCAGCGAGGCCCCCGAATTGGTGACCAGATGCACGTACTGGTACATAAGCGCGTAGCTGCCCTTTACCGACAAATTGGGCGACAGGGCATACCGGGCCGCCGCGCGCGGTTCTATCCCGCCATACCGCTGCCCACCCGATTGGAACCCCGAGGCCCGCAGCCCGGCTTCGAACTGCCACTTCTCCGACGGATTGTACACGTCCGACACGTACACCGCGCCTTCCTGGCCCAGGTAGCTGATGTCGGAGCCCAAGTTCAGGCGGCCGTCGCCGGAGCCGGCCCGGAGCCGCCCGGTGCCAAAGCGGTGGGCCGTAGCGGTGATGCCCACCTTCAGCGCGTGCTGCTCGTTGGGCCGGAAGTCGAGGTCGGAGCGCAGGTTCAGGTCCTGAATATCGGAGGCCAGGTTGAAGGAAAACTGGTCGAGCTTATTGCTGATTTCGTATTTATAGCCAGTGTAGGAAGCGGTGGTATTCAGAAACAGCCGCGAGTTGAACTGGTGGCTCCAGCGCAGCGCCGCTACCCGATTTCCCCAGTTGAAATTGAAATTGAAGCCCTGGCCCGAGCCGAAGCTGAAGGCATCGTTACCCAGGTAGCCACTCAGAAACAGCTCGTCCTTCTCGCCCAGCTTGTAGTTGGCCTTGGCGTTGAAATCGTAGAAGTAGTAGTCGGGAATAGGGTTGAAGTCGGGGTCGTCCTGGTTGAGCTTGTTGATTTGGCGCGTGAATATGTCGAAGTAGGTGCGGCGGCCCGCCACCAGAAACGCGCCTTTGCCCTTCTTTATCGGCCCCTCCAACGTCAGACGCGACGAAATCAGCCCGATACCGCCACTGACACCGATTTTTTCGGGGTTGCCGGGCCGCATCTTCACATCGACCACCGACGAAAGCCGGCCGCCGTACTGGGCCGGAAACCCGCCCTTATACAAGTCCACCGACTGCACGGCATCGGGGTTGAACACCGAAAACAGCCCGAACAGGTGGCTGGGGTTGTACACCAGCGCATCGTCGAGCAGTACCAGGTTCTGGTCGGCCGAGCCGCCGCGCACAAACAGGCCGCTGGTGCCCTCGCCGCCGTTCTGCACGCCGGGCTTGAGCTGCAGGGTTTTCAGGATATCGACCTCGCCGAACAGCGCAGGCAGCAACTTCGCCTCTTTAGCCGTGAGGCGCTCGACGCTCATCTGGGTGGTTTGCAGCTTGTCTTTGAGCGTACCGCTGCCCTGCACAATGACCTCGCCCAGCTCGTTTCCGGCCGCCGTTAGCTGAAAGCTCTGTCGTTGGTCGCGGCTCAGGTTCAGGTCGCGGCTCTGGCTCTGGTAGCCAATAAACGAAACCAGCAGCCGGTAGCGGCCGGCCGGCAGCGTAAGCTGGAAGGTGCCTTTTTCGTCGGCGGTGGCACCCAGGCCCAGCGCGGGCACGGCTACCGTGGCACCGGGCAGTATTTCGCCGTTGCCGGCTGCTTTCACCAGCCCACTGAGGGTATAGCGGGCCTGGGCAAAGCATGCGGCGGGCAATACTATAAAAGCCAGCAGAAAAAACCCGAAAGCGAAGCGTAAAGTCATCAAAGCCAACCGTGCAGTAAGGGTGCAAAGGTACGCCCGCGTTCTGAAAACCCGGCAGCAGGCCGAATGTTGCCAGCACTCCTCAGGCAGGCCAGGCCCCTCCTTATAACTTACGCAAAGAGACTCTGGCGCGAAGCCCCGGCTTCGCGCATCGTTGCTGACGGCCAATCAATTATGTTCAACGATACGCGCAGCCGGAGCTTCGCACATCGTTGCTTTGCGTAATCCTTTTGCGCAGGTTCTGTAACCCCTCCAGGCAGGGGCGGGCGCCCAGTAGGCTGGCAGCGCCCGGCGCTTACTTAATGGCGCCTTGTATGGCCTGACTGATTTGGGCCGCGGGCACCACGCCCGCCTGCCGCCAAACCGGCTGTCCCTGATGAAACAAAATCAGGGTAGGAATACTCTGGACCCGAAACTGCTGGGCCACTGCCTGGTTTTTATCGACGTCAATTTTGATAACCTTGAGCTTGCCCTGGTGCTGGCTGGCTACTTGCTCCAGAATGGGGGCCATCGTTTTGCAGGGGCCGCACCAATCGGCATAAAAATCAACCAAAACAGGCATGCCGGGGCTGTTGAGGAGTTCGGAAAACGACTTTTTAGGCATAATGAGAGCGGTAAAAGGTGGCCGGCTTCAATACGAGCGGTACTTGCCTGTACGCAGCTGCCCGGTTAAAGTAGCGGAGCCGAATGGGCGGAACGCAAAAAGCCCGGTGCTGTAGCACCGGGCTTTAAATAGGAGGGAAGGCAAAAAGCTGGCCTGCCGCTTATTGCTTGGTTATCAGGTTCACGTCGTTGGCTACTTCGGAGAAGCTGAAGCTGCCGCCCACTACTTTTTTGCCGTTTACCAGGCACTCCCAGGTGTAGGCGCCGGGCGTGGCCATACCAGCCTCGCCGGATGTGGCTTTAAAGTAGTCGGCCTCAGTAGCCGGTGAAGGGAAGAGCACGTCAATGCCATTCTGGCCCCTCTCAATTTCCTTTACCAGGATGTACGCCTTGCCGGTGCGCTGGCTGGTTACAACGAACTTAGCCGAGTAGGCGCCCAGCTGCCCGAATTTATCTACTACGCCCAGCTTGGCGAAAGTTTCGGTGGATACAAGCCAGGTTTGGGCCCGCGCCTGCGAAGGGGAGAAAACGGCCAGCACCAACAGCAGCGCAGCAGCCGGTATCAGTCGGCGCAAAACAAAATCAAAAGTAGAAAGACGCATAGAAAGCGGTGAAAGAGTGAAGAAGAATTGCGACGAGAAGGTGGTTCTTGCTCTCCGGCTGTAATGAGACAGACAGGTAATATTTGGGAATATAGACAAGAAGTAATCAAATATAAATACTCTCCAGATCATTTCTACAAGCTTATGGCATTTAAATTATCCTAATAGTAATATTATTTGAATGACGGGTAGCGAAAGCAAGGAATCGGGCCGGCTCTGCCGGAATATGGTCTGGTTTCCAGCTGTAAGGTACTGGCTAGCCAGCCCATGTGTGGAGTTGGGCAGCTCACCGAACGCAGCCGTAAAATTCGCGAAACCCGGCAACCGGCCGCGTGTTCTTTTTCAGCAGCGCCTGCTACCCATTGGTTTCGTTTATGCCTATTGATTTCACTACAGCTACCGAAGAACCTGGCGGCAACCGGTGCGCGCTGTGCGAGCGGGATGTACAGCGGACGTCGCGTCACCATTTGGTGCCCCGCGAGGAGGGCGGCCGCCACGGCCCCACCGCCGACCTCTGCCAGCCCTGCCACAGTACCATCCATCTGCTACTCGACAACAAAACCCTGGCCCGCCACTACGCCAGCATCGAGCAGTTGCGCTCGGCCGAAGAGCTGCAGAAATACCTGCATTGGATTCGCCGCAGCCGGGTAGAGCGCATCAGCAACCGGCGGGGCAGGAAGTGAAAGGAAGTAAAAAAGGCGAAGTGCTATTCTGCCTTCCTTGCTACCTTTCGCCCCCATTCACCTCTCCGCTTTGTCCAGATATTTTGTTCCGTTTCGGGCGCTTCGCCGGCAGCCGACCATTGTAGTGGACAGCACGGGGCTGGGTGCAGTGCTCACGCTGGCGCACTGGCGCGGGGCCGCCACGCCCGTTGCCCTGCACGACGATACCAGTGCCGGCTCGGCTCTGCGGGCCCTGCACGCGCCTGCTACCCCCGGCCTGCAGGCCTGCGCCGTAACGGCCAACCACTTCGATATCGACGGCTTCGTGGGCGTGTGGGCGCTGCTTAACCCTGAACTGGCATTGTGCCACGAACCTCTGCTGCGCCTCGTGGCCATTCTCGGCGACTTTCGCGAAATCGACTGGCAGCACCCGCTCGCCGACCACGCCCTGCAACTGGTGTGCTGGCTGAATGCCGAGGAAAAGGCCCGTTTCTATGAACCCTTTGGCGCGCCAGCCCGCCGCCGCCGCGAAGACGAAGCTTCGGCCGAGAAGTTCGCCTGGTTTCTGCCCCGCTTCGCTGAGCTACTGGAAAAACCCGCGGCCGGCCGTGCCGCCTGGGAGCCGGAGTTTGCGCGCGTAAAGCAGGCCGTAGCCGTTATGCAAAGCCCCGCCGCCACCGTGCGCCGCTACCCCGCCATTGGCCTGACGGTGGTGCAGATGCCCGAGCCAGTGCCCTACTATGCTCTGTTCGGCCCCAGCATCGGCACCGATATAGTGCTGAGTCTCTACGACGACCAGCGCTACGAGCTGGAGTACAAATACACCACCTGGATTGACCTCGAAAGCCGCCCCACGCTGCCCCGGCTGCCCCTCGCGCCCCTCGCCGACCGCCTGAACGAACTGGAAACCACTCCCCGCCGCTGGACCCACGAGGGCATTACCGACACCGGCCCGCTGCTGCGCCTGAGCGGCCGCACCCTTAGCAAGTCCCAGCGCTACGCCGACCCCGACCAGCGCCCGATTTACGCCTCTTCCATTGCGCCCGAGGTTCTGGAGCGGGAAGTAGTAGCGTTTTTTGAGGAGAGCTACGTCGGAGTAGAGCCGAAAAAGTACTGGAGCTGGGCGCAGGTGAAGGCGGTAGGAGAGGTTTAGGAGTGAGCGGTGAGAAAAGGACCGTCATGCTGAGCGCAGTCGAAGCATCTCTACCGCAATGGCAATCCTGACATTGAGTTAGCATTGCGGTAGAGATGCTTCGACTGCGCTCAGCATGACGGTCCTTGTTTAACTGCTCACTGCTCACTTCTCCCCAAACCCCAGCACCTGCAGCGAACTGATGCCGCCCGTGCCTTTGCGGACGTTGATTTGAGTGCTGACGCGTTCTTTGAGGGCTTCGACGTGCGAGATAATGCCAATGGTTTTGCCGGTGCCCTGGAGCATTTCGAGGGCCGAAAGGGCCACGTCGAGCGTGTCGGGGTCGAGCGTGCCGAAGCCTTCGTCGATAAAGAGCGTGTCGATTTGGGTGCGGCGGCCGGCCAGCTCCGACAGGCCCAGCGCCAGCGCCAGGCTCACCAAAAAGCTTTCTCCACCCGAAAGCGAGTTCATCGAGCGCACGGCGCCGGCCTGGTACTCATCCTGAATGAGCAGGTCGAGGTGCTGCTCGGCGTGGCGCAGGATGCGGTAGCGGTCGGAGAAACGGTGCAGGTGGCGGTTGGCCAGGTCGACGAGGCGGGCCAGCGTGAGGCCCTGAGCAAATTCGCTGAACTTCCTGCCGTCGGCTGAACCGATGAGCTCGGCCAGGTGCCGCCACCGCAGGGCCTGCTGCTGCTGGTTTTCGAGGGCCGTGGCCAGTTCGGCGTGGCGCTGCTGGCCGGCGTGGTGGGCGCTGAGACGCTCTTGGCGCTGCCCCAGCTGCTGGTTGAGCGTGGCCAGCTGCTCGTTGGCGGCCGCCAGTTGCTGAGCAGTATGCTCGGGCGCGTCGGTGGTGAGGGCGCGGGCAGCCTGCTGCTCCAACTCAGTGCCGGTTTCAGTGAGGGTCTGTTCAACCAGCGCCACCTCGTGCTCGTGGCGGCGCAGTTGGGTTTGCAGCGTGGCAGCTTCGGTTTCGGGGAGTAGCAGCGGTAATAGCTCGGCGGGATTGGGGGGGAGGTCGGCGGCGGCTAGGTTGGCGGTTAGGGCCGTATGGCGCTGGTCGTGGGCCTGCTGCTGGGCCGCAGAGTCGAGCTCACGCTGGCGGAGCTGGTCGGCTGCCACCGTCAGGGCCGTATCGTGCTGGCGAAACTGCTCCTCAGCCTGCTCTGCTGCCTGTTCAGCCAACGTCACCGCCTGTTCCAGTGCCTGGCGCACTGCGGCCACATCGGGCTCGGGCAGCAGGGCCTGACGCTGGGATTTCTGCCGCTCGATGGCAAGGTGCTGGTCTACAAGGCCCTGCTTGTGCTCCTGCAGCCAACGCTTGGCCGCCTGCTCGTCGTGGGCCAGCCGCTCGATGAGAGCCTGGCCTATGTCGGCATCCTTGCTGGCCTTGTTGAATTCGGCCTGGTGGTCTTTGAATTCGGTTTCGAGCGTCCGCAGCCGGGTATGCATGGCGGCCCCGTTCTCGCCCGTAAACGTGAGCCCGAAGTTGATCAGCAGGCTTTCCAGCTGCGCTTTTATGGTGGGCAGCTGCTCGCGCACATCTGCGAGCTGCCGGCGGGCTTCCTGCAAATCCTGCTGCGTGACCACCTGGGCGCGCCCGGCGCCCTGCTGCTCCGAGAGGGCCTGGGCAAGCTGCTTTTCGGCGACGGTACGCAGCTCCTCCAGTTCCTTGAGCTGTTGCACCAGCGCCCGGCTTGCGGCGGGTACAGCCTCCTCGCGGGCCGGCGTAATGAACTGCAGAGGCGCGTCGGGGGCTACGCGGCTGGCATCGCCGCCCGTGTTTTCGAGCAGGTTGAGGAAGGTGCTGAGGCGGTTGACGCGGGCGTTGAGGGCGTGGGCTTCCTGGGTGAGGCTCTCTACTTTGGCCTGCTCCTGCGCCAGCCCGGCGTTGGTGAGGCCGAGCACGCCGGCCGCGTAGGGGTGCTCCAGGGCCCCACACAGCGGGCAGGGCTCGTGGGGCTGCAGCTGCCGGCGGGCTTCCTCGTGGCTGAGAATAAGCTGCTGGGCCTGTATCAGCTGGCGCTGGGTTTCGCGGTGGGTTTCGGTGGCGGCCAGTTCGCGGCGCAACGTCTGTACGTGGTGGTGCAGCACACGAAGCTGCTCGTCGCGGGTGGCGGCGGCTATTTGGGCCTGCTGCTCGTGGGTATTAAGGTGCTGGCGGGCGAGGCGGGCGGCGGCGGCGGCTTGCTCCTCCTGTTGCCGAGCCTCGCGCAGGCGGTTGTCGAGGGTAGTAACCCGCAGGTTCAGCTGGCCATCGTCGCCGCGCAACCGGTCATAGTCCTGCACCAGGCCCGTAAAAGCTCCGAAAGCCTCCAGCATGTCGGCCCGGTGGCTGTGCTGGCGCAGCCAGTCGGCGGTAGTGGCCAGCTGCTCGCGAGCCTGCTGGGTGCGGGCGGTAGCAGCGGCCAGCTCGGCGCTCAGGTCTTTACACTCGGCCAGCTTCTTTTTATACTCCAGGCTGCGGCCTTCCAGCTCGCGGGTTTGCTGGGCAAGACTTACATCAAGCTGCTCGGCAGCCCGTAAATCGGGGTCCCGGGTAGTGCGGGCCAGGGCAGCGTCCTCGCGGGCCTTACGGGTGGCGAGGCGGGCCGTTTCGGCGGTGGTGCGGCGCTGCTGTAACTCGGGCAGCTGCTGGTGCAGGCGTTCGACTTCGGACCGCAAGCGGGCCAGCTGCCCGGAGTCCTGGCGCAGCAAAGCCAGCTCGGGGGCGAAGGGCAGGGCCTGCAGGTGCAACGCCAGCCGCTGGCGCTGCGGAGCGAGGGTTTCGGCCTGAGCGGCGAGTTGCTGGCTGCGCAGCCCGGCGCTGAGTTGCTTCTGCTGCAAATCGTGCAGGCGCTGGTGCCAGCGCTGCGTTACGCGCAGCTGCTCCTGGCCGGCAGTGGCCCCGGCCAGCTGGCGGGTCAGGCCCTGGGCTTCTTCTGCCAGAAAAGCTGCTTCCTCGGGCGAGAGAAGCGCCACGCCGTTCAGGCCCTGGCGCAGCTGCTCCACCTGCTGGGTTTCGTGCTTGGCCCGCTCGAAGGCCGCCCGCGAGATATCGGAGTACTTTTTGGTGTCGGTGATTTTCTCCAGCAGCTGGGCCCGCTCGCCGGCCGGGGCCTTCAGAAACCGCGTGAAGTCGCCCTGGGCCAGCAGCACCGAGCGCAGAAACTGCTTGTATTCGAGCCCGCTCAGCTCGGCCACCCGCGGCGGTACTTTCGATTTGTAGGTTTCCAGAAACTCCCAGGTTTCGGTGCCATCTTCGGCCTGTTTCCGCTCGCTGAGCTCCATTCTGGGGTCCTGCAGGTTGGCCCCGGCGCGCTTGCGGGCGCGGTACTGGCCCCACTTGCTGCGGTACTGCCGGCCGTTCACCTCAAACTCCACCTCGGCCCAGCTCTCGCCCGTGCCGTGGCTCATTACGTGCTCGGGGCCGGTGGTTTCGTGGCGGGGCACCTGGCCGTAGAGGGCCAGCGTAATGGCGTCGAGGATGGTGGTTTTGCCCGCCCCGGTGGCGCCGGTAATGGCAAACAGGCCCGCATCGGCCAGCGGGGCAATGCTGAAATCCACGAAATGCTCGCCGCGCAAAGAGTTGAGGTTGAGGAAGCGGACGCGAAGGATCTTCATGCGGAGCGAATGGGGCAGGAGCGGGGCCTGCAAAGATAAGCTGTTCGGCTGGGCGCGGCCTATGCCGTAACCCGGGCAACCCGGAGAGCGGCTCACTACTCCTGCAGGCCGCGCATCATCCGCAGCCCGGCCGCCAATGATGCGCGGCCTTCGTTTTTGCGAGACGGGAAACAAGGGCCTGCGAGCGGGCAAATAGTGCCGAATCCTTTTCTTTGGTTCATGCAAAGCAACTCCCACCTACGAAGCAAAAGCAACTACCCCAGCCGCCGCTACGCCTTGCTGGTACTGGTGGCCCTGGCCGGGAGCAGCGCCTGCACCACGGTAAAGCCCCCGGCCCCGGTGTCGTCAGCGCCCAAAGCGCCCGTTTCGCCGGAGCTCTACCGCACCATTGCCCGGCTGGACAGCGCCATGTTTGCGGCCTTCAACCAGCACGACGCAGATAAGCTACAAACCTATTTTGCCGACGACCTGGAGTTCTACCACGACAAAGGCGGCGTATCTGATTTCCGGCAGACGATGGACAGCTTCCGCCGCATGTTCGAGCAGAATCAGACCACGGGCCTGAACCGGCAACTCATGCCCGGCACCATGGAGGTGTTCCCCATCAAGGACTACGGCGCCGTGGAAACCTACCTGCACCGCTTCTGCCACGTGGAAAACGGCAAAGATGACTGCGGAACCTTTAAGAATATGATGGTGTGGCGACTGAAAGACGGCCGCTGGCAAGTAACGCGCGTGGTGAGTTACGACCACTAAGTTGCCAGAGCACGGTTTGCTATTTTCTGACTCTCACTAATTACTGCCACTCACAACCACTGTCTCCGGCAATGGCATGGTGCGCAGCAGCAAAAAGCCCAGCGTGCCGGAAATGAACGAGGCGGTGAGGATGGCCAGCTTGGCCACCGGCTCGCCAGCCGTGTGCTCGCCTAAGGCCAGCAGCGTGATAAACAGCGACATAGTGAAGCCGATGCCGCCCAGCAGGCCCGCGCCCCAGATGTGCCGCCACGTAACGCCGGCCGGCAGCGAGGCCCAGCCCAAGCGGATGCTCAACCAGCTCAGGGCCCCGATGCCCAGCGGCTTGCCCACCGTGAGGCCCAGAATGATGCCCAGGCCCAGCGGCGTAAGCAGGTCGCGGAACACCGAGGCATCGATTTCGAGGCTGGTGTTGGCGAAGGCGAAAAGCGGGATGATAACGAAGGCCACCACCGAATGCAGGCGCTGCTCCAGCTTCTGGGCCGGCGAGCTGATAGAGTCGGAAAGGTACTCCAGCTCCTCGCTGATGATGCGTGGGTTGGCTCCCGCGCCATGCACCTCGTCCTGCAGCATGCTCAGGCGGCTGTTGAGCATGAGCAGCAGCTCGGGCTTGGCCATGCCGATGCGCGAAGGAATGGTGAAGGCCAGCAGAACGCCAGCCAGCGTGGCGTGCACCCCCGATTCGTGCATAAAAAACCACATAAGCACCCCCAGCGGCAGGTACACTACCAGGCTGCGCACGCCCAGTAGGTTCAGGTTCATCAGCAGCATCCACACGCCCAGGGCCAGGTATAAGGAGTTGAGGTGCAGGTTGGTGGTGTAGTAGCCGGCAATTACCAGCACGGCCCCCAGGTCATCGACAATGGCCAGGGCGGTGAGGAATATCTTGAGGCCCAACGGCACGCGCGGCCCCAGCAGCTGCAGCACGGCCAGCGCAAAAGCAATGTCGGTGGCCATCGGAATACCCCAGGCATTGGCGGCGGGTCCGCCCCGGTTGACGAAAAAGTACACCAGCGCCGGCACTACCATGCCGCCAATGGCCGCCGCAATGGGCAGCGTGGCCTGCCGCCGGTCCGAAAGCTCGCCCTCCAGCAACTCGCGTTTGATTTCCAGGCCCACGATGAGAAAGAAAATACTCATCAGTCCATCGTTGATCCAGTGCAGCAAACTCAGGTTCAGGCCTACGCCATTCACGGTGAGGGTGAGGTGCTTGTCCCAGAGCTGCGGGAAAAAGTGTGCCGGACCCCAGTTGGTGTTGGCCAGTACCAGGGCCAGCACGGCACTGGCCATCAGCATGATGCCGCCCGCAGCCTCGCGACGGAAAAACTCGGCAAAGGGCCGCACCAGCGGACGAACGATTTGGGATACAGCCATAGAAACCAGCAGGGTAGAAGTGCGCGGACCGGGGGCTATAAGCTGCCGCGGGCCCAGAACAGAGGGCTGCGGCACGGCAAATGTGCCCCGGCTCTCTCTGCCAAAGATACAAGACTCACCACAGCCCCCGGCCACCAAGCCGCCTTTTATAGGCTTTCCAGCAGCTCATCGAAAGTGCGTAGCAGCTCGGCGCGGGCCTCGGCCGGCTCGGCCTCCAGGCGTTGTTCGAATACCTCGCGGGCCGTAAAATCGTGCAGGCTGCGGGTGAGGCTGGCTTCGGCTTCCTCGTTGGCTCCCAGGGGCCGCAGGGCAATCAGGCGCAGGTGTCGGCGGGCCAGCACCACGAGCTGTTGCCGGTCGAGGGCGTCAACTACTTTCAGCAGCGTTTCGGCTACTTCCAGCTGGCTCAACTCCGAATGCACTTGCACATCGGCCCAGGCCGGCAGCGCGTAGCCGGCGTTGTCGTAGGCCGTTAGGGCCGCAGTAACTTCCTGCAGCGTGCCATGCATGCGCACCAGCCGCCGTGCGCCCGGTACCGGCCGGCTGTTCAGGCTGGCCACTTTGCCGGCCGCAAATTCCACCAGCAGCACTTCCTTGGCGTGGTCTACTTCGGAGAATGATAAGGCAATGGGGGAGCCCGAATAGCGGATATGCTCCTGCCCGCCCACCCGCTGAGGCCGGTGCAGGTGGCCCAGCGCCACGTAGTCGAAAACGGCCGGAAAGTGGTCGGCGGTTACCTGGCCCAGGTTGCCCACATGAATGGTGCGCTCCGAGTCGGAGGGAGAGGCCCCGGCGGCGTATAAATGGCCGGTAGCCAGCACGGGCAGCCCCAGCGCCTTCAGCTGCCACACCTGCTCCACCTCGGCCACGCGGGCATAATGGTCGGCCAGGCCCTGCCTAATGCGGGTTTCGCGCTCCTCGGCCGACTCGCCGGGCACGGAGAGGCGCACGTCCCGGTCGCGCAGAAACGGCACCGCGCACACCACCAGCCCGGGCCGGCCGGCGGCATCATCGAGCACCAGTACCTGCTCCTCAAAACACTCGGGTACGCAGCCCACCACATGCACCCGCAGGTGGCGCAACAGTCGGGCCGGCGCGTTCAGGGTAGCCGGCGAGTCGTGGTTGCCGCCCACCACCACCACGTCGCGACAGTCGGTTTGGCGCAGCTTCAGCAGGAAATCGTAGTACAGCTCCAGGGCTTGGTTGGAGGGCGAGCCGTTATCGAAAATGTCGCCCGCCACGATGAGCACCTCCACCTTTTCCTCCTGAATAGTGGCAATAAGCCAGTCAAGAAAGTGGCGGTGCTCCTCGGTCCGCTCGTGGCCCTGAATGAACCGCTGGCCCAGATGCCAGTCGGCGGTGTGCAATACGCGCATGGGTTTTGAATGAGCTTCCTGCAGAGGCGCGCGAAGGTTTTTGTGTGGACTAAGGTGATTATCTGTGTGCCTACGCAGAACATTCGCGCTTCTCCCCGAGAAACCACTATTGGATATCTACCAGATTCTTGATCAGAGAGTAGTAATAAACTTGGTTGCGAGTGATAGTAGTGGCCTCTTTACTCACTTTATCACCCTTTATTCTTCTGAAGTATAGTGGAAGAACTCTCTCGAATACCTTCAAACTCAGTTTTCTATTCACTGATATTTCACTTGAAGGACTGTTATTCAATGCTTTGCTGATGTAAACGCAATCAGACGAGGCACTAGCCGTAAACCATTTATATGGCCTATTGGTGATGGGTTCTGTATGGAATTCCCTACTATCATTCCAAGTGCTTTGATTATTAATCTCCAAGCAGCGTGAGCATCTATGTCATTCATAGCTGGCATCTAGAGCTATCTAACAGGCTGCGCCTGAAAGGAAGTAACGGCTTCACCCAAATCGTACACCGCAACGCCCGGCAGTGCCGCCTGCACAATGCTGGCACCGGCCGCCGAGCGGTAGCCGCCGGCACAGTGTACCAGCACAGGCTTATCGGTCGGAATTTCGGCGGTTCGTTCCCGCAGTTCGGGCAGCGGAATGACCAACGCGTTTTCGAACAGCCGCTCTTTTGCCTCGGTGCGGTTGCGGATGTCAACGATGGTATAGCTGTCGGGGTGCTGGCGCACCTGCTCCACATCGGTGGCGGCGCTGGTTATCGGTTGGTCGCGGGGGGCAAGCAGGGCCCCTTTGATGTTGGTTTCGTAGCCGATTTTGGCCGCCTTGCGGATGATGGTGTCGAGGGCAATCTGCGAGTCGGCCAGTAAGTAGAACGGCTCGTCGGGCCCCACAATCGAGCCCAGCCAGGTTTCGAATTTGCCCCCATCCATCAAATTGATGGCCCCGGGCAGGTGGCCGGCCCGGAACTCGTCGGCCGGGCGGGTGTCCACCACCAGCAGGCCGGGCTCCATTTCGGTTTCGTCGCGCAGGCGCGGTACCGTCCGGATGCTGTCTTCGAAGGGCTGGGCCCCCAGTTTGTTGAGCAGCACATTGTACCCAAAATACTTGGGCATAAAGGGCTGGTCTTCGAGCAAAACCTTCACAAAGTCCTCCTCGCTCATGGGCTGGAGGGCATAGTTGGTTTTGGTTTCCTTGCCAATGGTGCTGTCGAGGTCGGAGCTGGTGGTTTTACCGCACAGCGAGCCGGGGCCGTGGGCCGGATACACCCGGGTAGAAGCCGGCAGCGTCATCAGTTTCTGGCGGGTGCTTTGGTAGAGTTGGGCCGCCAGCGACTCGCGGCTGTGCCCGCCCACGGCGTCGGATTCGCGCAGATCGGGCCGGCCCACGTCGCCTACAAATAGCGTGTCGCCGGTAAATACGGCCCGGGTCTGGGCCAGCTCATCCATCAGCAGCACGCTGATGGAGTCGGGCGAATGGCCGGGCGTGTTGAGCGCGTGCAGCTCGACGGTGCCCACCGCAATGCGCTGGCCGTCGTCGAAACCCTGGTGCGGGTAGCTGGCCTGGGCCAGCTGGCTGATATAGATGGGCGCGCCGGTTTCCTGGGCTATTTCGAGATGCGAGCTAACAAAATCGGCGTGGGGATGGGTTTCGATGATGGCCACAATGCGGGCCTCGTGCTCATCGGCGAAATCGTAGTAGGGCTGCGGGTCGCGGGCCGGGTCGATGAGGGCAATCTGACCTTCGCTGCGGATGGCGTAGCTGGCGTGGGCCAGGCCTTTATCGTAGAACTGCTGAATTTGTACCGAGCCGGTACTACTGGGCAGAGGACTCATGGGGTGTTGGATGTGGTGAAAGGTGCCCCGGCCATTGCTGGGCCATTGCAGAGGGGCATACTTTCAAATATACGTAACCCAATTGCTCCGTGCTGCAAAAGTTGCTCGCACCGGCATCCTACCCAGTAGAAAAGCACCACTCCAATTGGTACGGGCCCCAGCCAAAGTAGCGCTTCGCAGCGGGCGGCACCCAGTATCAGCCGGCCCAAAACGAGTTCCGGCTAGCGCAGGCCGCCTGCTAATGTTGCGTCTGCATCCGGCGGTTGCCACGCTGTTCCTGGCGCTCCTGGCGCAGTTGGGTGTAGCGGGCATATTGGTCCGGCGTGAAAATGCCCTTTAGCTGGGCCTCATACTGCTGCTGCCGGGCCTGGGCTGTCTGGCGCCCATCGGCCCGGTTGGTACCTGCCGGTGGTGGGCCGCCGGCCCGGCGGGTCTGGGCGTCGGTGCGGCGGGTTTGTTCGAGCTGCAGCAGCTGTTCGCGCTGCTCGGCCGAGAGGCCCAGCTGCTGGGTATAACGGTCGGCGAGCTGCTCGGCCGACAAAGGCGGCTGGCGTTGCGCGGTTCCGGCGGGGGCGTCGGGCGAGGCGCCCTGCATGGTAGCAGCCGTCGCCTTTTTGCGGCCGGGCGAAACCTGGGCAGTAGCCGCGCCGGCCGATAGGGTGGCAAGAGCCAGCAGAATGAGCAACTTTTTCATAAAAGGAAAGTCTGTGGACTTGGTTTACGGCCGATAGACCTCCGTGCGGCCGGCAGGTTTAATGGGGTTGATTTTTTGCCTGCGCCGGCAAACAGGGCCTTCGAAACCGGATTATCGCCCTATATTGGGCCTCCTAAAGAAGCGGCAGTTCGCTTCGCTTACTTGGCATCTCATCTTTTCACTTCTTTCCATCTTCGTTTTCCCCTATGGCAAATATTTTCGCCAAAAAACCGCTGGCCGTGCTCCTGGGCGAGGCCAACTCCACCGGGCACGGTACCCTGCAACGGACGCTGGGCGCGGGCAACCTAGTGGCCCTGGGCGTGGGCGCTATTATTGGAGCGGGCCTGTTTGTGCGCACTGCCGCCGCTGCTGCGCAGGCCTCCGGCCCGGGCGTAACGCTGGCTTTTATTCTGGCTGCCTTCGGTTGCGTATTCGCCGGCCTGTGCTACGCCGAGTTTGCCGCCATGATTCCCATTGCCGGCTCGGCTTACACCTACGCCTACACTACCATGGGCGAGCTGGTGGCCTGGATTATCGGCTGGGCGCTCATCATGGAATACGCCCTGGGGGCGGCTACCGTATCCATCGCCTGGAGCGAGTATCTGAACAAGCTTCTGGAGACTTTTGGGACGGAAATACCGTATGCCCTAAGCCATTCTCCCCTGGAGCGCGCTGTGATTGACGGCGTGGCCCAGCAGGGCTTCATCAACCTGCCGGCGTTGCTCATTATCGTGGCTTTGAGCCTGTTGCTGGTGAAAGGCACGCAGGAGTCGGCCATGTTCAACGCCGTCATCGTGGTGCTGAAAGTGCTCATCGTTATCGTCTTCATCGGGGTAGGCTGGCAGTTCATCGACCCCGCCAACCACACGCCTTACCTGATTCCGGCCGATGCCGTAGTGAAAAACGCTGCCGGTGAGGTGGTGCGCACCTACGAAGGCTGGAACAAGCACGGCTGGGGCGGCATTCTGGGTGGCGCGGGCATCGTGTTCTTCGCCTTTATCGGTTTCGACGCCGTGAGCACAGCCGCGCAGGAAGCCCGCAATCCCAAGCGCGACATGCCCATCGGCATCCTCGGTTCGCTGGCTCTTTGCACCGTACTCTACATCCTGTTCGGACACGTACTGACGGGCGTGGCCAACTGGCGCGAATTCGCCGATCCGGCGGTGGGCGGCGAGGCTTCGGTGAGCTACGCCATTAGTGCGCACATGACCGGCTACGGCTGGCTGGCCACGGCCGTGACGGTAGGTATCCTGCTGGGCTTCACGTCGGTAATGCTGGTAATGCTGATGGGGCAGAGCCGGGTTTTCTTCTCGATGGCCAAAGACGGGCTGATGCCTAAGGCCTTCTCCGAACTGCACCCGCGCTTCAACACGCCTTACAAGTCCAACCTCATTCTGATGGTGTTCGTGGGCCTGTTCGCAGCCTTCGTGCCCGGTAACCTGGCCGGCGACCTGACCTCGTTCGGTACGCTGCTGGCCTTTGTGCTGGTGAGCCTGGGTGTGTGGATTATGCGCAAGTCGGACCCCGACCAGCCGCGTCCGTTCCGGGCCCCGCTTTCGTCGGCCAGCTTTCCGCTGGTGCCCATTATGGGAGCCCTTGTGTGCTCGGCCCTCATTGTTGGCCTCGACGTGGCTACGCTGGAAGTAGCGGCCATTTGGATGGTATTGGGCTTTATCGTGTACTTCCTCTATGGCAAGCGCAACTCCATGCTCCAGAAGGGCGTGGTGGTGGTGCCGACCGAAATGGATGAGGAAGCCTTCATCAAGCCCGATAAAGACAACCTCTAAGCATCTGCTCAGCGGTTTCAAACCTGGAAAAGCCCCGTCAGAACTCTCTGATGGGGCTTTTGCATAGGGGCTGACAGCGGAGCTAGCCGGCAGCCGTTACTTCGCTTTTCAGCTTGAGCACTTTGTCGCCGTTTTCCTGCACGATAAGGTAGGCGGGGTTTTCGGGGGTGCCGTGGCGGGTAATTTCAGCCCCTTTGATTTTGCGGCTGACAGTTTCCTTGTGGGTTTGCTCGATTTTTCCGGTAGCTGTGCCGGTGCCGTATTTCCAACTTACCTGGGTGCCTTTACGCATGGGGAAACGTGTGAGAATCGGGTGGAAAAAGATAAAGTAGGGATACTACCTTGGTTTACTGCCAATGCCCCGGTCGCGTTGCCAGGGTGGGCCTAGCCCAATATGCCCCCGCCCGGATTTATGTATCTTTCCTGTAGCTTGGGCCTGTTATGGCAGCCTCGGGCCCGGGGCTTATCGTATTTCTATGTCTGCTTTTGCTGTGCCTGGAACCGTTATCAACTTACTGTTGGTGGATGACCACCCGATGATAGTAGAAGGCATCCGGCAAATGCTGCTGCCCGAACCCGATTTGCAGGTGGTGGCCCAGGCCAACGGTGGCGAGCAGGCGCTGGAACTGCTCGAAACCCACCCGCATGTGCAGGTGGTACTGCTCGACCTGAGCATGCCCGGCATGAGCGGCATCGAGCTGGCCCGCGCCATCCGGGCCAATTGGCCCGATGTGCGAGTGCTGGCCCTGAGTATGTTTCACGACCACGCCACGGTGGCCGAAGTGCTGGAGGCCGGCGGGGCCGGCTACGTGCTCAAAACCGCCACCTGCATAGAACTGAGCACTGCTATCCGGCAGGTAGCTGCCGGCCGCACTTACTTCAGCCAGGATGTGGCCGATACGCTGCTCGAGAGCCAGCAGATTGCCGGCGACCTGAAGGCTGCCCGTCTGCCCGCCATCACTCGTCGCGAGCGGGAAATTCTGCAGCTTGTGGCCCGCGAGCACTCCAATCTGGAAATAGCCGAAGCACTGTTTATCAGCGAGCGAACAGTGGAAACCCACCGCCGTAACCTGCTAGCGAAAACCAACTCCAAATCGGTGGTGGGCCTGATTCAATACGCCATCCGCCACAACTTGCTGGCGTAGCTGCCCCCGAGCCGCCGGCCGAATACGCCTGCCCCGTAACCACATGCCTCCTCGGGTGGGCACACGGTTGCGGGGCGGGCGTTTGTGCGTTACCGGTTTCGGGCCTTATGCAGCAATCAAGGGGGATAAGCAGGGTAGTGGTTACTGTAGGATAAGCTGTTCGGCTGCTGGTGGAGAAGTATGCCTACGTGCTGCCACGTATTTTTTGCGATAATGACAGGATGTTTTAGATTTTATCAATAAAAAATGTACCTTGGTATCATTCAATTGAATAAAAATATCGTCATGTTGTTGGGTGCTACTCCAAAGCTGTTTTCTGCCGGCGGCGGCACCCCCGGCCTGCGAGAACGACCCCCTGTTACGCTTCTACTCATATAAACTGCCTGCTGCCATGTCGTCAAAAATCCTCTCCTTCATTTGCCACGTACCGGCCATGAGTGCCGGGTCTCATTCTGCCACCTCTGCTACTGTCAGCCGTAAATCTGTTACGCGCAAAACTGACAACCCAACCTCCGGTGGGCATTTCGCGGCCATTTACGAGAACGAGCGGTTCGTACGCTTCAAGTACATGCACAACAACTAGCCAGCCATCTGCCAACCGTTGCCCGAGTGGTTGGGCCAGATAAACCGGCACCGCGCTTCCGTTGGGAGGCGCGGTGCCATGGTGTTGGGGGCGCAGGCAGGCAGCCCGGCAAATGGGGTAACTTGCCGGCTCGTTCATCGTTTTGTGTGCATGATTCAGCTTTTGCTTCGCCGGACCGCCTGGTTGCTTTCCTTGTTTTTTCTGCTTTCTGCCAATGCCCAGGCCCAGCCGGGCAGCTCATTGTTGCCCGATCCTTCGGCCTGGTACGGCGTAGTGGCGCGTAGCAGCGGTCGTTCGCTCGATATTGCCAATGCTTCGGCCGAAGCCGGTGCCGCCGCCGTGCAGTGGGAGTTCACCCACACCGATAGCCAGCAGTGGCGCTTTGTGCCGGCTTCGGCGGGCAGCGAGTTCTTCCGTATTGTGGTACGCCACACCGGCCAGTGCCTCACCCTCACCAGCCCCGACGAAAATGCCCCCCTGAGCCAACGCCCCTGGGACGGCAGCTTTTACCAGCAGTGGAAACTGGTGCCTTCAGGCCCGCTGGGTAGCTTCATGCTCATCAGCCGGGGCAACGATAAGTGCGTCTCGCTGGCCGCCGCCGACAAGTTCAACGGGACGCCCGTGGTGGGCCAGAAGCCTCAGAACCGTGCCTCGCAGCAGTGGAAGCTGTTTAAGCTGCGCCTGAACCTGGACCCCTCGCTGCCCGGCTTCGGGGTGCCCGAGCCGCTGCTGAGTCTGAACACACCCGCCGGTAACGAGTTGCAGCCAGTAGTTTCGCCCGATGGCAATACGTTGTATTTCAGCCGTACCCGCTTCGCCGGCAACACCGAGGGCGTCACCGAATCGGGCGACATCTGGGTAAGCACTTCGGCTAATAGCGGCCGTACCTGGGCCCCGGCCACCCGCTTCGATGCGCTCAATACCAGCCAGCACAACGGCGTGATGAGCATAGTGGAAGAAGGCAAGACCCTGATAGTACGGGGTAGTTACGGGCGCGACGGCTCGTTTCAGGACGTGGGCCTGAGCAAAGTACCGCGCAGTGTATCGGCCAAAAAGAACCGCCCCCAAGTAGTGGAAGTAGCCAACTATTACACCGCCGGCGCCGCCACGGGCTTCTTTATGAGTCCCGACCAGCAGATTCTGCTGCTGAGCCTGGAGCGCAGCGACTCGGAAGGGGCCAACGACCTGTACGTGAGCCGGCCCACGCCCAGCGGCCTCTGGACCCAGCCGCTCAACCTGGGAGCCGTCATTAACTCGCCGGGCTTCGACTTCGCGCCCTGGCTATCCAGTGACGGTAAATCTCTCTACTTCAGCTCCTACGGCCACGCTGGCTACGGCGGCTCCGATATTTTTGTGAGTACCCGCCTCGACGACTCCTGGACTAAATGGACCGAGCCGCGCAACCTGGGCTACCCCATCAACGGGCCCGGCTTCAATGCCTACCTGAGCTTGTCGGCGGATGAGAAGCAGGCCTTTTTCTCCTCCACGGCTTCAGTAAATGGACCCGCCGACCTATTTCGTACGGCCACCGGGGCCCGCCCGGCTGCGCCCGACACGGTGGCCGCCCCGCCGGTAGCCGTGGTAACGCCTACGCCGGCCACGCCCCGCACGCTGCTTACGGGCCGTACACTCGATGCCAAAACCAATAAGGCCCTGGCTACCCAGGTGCAGGTAAACCGCTTGGGCAACGACTTGCTGTTCAATGCCACGGCCCGTACCGATGTAGCGCTGGGAGCCTTCCAGATGACGCTGCCGCCCGGTCGTTACCGCATTCAGGCCACCCGCGTAGGCTACCTCACGGCCACCGATACCATTACCATGACCGGTTCGCGCAGCGTGGAGCTGACGCTGGTACCGGCTGCCGTGGGCTCGAGCCTGGAGCTGCCCACACTCATTTTTGCCCAAGGTAAGTTTACGCTGCTGCCGGCCTCCTACACCGAGCTCAACCGCCTGGCCCGCACCCTCGAAGACAACCCCATGGTGAACATCCGCCTCGAAGGCCACACCGATAACCAGGGCAGCGCCGACCTGAACGTAAAGCTGTCGGAAGACCGCGTAAACGAGGTGAAACGCTACCTGGTGAGCCGGGGCGTGGCCGAGCGGCGCATCAGCACCGTGGGCCTGGGTGGCAGCCGGCCCCGCGCCTCCAACGCCCAGGAAAATACCCGCAAGCTCAACCGCCGGGTCGAATTTACTATTGTGAAATAAAGCGCCGATGCCGCCCGGCACGTTGGCTTCGCTACTCAATTACTGCCATGCATGCCATAGTTCACCGCGAAGTTGCCCTGCCTAAGCTGCCCTCCGCTTCGGGGGCCGAGCTGGTAGGCGATGCGCTGTACGTTATCGGCGACGACTCGCCTTGGCTTTACCGGCTCGATGCGGCCACGCTGGCAGCCGGCCAGCCCACGGCGCTGTTCGAAACGGCCCACTTCAGCGCCGGCCGCATCCCCAAGCACCTCAAGCCCGACCTGGAGTGCCTGACTATCCTGCGCACCACTCGCGGCGAAACCGGGCTGCTGGCCCTGGGCTCGGGGGCCACAGCGGCCCGCGAGCAGGGCTATTGGGTGCCACTGAGCGGGCCTGATAACCTGCCCGGTACCGTGTATCCGTTGAGTATGACGGGCCTATACGCGGCGCTGCGGCCACAGTTGCCAGCCGGTGCCACGCTCAACCTGGAAGCCGCCGCCGCCACCGAAACCGAGTTGTTGCTGCTACAGCGCACTGTGGGGGCGGCCGTTGGTGGTAACCTGCTGTTTCGGCTGCCACTGGCTGCCACGCTGGATTTTCTGCACCGCCGCCAGCCTCGCCCGCCTGCCGTGCAGGCCCTCCGCTTCCGGTTGCCCACTATTGAGGGCAAGTCCGCTGGTTTTTCGGGTGCCGCCTGGTTTGCGGGGCAACTGTTCGTAACGGCTTCAGTAGAAGACACGGCTGATGCGGTGCTTGACGGAGTCGTGTTAGGCTCATTTGTAGGTGTGTTGCCGCTTGATGGGACCCGAGCAAGGCTGGCCCAACTAGCCTGGCCCGATGGCCGGCCCTACCAGGGCAAAGTGGAAAGCGTGGCCGTGCGGCAGCAACTGGCCCCCGGCCACTTCGAGCTGCTGCTGGTAACCGACGACGACGCGGGCGGCTCGACGGCCGTAGTGGCGGAGCTCGTCTTTTGAGTTACCGAGTTTTGTAGTCGTTTCCTGGACAGGAGTGGAGGCCGAATTTTACATTTTGAAGAGTCGTAAAACGTGCCCTTCTTTGGTTGAAAATCACCTGGTGAATTGGTCCTGCGAATAGTGTGGCTCAGGGAATTATCCAGTGAATAGAGGTGTTTTTTCGGGGTTGCTATTCCGCCATTTCTTCCCCGGTTTTATGTTGCTTTTCCCCACCCGATTTCTGTATCCAGTGAGTGCCGTGCAGCTGCAGGAGCGGCAGGGGCTGCTGCCCGCCGAGTTCTTGCCTACCATTGAGCAATTGCGTCCTTTCCTCGAAAATGAGCAGGCCTACGGCGAAATTTGCACCACTACGGCCGAGTCGGCCAAGGGGCGGACGCTGCTGGTTTCTTACCGCAAAAGCTACGCAGCCGAGCAGGGCTTCGTAGTGGAAATCTTGGATATTGAAGTAGTTACCCCACTGGTCCGGGCGGCGTAAATGCGGCCGTCATAATTTCCAGCGCTAAAGCAACAGCGCCCGTTTTCCTTGCGAAACGGGCGCTGTTGCTTTCTCCTAGTGGTGGCAATGCGCTATTTACTTCGCCGGTGGGGCCAAGGCCTGAATCCAGGTGCGGATGGCATCCAGGGCTGCTGTGGATACCGCCGGGGACTGCCGGCCGTCGATAAGCGGCCACTCATTGGCGGGACCCTGAAACAGGTGGTTGACGCCGCTCAGCTGGCGGCTTTCAGCCAGTTTGCTGCCCTTCAGGCCCTTAGTCAGCAAGCTGAGGTTGGCATCGGGACTAAGCAGCAAATCGTCGGAGCCGTGCAGTAGCAGCACCGGGCACTGCACCGCTGCCAGCTCCTGTTGGGGGTAAAAGCGCAGGTACGAGCGGGTCCAGGGTGTGGTGAGGCGGTTTGCTACCGCAGCGTAGGTCGAATCGGGCTGGTTGGGCCGTTGCACCCGCAGCGCCTGTAGCAACAGGTTGCGGGCGGTGGCATCGTCGGGGGTGCGGCGCACAATATCGAGCAGGGGCCGCTGGTCCCGGGCCAGCGCCTCCAGGCGCTTCTTCTCCTCGGCCCGCTGCCGCAGAAACACCTGCTCCTGCTGTATCTGCAGCTGCGCCGCGTTGGCGCCGCTACTGCGCATTTTCTCTACCCGGGCCTGCCCGGCCGCCTGGGTGATGCTTCGCTCGCGGGCAGTGCGGGCCAGCAGCGAATCGGCCATGGCGGCCTGCCAGCCCACGGCGGGTTGGGCACTAAGCACTTCCAGGCCCGACTGTCCGGCGGCGGCCAGCGTCACTACAAAGGCCGGGGGCAGGGGGCGCCGGCCGCCAGCAGCGCCACGTTGCCCCCTTCGCCGTGGCCCAGCAGGCCCAGGTTTGCCCCATCAAGCAGGGGCTGGGTACGCATGAACTGCAGCGCCGCCTGGGCGTCGCGGGTCCGGTCTTCGGGGCTGGTCAGCTCGGTGCGGCTCCCGGTTTCGCCCACGCCCCGGTCGGGGAAGCGCAGCACGGCAATGCCGCGCCGGGTCAGGTAATCGGCCAAACCGCCCAGCAGCTTATAGTCGCCGTAGCGGCCATCCTGGTCCTGGGCACCCCAGTCGGATAGCAGCGCCACGGCCGGGAAGGGTCCCTCGCCGGCTGGAATAGTCAGGGTGCCGGCAAAGTCTATCTTATCGGTTTCGTTGGCAAATTTTACCTCCTGCACCCGGTAGGGGAGCGGAAACTTAAAGCTTTTGGGGGCGGCGGCAACCGGGGGCGGCACAAACTCCAGCGTGAGGGCCGCCTGGTAACCGGGCTGGCTCCAGATACCGGTCAGGCGGTTGCCTTCGGGGGTGCGCACGCCTTTAAACCGGCAACCCACCTGCTCGGCCACAAACAGCACCGTATCGCCCCGCTGCTCCACCGTAGTGGGAATGCGGTTGATGCGCTGGGGCACCACGTTCAGCACGGCGAAGCGGTTGCCGCTGGCCAGCTCCGTTACAACAAGCTGAATGGGGAGGCTGCCGCCCGGTACGGCCAGAGGCCCTTTCCACTCACCTTCGAGCGAGTACTTACCCGGGCCCTGCGCCTGCGCCGGTAGGCTCCCTGCCAGCAGCACCAGCATCCATGCCAACGCCGCCGGCAACCTCAGATAAAGCAGCGCGCGCTGAAAGCGGCGAAATGGTATGTAAACAATCATAGGGTTGAAGCCGGCCATAAGGATGGCATCCACAAAATATTGAATATACGGTTGAGCTTATACCCTGGTGCCTCAATTGCCAGCCGGGGCACTAGGGCAGAAGCACCCGGTTGATTACATGTACTGTACCATTGGTGCACTGCACATCGGGGATGACCATGCCGGCCGGGGTGGCATTGCCGGCTCCCTGCACCGTGAGCGTGCCAGCCGCGAAAGGCCCTAGGCGCAGGCTCCCCCCGCCCAGTGCTTTTACAGCAGCGTTTTCGGGCATTTCGGGCGTGAAAAGGCTGCCGGCTACCACGTGGTTGAGCAGTACGGCCTGCACGGTGGCTTTAGGCAGCTTACGGATATCAGCCGGTACCAGCAGCGGCACGTTCAACAGGGTGCCCAACTCGCGGAAAGCCTGGTCGGTGGGGGCGAAAACGGTCAGTTGCGGGCTGCCCGGCGTGGCCGACAGGGCGCCGGCCAGGTCGGCGTACAGCACGGCTTCCACCAGAAACGTCAGTTCCGGCTGTACAAATACCTTGGCCTGGCTCAGGGCCACCGCCGACTGCACGATATCAACTCCGGTAGCCAGCAACACCTTATCCACCACATGAATGGTGCCGTTGGCGGCCGGCACGTCGGTGGCCACTATGCGCGAGCCGTTCACATAGCGCGTGCCATCGGCCCGAACCACAATGCGGCGGATTACCGGCATGTCCGAGGCGGCAGTCAGGGCCGAGGCGGAAGTGCTGCCGGCCGTCAGCTCGGTGCCTGGCAGGTTGCCGTTGGCTACGTGGTAATACAGCGTGTTGGTCAGGAATTCCTTCTGCAGGCTGTTCAGGTCAGCTGCCGCATTCAGGCCTAGCCGGGCGAAAGCCGCATTGTTGGGCGCAAAAACCGTGAAGTTACCGCTGGGATCATTAGGATTTTTATTGGATAGCAGCGGCACTACCCCACCGCGTACAGCGGCATCTTCCAATATCTGGAACTCGGCCGTGTTAACGGTAATGGCAGCAATAGAGGGAGTGGCATCCTGCTTCTCGGAGCAGCTGGCCAGTAGCAGCGCACCGGCCCCTAGAAGGCAAAAACAGCGTGTAGAGAATGTAGTCATATTTTTAGGAAACAAAAATTGGGTTTTTCGGCAATTGTTATTGAAGTCAGGGCGTATTAACGAGAACAAAAGTTCTACGGATTTAGTCAATTTGCAAACCGTTGGCTGATTATCTTTCGTAAGTCGGCAACCAGGATAACTAAGAAAGGCTACTTTTGTTCCAGAATCGGGAATTGTGTTATTCCGTTCAAAGCGCCTTTAATTTTATTTCTCGTTTAACCTCTTTTTTTCGATGAAACAACGCTACTTCTCGCCCATCGTGGCCGTTTTGCTGCTGAGCGCTCTGCACGCCTCGGCCCAGAGCCTGAGCAACGGCTTTATGTCGGGCCACAAACATGGCTCGGCCTCTATTTCCACCACCCAGGAGTGGTACCAGCAGGTATATCTGGTACCCGAAAAAGTTGACCGCGTACCAATTTTCGAGCGGATTCAGATTCAGTCGGTCAACCTGTTTGCCAACTACGGCCTCACCGATAAAATTGAGGCCGTCGTAAGTCTACCGTATATCCGCTCCGAGGGACACGCTGGCGAGCAGGTAATCAACGACCTGGGGTACACCAATGTGCGCCAGGGGCTGCAGGACGTAACCGGGCTGCTCAAGTTCAAGGCCTACTCCACGGTGCTGGGCAGTAGCGTGCTGAACTTGCTGGGCGCCGTGAGCGTGAGCACGCCGGCCAGTAAGTATAAGAGCGAGCAGGGCCTGGAGTATATCATTGCTATCGGCAACCGCGCTACCAAAGTGTCCAGCTCCGGCATTGCGCATCTGCAGACGGCCTCGGGCGTGTTCGTAACCGGGCAGGCGGGCTACAGCCTGCGCTCGGGCCGGGTACCCAACGCGTTTCTGGCCGAGTTGAAAACCGGCTACGCTGGCCCTTCTATTTACGTTGATGGCTGGGCTACCATGCAACGCTCGGGCCCCGGCACCGATATTCTGCAGCCGGGCTTCGACGGCTTTTTCCCGGCTACCCGCGTCAACTTTATCCGGGTGGGCGTGAGCGGCTTCCGGCCGCTGGCGCAGGGCTTTGGGCTGGTGGTGGGCGGCAGCACCTACGTGGCAGGCCGCAACGTGGGCAAATCGACGGCCGTAACCGGCGGCCTGGCCTACAACTTCTAGACAGCCAGCTAAACCGGCGAACCAGGCCGGCGAACCGAACTGAAGCAGCCACCCGGCGGCGCCCACCTGGCGCAGTTGGGTGGCTGCTTCGGTTGGGAGGCCTACCTTCGTGTTCTACTTCCCACCATCCGCTGCCGATTACTTATGACAACTGCTGACTTCCGCCTCGAACACGATTTTCTGGGTGAGCGCGAGATTCCGAATCAGGCCTACTACGGCATCCAGACGCTGCGGGCCCTCGAAAATTTCGCCATCACGGGCATTCCCCTTTCTTCCGAGCCGCTGTTTGTGCGCGCCCTGGCCTTCGTGAAAAAAGCCGCCGCCCTGGCCAACCACGAGCTGGGCGTATTGCCCGCCGACATTGCCCAGGCCATTGCCGCGGCTTGCGACCGGGTAGCGGCCGGCGAGTTCAACGACCACTTCCCTACCGACATGATTCAGGGCGGCGCGGGCACTTCGGTGAACATGAACGCCAACGAGGTAATTGCCAACGTGGCCCTCGAAATCATGGGTCACCAGAAGGGCGAGTACCAGTTCTGCCACCCCAACAACCACGTCAACTGCTCGCAAAGCACCAACGACGCCTACCCAACGGCCTTCCGCATCGCCCTCAGCCTTAAGCTGGTGAGCTACAGCCAAGGGCTGGGCGAGTTGGCCGAAGCTTTCGCCGCCAAGGGCGACGAGTTTCGCGACGTGCTGAAAATGGGCCGTACCCAGCTGCAGGATGCCGTGCCGATGAGCATGGGCGACGAGTTCCGGGCCTTCGCTACCAACCTGCACGAGGAACTTTCGCGCATCGAGGACAGCCGCCGTCTCATCAGCGAAATCAACATGGGTGCCACGGCCATTGGTACCGGCGTAAACGCCCCTAACGGCTACGCCGAGTTGGTTACGCGCCACCTGAGCACCATTTCGGGCTTGGAGCTACTGCTGGCCGGCGACTTGTTCGAGGCCACCTACGACACCGGCGCCTACGTGCAGCTCTCGGGCGTGCTGAAGCGTACGGCCGTCAAGCTCTCCAAAATCTGCAACGATTTGCGCCTGCTGTCCTCGGGCCCGCGCTGCGGCTTCAACGAAATCAACCTGCCCGCCCAGCAGCCTGGCTCCAGCATTATGCCCGGCAAGGTGAACCCGGTAATTCCCGAAGTGGTGAACCAGACGGCCTACTACGTGATAGGGGCCGACCTGACGGTGACCATGGCCGCCGAGGCCGGCCAGCTGCAACTCAATGTGATGGAGCCGGTTATCAGCTTTGCGCTGTTCACCAGCATCAGCTACATGAGCAATGCGTGCCGCACGCTGCGCGAAAAGTGCGTGGTGGGCATCACGGCCAACCGCCAGCACGCCGCCGAGCTAGTATATGGCAGCGTGGGCATCGTCACGCAGCTCAACCCACTGCTCGGCTACGAGGCCTCGGCCGATATTGCTAAGGAAGCTCTCAAAACCGGCAAATCCGTCCACGATATTGCCGTTACCGAGCGCGGCCTGCTCACTCAGGAAAAGTGGGACGAAATCTTCACCTTCGAAAACCTGATTCGCCCGGACTTTATTCAATAAGTAAGTGCGGTTGCGCGCAGAACGGTGTAGGGTGCGGGGCTTGTCCCCCGCCCCGCGTGAACGATTCAAACCGAGTCGTTCAACGGGCGGGCGGGGACAAGCC
>NZ_QVLT01000041.1 GCF_003417065.2 Hymenobacter lapidiphilus | reverse complement strand
GGCAGAAAACCGAGTACGCCAACCAGGCCCGCGACCGGAAAATCACGAGCTACTTCGAGGACGGCACCGTGCAGCGCGAGCAGCAGTACAAGAACAACCTGCCCGTGGGCCAGTGGCGTACCTATTTACGATTCAGGCGAGATTCTTCGTCCCTGCTCTAAGCGCAGCATGCTCTGAATGACGTTCGGTTGTTAAGAACTACCAACTACACCCTAATCCATGTCCGAACCTGACTTCCTCACCGTCTGTAATATCAGTCTGGAGGAGCACGGACAGCCGATACTAGATGGCATCAGCTTCGAGCAGGCGGCCGGCCGTAAGCTGGCGTTGGCGGGCGAATCGGGGGCGGGTAAGAGTACGTTGTTGCAGGTAATTGCCGGGTTGGTGCAGCCCACGGCGGGGGAGGTGCATTTTGCCGGCCGCCGGGTGCGAGGGCCCCAGGAGGTGCTGGTGCCGGGGCATCCGGGCATCGTGTATCTGTCGCAGAAATCGGATTTGCCAAAGTCGCTGCGGGTGGAGCAGGTGCTGCGCTACGCCAGTAAGCGGCCCGCGGCCGAGGCCCAGGCCGTGTACGAGGTCTGCCGCATCAGCCCGCTCATGGCCCGGCGCACCGACCAGCTCTCGGGCGGCGAGCAGCAGCGGGTGGCGCTGGCCCGGCTGCTGCTGTCGGCCCCGCGCCTGCTGCTGCTCGATGAACCCTTCTCCAACCTCGACCGCACTCATAAGCAGCAGCTCCAGACCGTCATCCGCGAAGTGGGGGAGGAGTTGGGCATCACCTGCCTGCTCGTCTCTCACGACCCCACCGACACGCTGCCCTGGGCCGACGAAATCTTGGTGTTGCACCACGGCCAACTGGTGCAGCAGGGCACCCCCGAGCAGGTGTACCGCCAGCCGGTGAGCGAGTACGCCGCCGCCCTGTTCGGCGACTACAACCGCCTCGAAGGTCCCGCCCTGCGCGCCCTGCTGGCGTCGGCCCCGCGCCGCCGCCTGCCCGGCCCGGTGCTGCTCGTGCGCTCCGAGAACCTGCGACTGGCTCCCGTCGGCAGCCCCGGTGCAGCTGGCACTGTGCGGGCCGTGCGCTTCCTGGGCAGCTTCTACGAAGCCGAAGTGCAGCTACCCGCCACGCTGCTGCGGGTGCGCTTGCCGGCCGCAACGGTAGTAGCGGGAGAAGCGGTGGTGGTGCAGCTGACGGAAGGCGCGCCGATTTCGTTTATAAGCGGCTAAGCACAACGCACTATCAACTAAGCACCAACTTATGCTGCAATCCGACCTCATCCGCCTGCGCCCGCTCGAAGCCGACGACCTCGATTTCCTGTACCAGCTGGAAAACGACCCGGCGGTGTGGGGCGTGTCGGATACGCTGGCGCCCGTGTCGCGGCACGTGCTGCGGCAGTACCTGGATAACGCGGCGGCCGATTTTTTTGAGGTGCGCCAGCTGCGGCTGGTACTCGAAGATTCGGCGACCGGGGGGGCGGTGGGCACACTGGACTTGTTCGGCTTCGAGCCCCTGCACCAGCGGGCGGGCGTGGGCATTACGGTGCTGGCCAGCCACCGGCGCCGTGGCTACGCCCGGGCCGCGCTGGCGCTGCTGCGGCCCTATTCCCGGCAGGTACTGCGCCTGCATCAGCTGCACTGCACGATTGGGGCCGATAATGAGGCCAGTTTGCAGCTGTTTGCGGCAGCGGGCTTTACGCGGGTGGGCGTACGGCGCGAGTGGCTGCGCACCGCCGAAGGGTGGCGGGATGCCGTGGAGCTGCAGTGCCTGCTGTAACTGGCAATACCCAGCGGCAGACTTTTGCTACGGCTGCCGCGCTTAACCAGTATGACGCGTATAAGTTTATAGATCCGTTGGCTAATATATTTAGCTTCTGCCGGACAGTAAAAATAGTAGCAGCTCGACAATATCCTTTTAAAAAGCAGGGGCGTATAGGCAGAGGAAGTCAGGCGGACAGGCTCGTGTAGTTGCCTGGCTTTCTTCATTCGTTTATACTGTTTTCTATGCCATCTGCCCCGCTGGCGGAGGCGCCTATGCGCTCCGCTGCTGCCAACCACATCGGCCAAACTACCGCTTACTCGCTGCCCGACGTCGTCTGCTTTGCGCACCTGCATTGGGATTTCGTGTGGCAGCGGCCCCAGCATTTAATGTCGCGCTTTGCCCAGCATGGCCGCGTATTTTACGTGGAGGATGCTTTTTATCACGACAATGACCAGGTACAGCCCCACCTCGAAATAAAGGAGCGGCCCCACGGCCTGAAAGTAGTAGTGGCCCACCTGCCCAACCGCCTGCGCCACGATGCCCCGGCGGCCGACGAAGCTCAGAATACGCTGCTGCACACGTTTTTTCAGGAGCAGAACCTGACCAGCTACCTGTTCTGGTACTACACGCCGATGGCCCTGGGCAAGTCGGGCGGCTTCGCGCCGGCCCTGACGGTGTACGACTGCATGGACGAGCTGGCCAACTTTAAATTCGCGCCGCCCGAGTTGCGTGCGCGCGAGCAGGAGCTGTTTCGTAAGGCCGACCTCGTATTCACGGGCGGCCACACGCTCTACGAGGCCAAGCGCCAGCAGCACGCCGATGCCCATCCCTTCCCGAGTAGCATCGACAAGGACCACTTTGGCCAGGCCCGCCAGCCGCTGCCCGAGCCCGCCGACCAAGCCGGAATTGCGCACCCACGCGTCGGTTTCTTTGGCGTAGTTGACGAGCGGCTTGATATTGAGCTGCTGGGCCAGCTGGCCGAGGCCCATCCCGAATGGCAGTTCGTCATCATCGGCCCGGTAGTCAAAATCGACCCTGATACGCTGCCTAAAAGCGCCAACATTCATTACCTCGGCGGCAAGGATTACCAGGAACTACCCACCTACCTGGCGGGTTGGGACGTGGCCACGCTGCTGTTCGCCGACAACGAGAGCACCAAGTTCATATCGCCTACCAAAACGCCCGAGTACCTGGCCGCCGGCCGGCCCGTCGTCAGCACGCCCATCCGCGACGTGGTACGGCCCTACGGCGAGTTGAAGTTGGTGCAGATTGCCGCTACCGCCAACGAGTTTGGCCGGGCCATAACCACGGCCCTCACCCAAACCCAGGATGCCGACTGGCAACAGCGCACTGACGATTACCTGGCTACCATCAGCTGGGACCAGACCTGGCAACAGATGGTTGAGTTGATGCAGGCAAGGATCAGCGCAAAGTAGGGTTGAGCTTAAGTAAGTCAGCCAATTATTTTGGCTGAATTTACTAATAAGTAGCATCAAAACTCTGATTGATTTGTTCATAGGGCCGGGCTCAAAGTCCCGGCTTCGACCTTCCAACCTAGGGCTTCGGTTACCAGAATTCAGGCTCCAAAACACACACCTCCAAACACCATTATATGTTTGATTATCTGATAGTAGGGGCCGGATTTGCCGGCAGCGTGCTGGCCGAGCGGCTGGCCACGCGCTCCAACAAGAAAGTGCTGGTAGTGGACAAGCGCAACCATATTGCGGGCAACGCCTACGACCACTACAATGAGGATGGAATTCTAGTGCACAAATACGGCCCGCACATCTTCCACACCAACTCTAAGGACGTATTCGAGTACCTGTCGGACTTCACCGACTGGCGCCCCTACGAACACCGCGTGCTGGCTTCGGTAGACGGCCAGCTGGTGCCGATGCCCATCAACCTCGATACCATTAACAAGCTCTATGGCCTGAAGCTCAATAGCTTCGAGGTCGAAGAGTTCTTCGCGTCGGTGGCCGAGCAGGTGCCAGTCGTTAAAACGTCGGAAGATGTGGTGGTAAGCAAGGTGGGCCGGGAGCTGTATGAGAAGTTCTTCCGCAACTACACGCGCAAGCAGTGGGGCATGGACCCTTCGGAGCTCGACAAGTCGGTAACCAGCCGCGTGCCCACCCGCACCAACCGCGACGACCGCTACTTCACCGACACCTACCAGGCCATGCCCCTGCACGGCTACACGCGCATGTTTGAGCGGCTCCTGGACCACCCCAACATCAAGGTGATGCTCAACACCGACTACCACGACATCATCGACTTCATTCCGTTCAAGGAGATGATTTTCACGGGTCCGGTCGATGAGTTCTTCGATTTCAAGTACGGCAAGCTGCCCTACCGCTCGCTCGAATTCAAGCACGAAACGCTGAACACGGAAAACTACCTGGCCGCGCCTGTCGTGAACTACCCCAACGATAATCTTTACACGCGCATTACCGAGTTCAAAGCCCTCACCGGCCAGCAGCACCCCAAAACGGCCATCGTGTACGAGTATCCCAAGGCCGAGGGCGACCCGTACTACCCCGTGCCGCGCCTCGAAAACGCCGAGCTCTACAACAAGTACAAGAAGCTGGCCGACAACACTCCCAACGTGCACTTTGTGGGGCGCCTGGCTACCTACAAGTACTACAACATGGACCAGGTAGTGGCCCAGGCTCTCACACTTTATAAGAAGCTCACCGAAAAATCCGACGATACGGTGCGTAAGCCTGCCATTGCGGGTTCCACCGAGCTGGTCGAGAAGCTCGTATCGCGCGACCCGGCCAAGCCATAAGCTTCAGCCGCTAAGCGCCAGTACGAACGCTATCCAGGGCCTTATTACGTTTTAATAACCGGAATACCGGCTGTTTTGACGTGATAAGGCCCTTTCTGCGTCCTGTGGGGTTGGCTGCCCCCGGCCGTAATACCTGGTTTTGTGGGGCAGAGGGGCCGTAGCCAGCAGCCCCGCTGGCCTGACAAGCCGGCGGACTGAATAATTTGTGCATGCTCTTTGATGATAGGCCGCTTGTCGTTTCGGGACCGGAGCGGCGTGGCGGCTTGAAAAGAGCCGGGTGATTCCCGAAAAACGCCGTAAATTTGAACTGCGCCCCGGCGTTTCAATTAAGGTAACCGCAACATGCTTGATTTTTTAGGGAAGACCGTCGCCAAATTGTTCGGGTCCAAAGCCGACAAGGACCTGAAGGAGATTGTCCCGTACGTGGCGCTTATTAACGCCGAATATGCCAAACTGGCACCCATCAGCGACGACGAGCTCCGTGCCCGCACCGACGAGGTCCGCGCCCGCATCAATGCCCATCTGAAAACGACCGACGACCAGCTGGCTGGCCTGCACGAGCGCGTAAACGCCGAAGGCCTCGATGCCCTGCAGAAAGAGGATTTATTCGACCAGATCGACGCCCTCGAAAAGCAGCGTAACAAGGAGCTGGAAGTGGTGCTGCTGGAAGTGCTGCCCCTGTCGTTTGCCATTACCAAGGAAACCGCCCGCCGCTACGCCGAAAACAAACAGCTCGTTGTAACGGCCACCGACTACGACCGGGAATACGCCAGCCGCAAGGGCAACGTCACCATCGTGGGCGACCAGGCTATCTGGAGCAATACCTGGCTGGCTGCCGGTGCCGAAATCACCTGGGACATGGTGCATTACGATGTGCAGCTGATTGGCGGCGTAGTGCTGCACCAGGGTAAGATTGCCGAAATGGCTACCGGCGAGGGCAAAACACTGGTTTCGACCCTGCCCTCCTTCCTCAACGCGCTGGCCAAGCGCGGCGTGCACCTGGTTACAGTGAACGACTACCTGGCCAAGCGCGACTCGGAGTGGAATGCGCCGCTGTTCGAGTTCCACGGTATTACCGTGGACTGCATCGACAAGCACCAGCCCAACACCGATGCCCGCCGTAAGGCCTATCTGGCCGACATTACTTACGGCACCAACAACGAGTTCGGCTTCGACTACCTGCGCGACAACATGGCCCGCGACCCCCAGGAGCTGGTGCAGCGCAAGCATCATTACGCCATGGTCGACGAAGTGGACTCGGTGCTGATTGACGACGCCCGGACCCCGCTCATCATCTCCGGCCCCATTCCGCGCGGCGACGTGCACGAGTTCCACCAGCTCAAGCCCCGGATTCAAAAGGTAGTGGATGCCCAGAAAAAACTGGTGCAGAATTACCTGGTGGAAGCCCGCAAGCTCATCAAGGAAAACAACGTTGGCCCCAAGGAAGGGGAGGGCGGCTTGGCGCTGTTCCGCGCCTTCCGCGGCCTGCCCAAGAGCAAGCCGCTCATCAAGTTTCTGAGCGAAACCGGCATGCGGGCTGCGCTGCAGAAGGTGGAAAACTACTACCTGCAGGACAACTCGCGCCAGATGCCCCAGGCCGACCTGCCGCTTTACTTCACCATCGACGAGAAGAACAACCAGATTGAGCTGACCGAAAAGGGCCTCGACCTGATTACCGGCGAGGGCGAAGACCCGCGCCTGTTCATTATGCCCGACATCGGCTCGGAAATAGCCGACATTGAGAAAAATGCTGCCTTGAGCGGCGAAGAGAAGCTGCACGCCAAGGAGCAGCTGATGGATAATTTCCAGCAGCAGTCGGAGCGCGTACACACCATCAGCCAGCTGCTGAAGGCCTACACGCTGTTCGAGCGCGACGACCAGTACATCCTCACCGAGGACGGCAAGGTGAAAATCGTGGACGAGCAGACCGGCCGCGTAATGGAAGGTCGTCGTTATTCCGATGGCCTGCACCAGGCCCTCGAAGCCAAGGAAAATGTGCGCGTTGAGGAGCTCACCCAGACTTACGCCACGGTTACGCTGCAGAACTTCTTCCGCATGTACCACAAGCTGGGCGGCATGACGGGTACGGCCGAAACCGAGGCCGGTGAATTCTGGGAAATCTATAAGCTCGATGTGGTGGTAGTGCCCACCAACCGCGGCATTGCCCGCAAAGACGAGCACGACAAGGTGTACAAAACGGTACGCGAGAAGTACAACGCCGTGGCCGACGAAATCCAGGAGCTGGTGCAGGCCGGCCGCCCGGTGCTGGTAGGTACTACAAGCGTCGAGATTTCGGAGTTGGTAAGCCGGATGCTCAAGTTTAAGGGCATTCCCCACCAGGTGCTCAACGCCAAGCAGAACCAGCGTGAGGCCGAAATTGTGGCCGGCGCCGGCTTCCCTGGCACCGTCACCATTGCCACCAACATGGCTGGTCGGGGTACCGACATCAAGCTGCGCGAAACGTCGAAGGAATCGGGGGGGCTGGCCATCATCGGCACCGAGCGCCACGAAAGCCGCCGCGTTGACCGCCAGTTGCGGGGCCGCGCCGGCCGCCAGGGCGACCCGGGCTCTTCGCAGTTCTTCGTGAGTTTGGAGGACAATTTGATGCGCCTGTTCGGCTCCGACCGCATTGCCAAGCTCATGGACCGTATGGGTCTGGAGGAAGGCGAAGTGATTCAGCACTCCATGATTACCAGCTCGATTGAGCGGGCTCAGAAGAAGGTGGAGGAAAACAACTTCGGCATCCGCAAGCGCCTGCTCGAGTACGACGACGTGATGAACGCCCAGCGCGAGGTAGTGTACAAGCGCCGCCGCAACGCCCTGCATGGCGAGCGTCTGGAGCTCGACATCTGGAACATGATTTACGACGTCTGCGAAGACATTGTGGTGGGCCACAAGGGCAGCAACGACTTCAACGATTTCCAGCTGGCCATCATCCGCATCTTCGGCTATGACACGCACCTGACGGCCCAGCAGCTGGCGGGCATGACGGCTGGCCAGCTCACCCAGCAACTCTACGACGAGGCGCTGGGCTACTACCACAGCAAGAACGAGTTCATTGGCAGCAATGCTATGCCGCTCATCAACGACCTGCTGAGCCAGAACGCGCCCTACGAAAACATTGCCGTGCCGTTCACCGACGGCCGCAAGCAGATTCAGGCCGTGGCCAACCTGCGCCGCGCCCAGGCCACCCAGGGCCAGGAGGTGATTCGCGGGATGGAAAAAGTGGTCGTGCTGTCGGTTATCGACGAAGCCTGGACCAAGCACCTGCGTGCCATGGACGACCTCAAGCAGGTAGTACAGAACGCCGTGTACGAGCAGAAAGACCCGTTGCTGGTGTACAAGTTTGAGTCGTTCGAGCTGTTCAAGCAGATGATCAGCAAGGTGAACGAAGACACCATCCAGTTCCTGTTCCGCGCCGATGTGCCCATGCAGGCCGGCCAGGATGGCGAGGACGAGTTCGAGTATTTCACCGAGGACGAGCTGCCCGTTGCCCCGCCCCAGCCCAAGCTCACGATGGAGAAGGAAATCTCCTCCGTTTCGCTCGGCGCGGGCCCCGAAGACCTGGAGCAGGATGGCGCCATGACCCAGTTGTTGGAAAAGCAGCAGCCCGCCCGCTCCCAGAAAGTAGCCAACCGCAACGAAAAAGTGAGCGTGCAGTACATGGACGGCCGCATCGTGCGCGACGTGAAGTTCAAGCAGGTGGAAGACGACCTGCTAAACGACCGGGCCGTTTTGATTGACTAATCAGAGTTTTGGATGGCCGGTTGACTTTAAACAGCCGCCTGTCATCCTGACGAAGGAAGGACCTTATTACGCTTGAACGGCCGTAGCAACGACTCGTTTAAGCGCGGTAAGGTCCTTCCTTCGTCAGGATGACAGATTTTAAATTGCCCTCAGAACAGCACCTCAAACTCCCAAACTCTAACTTATGAACCTCGCGCCCTACATCGACCACACGTTGCTCAAGCCCGACGCTACGCCGGAGCAGATTGCGCGGCTTTGCGCCGAGGCGGCGGCCCACGGCTTTGCCAGCGTGTGCGTGCCGCCCTGTTACGTGCGGCAGGCGGCCGAGGCATTACACGGTTCGGGCGTGGCCGTGTGCACGGTTATCGGGTTCCCGCTGGGCTACTCGCTGGCCAAGGTGAAGTTTTTCGAGGGCCACCTGGCCCTAACCGACGGGGCCACCGAGCTGGATATGGTGCTGAATATCGGGGCCCTGAAGGCCGGCCGGCACGCCGAGGTGGAGGATGAAATAGGGCAGTTGGCCGAGCTGTGCCGCCTGCGCGGGGCGATACTCAAGGTGATTATTGAAACGGCTTTGCTCACGGAGGCCGAAATCGTGACGGCTTGCCGGCTCTGTGCCGAAGCGGGCGCCAACTTCGTGAAAACCAGTACTGGCTTTGCCAGCCGCGGCGCCTCAGTGGCCGACATTGAGCTGATGCGTGCCTCGCTACCTACCCATATCCGCCTCAAAGCCTCCGGTAGCATTCGTACCCGCGAAGCCGCCCTGGCCCTGGTAGCAGCCGGTGCCGACCGCCTGGGTGCCTCTGATGGCGTAGCTTTGCTGGCCCAACCCGCTACTGTATCCGCTGCTTATGATTCCGACCACGACTCTTCCGCTGCTTCGTAACGTGCTGATGTTGTGTGGCCTGCTGTCGTTGGGCGCCTGTGCCGCCTCCGGGCCCGTCGCTCCGGCCGCCGATACTACCCGCCGTGCCCCGCAGGTGCCGCCCGAAGATTTGAGCCGTTTCCGACCGGTATTTCCGGCGCCTAAAGCAACGGCTGCAGTACCCGCGCCGCGGGTGCGCCCGGTACCGCCTACCAACCAAGTGAATTCCCAGATAGAGCAGCGCCTGCGCGATTTGGCTTATACCAACCGCAATGTCAAGTATGCCCAGGGCTACCGGGTGCTGGCTTATGTGGGGCTGGAGAAGGACAAAGCTATGAGCGTGCGCCGGGCCATCATCAGCCGCTACCCCGAAGAAACCGACTACCTGACCTACAAGCAGCCTATCTTCCGCCTGCAGGTCGGCGACTACCTCACCCGCCTCGAAGCCGCCCAAGCCCTGCTGCGCCTGCGTCCCCTGGCCCCCCGCGCCGAACTGGAATCCATGCAGGTGATTATCAATAAGACGGGATACTAAATTTGAGCTGATGGCACGACGTAGGGGCGGGGCTTGCCCCGCCCGCCATCGAATGGTTTCGTTAGGAGTCGCAGCAGCTTCGTTCTGCCGTTGAACAGAATAATGCTGAACAGAATCGTTGAAACGGTGCTAACGGCGGGCGGGGGCAAGCCCCGCCCCTACGTCGTGCCATCAACCAGCCACAAAACAAAACTATGAACCACCTTCTCTCCCGCGTGAAGCAGTTGGCGGCCGAAGCCGCAGCCGATACGGTGGCGCTACGCCAGCATCTGCACGCCCACCCCGAGCTGTCGTTTGAGGAGCACGCGACGGTGGCTTTCGTAACGGAGCAGCTGCAGAAGCTGGGGCTGCAAACCCAGCCGATTGCCGGCACGGGTGTGGTGGCCGTTATCGAGGGGCGCAACCCCGGCGCCCGCACCGTGGCGCTGCGGGCCGATATGGATGCGCTGCCCATCACGGAGCAGAATGAGGTGCCCTACAAGTCGCAAAACCCCGGCGTGATGCACGCCTGCGGCCACGACGTGCACACGGCCTCGCTGCTGGGTGCGGCCCGTATTCTGGTGGCGCTGAAAGACGAGTTTGAGGGCAGTGTGAAGCTGATGTTTCAGCCCGGCGAGGAGCGGCTGCCCGGCGGCGCGGCGCTGATGATTGCCGAGGGCGTACTCGAAAATCCGAAGCCAGCCAGCGTGCTGGGCCAGCACGTTTTCCCGATGCTGCCGGCCGGCAAGGTAGGCCTGCGGGCTGGTCGTTACATGGCCAGCACCGACGAGCTGTACCTGACCGTGCGCGGTAAGGGCGGCCACGGCGCCATGCCCGAGCAGAACGTGGACCCGGTGCTGGTAGCGGCCCACATCATTGTGGCCGCCCAGCAGATTGTGAGCCGCCGCGCCAACCCCAAGCTACCCTCGGTGCTGTCGTTCGGCAAAGTCGTTGCTCAGGGCGCCACCAACGTAATTCCCAACGAGGTGTATATGGAAGGCACATTCCGGACGCTGAACGAGGAGTGGCGCAACGAGGCCCACCAGCACCTGCGCCGCCTCTGCGAGGGCTTGGCCGAGAGCATGGGCGCGAGCTGCGAGCTGGAAATCCGCCGCGGCTACCCCTACCTCGAAAACGAACCCGCCCTCACGGCCCGCACCGAGCAGGCCGCCGTGGAGTACCTGGGCCGCGCCAACGTAGTGGAGCTCGACCAGTGGATGGCCGCCGAGGATTTTGCTTACTTCAGCCAAGCCGCCAGCGCCTGCTTCTACCGCCTCGGCACCGCCGCCGCCGATGGCAGCGGCCGCCTCAGCGCCTCAGTCCATACGCCTACTTTTGATGTCGACCCGCACGCGCTGGAAGTGGGCCCCGGCCTGATGGCCTGGTTGACGCTGCACGAGCTGGCGGAAAAGTAGCCCGGCCAGGCAACGGCACACCAGTGGCGTTCTTAGCTTTTTCCTGATACTATTGCGGTGTCGGCTTCGGGCCATCATCTATCCGCTCCCTATTTATGCGCTTTTCTACGCTTGCCGCCATTGCGGCCACCTCCCTGCTGGCGCTGGCCATTAAGCCCGCCGCCGCCCAGAGTCGCTTTACTACTGAATGGACCGTGTTGCCCGAGCTGCAAGCCGAGTTTGCGCTGCGCGGCAACGACTACCTGCTGGTCGGGTTTAATCTGGCGCGGCCGGTCGGGGTTAACAAGGCCTACGATGTAGACCCGGGCTTCCAGTTTCGATTGGGCTACGAGCGTTTCTGGAACCCCAATTGGAGCTGGGGAGCCACTTTTCGCATAGGGAGAAACGCTTATGGGGGGAATGGCGACTTCCTGAACATGCCCGGCAGCATCGTGCCGGGCCTGCTGCTACGCCACAGTTCCCAAATAGGGCCATTGCGCTTCAGCCAGCGGCTGGCGGCCGAATATGCTACCAGCTTCGTTATTTTGGGCGACTCGCCACGCAACCGCGCCCTGGCCCGCCTGCGCCTGGGGCTCGACCATGAGTTTGGCTTGGGCTCTACGTTGAAATTGCGTCCTCGCCTGTCGTATGAAGTGCTCACCTACCTGCGCTTCCAGCGCGATGAGGACCAACCCAAAGAACAGTTCGTGGATTTGGGCGGCCTGCGCGGTGAGCTGGGCGTACGCCTCTCCCCGCGCTTCGACCTGACGCCCTGGGTGGCCTCGCAAACCAGTTACATGAAGGCCCTGGACCAATTCGACGTTAACGGCAACCGCGTATCAGGCGGTAATTTCAGGTTTGTGTCTCCGGTTGTGGGCCTCGACCTGCGCGTAACGCTGGGCCGCGCTGCCCTCGACGCTGACCGCCAGCCGCTGCCCACGCAGCATTAGCAGCGCATAGTGTCAACCTGGCACTGAGGATAATCTGGTATATAGTGTCTGGGGGCATTTCGACTCGCTGTATGACGGAGGGTAAGCTGAACAAAATGTCAATGTGGCATTAATATTTGATTGGTACAGATTTTATAAAGTAAAGGTGTCGCTGGTTGAGAGACCGGCTGTTCAACTTCACCCTTACTTTCTGTACAATTATGCCAACGCTGCTGTATAACAACCGCCCGGCCCGGCCATCCTTTCATTCCGCGCTCAATGAAATGCTGCGCGATACGCTGCCGGCCCAGCATAAACCCACCGAATCGTTCAGCCCCGCCGCCGACGTACTCGAAGGCCCCGAAGGCTTCCAGCTGCAGCTCATGCTGCCCGGCGTAGCGAAGGAGGATGTGAAAATCGATTTCCAGGAAGGCCAGCTCACCGTCAGCGGCGAACGGAAAGCCCCGGAAGCTGCCGAAAACGCTCCGAAGTTCCGCCGCGTCGAGTCGGGCTACGGCCAGTTCTCGCGCACCTTTCGCCTGCCCGATACCGTGGACGTGACGGCCATCAGCGCCGAGCTGACCAACGGCATCCTGCACCTGATGCTGCCCTTCGACAGCAAAAAGGTGAGCAGGCTGCAAATTGAAGTGCGTTAATTGGTTCTCAAAAAGGGCGCTCAACTGGAGCGCCCTTTTTGCTTATGTTGAGCCGCTAACGCGCCAATGGCGTACCGCTCGGCCAAAACAATCTACCAACTGGCTGTTTTAATCCCTGAACGCCCGTGCAACCGGACACCATTGGTTAGGCATCTGACGTTGTAATGGCATCGGAGAGAGGATTGGTTGGGCCGTTTGATGGTCTGTTCGCCTTTTTCATTGTAAATTCAATTTTCGCTATTTACCCCTAAGTTTTCATACCCATGCAAGCAAAACAAATGATGCTCGGCCTGCTGGGCTCCGCCGTTCTGGGCGGAGGCGTGGCCGTGGGCGGCTATAAGCTGCTCGAACCCGAGCGCGACAACTCGCCCCAGGCCCTGGCTGCCGACCCCAATGTACGCTACACCAGTGCCCTGAAAAGCAGCACCTACGCCGTTTCCGACGGTCTGAACTTCACGGCCGCCGCCGCTACCGTAACGCCGGCCGTGGTACACGTAATGACGGAGTACTCGCCCCAGGCCGGCCAGAACGACGCCGCCGCGCGCATGGACCCCTTCCTGCGCCAGTTCTTTGGCGACGATTTTGACCAGTACCGCGGCCGGGGCCGCCAGCAGGGGCCCCAGCAGGGCTCGGGCTCGGGCGTTATCATCGCCGCCAACGGCTACATCGTCACCAACAACCACGTCATCGACAAAGCCAGCAAAATTGAGGTGGTAATGGACGACAAGCGTAAGTTTGAGGCCGAGCTGGTGGGCAAAGACCCCAACACCGACCTGGCCCTGCTTAAGGTGAAGGCCGATAACCTGCCCTTCATCCGCTACGGCAACTCCGACGATGTGAAAGTGGGCGAGTGGGTACTGGCCGTGGGCAACCCCTTCAACCTGAACTCGACCGTTACGGCCGGCATCATTTCGGCTAAGGGCCGTAACATCAACATCCTGCGGCGCGAAGATGGCATGGGCATCGAGTCGTTTCTGCAGACCGATGCCGTGGTGAACCCCGGCAACTCGGGCGGCGCGCTGGTCAACCTCAGCGGCGACCTGATTGGCATCAACTCGGCCATTGCCTCGCAAACCGGCTCGTTTGTGGGCTACTCGTTTGCCGTGCCCAGCTCTATTGTGAGCAAGGTAATTGACGACCTGCTGAAGTACAAAGTAGTGCAGCGCGCCCTGCTGGGTGTGCAGATTCGGGAGATTGATGCCACGCTGGCCGCCGAAAAGAAGCTCAGCACTTTGAATGGGGTGTACGTGATAGGTGCCGGCAAAGGCAGCAGCGCCGCCGAAGCTGGTTTGCGTGAGGGCGACGTCATCACATCCATCAACGGTGCGAAAGTGAACACCTCCTCGCAGCTGCAGGAGCAGGTAGCCCGCTTCCGCCCCGGCGATAAAATTAAGGTGAGTTACCTGCGCGACGGCAACGACCGTATGGCTACGGCCACGCTGCGCAATGCCACCGGCACCACCGACGTGATTCGGGAAACAGCTGCCACCACCATCAAGTACGAAGGGGCCAGCCTGAGCCCGGTAACGCGCCAGGAGCAGGGCAAGCTGGGCATTGAGGGAGGCGCCAAAATCAGCGGCATCCGCGACTCGAACTTCCGCGAAACCGGCATTGCCGACGGCTTCATCATCACCCGTATCGATAAAAACCGCGTCGAGAAGCCCCAGGACGTGCAGCGCCTGCTCGAAGCCGCCAAGGAAACCGATGGTGCGCTGGTAGAAGGCGTGTACCCCGACGGCCGCAAGGCCTACTACCCCATCGGGCAGGGCCAGTAAGTAGCGCGCCGTTAGCTTTTAGCTGTCAGCAATTAGCTTTCGTTTTGATGAATAAAACAGCACGAGGAATCTAGGCTCCTCGCTTACCTCAATTGAAAAATCCCTCGTCGCAATGCGCGGCGGGGGCTTTTTTGTATGCTGGCCAACTCTTATAGTGGTTGGCGAAAAGGCTGCCCCGAAAGCTTTTGTTAGCTTTGTAAGAGGCTGCTGCGGCTGCCTCGTTCTCCTGCCATCCTAACCCCACCCATATTCCGCATACCATGAAGCAAGCACTCGAAGAAGCTATTGCCACCGACACCGACGTTCAGGACCACGACCACCACGGCATCCGGCAGGTACTGCGCGAGCTGGGCGTAGAGGCCCACAACGCCGCCTGGAGCACCGGCCTGGAGTGGGGCGGCACCGACAATAAAAACACCCGCACCATCCACTCGCCCGCCGACGGTAAGGTAATCGGGACCGTAGCCATAGCTACCGCCGAAGACTACGAGCACGTGGTAACTAAAGCCAAGGAGGCCTTTAAAACCTGGCGGCTGGTGCCGGCGCCCAAGCGCGGCGAAATCGTGCGCCAGATTGGCAACAAGCTCCGCGACCACAAGGACGACCTGGGCAAGCTGGTGAGCTACGAGATGGGCAAAATTCTGCAGGAAGGCTTGGGCGAGGTGCAGGAAATGATTGACATCTGCGACTTCGCCGTGGGCCTTTCGCGCCAGCTGCACGGCCTCACCATGCACTCGGAGCGGCCCGCCCACCGCATGTACGAGCAGTACCACCCGCTGGGCGTGGTGGGCATCATCTCGGCCTTCAACTTCCCGGTGGCCGTGTGGAGCTGGAACGCCATGCTGGCTGCCGTCTGCGGCGACACCTGCATCTGGAAGCCCTCCGAGAAAACTCCGCTTACCGGCGTGGCCATTCAGCACATCATCAAGAGCGTGCTGGAAGAAAACGAGCTGCCCGAGGGCATCTTCAACCTCATTATTGGCGATGCTGAAATCGGGGCCAAAATGGCGGCCGATGGGCGCGTGCCGCTGGTTTCGGCCACCGGCAGCACTGGGATGGGCAAGAAAGTAGGCGAGGCAGTGGGTGCCCGTCTGGGCAAGTCGCTGCTGGAGCTGGGCGGCAACAACGCTATCATTCTCACCGAGCACGCCGACCTGAGCATTGCTATGCCGGGCATCGTGTTCGGGGCAGTGGGCACCTGCGGGCAGCGCTGCACCAGCACCCGCCGCCTCATCATCCACGACTCGATTTACGACGACGTGAAGGCCCGCCTGCTCAAAATTTACCCCAACCTGCCCATCGGCCACCCGCTGCAGGACGGCACGCTGGTCGGCCCGCTGATTGACAAGGATTCGGTGGACGGCTTCCAGAAGGCCCTCAAGGCGGTGCAAAGCGAAGGCGGCACGCTGCTCATCGGCGGCGAGTTGCTCGAAGGCGCGGGCTACGAAACCGGCACCTACGTGACGCCGGCCATCGTGGAGGCGAAGAACGAGTACGCCACGGTGCAGGATGAAACCTTCGCGCCCATTCTGTACCTGATTAAGTACAGCGGCGACGTAATGGCCGCCATCGACCTGCAGAACGGCGTGCGCCAGGGCCTGTCGTCGAGCATCTTCACGCTCAACATGCGCGAGGCCGAAACCTTCCTCAGCCAGGGCGGCTCCGACTGCGGCATTGCCAACGTGAACATCGGCACGAGTGGGGCCGAAATCGGTGGTGCGTTCGGTGGCGAGAAGGAAACCGGCGGTGGCCGCGAGTCCGGCTCCGACGCCTGGAAGGTGTACATGCGCCGCCAGACCAACACCATCAACTACAGCACCACGCTGCCGCTGGCCCAGGGCATCAAGTTCGACGTGTAACGGTTAAGCTCTGATATTACGCAAACGCCCGCACGGTTTTACCGGGCGGGCCGTTTAGCATTTTACTACGGATGGTTAAAGGCCGATTTTGATGTCGCCGTGGCCCTTTGCAATGAAGGTATTGCCATTTTTAAATATATAGTAGAGGCGATAACGTTTGCCTTGCTCAAAGTTGCTGTTGCGTACGTCGTAATGGAAGGCTCCATCTAATACGGCGGGGGCAGTTAGAACTGGCTGCACTACCTGGTATTTCGCGTTTACTATGACCAGCTTACATTCCACAGCAGCTGGAGAAACGAAATGAAAAACAGCTTGGCCGGACGTAATTGGATTAGGATAGGCAACAAGACGAGAAAATGTGCCAACGGCAGTTGCGTTTAGGTTAAGGCCTAAGTCCTTGAACAGGTCTTGCTCCTGCTGATTCCAGTTTTCATCCAGCGTCCAGTCGGTTGGGTCGGAGGTTCCCTGTAATCGGCCACTTGCGTCCCGCAACGTGATACCGTCGTTGGGACCGAAGTCGATGGTGGGTGCGGCATCCTTTTTATGGCAGGCTGCCAGGCAGATGCTCGTAATAAATAGGGCTGGAAGAAACTTCATAGTGCAGGAAAGGCTTTAGGAGCAGAAAGGTAAGCAGGCTGCTGGTTGCAGCTTCTTTGAGCCTTCGGGTGCAACCACCGGCCCGACCAGTGGTCTTTCTGCTACTTAACTGCCGGCCGTGTCGGTTCGCCCGGAAAGTGGGATATTTACCTTTCCCACTCTTTTGTTCCGCTACTGCTGCCACATCCTATGGAAGCTTTTGCTTACACCGACATCAACGCGCCGCTGGTCGAGCGGTGCCGCTTAGGCGACCGGCGCGCCCAGGCCGAAATATACAAGCGCTACTCCAAAGCCATGTTCAACGCTTCGTTGCGCATCACCGGCGACTATGCCGAGGCGGAGGACGTGCTGCAGGAAGCGTTTCTGAGTGCGTTTCGGGAGTTGCACAGCTACAAGGGTGACTCGTCGTTCGGCTCCTGGCTCAAGCGCATCGTCATCAACAAAAGTATCAACTGCCTGCGCAACCGGCGCCTGAGTCTGGTACCGCTGGGCGAGCAGCACGATGCCGCCGCCGAAGCCACCGATTACGGCCCCGAGCCGGAAATAACCAGCTGGCGGGCCGATGTGGTGCGCCGCTGCGTGCAGGATCTGCCCGACGGCTACCGCGTGGTGCTCACCCTGTACCTGCTCGAAGGCTACGATCACGCCGAAATTGCCGGTATTCTCAACATCAGCGAATCCACTTCTAAATCACAATACAGCCGGGCCCGTAAGAAGCTCCTCGAACTGGCCCGGCAACACGGGCTTTGATATGCGGAGAAAGGACCAGCCTACTGGAAAGATGCAAAGTGGCTGGTGCGCCACCCGCCCCGACGCCTGGCAGCATTTTCCGGTTTGTTGATGGCTAAGTAGCCATGCGGCGCGCCCGCTGCACATTGCTCGCCCTTTCAATAGTCTGTTCATATCCCGCACTCCCAATACCTAGCACATACCACACCGTGCGGCGCTGGCCCACCCCTCGCCCGACCAGCCGCCCGGTTCCGCCACTCACTTTGCCATGCATATCAATAACCCCGGACTGGAAACCTTCGTGGACCATAATCGCGCCGATTTCGACGCGTTTGAGCCGCGCCCGGACCTATGGGAATCCATTGCCCAAGACCTGGATGCGGCCTCTGCCGCCCCTGAGCCGCAGGCCGAGCCAGTGCCCGCCCGGGTGCTGGCCCTGTTCCCGCAAACAGCCCCGGCCGCACTAACGCCTGCTGCTACGGCTAATGCTACCGCTGCTGCCGTGCGCTCGGCCCGGCCTTACGGCATTGCCGCCGCCGTAGCCACCTTGCTACTGTTGGGCACCTGGGCCTGGCAGCAGCCCCAGGCCAGCCGCTGGACCCGCCCGGCGGCTACGGCTGCGCTGCCCACCGGTCTGGATCCGGAGGCCGAGCTGCCGCCCTATACAGTGCCCGGCTTGGCTTCCCCAGCCTCGGCGGGCCCCGAGCAGCGCCTGGCCAGTGCCGTGCAGCGGATGGAAACGTACTATGCCACCCAGCTAACCGAGCGCCAGCAGGAGCTGCGCCTGGCCGATGAGGAATTTGGCGCGGAGGCACCGCAGGCTGATTGGCAGCAGGAGCTGGGGGCCCTCGACATGGCCTACCAACAGCTCAAAACGGAGCTCTACCAGAACCCCGAACCCGAAATGGTGCTGGAGGCCATGAACCGCAACATGCAGATTCGGCTCGATTTGCTGGGCCAGCAGCTGCGCACCCGCGAGCAGATTCGCGAGTACCACTCCCAACCCTACATGGTGGCGGACAGCCGCCGTTTGCCTTAACGAATGCGTTGGTTTCGGATGATAAGTGACAGGACCAGCCAGTTCGGGCTGGCGTTGATGGCGTTGCTGACCCTGAGCACCGCTCAGGCCCAGGTACTGGCTCCGTCCGGCTCCGCCGATGCCCACTTCTGCGAGCCGGCTGCTGCGGCCCTGGCTGGCCAGTCGGGCGCGCTTGTACCGCGCATGAGCACCGCGCATAGCCCCGACCAAGGGCCCGCGCAGAACGACGGTGCCGCCGTGCCGGCTGTCGAGAAAGTCCGGACGCTGAGCCGTACGTTTCCTACCAGCCCCACCAAGCTCTATACCCTCGATACCCGCTATGGCCGGGTAGAGATAAACGTGTGGAACCGTCCCGAAATCCGCACCGATGTCACCATCATCACCCGGGCCGAAACCGATGCGAAGGCGCAGGAGCTGCAGGCCATGATTGAAGTGGATCTGCTGGCCCGCGACCCCAAAACGGGCGGCATTTCGGCCCGCTCGCGCTTCGGCGAGCTGCCCCGCGAGTGCCGTAGCCAGGTGAAGCTCTACGAGGTGAACTATACCGTATGGGTGCCCGCCAACAACCCGCTGGCCCTGCACAATGCCTTCGGCGAAATCAGCCTGACCGGCGACCTGACCGGGGCCACCGAGCTGGCCGTAGAGTACGGCCGCCTACGTACGGCCCGTTTGGAGGGGCCGCGCAACAGCCTGAAACTAACCAATGCCCGCGCCGCTGTGGCCTTCGCCCGCCGGGCCGTCATCGACGCCTCATACGCCAAAGTACGCCTCACCGAAGGCGGCAGCGTGGAGCTGCGCAGCAACTACTCCGACATCGACATTGGGCTGGTAGGCGACCTTACCGTGCATAGCAAGTACGGCGACGTAGCCCTGGGCACGGTGCAGAACCTGTGCGGTACTTCGGGCTACTCGCGCTTCAGCGTCGATAAGCTCAACAGCGCGCTGGATATGAAGGTGCAGTATAGCCCGAGCTTTGAGGTGCGCAACACCGGCCCCAACTTCCGTCAGATTACCCTCGACGGCGGCTACAGCACCATTCTGCTCAACTTCCCCGACGGCGCTGCCTTTGGTTTTGAGGTAAACACCGAGCACGGCCAGCTATTGGTGGATAAGCGCCTGGTGAAAGTTGCGTCGGCAGAATCCAGCCCTACTTCCAGCGACACCCAGGGCACGTTTGGTGCCGCCTCGGCCCGAAACGCTGGCAACGTCAATATCAAAGTCCGCTACGGCAACGTAAGCTTCAACAGGTGAGTTGAGGAGCAGGCAGTGATACTAAGCGACGGCCTTCGCAGGCGGCAGCCAGACCAAGTATGATGAATTCGCTCATTACTTTCTCCGCTGTAACTCGCCTGTTGCTCGCGGCGCTGCTGCTTATAATTGCCCCGGCCGCTGCCCAAACCGTTCCTGCTATGCCCGCTACCGATGCCGCAGTTTCGTCGCCCTTGCGCACGTATGCCCTGCGGCTAAAGCCAGGACAGGATTTGCGGCGCGAGCTGCTGGCTTTTGCACAGGCCCAGGGGCTGCGGGCTGCCTGCATCCTCACCGGCGTGGGCAGCCTGACCACAGCCACGCTCCGGCTGGCCAACCAGGAGGGGCCCACGGTCTATCAGGGCCATTTCGAAATCGTGTCGCTGGTTGGTACGCTCTCGGTCAATGGCAGCCACCTGCACCTGTCCGTAGCCGACTCGACGGGCCGCACGCTGGGCGGCCACCTGCTCGACGGCAACATCATCTATACCACCGCCGAACTGGTTATCGGCGAGCTGCCGGCCCTGGATTTCCGGCGCGAAACCGACCCCACCTTCGGCTACCAGGAGCTAGTGGTGCGGCCCGCCACGGCGGTTCCAACAGCAGCGCCCAGCAAGCAGCCCGCTTCGGCCAGAAAGCGCAAAAAGTAGCTTTTTCGGCTGCCAGAAGCCGCGGCTACTTGGAGGGTGTTGTTTGCCGGCCACTGTGCCAGCAGGCAGTAAGGTAGTATTTACTCGGCATGACGAGCAAATTCCGTTTCTTGTGGAAAACCCGACCGCCATGTCCAACCAACCCGCTTCCGTTGCCGCTCCCGATACCGCCCGCCTGGAGAAGTTCCGCCGCGACATCAGCAACCCGCTCAAGCTGAAGCTGTTTATGCTGCGCAAGCTGCCGATGGCCTACCTGGCCGGCCTGCGCGTGGCCGAAGTGCAGCCGGAGCGCTGCACCATCACGGTGCCCTACAAGTATCTAACGCAGAATCCGTTCCGGAGCATCTACTTCGCCTGCCTGAGTATGGCGGCCGAAATGGCCAGCGGCCTGCTGGCTATGATGCACGTGCAGAGCGGCGCGCCGGTATCAATGCTGGTAGTGGGCCTGGAGGCCGATTTCATCAAGAAAGCCGTGGGCCTCATCCGCTTCACCTGCCCCGACGGGGCGGCCATCGGCCAAGCCATTGCCGAAAGTCGCGCCACCGGCGAGGGCCGCACCGTGCTGGCCACCAGCACCGGCACCGACGAAGCCGGCGACACGGTAGCGACCTTCCGGATTACGTGGTCGTTCCGGGGCAAGCGGTGATTTTTAGGGCTTAGGTTTTAGGAAAGAACGACGTTCTTCCCTAAAACCTACTCCTCCCGCATACTGTCCTTGGTAATCACGTCCATCAGGCCGTCTTCGCTCACTACAATGGCCATGCAGGGGTAGGGGCTGCTTTCGACGTAGCGGATGGCCGAATTGTAGCGGGCGCCGCGGGTGCTGGTGCCGCGGCCGGTGGCCTTACCGTCCAAGATGACGCCGATGGAGTAGCAGTAGGCTTCCGGGTCGAGCAGCACGGCCCCGTCGATGGAGGTGACGAGGCGGGTGATGAGCGGGGTGAGCGGCACGGGCTCGATGAGCGTACACTGGAGCTTGAGGCGGTCGGCTTCGGCCAGCGCCTCGGTGGTGATGACGAGCAGCGTGCCGTGCTTCTGGCGGCTGGCTTCGAGCACCACGTCCCAGAGCTTTTCCACTTTGGCCGAATCGGTGAGCTCAAACGTGCGGCGCAGGTCACGGCGGAACTTGGTGCGGTTGAGGCGCGCGCGGGGCAGGCTGGGGTGGCCGTAGTGGGCGCGCATGAGTACCTGCCCGCCGTGCTGAAATTCCCAGGCATAGTGGGTGATAAAGCTGATGACGAACAAATCCTCACGGGCGGCATCGTACTGCCCGATTTGCCGGCCCAACGCATACACGTTCTCGCCGTCGGCCAGCAGGCTCACGTCGGAGGTCGTCATTTCGAGCAGCTTGCGCACGGCCCGGTAGTCGGTGAGCGGGGTGGGGCAGGTGAGGGCAAATACCTCCGCCAGGTTGGGGTGGCCGCGGCGGGCCAGCAGCAACTTGCCCACGCCCTCGGCCCCCTCGTAGCGCAACGACGAGATGGTGTTGCAGGTGGCGAACAGCTTAGTGGCAGCCGGGTCCATGCCCATGTCCTGGGCCGGCGTATCCATAAACAGCTTGCCCGCCGAGCGGATAATCTCGTCGGCGTCGCGGGGGCGGATGAGGAGGCCCGACCCCGGCTCGGGCTCGGTCAGCGACTTAATGCAGTCTTCGTTGAAGCGCAGAATAGCCGCCTGAATAAGCGAGTGGGGCAGCTGGCGGCCATCGGTATAGAAGCGGTTGGGCTGCAGCGAGGGGTAGCTGTTGTACACCTTGCGGTTGAGCCGGAGCACGGGCATCACCGCGAATTGGCCAATCTGGGCCGGCCAGCCGGCAAACGACAGCCGCTTGTCGGCGGCGTCGAGCTCGTCGAGCACCTCCTGCACAGCCAGGCGTACGCCCCGGCCAAACTGCTTGCGGCGCTGCATATCCTCACTCTCAATGTCGGGGTCGGTGGTGAACTGCCAGTTGTGCGCCAGCTGCAGGGCCTTGCCTCGTTCGAGTACCCGCGCGAAGTGATGTGCGGGCACCGCCGAGTTGGCGGGCTCAAACTCGGCCGCAGCGTACAGGTCGTTGTGGATTCGTCCGGCGGCCGTCAGGGGCAGCGCCAGCAGATACACGTACGGGTCGAGGTCTTCGTCGAGGGCATCGAACAGACCGTTGGCCACTGTTTGGGCTGCCTGCCGGAACCGCGCCTGATAAGGCCAGATGGGGTGGCTGGTGGGTAGGGGCAACGGCGTGCCGAAGGCAACGGGCGGGGCAGAAAGCAGCGGCAGCGGGGACAGCATAACGGAAGGACGGAGGCAGTATTGGGTATTCGAGTGGCGGTTGGTTGCCAGTGAAAGGCGGGCAACCAACTAATAACGGTCGGGCTTATAAAGAGAATACAACCGGCAACACCATCTTTTGCTTTACCGGCTGGCCTTTATACAGGGCCGGCTCCCACTTGGGGGCCGCCTTCAGCAGCCGGATGGCCTCCTCATCGAGCCCCGAGCCCAGGCGTTTAATGGGCTTGATGCCGGTGAGCGAGCCGTCCTTTTCTATGATAAACTCCATCATCACCTTGCCATCAATTTTGCGCTGTAGCGCCAGGGCGGGGTATTTCTGGTTGGTCTGAATCCATTCGAAAAAAGCGTCGGTGCCGCCCACGGGTCGCGCCGGCCGGTCGGCCGTTACCACCTGGGTGCCGCTGTCGGCCGCGCCGGCCGAGCCGGGGTGGTAGCCGCCGCGCCTGCTTCACCCGGAATCTGGAACGTGATGGGCACAACCTGGCGCTGGCGCACGATGCCGCCGCGGTGCCGGGCGGGCGTCCAGCGCGGAGCTGCCTTAATCAGGCGCATGGCCTCGGCATCGAGCAGGGCGTTGCCGGGCTGGGCGACAGCTACCTCGCCAAGCGAGCCGGTTTTTTCCACCACAAAGCTTACCGTTACCGTGCCCTGGGCGCCGGCCTGCAGCGCCGCAGTAGGGTACTGCTGGTTATCAACCAGGTACTGGGCAAAGGCCTCCAGGCCACCAGCGGGCAAGGCGGGCTGTTCCACGGCCTCGTAAACGGTGTTGGCCGCCGGGGCCTTGGGGTACTTGAGTTTCTGCTGAGCGGCGGCTGGTGCAACAAGGGCAGTGCTCAGCAGAGCGGTCAGCAAAACTTGACGAAAGGGCTGTTTCATAGAAATAAAGCAGGACGAGATGCGGCCGGCCCGGCACAACAACCGTACCCGCGGCCCTTCAAGTTCGTAATTTCAGCGGAAAGCGACGGGTTTAGGGTGGTAGGGCGTGCCAATGAGGCGAACAGGCGAGCAGGAGCGAAGAGGAAGGCCATTATCTGCTTCGCGCTGAATGACGTTCTTTGCTGTCTGGTTAGTTGCCCACCGTTCACCTCATTGCGTTACCACCTCATCACCCCAAACGTGTCCGCTTACCGCCCGCTTACCATCAATCCCGCCGATCTTTTCCAGGAAAACCTGGCCCACCATACGGCGCAGGAGGCGCATTTTGCCGGGCGGCACCGGGCGGTAGCGCTGGTGCGGCTGGCCGTGTTTGTGGCTGCCGGCGCGGGCATCTGGGTTTTGCTGAGTGCGGGCCGCACAGCCGCCGCGCTGGGCCTAGGCCTGGGGGCCTACCTGGTGTTTATCGGGCTGGTGCGCTGGCACGATGCCGTGGGCTACCGCCGCGAGCATCACCGGCTGCTGGCCCAACTCAACCGCGACGAGCTGGCCCGGCTGGCCGGCGAGCTGGCCGCCTTCGACCCCGGCCGCCGCTACCTCGACGCCCAGCATCCCTACGCCGCCGACCTCGATGTATTCGGCGACCATTCGCTGTTTCAGCTGCTTAACCGCAGCACTTCGCGGCTGGGGCAGGACTGGCTGGCGGGCTGGCTGCTGGCCCCCGCTGCGCCCGAAACCGTGCGCGAGCGGCAGCTGGCGGCCGCCGAGCTGGCCCCGGCCGTGGCCTGGCAGCAGGAGTGGCAGGCCCGCGCCCGCCACTACCCGCGCCAGGAAACCGACCCGCGCCAGTTTTCGGGCTGGTTGCGCGAGCCGGACTTTTTTGTTGGTCGTGGCTGGGTGCTGCCGCTGCTGGGGCTGGTGCCGCTGCTCAGTTTGGCAGGTGTCGGGCTGATGCTCGGCGGCTATGGCATGCAGTGGCTGTTGCTGTTGTTGCCGGCCGTGGTGCTCAATGGCGCTTTCGGGCAGGTGCGGGCCCGCTACTACGAGCATGCCACCACCATGCGCGACGCGCTCCGGGCCGCCCATGATCAACTGGAGCACTTCGAGGCCGGCACCTGGCAGAGTCTGGCGCTGCAGCGGCTGCACCGCACCCTGCACGCCACCGGCAACACCGCCGCCGCCCGGCTGCTGAAGCGCCTAAGCAATATTGCCGGCTGGTTTTCGGCTCGCCAGAACCCGGCCGTGGCCGGTGGCCTGAACACGTTGCTACTTTGGGATTTGTGGGGGATATGGCAGCTGGAGCGCTGGAAACGACGCATCAGCGGGGGCCTGGAGCCGCTGCTCGAAGCCGCGGCCGAGCTGGATGCGCTGGTGAGCCTGGCCGCTTTCCGGGCCGCCAACCCCGCCTTCGCCGAGCCCGACCTGACGGCGGCGGCCCTGACGGTGGAGGCCACCGCGCTGGGCCACCCGCTGCTGTTTGGCGGCGAAGGCGTGCGCAACGACTTCAGCACGGCCGGCACCGGCCAGACGGTGATTGTGACGGGTTCGAACATGGCCGGCAAAAGCACCTTTCTGCGCACCGTGGGCCTGAACCTGGTGCTGGCCCAGGCCGGCGCGGTAGTCGCGGCCGCTACGTTCCGTTGTGGCCCGGCGCAGGTGTTCACCGCCATGCGCAGCCACGACAACCTGGCCGAAAGCACTTCTTCCTTCTACGCCGAGCTCAAGCGTCTGCGCCTGCTGCTGGATTTGACTTCTGACGAAGAAGTAAAAATTGCCGGACAGGAAGAATCCGTAGCTACGAATGCCGTCAAGGTTCCAACCAACGGCCTAAGCACTAAAAACGAAGCACGAAGCACTATCCCGGTATTTTACCTGCTCGATGAGATTTTGAAGGGTACCAACTCGGCCGACCGGCACCGCGGGGCGCGGGCGCTGGTGTTCCAGCTGCGCGAGCGGGCCGCCAGCGGCCTCATCAGCACCCACGACCTGGAGTTGGCCGCCCTCGAAACCGACCTGCCCGCGCACGTGCGCAACGTCAGCTTCAACTCCTACCTCAACCCCGACGGCACCCTGCGCTTCGACTACCACCTCACGCCCGGCGTCTGCCGCTCCTTCAACGCCAGCCAGCTCATGCGCCTGATGGGCATTGAGGTGGGAGAGGACTGAAAGAAAGCTGAAATGGTGCGCGACGGAAACCGTCCGTTTTCCTGACGAAAGAAGGACCGGGGAAGAAGCTAATCGATGGATATAGCTTCTTCCCCGTCCTTCTTTCGTCAGGACGACAACGCGTTGCTTAACTACCCAGCTGCCGCTGGAAGTGCAGCTGCAGCAGGTTGTCCACCTTCTCCTTCGTCAGGGGCTTGCTGACCAGACCCGCAATGGATAGCTCGTCGAGGCGGCCTAAGTCGCGGGCGTCCATGGTAGTAGTGAGCATAACAACCACCGTGGCGCCGCGCTGTTCGGTAGGCAGCTGCTGGTAGGCTTCCAGAAACTGAATGCCGCTCATGCCGGGCATATTCACGTCGAGGAGGATGAGGTCGGGGGCTTCGGGGGCCTGGCGGGCCAGCAGGCTCAGTGCCTCAGTGCCGCTCTCGGCCACAAATACGTTTTCGGTCACTTCCAGCTTTTTCAGGAGCAACTCGTTGAGAAAGTTGTTGGTCTGGTCGTCATCAATCAGCAGAATATTTGGTAGTTTTTGCATGGAGTTGCGGCAGGTTTCGCGCTGCTGGTTAAGGGCAGCTTATGACTGAAATTGCTTGAGAAAAGGCCGGTTTGCGGGAGCAGCGCAACCGGCAACTGGCAATAAAGCTATTCGGTGGCGGGTAAAAATACGGTGAAGGTGGTGCCCACCTCCGGCTCGCTGCGTACTTCTATGCTGCCACCGGCATTTTCTACTATCTTCTTCACCATATACAGGCCCACGCCCGAGCCTGGTACGTGGTTGTGCAGCCGCCGGAACAGCTGAAACAGCTCCTTCCGCTGGTGTTCGCTTAGGCCCAGGCCGTTGTCGTGTACCTCCAGCACCACATGCCGGCCCACGTGCCGGCAGTGCAGCCGCACATGCGGCTGCCGCTGGGGCATGCGATACTTAATGGCGTTGCTGAGTAGGTTGTACACCACGGAGCGCAGGTTTTTGGCCGAAAACCGCACGGTAGGACAGCCGTCGAGCTCGGTTTCCATGATGGCGCCGGCCGCGGCCAGCTCGGGCGCCATATCGAGGCGCACGGCCTCTACCAGCGAGGGCAGGTCTACGGCTTCGGGCAGCTGGTCGACGGGGTTTTGCTGAAGGCGTGACACGTCGGTGAGGTGGGCCAGCGTTTGCTGGAAGCGGGCCACGGCGTCCTCCATCATAGCCAGCAACTGGGGAACGGGCTGCTGGGCGCGGGCCGCGGCGGGCAGGTGCTCGCGCAGGGCCAGCAACAGTCCCTCCACGTTGGTAATGGGCGATTTAAGGTCGTGCGAGGCCGAATACACGAACGTGTCGAGGTCGGCGTTGGTGCGGCTCAGGCGGTAGTTGGAGTCAGCCAGCTGCTGGTTGGTGGCCTGCATTTCCTCGTTGATGGCGGCCAGCCGCTCATTGAGCTCCTGCACCTGCTGGCGGGCCACTACCTGGTCGGTTACCTCGGTGCCGATGGCCACTAGGCCGCTAACGGTCCCCGTTTCGTCGCGCAGGGCTTGGAAAGTAAAGTTGAAGTAGCCCACCGCCGGCCGGCCGGTATGGGCGCGGTCGAGGTGAATCGGGGATTCGTTGATCAAAAATGCTTCACCGGTTCGCAGCAACTCCGCCAGCATTTCCTCGAAGCCCTGATCTGCTGAGCTGGGCACGGCTTCGAAGTAGGGTAAGCCCAGGGTCTGCGCCGGCGTACGGCCCCATATGGCGCAGATGGCTTGGTTGGCCAGCTCCACTCTGAGCTCGGGGCCGCGCATGATAACGATGGGCACCGGCACCTGCTCGAAAATATCCTGCAGCTCGCGCTGGCGGGTTTCGCGCTCGTGGCGGGCCAGCACCCGTTCGGTTACCTCGATGGCAAACACCTGCACGCCCCGCACCTGCTGCTGACCATCGAACAGCGGTTGAGCCGTGATGTCGAGGTAGCGCCGCTGGCCGGGCTCGTGGGCGAATTCGACCGGCGTTTCGCGGGTCAGTAGCAGTTGGCCGGTGGTGTACACGTCGTCTACCATGCCCACCAGGCCCTGCGCCACCATGTCGGGCAGGCAGTCGGCCACGGCGGTGCCCAGCACGGCCCGCCCGCCCACCAGGCCCTGGTAGTGGTCGTTGAAGAAGGAGAAGCGGTGTTCGGGGCCGCTGAAGGTGACGATAAGGCCTGGTACCTGGCCCAGGATCTGGCCCAGCAGCTCCTGCTTCAGCCGGGCCTGGCCGCGCTGGTGCTCGGCTTCGGCCAGCGCCTGCTGCACGTCGCCGGTGCGCCGCGTTACCCGGCTGTCCAGCTCTTCATTGAGGCGCTGCAGCTGCAGCTGCGTTTCGAGCAGGCGCACGTTAGAGGTCTGGTATTCCTCGTTGGCAGCCTGGTACTCCTCGTTGGCGGCATGCAGCTCCTCGTTGATGGCGGCCAGCTCTTCGTTGAGCTGCTGCACCTGCCCGCGCGCCAGCACCTGCTCGGTTACGTCTACGGCAATGGCTACAATACCCAGCACTTCGTCGGCCGGCCCGTACAGCGGCTGGTAAGTAAAGTTGAAGAACCGCGTTTCCAACTCGCCTGTAGCATCGCGCAGTTGGGCCGGGGCCTCCTGCCCTTTGAAGGGCGTACGGGTGCGGGCCACCTGCTGCATCAGCCCCTCGAAACCCTGGCCCCGCAGTTCGGGCATAGCCTCCAGCATGGGCCGGCCCAGCACCGCGGCGGCCGGATAGCCCCAAATGCTGCACATCATCTCGTTGGCGGCCCCAATCACGCAATCCTCACCCTGGTAGAGGCAAATAGCCACTGGGGCCTGAGCCAGCAGGGCCTGCAACAGGTTGCGCTCGGTTTCGGCCGCCGCCCGGGCCTGCTGCTCGGCCTGCTGGCTTTGGCGCAGCGCTTCCTGCATGGCCGTACGCGGGGTGTCGTTGTCGTCGGCGATACTTACGACCAGCAGCGGCCCTTGGGCCCGGGCCACCACCCTAAAGTAGCCGTCGATGCCGTCGTACTGATAGTTGAAGTGCTCCTGCCGGCTAATACCCGATTCGAACGTGTCACGATAGAAGGCGAAAATACCCGTGGGCGGGCCGGCGTGCGGGTAAATATCGAGCAGGCTCAGGCTAGGGCACTCGGGCTGACCGAGCAGCCGCTGAGCGGCCGGGTTGAGGTAGGCGAAGTCAAAGTCGATGAAGCTGCCCTCCCCGTTGTAAATCGGGCGCAGCAGCATAACGCCGGTCTGCGACACTTCGAGCAGGGTCCGCAATATGTCCTCGGAAGCCGGAGCATCGGCGGGCAGCATCGGAACCGTCTTATCCGCCATAAGTGGAGCTGAAATGAGAAGTGAGGGGCCGAAGATACCGGCCGGCCGCCATATTATCCCCCAGCCGGAGCAGAATATGGGCGGGGCGTTGCAACTTGCGGCCGGGCCGCCTGGCTGCTACCCGCCGCCGGCCGCCGAACCCCCGTTTGCCGCCGCTTATGTTCGCCAACTACGTCCGCCAGCTGCGCTACTTTTTTTCGAGCCAGGAGTTTTCCGACGGCCTGCGCACCACGCTGGCCATTCTGGTGCCCGGTTTGGTGCTGGGGCTGCTCGGGCAGCTGGAAACCGGCGTGGCCATGTCGGTGGGGGCGCTGTGCGTGAGCCTGACCGACACGCCCGGCCCACCGCTGCACAAGCGCAACGGCGGGCTGGCAGCCGTGGCGCTCACGGGCCTGATGGCGCTGCTGACGGGTTTGGTGCAGCCCTATCCGTGGCTGCTCGGGGCGCTGGTGGTGGCCGTCAGCTTCTGGCTGACCATGCTGCTCGTGTATGGCAACCGGGCCGGGGCCGTGGGTACGGCCGGCTTGCTGGTCATGATTCTGATGCTCGATAAGCCGCTGCCGCCCAGCCAGGTGCTCAGCAACGCGGGCCTGGTGGTGGCGGGCGGGGTGTGGTATCTGGCCCTGGCGCTGGCCCTCAACCGGCTGCGCCCCTACCGCGAGGCCCAGCAGGCCCTGGGCGAGGCCGTGCTGGCGGTGGCCGGGTTTCTGCGCCTCAAGGCCGAGTTCTACCGCACCGGCACCAACCTAGAGGCCGACTACCGCCGCCTGGTGGCCCAGCAGGTGCGCGTGAGCGAAAAGCAGGATGTGGTGCGCGAGCTGCTGTTTAAAACCCGCCAGCTGGTCAGCGAGTCATCCGACACCGGCCGCCGGCTGGTACTCACGTTCGTGGATCTGGTGGACCTCTACGAGCAGGTTACCATCACGAGCTACGACTACGCCGAGCTGCACCGCCGCTTCGAAGCCGATGGCCTGCTCGATGCATTTGCCAGCGAAATTGATGCCCTGGCCGCCGAGCTGGAGCGGGTAGGTTTTGCCATCCAGGGCAACTACACCTACCGCCCCGCCCGCCCCGATCTGCTGGCCGGCCTCAACCAGCTTAAAGCCCGTCTCGATGCCCGCGAAGCCGACCTCACCCAGCCCGGCTCGGTACTGCCGCTGCGCAAAATTCTGGTAAACCTGCGCAACCTGACAACCCGCCTGCAGGGCATGCAGGGATATTTTGCCGAGGCCGCCGCGCCCCTGCTCACGCTGCAGGCAAACGGGGCAACCGGCCCCGAGCTCGACCGGTTTGTGGCCCACCAGCAGTTTACGCTCCGCCAGCTCACGGGCCAGCTCACGATGCGCTCGGGCATTTTCCGGCACGCACTGCGGATGCTGGTGGCCTCCCTCATTGGCTTCATTATCACCGAAATGCTGGCTGGCTACCACGGCTACTGGGTGCTGATGACGATAACCTACATGCTCAAGCCGGCCTTCAGCCTTACCAAGCAGCGCAACACCCAACGCGTAATGGGCACGCTGCTCGGCGGGGTACTGGGAGCGGTAATGCTCTGGCTGATTTCGGACCGGCTGCTGTTGCTGGCGCTGATGGTGGGCTTTATGGTCGTGTCGTTCAGCTTTGCCCGCCTCAACTACCTGATTACGGTTATTTTCATGACTCCCTTCGTCCTCATCCTGTTCAGCTTTCTGGGCGAAGGGTACGTGCGGGTGGTGCAGGAGCGTATTTTTGATACCGTACTGGGCTGCGGTATTGCCTTTGCCGTTAGCTACCTGCTGTTTCCGCGCTGGGAGTCGGAGCAGCTGCAGGGCTTTTTGCGGCCGGTGCTGCGGGCCAACCTGGAGTACCTGCGCACGTTGCAACAGGCCCTGCTGGGCTCGCCCGTGGCCTTGCTCGACTACAAGCTGGCCCGCAAGGAGGTGTATGTGACGTCGGCCAACCTGGGCGCGGCCTTCCAACGCATGCTTTCTGAGCCCCGGACCAAGCAGCGCCACCCGGCCGAAGTGCACGAGTTCGTGGTGCTCAACCACATTCTGGCGGCCAACGTGGCGGCCATTACCTCGGCCCTGCTGGCCGGCGAAATCCGCCCCACGCTATCGGCCACCGACCTCAAAACGCTGCGCCAGGCGCAGCAGCAGTTGCGGCGCGGCCTGCTCCGTCTCGGCGAGCCCAACCTGCCCGAAGAGCCCCAGGCCCCTCCGTTGCTGCCCGCCACCACGCCCGAAACCGACGATGCCCAGCTCGGCGAGCAGCTGGAGTTTATCCAGAAGCTCAGCGGCGACATCAACCGGGTAACGGAAACAGTGGCGGGGCAGGGGGAGAAGGCCGGGTGAGACCCCACATAAGGACAATTACTATCTCTCCAGCCTGAAACCCGGCTCGCGGGCGGGTGGTGCGGGGCGGTTGGCTACGGCCCAGCCAGTCAGGTACAGCCACTGCGTCATGCGCCGCAGCTTGCTATAGTCGATGGTGGCCGGCTCGTCGTTGGGCGTGTGGTAATCGGCGTGCAGCAGCGAGGTAAACATGACGGCCGGAATACCCAGGCGGGCATACGGCAGGTGGTCGGAGCGGAAATACCAGCCCTCGGGGTGCGTGGCCTTGTCCCACTCGGTGTCCAGCTTGAACCGGGGGCCGGCCTGGTTGGCAGTGAGGGCGGTTTTCACGAGGTCGGAGGAATTAAGATGGGGCGGGGTGGAGCCCAGCAGCGCGGCCGAGTCGGGGGCGTTGCGGCCCATCATTTCGGCATTGAGCACGGCCACAATGGATTCGCGGGGCACAGTGGGCTTGTTGGAAAAGTAGCGCGAGCCCAGCAGGCCGCGCTCCTCGGCCCCATGGTACACGAACAGCGCCGAACGCTTGGCGGGCTGCTGCTTAAAGGCCCGCATAACAGCCAGCAGCGCCGCGCAGCCGGTAGCGTTATCGTCGGCGCCGTTGTAAATCGAGTCGCCGGCTACCGGGGCCCGCACGCCGTCGTGGTCCTGGTGGGTGCTGAAGAGGACGTGTTGGCTCTTTAACTGGGCGTCGGTGCCGGGCTGCCGGGCCACAATGTTCACCGACGGGTACAGGAAGGTTTCGGCCCGTAAATCGGCCACCAACTCCTGGCCCGACTTGCTGAGGGCCTCGGCCTCCGACATGGGCAGCCACAGCACCGGCACTTGGTCGCCCACAATCTTCAACGACTCATCGGCGGGCAGGCCGTAGCGGCCGCGCTCAAAAATATGGCTCCAGTGCTCGTAAATCGCCTGGGCCTTATCGTCCGACACGAATACCACGGCTACTGCCCCGGCCCGGGCCAGTTCGGCGGCCTGTTCGCGCAGCTTACCAAACAGGTAGCGACGGTAGCTGATGCCGTCGGTGGGCTCGCCCGAGAGCTGTACGGCCACCGCCTTGCCTTTTATTTTGGCCTTTGCTACTTCCGCCGGCGTGCCCGTGCCCACAAACACCAGCTTGGCCCTCAGTTGGGCATTAACGGGGGCTACCACCACGGCTTCGTGGCCCGGCCGTAGCGCGCGGCCCCCAATGCGCAGGGTGCTGGCCGGCGTGAGGCGGGTGCGCCGCAGGTTAAACCATTGAAAAAACGTGCCGTCGTCGCCAGCGGGCTGCATGCCAATGGCCCGCATCTGTTCGGCCAGCCAGCTGGAGGCCCGCAGCTCATCGAGCGTACCCCCCTCGCGGCCCCGGTACTTGTCGCCGGCCAGCGCGAACAAGTCACGCTTTAGGTCGGCCTCCTTAATAGCCGACTCGGCGTTCCGGGCTGAGCTGGCCGGGGCTGGCCGGGCCTTCTGAGCCGATGTAGCGGTGGCCGTCAGCAGCAGGCCGGCAAGTAGGAGGGCGGGTAGGCGTTTGGTCATGAATGCGGAGGTATGATGGACTGAAAAAGAACTGCCTGATGTCAGGCGCTATGGTAATCGATTGCCTGAAAGTAGCTTCGCCAAATTTGGCTCATACTAATTGTGGATACTATGTGACAGAATATTAAGTGGATTAAATTTCTAAACAATATGACCAGTTTCTTGCTTTGTAAAACTTATAAACCAAAACATTAGCCCCTTTCCACATGAAAATGACACCCTCAAAATTCCCGTTCCGCACCCTGGCCACCGTATTTGTTGCCTCATCGTTGGCATTTGGCAGTGCAAGCTGCTCGAACACCGCCGATACCGCCGCTACCGACACCACGGATATGGCAACCACTGATGCTGGTGCAACCACCACTGCCCCAGCCATGACGGAGGGCGCAGAAATGGGCATGGACGACACGAGCAGTAAGAACCTAGCCGAAAACGCTATGGCCGTGCCGCAGATGAGCACCCTTGCTACCGCTTTGAAAGCCTCCGGCCTCGCCGATAAAGCCACCAGCGGTGGTCCTTTCACGGTATTTGCCCCCACCAACGAAGCGTTCGATGCGCTGCCCGCCGGCGCGCTCGATAACCTGCTGAAGCCTGAGAACAAGGCGAAGCTGGCTGGCATCCTGACCTACCACGTGGTGCCCGGCAGCGTAATGGCCGCCGACCTGAAGGATGGTCAGGAAGTTACTACGGTTGATGGCAAGAAGCTGAAAGTAAGCATCAGCGGTGGTACCGTGATGATCAACGGGGCCACGGTTGTGAAAGCCGACGTAAAGTCGAGCAACGGCGTAACCCACGTAATCAACCAAGTGTTGATGCCTCAGTAGATTTCCCCGATTGCTGAACCGATGACTTATGCTGCCAGTTTTTTTGGGTAGTTTGGAAATTGGATCGGGAGCGGTTACAATCGTTTCCTGACCCGAGCAGCAACAGAAAAACGCCACCTCGTGATACTTCATGGGGTGGCGTTTTTGGTTTATTTCTGCGTCTGGCCCTCGGGCTTCAGCGTGCGGCCCAGCCACTCAAAAAACACCCGATTCCAAAGCACTGCGTTCTGGGGCTTCTGAATCCAGTGGCCCTCGTTGGGGAAGTACAAAAAGCGGCTCGGAATGCCGCGCAACTGGGCCGTGCCGAAGGCCTCCATGCCCTGGCCCTCGGGCACCCGGAAATCTTTGGCGCCATGAATGACGAGGATGGGCGTATCCCAGTTTTGGGCGAACTGCTGGGGGTTGAACTCGGTGTAGCTCTTGTTGAGCGGGGTTTCCCAGGGCGCACCGCCGATGTCGTGCTTGGCGAAGAACATTTCCTCGGTGCTGGGGTACCAGCTGGTGAGGTTGTAGAGGCCGGCGTGGGCAATGAACGTTTTGAAACGGCCCTCGTGCTTGCCGGCCAGCTGGTACACCGAGTAGCCGCCGTAGCTGGCGCCCACGCAGCCGCGCCGGTCCTGGTCCACGTACGGCTCCTGGCTCACCGCGTCAATGGCCGAGAGATAGTCGCGGATGGGCTGGCCGCCCCAGTCGCCCGAGATGCTGTTGTTCCACTCGGTGCCGAAGCCGGGCAGGCCGCGCCGGTTGGGAGCCACCACAATGTAGCCCTGGGCCGCCATCAGCTGGAAATTCCAGCGGAACGAGAAGCTCTGCGAAATCGGGCTCTGCGGGCCACCCTGGCAGTAAAGCAACGTCGGGTACTTCTTGGCCGGGTCGAAATCGGGCGGGAAAGTTACGTACACCTGCATCTGCTTGCCGTCGGTAGTCGTCACCATCCGCGACTCCAGCTTGCCGGTTTTCACGCCCGCCAGCTCCTGCTGGTTGATGTTGGTCAGCACCGTCTCGCGGCCCGATTTCAGGTCGACGCGCACCAAATCGGCGGGGCTGGCCTGGGTGGTTTTGTTCACGATAACCGCGTCTTTACCCGCCAGCTCGAAGCCGTTGTAGTTGAACGCGCCCTTCGTGAGTTGCTTCACCTTGCCGCCCTTGGCGGGCACCATGAATAGCTGCTGGGTGCCGGCCAACGCGCTGGCGAAATAGATGGTTTTGCCGTCGGCGCTCCAGCGCACGTTGCCGGCCGCCTGCTCCGAGCCGGCCGTCACATCTTCGCGCTTCTTGCTCTTGAAATCATACACCACAATGCCGTTGCGGTCCGACTCGAAGCCGGGCGTGGCCATGCTCAGCCAGGCCACCTGGGTGCCGTCGGGCGAGAAAACGGGCTCGGTATCGTAGCCGCCCAGGCCCTCGCTCAGGTTCAGGGTCTGGCCGGTGCGGATGTCGTAGAGGTAGATGTCAGAGTTGGTGCTTTCAGCCTCGGCCTTGCCCGTGAGCTTGCGCGAGGTGTAGGCCAGCCGGTAGCCGTCGGGCGAAAACGCCAGCTGCTCGCTACCGCCGAAAGGCTGCAGCGGCGCGTCGAACTTCTCGCCGGCCATAATGTCTTTGGCGATGCTGGTGGGCATGTAACCACGGCCTAAAGGTTGGAAAAACACGTGCGACACTTTATAGTCGTCCCAGCTGCTCCAATGGCGGTAGTTGAGGTCATCGATGATTTTGGCGTCGGCCTTGGGCAGGTCGGGGTACCAGTCCTGCACCGATTTGCCCGTTTTCACGTCCATTGTATATAGGGCGAAGTTGCCACGAGGCGAGAATTTCAAGTTGCTGAAATCCTCATCCTCCGAAAATTCATTACGCAAGGGCTGGTTGCCCGTCCCATTGGCGTACATCACCATCAGCCGGTCGGTGCCGCTTTCACCTCCCAAATAGGCCAAGCGGCCATCGGGTAGCCAGTTGAGCGTGTTCTCGGAAACGGTGGGCGTATTGGTCAGCTGCCGGGCCGCACCGCCGCCGGTGGGCACGGTCCAGATATCCGACTGGCCCTTGTTGTCGGCCAGCGAGTAGCGCGTGATGGTGTAGGCCACCGTTTTCTGGTCCGGCGACACCTGCATTTCGCCCAGGCGGCCAAGTTTGAGCAATAGTTCGGGCGTGTACGTAGTCTGGGCCGCGGCCGCGAAGGGCAGGAGCAGCAGGGCAGTTATAATCGGTTTGTGCATCATCAGGGTGGAGGGTGGAACTTTAGGCAAGATAACCAAGACTCGGGCAAGGGGTTGGGCACGTGTAGGGTAGGGTCTCGTCCCCGCCCGCCATTCGCGCCACCACAACGGTCCTGTTCAACGGCGGCCGAGGACAAGCCCCGCCCTACGGGTATGGCCGCCGTTCCAGCAGCAACGCCGAGGCTTCCGGCGAACGTCCTACCTTGCATTCATGCCCGATTTCCGCCTCCAGGTTTTCCAAGCCGTGGCCCGTCACCTGAGCTTCACCAAGGCGCCCGCGAGCTGTATATCAGCCAGCCGGCCGTCACCAAGCATGTGCGCGAGCTGGAGTCCGCCTACCAGCAGCGGCTGTTCGAGCGGCGTGGCAACCGCATCAGCCTCACGGCGGCCGGGGCGCTGCTGCTGGCCCACGCCGACGAGGTGGCCGCCCGCCACGAGCAGCTAACCGAGCAGCTGCGGGGGCTGCGCGGCGAGGCCGCCGGCCGCCTGCGCCTGGGCGCCAGCACCACCCTGGCCAGTACGAGCTCCCG
>NZ_QVLT01000040.1 GCF_003417065.2 Hymenobacter lapidiphilus | reverse complement strand
CATCTCTACCGCTTCGGAGCGGTCGTTCAACGAAGCGGTAGAGATGCTTCGACAAGCTCAGCATGACGTTCTGTTGACTTTGTAAACAGCTTCAAGAGCTGTCTGAGTAAATGACGTCATCAATCCTTAAGTATCTGATGTTTTTGATGTATTGCAATTTCTTGCTCCGACTTTCATCAATTCTGCTCGCGCTGAGCCTGCCGCTGGTAGGCGCGGCGCAAATCGCCCGGCCCGCCAAGATTCAGGTCATGGTAGTTGGTTCCGACCACCTCCAGCAGCTCTACAATAAGCAGCCCCAGTCCGATGTTTTTAGCCCTAAAAAGCAGGCGGAGCTGACCAAGGTGCGGGCGCAGTTGGCAAAGTTTCGCCCCGACGTTATTCTGGTAGAAGCTGAACCCAAAGAGCAGCCACAGATAGATAGCCTGTACGCCCTGTATCAGAAAGGTGCCCTACAGCTGGAGAACCTGCCGTTTGGGCGTAGTGAGCGGTACCAGATAGGTTTCGCGCTGGCCCGGCAACTCGGGTTGCCCAGCCCCAAGGGAGTGGACTATTACGCCGCCACGTCGCAAAGTCTGCTGAGTAGCGGCACCAACATCGAAGCTTTTACGCAGGACCTCCGGCGGGTACAGACAGTTGCCCGGCCACTGAAGGCTTTGGTGCAGAAGGATAGCCTTTCGCTGAACGACTACCTGGCGCTGGTCAATCAGCCCGCCGTTATTGGCCTGCTGCACCGCATGCAGTTCAACACCCCGGCCCTGGTGATGAACGGCAGTTTCGCGGCGGGCGGTACCAACACGGCCGATTTAGGAAAGGTAGATACCGAATACATTGGGGCCCATTTTATCACCTTGTTCTACAACCGCAACCTCAAAATCTATTCGAACATTCTGCGGGCGCAGCAGCAAACCCAGGCCCGGCGGGTAATGGCGCTGTTCGGCGTGGCCCATGTGGGGGTGCTGGAAGAACTCCTGGCTGTTAATCCGGCCTATGAGGTGGTACATGCCACGAAGTATCTTAAAACCAACAAAACGAAACTCCTGCGCCTGGAAAAAGAAGGCCGTAACTAGCGCCAGACCGCTTTCAACCTTCGCGCATCCCTCCGCGCACCGCTGCGAGAAAACAACACCTGAGCATTCAGGCAACCAAACCCTGGCGCCGCGCATCTGCCGCTGCATCTACCATCTTTTTCTCCCTTTTGCTATGAAAAACCTGACGACTCTCGCCCTGCTCTGGCTGCTGGCCTTGGTACCCGCCCTGGCCCAGTCGGCCGCCGAAACCCGCACCTTGGCACCCTTTACCGCCATCGAAGTCAGCAATGGCATCGAGCTGAACCTGACTACTGGCGCCCAGCGCGTGGAGGCCCGCGCCGAAACGGCCGCGCTGCTGGCCCGCCTCAAAACCGAAGTCCGCAACGGCGTGCTCGTGGTGTCCTTCGAGCGGGAGAAGGATGAGCAGTTCGGTCGCAAGAACCAAATCCGCAACCTGCGGGTAGAGGTGGCGGCCCCCGTCATCAGCAAGCTCGGCGGCAGTAGCGGCGCTCAGCTGACCGTGCCCGGCCCTTACGCCACCGACAAGCTGGCCGTCGACCTCTCCTCGGGTGCGTCGCTGGTGGCCGATTTCCGGGCCGCCACGCTCGATTTTGACCTGAGCAGCGGGGCCACCACTACGCTCACCGGGAAAGTGAAACAGCTGAAAGTGGACGTATCAAGCGGAGCCGTCTTTAAGGGCCGCACTCTGGAGGCGGCCGCCTGCGAGGCTGATGCCAGCAGCGGCGGCACCATTGCCGTGAACGTGCAGGAAAGCCTTGTGGCCAACGCCAGCAGCGGCGGCGGCGTCAGCTACAGCGGTTCGGCTAAAGTAAGCAAGCGCACCAGCAGCGGCGGCAGCGTCCGAAACCGGTAAGCTGTAGTATAGAGTACCCCGTTTCAAGGACCGTCATGCTGAGCGGAGCCGAAGCATATCTACCGCTTCGTTGGATTACCATTGCAACAAAGCGGTAGAGATGCTTCGCTCGCTCAGCATGACGGTCTTCGGAGTCGTTTTCCTCTTCCCCAAACATGATTTTACTCGTTGACGACGACGTGGCCGTCCGCACTTCGCTGGGCTTGCTGCTGAAGCAGGCCGGCTACCCGGCTCAGGCCGTGCCCGGCGCGGCCGAGGCCCTGGCCGCCGCCGAAGCCACGCCGCCCCGGCTAGTGCTGCTGGACATGAACTTCGCGCTCGAAACCAGCGGGGCCGATGGGCTGCGGCTGCTGGCCGAATTCAAGCAAAAGTGGCCCGCGCTGCCCGTTGTGCTGCTGACCGGCTGGGGCAGCATCGCGCTGGCCGTGGAGGGCATGAAGGCCGGGGCCGCCGAGTTCCTGACCAAGCCCTGGAGCAACGAGCACCTGCTGAGCACCATAGCCACCGTGCTGGCCCTGCACGCGCCCGAGCCCGTGGCCGGCCCCGCCCTCACCCGCCGCCAGCTCGACGCCCGCTACGATTTCCAGCAGATTGTGGGGCAGGATGCGGGCCTGCTGCACGTGCTGCGGCAGGTGGGCCAGGTAGCGGCCACCGATGCGGCCGTGCTCATCGAGGGCGAATCGGGCACGGGCAAGGAGCTGATTGCCGAGGCCCTGCACCGCAACAGTCCGCGCCGCCGCCAGCCGTTTGTGAAGGTGAACCTGGGCGGCATTTCGGCCTCGCTATTCGAGAGTGAGCTGTTCGGCCACCGCCGCGGGGCTTTCACGGATGCCAAAACCGACCGCGTGGGCCGCTTCGAGCTGGCCCAAGGCGGCACCATTTTTCTGGATGAAATCGGCGAGCTGGACCTGTCATCGCAGGTGAAGCTGCTGCGCGTGCTCCAGGACCGCACCTACGAGGTGCTTGGCGACAGTAAGCCTCGCCGCCTCGATATCCGGGTGGTGTGCGCCACCAACCGCCGGCTGGCCGAGGAGGTGCGGGCCGGCCGCTTCCGCGAAGACCTGTTCTACCGCATCAACCTGATAACCGTGCGCCTGCCCGCCCTGCGCGAGCGGCCCCAGGATATCGGCCTGCTGGTGCGCCATTTCGTAGAGCAGCTGCGCGCCACCTACCAGCGGCCGGCGCTGCAGGTGGGCACCCGCGCCTTGCACTGGCTGCAGGAGCAGCCGCTGCCCGGTAACATCCGCGAACTGAAAAACGTGGTGGAGCGCGCCGTGCTGGTGTCGGGCCACGACGAGCTGGCCCCCGAGGATTTCCAGGCCCAGGCGTCCGTAATGCCAGTTGGCCCCGCAACCAGCAACGAGCTGCCCGCTCCCGGAACCATCACCCTCGACGAGCTGGAGGAGCAGATGATTCGGCGCACGCTGGCGCACTACGAAGGCAACCTGAGCCGCGTGGCCCGCGCCCTGGGCCTGAGCCGCGGGGCGCTGTACCGCCGGCTGGAGAAGTACGGGATTGAGGTGGTGGGGACTTGAGGCATTTGAATATAGAAGAACGTCATGCTGAGCGAAGCCGGAGGGGTAGTCGAAGCATCTCTACCGCAATGGTAAACTCGACAACAGGATTAGTATTGCAGTAGAGATGCTTCGACTTCACTCCAGACGCTGGCTCTATGCGCCACGTGCTCAGCATGACGTTCTTTGGCGCTGTGCTGCCTGCCCCCGAACGTCAAACTCACCATCTCACTATTTCACCAGCTCACCGTGTCGCTGCGCGTCAAATTCCTGCTGTTCGTAGTCCTGATTCACGCGGTGCTGATTGTGCTGGCGGCTCAGTTCATGCGCACCAACGCGCCACTGTTTGTGGCGCTGGAAGTGCTGCTGCTAATCAGCATAGTGCTCACGGTGCAGCTGTACCGGGGCTTCGTGCGGCCGTTCGAGCTGATTGCGGCGGGCACGGCGGCTATGCAGGCCCAGGATTTCTCGCTCAAGTTTGTGCCCGTGGGCCAGCGCGAGATGGACCAGCTCATCGGCGTGTACAACCAGATGCTCGACGCGCTGCGCCGCGAGCGAGTCAGCCAGCACGAGAAAAGCCATCTGCTCGAAAGCCTCATTCAGGCCTCGCCGGCGGGGGTGCTGCTGCTCTCGTTTGAGGGGGAAATGGTGGGCGTAAACCCGGCCGCCGAACGGCTGCTGGGCCGGCCCGCCGCCGAGCTGCTGGGTCGCCGCCCCGCCGCGCTGCCCGGCGAGTGGGGCGCGGCCCTGGGCCGGCTGCGCGAAACCGAGCCCCAGGTGGTGCGCCTCTCGGGTCTGCACACCTACCGGGCCAGCTGCTCGCACTTCCTCGACCGGGGCTTTTCGCGCCAGTTCATCGTGCTCGAAGAGTTAACCCGCGAGCTGATGCAGCAGGAAAAGCAGGCCTACGAGCAGCTCATCCGCATGATGTCGCACGAGGTCAACAATTCCATCGGCGCCATCAACTCGCTGCTGCACAGCTTCCACCATTACGCGCCCCAGCTCACGGCCGCCGACCAGCCCGATTTCCGCGAGGCCCTCGATGTCTCCATTCAGCGCAACACCAACCTGGTCGAGTTTACGGCCGGTTTTGCCCACCTCGTGCGCCTGCCGCCCCCGCGCCCCCAACCCACCGATGTGCACGAGCTGCTGCGCCACTTGGCGCGTCTGCTGCACCTGCCCGCCCAGGCCCGTCACATCCGCTGGCACACGGCCCTGGCCGAGGGGCCGCTGCTCATTAACCTCGATGCCCAGCAGCTGGAACAGGTGCTGCTCAACATCGGCAAAAATGCCCTCGAAGCCAGCCCCGAAAACGGCAACGTGTGGGTGAGTACCCAGCTGCAGCCGCCCCGGCTCGTCATCGAAAACGATGGCCCCGGCCTGCGCCCCGAAGTGCAGCGCCGCCTGTTCACACCCTTTTTCAGCACCAAGCGCGATGGCCAGGGCATCGGCCTGCTGCTCACCCGCGATATTCTGCTCCAGCACGGCTTCCGCTTCAGCCTGGAAACGCAGGAGAATGGCCGGACGGCGTTTACGGTGTGGTTTTGAGGGAGTGGGTGAGGAGGTAGGGAGGTGAAAAGGTGAATGACGTTCACCTTTTCACGCCATTGCCCTGTTACCTTTACCGAATGAAAGTTATTGATACCAACGACGAGGGCCTGCGCACGCTTATTCACGACTATCCACGGGTGCTGGCCATATTCACAGCCGACAACTGCCCCGTCTGCGACCTGCTGGCCCCGCCGTTTATCAAGTTTGCGCTCGAAGAGGAGTACCAGAATACGTTGTTTTTGCGCCTCGATGTGAGTGAAAACCCGGTGGCCCGCAAGCTGATGGATACCCGCGTGGCGCCGTTTTTTGTGGCCTACTGCCGCGGCCGCCTCTCTGAGTGCGACACGCTTTTTACCGAGGACCAGATGAAGGCTATGCTGCAAAACCTGCAAAACTGCTCCGACACTCCTCAGTAGGGCGAAGTACACCTCTACTGCTGCATGTTTTTTCTGCTCTCCAAGCTTCTCGATTTTCTGCTTTCGCCGGCCCTCTGGATAGTGGGGCTACTACTGGTTGGCTTGCTGTGGCGGAAGCGGCAACTGCTGTGGGCGGCGGCGGCGGCGCTGCTATTCTTCACCAACCCGTTTCTGGCCAACGAAGCGCTGCTGGCCTGGGAGCGGCCGCCCGTTACGCTCCAACAGCTCGGCACCGGTTATGATGCCGGCATCCTGCTCACGGGCATCACCGACGTGCAAAAGTCGCCCCACGACCGGGTGTACCTGGGCGCCGGGGCCGACCGGCTGCTGCACACGCTCTGGCTCTACCGCGCCGGCCGCATCCGCCGCATCATCATCTCGGGCGGCTCGGGCGCGGCCTTCGATTCGGTAGCCCGCACCGAGGCCGCGACCTACGGATTCTGCTGCGCCTGGCCGGCGTACCCCGGCAGGATATTCTGCTGGAAACCCGCAGCCGTAACACTCACGAAAACGCCTTGTACACAAAGGAGTTGCTGGCGCAGCATCCCGAAATAAAGCGCACAGTGCTTATTACGTCGGCTTTCCACATGCGCCGCGCCGAAGGCTGCTTCGCCAAAGTTGGCCTGCAGCCGGCACTCTTCCCGGCTGGCTACTACTCCATCGACCGGCGCTACACGCCCGCCTCGCTGCTGCTGCCCGCCGAGGAGCCGCTGCGCCTTTGGGGCGTCCTGCTGCACGAAATGGCCGGCTACTTGGTGTATAAGCTGCTGGGGTATTCGTGAGTGCGCGTAGAACGTGTCATGCTGAGCGAAGCCGGAGGCGAAGTCGAAGCATCTCTACTGCAATGCTAACCCAACGACAGGGGGACTATTGCAGTAGAGATGCTTCGACTCCGCTCCGCTTCGCTCAGCATGACACGTTCTTTTTCATCCACTCACCTATTCCACCTTCTTGTTCTGGGCCTTTTCTTCCTCCTGGGCAATCCAGATGGTCTTCTGGTTGACGAATTCGCGGATGCCCAGGTGCGACAGTTCGCGGCCGTAGCCCGATTTCTTGATGCCGCCGAAAGGCATTTCGGGGGCCGACTTCACGAGGCTATTGACGAACACGGCCCCCGCCTGCACCCGGCGGGCCAACTGCTCGCCGCGCGCGCGTCGCGGGTCCAGATGGAGCCGCCCAGGCCGAAGCGCGAGTCGTTGGCCAGCCGGATGGCATCGTCGGCGTCCTGGGCTTCGAGCACCAGCGCCACGGGGCCGAAAAACTCCTCGGTGTAGGCGCGCTGGCCGGGCTGCACGTTGCTCAGGATGATGGGGGTGAACTGGGCGCTGCCGGCCTTGGGCTGCCCGCCGGCCAGCTCCATTTTTGCGCCCTGGTTCACCGAATCCTCGACTTGCTGGGTTAACTCGTCGGCTAGGTCGGGGCGGGCCAGGGGGCCGTAGTCGGTGCCTTCGGCCAGCGGGTCGCCGTAGCGCAGGGCCTGCAGGTGCTCTTTCAGCTGCGCGATGAACTCCTGGATAACCGGCTTTTCGACGATGAAGCGCTTGGCCGCGATGCAGCTCTGGCCAGCGTTTATCATGCGGGCTTGGGCGGCGGTTTTGGTAGCCAGCGGCAGGTCGGCGTCGGCCAGCACTATGAAGGCATCGGAGCCCCCCAGCTCGAGCACGGTTTTCTTGATGTGGTGGCCCGCGGTGGCGGCCACGGCCGCGCCGGCCGGCTCCGAGCCGGTCAGCGTCACGGCTACCACGCGGTCGTCGGCAATCAGTTTTTCCACCAAATCGGAGCCGATGAGCAGCGTGCGGAACGTGGCGGGCGGAAAGCCCGCGTCGTGAAAGATTTTTTCGAGGGCCAACGCGCACTGCGGCACGTTAGAGGCGTGCTTGAGCAGGCCCACGTTGCGGCCATCAGGGCCGGGGCGGCAAAGCGCACTACCTGCCAGAACGGGAAGTTCCAGGGCATGACGGCCAGCACCGCGCCCAGCGGCTCGTAGGCAATAAAGCTGCGCTGCGCTTCAGTTTCGATAAATTCATCAGCCAGAAATTCGGCGGCCCGGTCGGCGTAGAAGTCGCAGCACAGGGCGCATTTGTTGGCTTCGGCGCGGCCGTCGGCTAGGGGCTTGCCCATCTCCACGGCCATGAGACGGGCCAGCTCGTCGGCCCGCTCGCGTAGCAGCTCAGCGGCGCGGTGCATCAGTTGGGTACGGTGGGCGAAGTCGGTGGTGCGCCAAGTGGCAAAGGCGGCGTGCGCGTCGGCCAGAATGTGCTCGGTTTCGGCCCAGCTGAAGGCGTCGAACTTCCGCTCGGTGCGGCCGGTGTATGGATTTACAGATTCTATGGCCATGAAAGCAGAACAGTAGGAGGAAGGTAGTAAGGGCCGGCTGCTGCAAAAAGCACCAGTCGGCACGCAAGGAGTTAGGTTGGTTAAGGTGTTGGCTGATATAAAATTAGCGACGTATGTTACCCATGGGCCTGCGGCCGCAACGGCCCAGACGGCCCGAGAAATTCGTTGGCGGCCCAGGCGTACTGCCCTCAAAACAAATCTAACCTGTATCGGTATAGTGCTTTTTCAGCCTGCTGCCTGTTGAGGTAACGGTTTATACCGTACTTTCGCTTTATCCGCCAGATAGGCAGTGCTACGCCTTTCTATCTCCCTTAGTTGCTGCTTGTGTCTGCATCCTCCCCCGATACCGTTGCCCTAGAAACCGAACTGCTGCTCGTGCAACGCCTGCGCGACCGTGACGAAGGGGCCATGACCATCTTCTACGATAAATACGCGGCCGCCCTTTACGGCGTTATTCTGCGCATTGTCAAGAAAGAAGAAACCGCCGAAGACGTGCTGCAGGAGGCGATGGTAAAAATATGGCACTCTTTCTCCTCCTACGACACCGGCAAGGGCCGTTTGTTTACCTGGGTGATGAATGTGAGCCGGAATCTGGCCATCGATAAAATCCGCTCCAAGCAGTACCGCGTAGGTAGTCGCACGCAACCGCTGGAGGATAGCTCCGCGGCCATGCGTCTGGCCGCCGATACAACATTTCGGCCCGAACACATTGGCTTGCAGGAGATGACGAGGCAGCTGAACCCAGATCAGCGCCAGATTGTGGATCTGCTTTATTTCGGCGGATTTACGCAAAGCGAAGTGGCAGAAGAACTCAACCTGCCCCTGGGAACGGTGAAAACTCGTGCCCGGGCGGCCATCAAAGTACTTTCTAAATTAGTCCGGTAATGATGGACATGCAGCAATACATCGAATCGGGCATCCTCGAAGAATACGCCTTGGGCGTACTCAGCGCCGATGAACGCACCGAAGTTGAGCGTGTGGCCCAGCAGGAGCCGGCCGTAGCACGCGAGTTAGTGGCCATCGTCAGCGGCCTCGACGCCTACGCCGCGGCTCATGCCGTAGCCCCACCCGACGCCCTGCGCGAACGAACCCTGCAGGCCTGGGAAAACGCTATCCGCGAAACTGGTCCGGCCGTTGCACCATCGGCGCCGGTTACGGTGGCGGCGGTGGCAACGCCCGCGCCGCGTATGGCAGTAGCACCCGCCGAGCCGGTTACGGCCACTGCTATGCCCGCCTCCGATGGGGGCGCCGTAGTGCGGCAGATGCCCGCTGCCGCCAGTGCGGGGCGTACCCGTTGGCTGGTAGCGGCTTCTATTGCCCTGCTGTTGATTAGCGGGCTGGGTAACTACCTACTCTACAACCGGCTTCGGAAAACCGAAAGCTCGCTCGAACTGGCGCAGGCTGAGCAGTCGCGCTATGCCGCCACCCAGCAGGCGGCGCTGAATGAGCGCGACCAGCAGTTGGCTATTCTGCGCAACCAGGCTTTCCGGAGCGTGGAGCTGAAGGGCACACCCAAAGCGCCCGACGCGCTGGCCCGCGTGTACTACAATGCCACCACCAAGGCCGTGTATGTAGATGTGCGGAACCTGCCCGAGTTGCCCGAAGGCAAGCAGTATCAGCTGTGGGCCCTCGACAATGGCCAGCCCGTAGATGCCGGCATGCTCAACACGGCTACGGCCACCGGCGACAGCATCCAGCAGATGAAGAATATTGCCAGTGCCCAGGCCTTTGCCATGACGGTGGAAGACATCGGCGGCAAGCCCGCCCCCACCATGAGCACGCTTACGGTGATTGGTAATATCTAATTCGGCTTATATAAGCCGAACGAGAGAGTAAAAGAAAAAAGGCCGAAGCTGATTTTCGCAGTTTGTTTGTTACTTGTCAGTAAACAGACGCTGTGAAGCAGCTTCGGCCTTTTATTTTTCCCTCATTAAGTTGTTCTGCCTTGCACGGTACCATTTTCACACTGCTTAAGCGGTACGTTCAGACGCAGTACGACCATAGTGCCTGGGTGCGGCTGCTGGAGGCTGCGAACCTGTCGGCCGCCGATTTCGACCACAAAAGCGTGTACCCCGACGAGCATATGTATCGCCTCATCGGGGAGGCCGCTACCATGACCGGTCTTTCGGCTGACGAGCTACACGAAAAGTTCGGCGAGTATCTGGTGCCCGACCTGATGTACATGTACCAGAAGCTGCTCGACCCCAACTGGACGACGCTCGACATGCTGGAACACACCGAAAACACCATGCACCGGCAGGTGCGGGCCGAGCACGCCGAAAACAACCCGCCCGTGCTTAGTGTCACCCGCCTCTCACCCGACGAGCTGTTCATCGACTACGTTTCGGCGCGGCGCATGGCAGGGCTGGCCGTGGGTATAGTGCGCGGCTTAGCCAGCTACTACAACGAAGCCGACCGCATTGATGTAGAGCCAACGACCAGTGAAAACGGGGAGCATGTGCGCATTTGGGTGCGCCGCCGCGCTGCCTGAGGCTGCCCCCCCCGGCCGGTGGCTGAACCGTATGGTCAGGGGTTGTATCTTGAGAACCTTCTCCCATTGCTTACTTCTATTACTCGCCCTCCGCATGGACTCCACCTACTACAACCCCGCCGACCTGGCCAAATTCGGCAACATCACCGAGTGGCAGCCCGAAATGGGCAACAAGTTCTTCTCCTACTATGCCGAGGTGTTCAAGGAAGGCGCCCTGACTGAGCGCGAAAAAGCCCTGATTGCGCTGGCCGTGGCCCACGCCGTGCAATGCCCCTACTGCATCGATGCCTACACCACCGACTCGCTCCAAAAGGGCGCCGACGAAGCCCAGATGATGGAAGCCGTGCACGTAGCCGCCGCCATCAAAGGTGGCGCCGTTCTGGTTCATAGCGTACAGATGATGAACAAAGCCAAGGAGATGAGCATGTAAATCACTGATTTTCGCTGATTAATCGTGATTACACTGATTTTTATGTCCTGCATTGTATTCAGAATCTGATGTTCTAATGGTGGATGAGCGGTATGCGAATTCGGCGCTGACGGAAAAGATTATTGGCTGCGCTATGCGGGTGCATAGCGCGTTGGGCAATGGGTTTCCAGAGGTGATTTATCAGCGAAGCCTGGCCTTGGAGATGGGGCTGTCGGAGCTGGCCTTTCAGCGCGAGATAGAGCGCACGGTGTACTACCGAGATGAGGCAGTAGGAACGAGGCGAGTCGATTTTCTGGTGGAGGATGCGGTGCTGATTGAGTTGAAAGCCACTCATGAGCTTACCGAGTTGCACCACAATCAACTCATCAACTACCTCACCGCCTTCCGCCTCACCACCGGCCTGCTTATCAACTTCGGCGAGAAAAGCCTCCGCTATAAACGCTTCATCAAAACCCACCTCATCAGGTAACCAAGCATCAGAACATAAAGAAATCAGTGCAATCACGACTAATCAGCGAAAATCAGTGATAAAGTCCCTTCAGGCCCGCCACGCTCCACTTGCCGACACCAGCTATCAGCTGACCGTGCTTACCGAAGCGCAGGCAGCGGGGGCGCGGCTGCCGGCGTTTGGGCAGAAGCTGCGCGAAACCGGGCTGCTGCCGCTGCGGCCCACGGCGCTGCAAACCATGCAGATAAACGTGGGGCGCATGTGCAACCAGGTGTGTAAGCATTGCCATGTGGATGCCGGGCCCGACCGCAAGGAAATTATGACCCGCCAAACCATGCAGGAGTGCCTGGACGCGCTGGCCCAAACCGATATTACGCTGGTGGACCTGACGGGCGGCGCCCCCGAGATGAATCCTGATTTCCGCTGGCTGGTGGAGCAGATTTCGGCTTTGGGCCGCCGCACCATTGTGCGCTGCAACCTCACCATCATCGTGGCCAACAAGCAGTACTACGATCTGCCGGAGTTCTTCGCGCTCCATAAAGTACTCGTGGTGTCGTCGCTGCCTCACTTCTCGGCCGGCCGCACCGATGCGCAACGGGGCGAGGGCGTGTTTGAAAAGTCGATTCGGGCGCTGAAAATGCTGAACGCCGTGGGCTACGGGCAGCCCGAGTCGGGGCTGACGCTGGATCTGGTGTACAACCCGTCGGGGGCGTTTCTGCCCGGCTCGCAGGCGGGGCTGGAGCGCGAGTTCAAGCAGCGGCTGGGGCGCGAGTTCGGCATCGTTTTCAACAGCCTGCTCACTATCACCAACCTGCCGGTGAGCCGGTTTCTGGACTACCTGCTCGAAAGTGGTAACTACGAAAAGTACATGCAGCAGCTCGTGGACGCCTACAACCCCACGGCGGCGGCCAATGTGATGTGCCGCAGTACCCTGAGCATCGGCTGGGACGGGCAACTCTACGACTGCGACTTCAACCAGCAGCTCGATTTACTGGTAGGCGGCGCGGCCCCCAAACACATCCGCGACTTCGATGAGGCCCGGCTGCAGGACCGTAACATCGTCATCAACCAGCACTGCTACGGCTGCACGGCCGGTGCCGGCTCCAGCTGCGGCGGAGCCACCACGTAGCGGCGGGGCGGGTGGCCGACGGGCGGCGGGCAATGAACTGTCCGGCCCCGGCCGTTTATTCTGCTACCGGCTATTGGCTGCCGACGACTCACCGGATATTTATGAAACGACTTGCCTTTCTGTTTGAAAACCCGCTCCGTGGCCGCCGGCTGCTGGCGCTTGGGCTGCTGGTGTTGCTGGCCGGCACCAGCGCCTGCGGCCAGCAAAGCCCCGCCACCCCAAACCGCACTATGACGGCTTACGACCGGATGCTGGGCCTGCTTTACAAGAATACCGTGCCCACGATTCAGCCCAAAGCCCTGGCCACGCTGCTGCGCGAGGAGCCGGTGAGCGGCCGCGGCAACGTGCTGCTGCTCGACACCCGCACCCCGGCCGAATACCAGGTCAGCCACCTGCGCGGGGCCCGCTTCGTGGATTTCGACAACTTCCGCAAGCTGGATTTGAAGGATGTGGCCCGCACCCGGCCGGTGGTGGTGTATTGCACCGTGGGCGCCCGCAGCGAGCAGGTGGGCAGCTGGTTGCGCGAGCAGGGCTTCCGCGACGTGCGCAACCTGTACGGCGGTATTTTCCAGTGGATGAACGACGGCCAGGCCGTTGTGAATGCCCAGGGCCCCACCACCGATGTGCATCCGTACTCGGTACTCTGGCGCCCTTGGCTGAAAACTGGCAACCCGGTGTACGAGGCGAAATAACAAAAGCAGGCGGGCTGAATAGTGAGTTTAACGCTCGTTCGCCTACATTTACGAACGAGCTGACGGTTCGCCAGACTTTTCAACTTAGCCTCTCGCTCCTTGCATTCGCTCATCATATTTGCCCGGCATCCCGAACTGGGTCGCGTGAAAACCCGGCTGGCGGCTGGCATCGGCAACGAAGCCGCCCTGGCAACCTACCGGGCGCTGCTGGCCCACACGCGGGCCGTAGTGGCCCCGTTGGCCGTGCACAAAACGGCTTGGCTGGTAGGCGACAACGCCCCGGCCGTTGCCGCCGATTGGGTTGGTTTCGAGCAGCGCCCTCAGCCAGCCGGCGACCTAGGCCAGAAGATGCAGGCTGCTTTTGCTTACGATTTTACCCGCCCCGTCGAGGCGGCCGTAATTATCGGCACCGACTGCCCGGGCCTGACGACAGGACACCTGACAGCTGCCTTCGCGGCCCTGCGTACGCACGATGTGGTGCTGGGGCCAGCCGCCGACGGCGGCTATTACCTGCTGGGCATGAAACGGCTGCACCCCCTGTTTTTTGCCGGTAAAGCCTGGAGTACGGCCTCCGTGCTGGCCGACACCCTGGCCGACGCCGCCCGGCTGGGTCTGCAAGTGCACCTGCTACCCGAATTGCAGGACCTCGACACCTTGGACGACCTGCGCGCCTGGCAGCAAAATCCGGCTTCGGCCACTGGCCCCAAGCTACCCCGCGGCTAAGCGCCCCGCGCTGGCCTAGGCTGCACCTCGGGGTACGGCCCACTGAGCCGACCCTGGCGGAGGTCGAGCAGGAGTACAGCCAGCACAACGGTGTACTCTAGGGCCACCAGCCACAGGTTTTCGGTGTAAGCCGTGGTGCGGTAGGCGGCGTACGACAGCACCGCAATGCCCGACCACACCAGCGCGTAACGAGCCCGCGTGAACACGCTCAGCAGCACCAACGGCGCGAGGTACCAGGGGTGCACGGTGGTAGCCAGCAGAAAGTACAGCGTGAGCAGCAGCAGCAATGCCCGCGGCAGCGTGGCCCAGGTAGGTCGCCGCTCGGTAGCAGCAAGCAGCAGTCCGCCCGCAGCCGTCAGCAGCGCCAGCGCGGGGCCAAGCAGGGCAATCTGGTTGTAGCCCGAAAGCCACTTTCCGGCAGCGCGGGTCAGGTAATAAATGCTGGCATTGAACTCGAAGCTGCGGAAGTACAGGTTGAGGCTACGGCCGATGTTCGCGACTAGTTCCATGCTCAGAAACGGTACAAATAGCGCCGCCAGTACTACCGCTAGCGCCAGCCCGAAGCGGAGCTGCTGTGGCCAGGCCAAGCGGCGCAGCAGCAGCGGCAGCACCAGCAGCGGCAGCAGCTTGGTGGCTACAGCCAGCGCCAGCGCCCCGCCGCCCGCCGCCGCCCGGCCCCGCGCCAGCAGCCACAGCATCAGTAGTACATAGCAGCCCACCAGCCCCTCAAAGTGCAGGTTGCCGGTTAGCTCCACAACAACCAGCGGGTTGAGCAGGTACCACAGCGCCCGCTCGGGAGGCTGCCCAAACCGCCGCAGCAGCGCCAGCAGCAGCCCGGCCGTGGCGGCTTCGGCCAGCAGCAGCAGTACCCGCAGCGCTACCACGAAGCCGCGCTCCGAAGCCGGAAACAACCAAGCCGCCAGCCCAAATGCGGCCTGGTCGACGGGCGGGTACACCGAGTAGTAGTGGGGCGAGTTGAGGCGGGGGTAGAGGACCTGTAGTTGCGTGTTTTCTGCTTTTCGTGATGCGTCGGGGCCGGCCAGTTCGTCGGGGCGGTAGCGGTAGGGGTTCTGGCCCTGGCTGAGCAGCAGACCGTCCCAGCGGAAGCGGTGGTAGTCGTCGGAGAGGGCAGGCAGGGCAGGCAGCCAGAGCAGGCGCAGCAGCAGCGCTGCCAGCAACCCTTGGCGCAGCGGCAGGCCCGTTTTCAGCAGCCACACGTACAGCCCGAACGCCAGTGCCAGCAGCCCCGCCAGCTGTCCGAACGCCGCACGGGGCACAGCGTAGGCCAGCAGCGCATAGGCAACGGCGCTAACCAGCAGGGCGGCGAGGTGGGCGGGTTTCATTTAGGGGCCAGGGAGCAAGGGGTGAACTAAGTTATTGGGAGCCAGACATACCGTAGGAGCGGGGGCAAGCCCCGCTCCTACGGTATGTCGTTTTACCTGCCCAAAAACCCCATTAGGCGTGGCGCAGCGAGTAGTAGAACACCAGCCCGTAGCCGGTGGCCAGCAGCAGGTGGGTGGGCAGCAGGCCGTATTCGTGCAGATAGATGCCGGCCCCGATGCCGAACAGGAAGTAAGCGGCGAGCAGGCCTTCGAGCAGAGTGAGGCCGCCCAGCAGTCGGCTGGTGCGGTAACGCCGGCCGCGCCAACTGCTGGAGCCAGCCGCTTTAGTAGCCCCGGCGCCCAGCTTGGGCGTGCGGATAAAGGCGCTACGCTGGCCCAGCAGCCCCAGCAGCACGGCGCGGGAGTTGTGCAGACTCAGGCCCATTGAAAACGCCAGAAACAACAGTAGCTGGCCCACGAAGCCCATGGGGGTAGGCCGCCGCCGGGCCGCCTGCTGCCAGGCCGTGCGGAAGTAAAACGTGAGCGGCAGCAGCGTGACCAGGAACAACGAGGCCAGGTAGAAAACCGGCCGCAGCTGCTCGGCCCCCAAGGCCCGCACAAACAGCAGCGGCACGCTCAACACCGCCATCAGCAGAATAGCCACGAACACGGCGCTATTGAGCAGATGAAACGTGGCGTGCAGACGGGTGCCGAGCGGCTGGCCCGAGCGCCATACCTGCGCCAGGTGCTTGCGGGCCGTTTCGGCCGCGCCCTTGGTCCAGCGAAACTGCTGCGACTTGAGCGCATCCATGGTGATGGGCAGCTCGGCGGGAGCGGCTACCTGGGGCAGATAGTGGAAGTGCCAGCCCCGCAGTTGAGCCCGGTAGCTCAGGTCGAGGTCTTCGGTGAGCGTGTCGGCGTGCCAGCCGCCGGCATCCTCGATGCAGGCGCGCCGCCAGATGCCGCCCGTACCATTGAAGTTCAGGAAGTGCCCGCCCGCCTGCCGGCCCACCTGCTCCACGAAAAAGTGCGCGTTCAGCCCAAAAGCCTGCAGTTCAGTCAGCAGCGAGTAGTCTTCGTTGAGGTGGCCCCAGCGGGTTTGCACCACACCGGTGCGGGCACTGTTGGGCCCGAAAAAGTGCGGTACCGTTTGGCGTAGGAAGTCGGCTTCAGGGAGGAAATCAGCGTCGAAAATGGCAATAAGCTCGCCCTCGGTACAGGTGAGACCGTGGACCAGGGCGCCGGCCTTATAGCCGGTGCGCTCGGCCCGCCGCTCGTGGGTGATGTGCAGGCCCCGGGCAGCATGGTGCTGCACGCGAGCCGCGGCCAGGGCCACGGTTTCGTCGGTCGAATCGTCGAGCACCTGCACGTGCAGGCGGCCGGCGGGGTAGTTGAGGGCGGCGCAGGCATCAATGAGGCGCTCGACCACGAATGGCTCGTTGTAGAGCGGCAGCTGTACCGTCAGGCGGGGCCACTCGGCGGGCGCGGGCGGCGCGGGCAGCGGGGGGGCGGCGTACACGCGGCGGGCCAGCCGCGTCAGTTGCCATTGCGTGAGGCTGAACCCCAGCAGCAGCAGCAGGCACAGGCCATACACCGTTATCAACAGAACTTGCAGAGCGAGCATTTAGGGGGTAAGCGGGTGATGGGGTGAGCGGTTGGGCAGGTGGTAGAGTGAACGTCATTCAGAGCGCAGCGAAGAATCTCGCGTGCTACCATTGCGACGACAAACTAACGTCAGCACGCGAGATTCTTCGCTACGCTCTGAATGACGTTTCTCTTTTCACCTCACAGTCCCTTACAAATACCGAAAAATCGTCCACAGAATCTTATAGCCCGCGCCCAGGGTGCCTTTTACGGTGCCCGATACTTTGCTGACGCCAATGCGGCGGCGGTAGCGGACGGGCACTTCCACGGAGCGCAGCCCAAGCTTGGCGGCCTTGAGCTGCATTTCCACCGTCCAGCCATAGGTGGTATCCTGCATGCCGATACGTTGCAGGGCCTCGCGCCGGATTGCCCGGAACGGGCCCAGGTCGGTGAACCGGGCGCCGTAGAACCAGCGCAGCAGGGTAGTGGCCAGCCAGTTGCCGAATAGTTGCTGGGGTAGCATCGAGCCGTTTTCCCGCTCGCCCAGGGCCCGCGAGCCAATCACTATGTCGGCCTCGTCGCGCACGATGGGCTGCACCAGCGCCGTCATGTCGGCGGGGAAGTCGGAATAGTCGCCATCGAGAAACACGATGATGTCGGCCTGCTCGGCGGCGGGGCGGGCGAAGCAGTGGGCCATGCCGGCCAGGCAGGCGTGGCCGTAGCCGGGGCGGGGCTCGCGCAGCACGGTGGCCCCGGCTGCGGCTGCTACGGCCCCCGTCTGGTCGCCCGAGTTGTTGTCGACCACGATAACCTCGCGCACCAACCCGGCCGGAATTTCGGCCAGCACCCGGCCAATAGATTGCTCCTCGTTGAAGGCGGGAATGATAACGTCGATGACCATGCAGGAGCGGGGAGGAGAGAGGCGGCCGGCCCGATTCGGGCGGCTGGCCGGCGCTGGCGAACTGCCGCCGGCACCAAAAGCGGTGCAAAGATGCACAGATGCCCTGGCTTCGGTCGGGCCGGCAGCTGGCGTGCCGGCTGCGGGGGCGCATCGGCAGTTTTGGGCTACTTTTGCACCGGCCCACGGTTGGGCTAAGCCCGCGCAGCTCCGCGCCCAGCTACCGGCCCCGCGCCGCTCCAATTCTATGCTCCAGACCGGCGACCAAGCCCCCGATTTTACCCTGCCCACTGCTACCGGCGACACGTTCCGCCTCAGCGACCTGCGCGGCCAGCGCAACGTGGTGCTCTACTTCTATCCCAAGGATAACACGCCCGGCTGCACCACCCAGGCCTGCTCGTTCCGCGACGAATACCAGGATTTCCAGGACCTCGGGGCCGAAGTGGTAGGCGTCAGCTCCGACTCGGAAGCCTCGCACCAGCAGTTCGCCGACAAGCACCGCCTGCCCTTCCCGCTGCTGGCCGACACCGGTGGGCAGGTGCGTAAGCTCTACGAGGTGCCCCGCGCCCTGCTGGGCCTGCTGCCCGGCCGCGTCACGTTCGTCATCGACCAGCAAGGCGTCATCCAGTACATCTTCAACTCGCTGAGTAACGCCGCCGACCACGTGAGCAAAACCAAGGAAGTGCTGACCAAGCTGGCCAAGAGTTAAGGAAGACGAAAAAAAAGTCAAAAGAGAAAGCCGTTTACAAACATTGAAATGATTGTAAACCGGCTTTCTCTTGGTGGTATCATGCCGTGCTTTAGCATTTGGTTTAGAGAGCACGGGGAACCGTGCCTAACTCAATATCCGCAGCGAATCGGCGTGGATGAGTTGGGAGCCCTGGTAGCGGTTTTCGCGGGGGCCGTTTTCGAGGTTGAGTACGCCGCGGGGGCAGGCCGTGGAGCACATGCCGCAGCCCACGCAGGAGGCCCGGATGATGGGCTCGCCGCGTTGGGCATACTGCTTCACATCGATGCCCATTTCGCAGACGTTCGAGCAGTTGCCGCAGCTAATGCACTGGGCCCCGTTGGTGGTGATGCGGAAGCGCGAGAAGTGCTTCTGGAGCAAGCCCAGGTAGGCGGCCATTGGGCAGCCGAAGCGGCACCACACCCGCGCCCCCATCAACGGGTAAAAACCCACGCCAATCACGCCCGAAAATACAGCGCCAATAGCGAAACCATAGGCCTGAGAAAGCGGCTGAGTGATACCCTGCAAGGCCGGTACCGCACCCGAAGCGCCCACCCACAGCAGGGCGGTGAGGGCCACAATCAGCCCCAATACTGTGTAAATTATGCGCACTTCCCAGCGCCAAGCGGTGCGGCTTTTGTCGGAGAGCTGGCGATAGGGGTCGCCGGCGGTTTCGGCCAGGCCCCCGCAGCCGCACACCCACGAGCAGTACCAGCGCTTGCCGAAAAAGTAGGTGAGCACCGGCGTGGCCACGAAGGAAATAACGGCGGTCCAGAACACCATGAATACGCCCAGCGCCGGCCCGCCATCCTTTAGCAGGTAGCCCACGGTGTCGGGAAACAGGTAGTCCTGTTTGAGGGGCCAGAAGTAGCTGAAGTAGAATTCGGGCCGCTGAAAGGCCAGCAGCAGCCCCGGCAGCAGGAAGGCAAACCCGAGCTGAAAGAACATCAGCGAGCCGGTGCGGATGAGGTGGTAGGGCGAGTGGCGGTACTTCAAAAGCCCCCGCACGCCCATCACCAGAATGGCCAGCGTGTAAAAGGCGCCGTAGAGAAACCACTGGTCGGAGGGCTTATTGCGCAACGCCTGACTAAACGGATCGAGGGCGTGCACGAGCTGGTTGAGCGGCCCGAAATTGCCCTGGTCGTCGGGGCTGCTGAACCAGTAGAGGATGACGTAGAAACCCGTGAGCACGATGCCCGTAATCCAGGCCACGGCCCCGCGGCTGGTGCTGGCCCGCAGCCACAGGTTGTTATGCTGCACCCCGGGTGGCTTGCGGCCGTATTTCCAACCGGCCCAGCCCAGCGTACCGATGCTGATGAGGCCCAGCGCCGCGTAGAAGCAGGCGTGCGCCCGCTGCGCATCGGCATCGAAGGTGGCGGGCAGCAGCAGCAGCAGCCCTAGCGCTACCAGGGTCAGCAGCAGCTTTTCGGTGCCCGCCACCTCGGGTAGGGGCGCATCGGCGGTCAACGTTTGGGTAGTGGTCATGGGCAGGGCTGGATGATGATTGGACTGAACGTCATTCCGAGCATGTGGCGCATAGAGCCAGGGTGCGGAGCCGTAGCCGAAGAATCTCTCCCGCTACAGCAAATCCTGATGTTAGGATTAGCATTGCAGTAGAGATTCTTCGACTCCGCTGCACTGCGCTCAGAATGACGTTCTGGCTAACCGCTACTTTTAGTGATGATGGTGGCCGTTGTTGGGTTTTCCGAACAGGTTGAGCAACGAGCCCACGATGTACAGACCCAGCCAACACCAGTACAGGTAGAGGTAGCCCTCGGGCCGGGGGTAGTTGAGCAGGTGGATGATGAGCTGCGCGCCGCCGCTCATGATGGCGCCCACCACGGCAATGTACTGGAAGCTGTTGAGGGCGCTGGGATGGTAAAGTTTGCTGAAATCCATGCGGAGGAAGAAAATAAAGGCGAAAATGGCCGCCGGGCTATACGCGAAACAGGCCCTTGCGGCGGCGCAGCTGCACCGCGTGCTGCGGGAACTGCTGGTTGAACTGCGCCACAATGGCTGCCTCGTGCTGGCGGAAAAACTCGGGGTCGAAGTTGGCCGCGCCCAGGTTGGCCAGCACCTCGGTAACCGGCGTGCCGGCCTGTAGCCAAGCGGCCCAGGTGTCGTGGCGCTGGCGCAGGCCCAGCACATTCAGGCCAGTTACGGCCAAGGTGTCGGGCCGGAAATTGATGCGTAGCAGCGCGGCGCGGGTGGGGTGCTGCCAGCAGAAGCTATGCTCGTTGGCGGCGGGTTCGGCGGGCACGCGGCCGTAGGTCTGGTATTCGAGGTCGAAGAACTTGGCCGAGTTGAACCACTGGCCGCGCTGGTAGGGGCGGGGCGCGGCGCCGCAGAGGGTGTGGGCCACGGTTTCGCCCTGCTGGCGGCCGGTGTACCAAAGCTGCTCTACGGCCACCTCACCCGCGGTCGGGGCGCGCAGCTGGGCGCAGTCGCCGGCCGCATATACATGGGGGTCGGTGGTTTGCAGGTGCTCGGTCACAAGTACGCCTTTGTCAACATCGAGGCCCCCGGCGGCGGCTAAATCGAGGTTGGGCTCTACGCCGATGGCCAGGCCCAGCCACTGGCAGGGCAGCTCCTCGCCGGCGGTGGTGCGCACGGCCCGCACCCGGCCGTTCTCGTCGGCCAGAATTTCCTCAAGCTCGGTTCCGTAGCGCGTAACGATGTGGTGGGCGTCGAGCTGGCGCTGCACCAGGGCGGCTTCCTCAGCCGGCAGAATGGCGCCCCAGTAGCGGGCGTCGCGGATGAGCATGGTAACGGCCATGCCCTTGGCGGCCAGCATCTCGGCCAGCTCGACCCCAATCAGCCCGCCGCCCACAATTACGGCCTCGCGCACGCCCTGGCGGGTGTCGCGGGTCAGCAGCTCCAGGTCGGGCAGCGTCACGAAGGTCTGCACGCCGGCTAGTTCCGAGCCCGGCCAGGAGCCGCGGCGGCCCCGCGAGCCGGTGGCCAGCAGCAGCTTGTCGTAGGCCAGGGCCATACCGTTGTCGAGCTGCACGGTTTTGGTAGCGGTGTCGAGTCCGGTGGCGGTGGCGTGCACCAGCTCCAAGCGGTTTTCGGCCCAGAACCAGTCTTCGTAGGGCTTGATGTCCTGGTAGCGCATGTGGCCCAGGTACACGTACATCAGGGCGGGCCGCGAGAAATGATGGGTGCTTTCGGCCGATACGAGCGTGATGCAGGCCTCGGGCCGTAGCTGCCGCGCCGTGAGGGCGCACGTTACTCCGGTGATGCCGTTGCCGATAATAACGAGGTGCATAGCGCTGGGTAGGAAAACGAAAGTAAGTTGAGGCGGTTGTAGTTCTGGCCGGGGCCGCGAACCGCTGGTACTTACGGCCGCAAGGTATTTTAAAGCTTCGTTAATTCGGCTCAGCTACGAATATAGCCCGAATTCGGCCTTAACCCCGGCCCCCGGCCCCGCGTAAAGCAAGCATCTTCTTCCACTCATTTATCACCCCCGTATGGCTACCCCCAACCAGAACGACAACGACCTCAATAGCAACAAGGAAATTGTTAATGCGCAGCAAAGCGCCATTCCCGACAACGAGCAGCTCAAGCAGAAGCAGGAGTACGACAAGTTGCTCAGCAACGGCAAAGACGCCTCCGACCCCTCGGCCCAGCGCAACGTGGGTGCTGGCGGCTACACCCAGCGCGCCGACCAGAAAGACCAGCTCGAAAACCTGACCATTGTCGGAGGCGAAGGGGTGCCCCAAGGCGGCAACGACCACTCCGACACGGCCCAGCCCAACACCGGCCCCGGCTTTGATGTGGAAGGCAGCTACGAGATGGGCAACGCCATTCGCAGCCAGGAGCAGAAATTTGGCGAAGATGCCCCCAGCGGTCCTGCCCAGCCCGCTCAGGACTAAGGCATAGCACGAACCGCAAAAGCAGCGGCCCCGCAGGACGGTTGGCTACCCTTGATCGTATCCTCGGATTCGGTTGGGAAGGCCGGACGCCCTGCGGGGCCGCTGCTTTTGCCGACCGGCTTATTGGGGGGAATTGCAAATAATAGACCGGTAGAACGCTTTTTTCGGATAAGATTGTTTTTTAAACCGCAGAAAGGGTTGAAAAAGACAACGGTAATCCTATATCTTTAGGATCCGATAGTATCGGATTGGGATAATGCAGTAGCTATTGTCTTCATCCGTCGACTCGGCCGACTTCCTTTTTTTTGCTTTTACCAAGCCGCGCCTATGGACTCTTCTACTCCCACCACCCCCGAAATCACGCCTGAAAACGAGGATTTCTCGCCCGATATCACCCCGGACGAGGAAGAACTCTCGTCGGGTAACGGCCGGCTGGCCCTGATTGCCGGCGGCATTGTGGCTGCCGTACTGGTGGGCTACCTGCTGCTACCGACTGCTATAACCAACCCTGGCGGCACCCCCGAGCTGCCCACGCCCACCATGATGTTGGGGGAGGCTTCCATAACGGGCACGCGCACCCCCGATGAAACGGCCCCGGCCGATGCGGCCACTGCTGCTACACCTGTTGAGACGGCCAAGCCAGCCCCAGCCGCCGCCCGCACTGCGGCCACTGCCCGCAACACTGCTGCTGCCCCGGCCGCTGCCCCCGAGGCCGATGGGCCGGATGAAGTGGCGCTGGCGCCGGTTGTGCCCGCCACCCCTGTAGCCGTGGCAGAGCCCGCCGAGCTGGCCCCCACTACCCTGAAGCTGAATGGGCGGGTGCTCGATGAGAACGGCCAGCCGCTGGCCGGCGCCACCATTCTGCTCAAAGGCTCGAAGGCCGCTACCAGCACCGATGCCAACGGCAACTACGCGTTGGAAGTACCCGCCGGAACCGACAACACGCTGCTTTACGGTTACGCGGCTACGAAGACCAGCTGCTTCGCTCGCGCAACACCAAAACCCAGAACGTTACGCTCGTACCACGGGAAGGCGCCAAGCGCCGCCGTCGGTAAAGAAGCGGAAAACACGAAGAAGCCAGCACGTGAGCAAGCCCCTGATGTCAGCCTTGGTATCAGGGGCTTTTTGCGCCTGGGTAAGTCGGGGGAGGGGCGGCGGCCGCTTGCTGCCACGCGCACCTGCAGGCCACAGCGGGGCAATACAGGCAGTTGGCTGCGCATTGGCTGCCGGCACCGATGTAACCGATTAGCCTTATTTGTTCGTGCTGCAAGCCTGATGCTGCCGCCCTGAAGCCATGGGCAGAGGGTCTTTAACGCACTCAGCCCCCCGATGCTGGCTAGCATCAGGGGCTGAGTGCGTTAAAGGCCTTTCAGCGCTTTAGTTTTCCAGTTTCTTGAACCGGCTGCGGAACAGGTAGTACACCGGCACGCCCAAGGCCACAAGCAGCAGGCCGCGCTGGGCGAATTTAGAATTTTCAGGGTCGGTGAGCAGGATGAAGCAGAACGCGGAGGCCAGCACGATGTAGAGTAGCGGCACCACCGGGTAACCCCAGGCCCGGTAGGGGCGCGGCGCGTCGGGGCGGGTGCGGCGCAACACGAAAATGCCGATAATAGTGATGACGTAGAACAGAATCACCGAGAACATCACGTAGTTGAGCAGCTCACCATACGAGCCCGACAGGCACAGCAGGCTGGCCCAGGCGCACTGGCCCCACAAAGCCACGCCCGGTACGCCGGCCTTGTTCAGGCGGGCCATCCCCCGGAAAAACACGCCGTCTTTGGCCATGGCGTAGTAGGCCCGCCCGCCCGACAGCAGAATGCTGTTGTTGGCGCTGAACGTGCTGATCATAATCAACACGGCCATTACATAGGCGCCCACCGGGCCCATAATACTCTCGGCGGCGGCCGTGCCCACGCGGTCGTCGGTGGCGTACTGGATGCCGCGGCCCAGCACGTCGGTGGCGGCCGGGTCGCCGTGCAGCGGCAGCACCAGCAGGTACACCACGTTTATCAGCAGGTACAGGCCCGTTACGATGCCCGTGCCCAGGGCCATGCTCAGCACAATGGTGCGCTCGGGCTTCACAATTTCGTCGCCCGCAAAGCCGATATTGTTCCAGGCGTCGGAGCTGAACAACGAGCCCGTCATGGCCAGGCCAATGGCTGTAACCAGGGCCGCTACCGTGAGGGGCGTGCCCTGGCCGGTGGCGTCGAAGCTCACGGCCTGCCACACGTTCTGGAAGTTCTGGCTCAGGGCTTCCTGCTTGATGCCCAGAAACAGGCCCGACAGAATGAGCAGGGCCAGCGCCACAAGCTTAGTGCTGCCGAACACATTGGAAATCCACTTGCCGCCCCGCACCCCGCGCGAGTTGATGTAGGTGAGCAGCACCAGCATGGCAATGGCCAGCAGCTGCACCGTGCTGAATTTGAACGAGCCCAGCAGCGGCATATTCTTTATCTCAAACAGCACATTAGCCTCCGAAAACCAGGGAAACAGCACGCCGGCAAACCGGGCAAAGGCCACGGCCACGGCCGCAATTACGCCGGTCTGGATGACGAGAAACAGCGACCAGCCGTACAAAAAGGCTACCAGCTTGTTGTAGGCTTCGCGCAGATACACGTATTGCCCGCCCACCTTCGGAAACATAGACGACAGCTCGCCGTAGCTCACGGCCCCAGCCAGCGTAATCACGCCCGTGAGCAGCCACACCACCAGCAGCCAGCCCGAGGAGCCTACTTTGCGGCTGATATCGGAGGAAACGATGAAAATACCGGAGCCAATCATGCTGCCGGACACAATCATAACGGCATCAAACAGCGTAATGGCCCGCTGGAAATGGCCTTGCTTTTCGGACATATAAGAAATGAAGAAAGGGAGTTGGGGCCGGAAGATAGCGGATGAAGGGCAATGAGGGGGTTAGGCAACCCGGTAAATAAAGGACGCAATGCATAGCGCGGCGAAGAATTTCGCTTGCTGACGTGGCAGAAGGACCCCATCCGACTGCACGCAAGATTCTTCGTGGCACTCTGCATGCCGTTCTGACCTTGTTCCTCTAGTCACCGAGTCGCGTATTGGCTCAATCTCGTCCGGCTCCGGCCCGATTGCCTATTTTTGCCTGCCTAGCCCTTGCCGTCTCCCGTTTTCCCCGCATGTCCAACCGCGTACTCGTCTGGCTTACCCTGCTGCTGCTGCTCACGGCGCTGGGCTCCTACGTGTACTACCGCCGCACCGTGGCCAGCGTGCCCGTCGACCCCTGGGCCCTGGTGCCCGACGACGCCGTGCTGGTGACCATGACCCGCGACCATCCCACGCTGGTGCGCCATCTCAAGGAAACCCAGGTCTGGGACAACCTGACGGCCGTACGCTATTTTCAACAGGTCGAGGAAAACCTGGTGCTGGTGGACAGCCTAGCCGGGGGACGCGATGTGCTGCTCAAGTTTCTGGGCCGCAAGCGGGTGCTCACCTCGGTCCACGTAACCGCACCCCAGCAGTTCGGGCTGCTGTTTCAGGTTCCTATCGGCAGCGTACGTGAGTACCGGCAGGTGCGCGGGCTGCTGGAAGACTTGGGCCGCGCACCCGACTTCAAGGTAACCACCCGCGACTATGAGGGCCAGGTGCTCACCGACGTGCGCCGCCGCGTAGCCACCGAAGGCGAGGAGAGTGGCGGTATCACGCTGCTCAACTATCGCAACCACCTCGTGCTTAGTAGCACGCCGGGTCTCGTGGAGGCCGTGGCCCGCCGCCTGGCCCGGCCCGAGATGCCCACCGTAGCCGCCGATTTCCAGAGCACCGATTACTTCCGGCTACGCGATGTGGATGCCACGCTGCTGCTCAACCAGCGGCGGCTGCCCCAGCTGCTGGGCGTACTGTTCCGCACCGAGCTGACGCCCGAAATAGCGGCCGTGGCCAGCCTGGCCCGCAACGAACTGACCGAAATGCGGCTGGCCGGCAACAAGGTGGTTTTCCAGGGTTTCGCCAATCCCGAAACTGCCAGCGGCAGCCTGCACCAGCAGCTGAAGGGCCAGCCCGCCCAGCGCCTGCACATGGCCGAGGTGCTGCCGCTACGGGCTGCGCTGGTTGTGCATCTGGGCCTGGGGCCGGTAACGGCCCTGCGCGGCCCCCGGCCCCGGGCCGCTACCGACTCGCTCGCCCCGGGCGTGCCGTCACTCCTCGACAGCCTGCGCGGGCAGCTGAGCCGCGAGGTGGCGCTGTGCTACCTCAGCACGAACTCGGCGCGGGTGCGGCCGGGCAAGCTGGCACTGGCCTACACCGCCAACCCGGCCCGCGTAACCACGCTACTGGGCCGGCTACGGCGGGCGGTGGGCGCCAGCCCTTCGTTTGGCAAAGTGGGTAGCTACCAGCTGTACCAAACCGGCGTGGCCGAGCTGCCCCAGCAGTTGCTGGGCGACCTGTTCACGGGGTTTGGGGCGCGGCCGGTAGTAGCGCAGGTGGGCAGCTACGTAGTATTTGGCGATGATGAGGCCGCCCTGCGCCAGTACCTGGCCGACATGGGTGCGGGCGAAACCTGGAGCCGCTCGCCTACGCAGGTGGCCTTTCTGCAGGAAACCCAGCCCCTGGCCCGCCTGCGGGTGCTGCTCGACACGCGCAACTGCTGGAACCTGCTGCTGCGGGGCCTGCAGGAGCAGCGCCGCGCCGGGCTGCTGCGCAACGAAACACTGTTTAAACGCTTCCCGCAGGTGTCGCTGCAATGGGTGCCGGCCGATAATGAGCAGGAGGCCGGCGCGCAGTACTTCACGCAGTTTCTGCTGCGCCACCCGGCCGAAGGCCCTGCCGAGGCCCGCCCCCAGAACGCCGATGGCACGGGCAGCGTCCTCGATTTTAAAGTGCCCCTGAGCAGCTCGCCCGAGGCCGTAGTAGTGGCCGGGGCACGGCTGCCGGGCGTGCTGGTGCAGGATACGGCCCACGTGCTGCACTATGTAACGCCCGAAAACGTGGTGGCCTGGTCCGACTCGCTGCCCGGGCCGCTGGTGGGGCCCACTGTGCGGCTGCCGGGGGCGGGCGGCCTGCTGCTGGCCACGCCCCGGCAGCTATTCCAATTCAACAACAGCGGCCAGCTTCAGCCCAACTTCCCGCTCAACCTGCCCGATACGGTGCGCGCCACTTCGCTGAGCGTGTCGGGGGTCGTGCGCCCGGGCGGGGCACGCCGGCTGCTGGTAGCCGGCAGTGGCAGCAACCTGTTTCTATATGATAACCGGGGCCTCGCCTACGCCGGCTGGCAGCCCAAGCAGCTGGAATTCCGGCTTGCCGCTCCTCCGCAGTACCTGGTGGTGGATGGGCGCGACGTGGTGCTGGTGCTGCTCGAAAACGGCTATGTGTACGCCTTCGATCAGACCGGCGGGTCCTACCCGGGCTTCCCGCTGAGCGTGGGCGCGCGGCTGGCCAGCGCGGCCTTCGTCGAAATCGGGGTCACCCTGCGCCGCACGCGCCTGACGGTGGTTAACCAGCACGGCGAGCGGGTCAGCTTCAACCTGAGCGGCGACGTGGTGGCCCGCCGCCGGGTAGCCACCTGGAGCCGCACCTCGCGCTTCCGCCTGATTGCCGACCAGCGGCAGGCTGGCTATGTAGTGAGTCGCGAAGATGGCGGCCGGCTCACGCTATTCGATCCGGAGGGCGAATCCCTGCTCAGCCAGTCGTTCCTGACCACGGCTCCGCGCTCGGTGCAGTACTTCAACTTCGGCCCCGGCCGCCAGGCCTACGTGCTCACCGAAACCGGCCCCGGCAAGGCCTACCTCTACGACGCCCGCTTCCGCCTCATCGGCGGTAAGCCCTTCGACAGCACCACCCCCCGCGTCGACCTCACCTACAACCCCGCCACCAGCACGTTCCACCTGTTCCGCGTGAACGGCAACGAGCTGCGCAGAACGGATATTTTGGTGAAATAGGGAAGGAGGTATTGGGGTGATAAGGGAAAAAGAACGTCATGCTGAGCGTAGCGCAGCGGAGTCGAAGCATCTCTACCGCTTCGTTGCTTTCAACAGGATTTAGCCAAAGGGAGAGATGCTTCGGCTGCGCTCAGCATGACGTTCCCTTTCTCACTTCTCAAAACCTCACTTATTCGTCAGCCAGCCTTTGCGGTAAAAATAGATGAGCTGGAAAGTGACGATGAGGGCCAGCAGGGCCAGTAGCACCGGGTAGCCCCAGGGGCTGTATAGCTCCGGCATATTGAGCGGGTTGATGCTGCGTCGGGCGCCTCGCGCTGGAAGTTCATACCGTAGAGGCCCACCACAAAGCTCAGCGGAATGAAAATGCTGCTGATAATAGTCAGCACTTTCATTACTTCGTTGGCCCGGTTGCTCTGGTCCGACATGTACAGGTCGATGAGGCTGCTGACGGTTTCACGGTAGCTCTCGGCCAAATCCAGGGCCTGAATGGCGTGGTCGTAGCAGTCTTTGAAGAACACCTTGATGTCTTCGGGCACCTCGTCGTCGGGCATGCGGAGCAGTTCGGCAATCTTTTCGCGCTCCGGGTACACCAGCCGGCGGAAGCGCACGATATCCTTCTTCACGTGCAGGATGCGGGCGAGCACCCGGCGGTCGGCGCGGCCCTGAAAAATACGCTCCTCCAGCGTTTCGAGGTAGTCGCCGATGGCGGCCATGGTAGGATAATAGTGGTCGAGCACCACATCGGTGAGGGCGTAGGCCAGGTACAGCGGCGGGCGACGGCGCAGGCTGCTACGGCCCGTGCGCAGCCGAACGCGCACCGGCTCCAGGCAGTCGTCGTAGTCGTCCTGGAAAGTGAGCACGTAGTTGGGGCCGGTGAAAACGGAGAGCTGGTCGTCTTCGATGGTGAGCAGGCGGGTAAACTCGGTCATGCGCGAAACCAGGAACAGGCCGTCGTCGGTTTCCTCCACCTTGGCCCGCTGGTAGTCGCTGAGCACGTCCTCCATCTGCAGCGGATGAATGTTGAAATCATGCTGCAGCCGCTCTATCAGGGCCAGGTCGTTGTAGCCGCGCACATCGAGCCAGTGCTTTTTGTCCGGATGCTGCCGGAAAAAAGCGTACAGCTCGTCGTAGCTGGCATACTCCTGCTCGTGGAAAAAATCCTCCTCGTACGTAGTCAGCAGCAGGCGCGGGGGCAGCGCGTCGGGGCGAATAGTGAGCGTGCCGGGGCGCTGGCCGATGCGCTCCTCACGCAACCGACGGGCTGTTTCCAACTCCACTAAATCGGCGGCTGACATTTCCTGGTCGTTATCGTCATCATCATTATAATCATGAGCAGGGGGCGCGGTAAGGAACGGCTTAGCGGGAAGGGGCGGGGTGGACCGGGCGGCGGGTGGCGGGAGCATAGGGCAGGAAATGCAGAACGGGAACAGTTTACGGGATTTTGCCGGGAAAGTGGGTGCGGCACTGGCCCATGCCCTGCGGATGCCCGGCGCAAATCGTTGTACTTTCGCCTCCTGATTTCGGTTTTGCCCTTGCTTTCGCCCTCCATTATTTCTGCTGCCGCCCAGCTGCTGCCACTGCCTGCCTGGGCCGGCGCGGGCTACACGTTGCGGCGGTTGCCGGGCCTCGCGCCTGCGCCGGTACGGCCGCCGGCCTACGTGCCCTGGCTGTATCTGCGGCCCGTGCACCAGGCCCTGCAGCAATGGAACGAAGGCGAGGTGCTGCACTTTTTTCTGGAAAACGAAACCCACACCGTGGCCCAGCTGTCGGTGTATCTGAGCGCCGATGGCCACGCCGCCCGCAGCCCCGGCCGGGCGCCGTTTGGTGCCGTGCAAACCGCTCCTACCCTGCCCGAAACAGTGCTGGAGGCCTTTCTGACAACCGTGGAAGCCAGCCTACGGACGCAGGGCGTGCGCCGGCTTACGCTGCGCCCCCACGCCTTTGCCTACGAGCCCGCCGCCAGCGCCCGCCTGGCTACTGTGCTCGGCCGGCTGGGCTACCAGACTGGCCCCGTCGAAATGAACAGCTACCTGCCCCTGAGCCGTGACTATGAGGCTTACCTGCATCCTTCGGAGCGGCGGCGGCTGCGCAAGTGCGCGCGACACGGGCTGCGCTTCGAGCAGGAGCCGCCGTTGCTGCTGCCGCTGGCCTACGAACTGATTGCCCGCAGCCGCCAGGAAAAGGGCAAGCCGTTGAACATGAGCCTGGAGCAGCTGCAGGCGTTGTTTCGGGCGCTGCCGGGCCAGGTGTTACTGTTCTCGGTACGCGACGCGGCCGGTGAGTGGGCGGCCGTATCGGTGGTAATTGAAGTGCGCCCCGACGTGCTGTACCACTTTTTGCCCGCCAGCCCGCTGGCCTACAACCACCTCAGCCCCATGGTGCTGCTCAATGCCGGCCTGCACGCCTTTGGGAAAGCCAGCGGCATGCGTCTGCTCGATCTGGGCATTTCGGCCCTGCCCACTGGCGTCGATGAGTCGTTGCTGCGCTTTAAGCGCCACCTCGGGGCGGTGTCGGGCCTCAAGCTGACATTCAGCAAGGAGCTGGGTGAGTAGGAAATGAGGTAAGAGGGCAAGAAGGGAAAGAGAACGTGTCATGCTGAGCGGAGCGCAGCGGAGTCGAAGCATCTCTACCGCTTCGTTTCAATCGACGGGATTAGTATTGCAGTAGAGATGCTTCGACTCCGCTGCGCTGCGCTCAGCATGACACGTTCTTTTACACCCTCACAACACCCTCACCTCTTTACCCTCTCACCCAAAAAATGACTGAACCCCGCCGCATACTTATCGGGCGCTTTGTGCGTGGGGCGGCGGGCTCGGGGGTGGCCGTGGTGGCCCGCACGGCGGGGGCGCTGGTAATCAACAAGTTGCTGGCTGTGTATGGCGGGCCGGGCGGCCTCACGCTGCTGGCGCATTTCCAGAACCTGATGGCCCTGTTCACCACGCTGCCCAACGATGGCACGCATGTAGGGGCGGTAAAATACCTGGCTCCGCTGCGGCCCGGCTCGGGCCGTTACCGGGCCTGGCTGGGGGGCGCACTGCTGCTGAATATGCTGGCCGGCGCGCTGGCCCTGCTGGCTCTGGTACTATTACCTGCCCCGCTGGTAGGTGTGCTGAAACTGCTGCCGGGCCAGACGCTGCTGCTCGGCCTTGGGCTGTTGCTGTTGATTGGCTACGCCCTGACGGTGGCCGTACTGCTGGCTGCCGGCCGCATCCGCACATATGTGTGGCTGACGGTGGGGCTGAGCGCCGCCGGGCCGCTGGCGGTGGCGGCCGTGCTGCTGCGCGGTGGCCCGGTGCCACAAGCTCTGCTGGCTTATTTGCTGGCCCAGGGCCTGCTGCTGCTGCCCGCCGCCGTGGTGGCTGCCCGGGCGGGGCTGCTGCCCTGGCCACGCGGCCGCATCAGCCGGGGAGCGTTGCGGGGGCTGGGTAGGTTTTTGTTGATGGCCCTGAGCACGCTGCTGTTTACCAAGGCCGTCAGCTTTGTGCTGCGCGAAGTGCTGGTGCAACAATTTGGGCTGGCTGCCACCGATTTGTGGCAGGCCGTGGCCAAACTCTCCGACAACTACGGCATGGTGGTGTCGTCGGTGCTGGGCACGGTGTACTACCCGCGGCTGGCGGCGCTGGGCAGCTCGCCCGTTGCGCAGGGGCGCTTCGTGCGGCTGGTGCTGCTGGTGCTGGCCCCGGCGCTGGCCGTAGGGTTGGCGCTGTTGTGGCTGACGCGCGACTGGCTGCTGCCCTTGCTGTTCGAGCCACGCTTTGCCGCCGCCGGCTACCTGCTCGGCCCCCAGCTGCTGGCCGACTGGCTGAAATTTCTGACCTGGACACTGCTGTTTCTGCTCACGGCCCGTGCCCAGGTAGGCCGCTACGTGGCGTTCCAGGCCGTTTCGACAGCTGCCTATGCGTTGCTGCTGGTGCTGCTGCTGCCCCGCCTGGGCCTGCTGGCCGCCCCCTGGGCCCAGGCCGCCGACTACGGCCTGCTGCTGCTCTGGAGCCTGTGGTATTTCCGGCGGGATATCTGGCGGTAAGGAGAGGGTGGAAGTAATTTATTGTTTTCTTTGTCGCCCGCCTCAACTACACCACAGGGCTGGGCGCAGGCCTTCGCCAGCGCCTAGAATTAGCCGAATCATTCGTCTAAACGCCCCAAAAAAACGCTAGACCACGGCATCTACCCTACTACTACGTTCCATGAAAATTCGTACTTGGACGTTTACCCTGCTTCTAATTACTGCGCTGGCCGGCCGGGTGCAGGCGCAGAAGCCTTTTAATTCGCTTACAACGGCCGCCCATGATACGGTGTTTCGCCGGGGCTCAGGCGTGAGCTTCCCACAACTCTCCGCCCAGCAAGTAGCGCATCTGACGGTGCTGGGAAAGGTGTGGGGCTTGGTTAAGTACTACCATCCGGCCGTGGCAGCGGGCAAGTTTAACCTCGATGCGGAGCTGTTTCGCCTGCTGCCCGGGGTTTTGGCGGCTAAGTCGGTAGCCGAGCGGGACCAAGTACTCCGTACCTGGCTCCGTGGGCTGGGCGACGTACCGGCCTGCGCCCAGTGCGCGGCCCAGCCCGCGCTGCCGGCCAAGCAGCAAGCCGATCTGGCCTGGCTCACTGACTCCAAGCAGCTTGGCCCAGCGCTACGCCAGCAACTCGAACAGCTGCGCAACAACCGCCACCAGGGGCCCGGCTACTACGTAACTACCGGTTCGGCTGGCAACGCGAATTTTATTCACGAAGAAGCCTACGCCAGCCAAACCACGCCGGATGCAGGTTTGCGCCTGCTGGCCCTGTTTCGCTACTGGAATAGCATCCAGTACTTCTACCCCAACCGGCACCTGATCGGGGAGGACTGGAACAACGTGTTGCCCGCCTTTATTCCGCGCTTCCTGAACGCGAATACGGGCGAGGAATACCGTCTGGCCGTCTTGGAGCTCACGGCCCGCATCCACGATACGCATGCGACCTTATCAGACAAAACCGCGGGCCTGACCCGCCTTTGGGGCGAGTATCTCACCCCCGGCTTGGTGAGCTTTGTCGGCGGCAAACCCGTTTACGCCAAGGCCACCATCAGCATTCTGGCCGCGGAGTGCCCTTTGCAGAAAGGTGATGTCATTACGAGTGTGGATGGGGTGTCCGTCGCCGACCTCATCAAACGGCAACGGCCCTTGCTCTCGGCCTCCAACGAGGCGGCGTTACTGGCGGCCATCGGCGAGAACTTGTTGCGGGGCAGCACGGCGGAGGGGAAAATAGCGGTATTGCGGGCCGGCCAGCCGTTGCTGCTTGCGGTGCCCCGCTACCAACGGGCAGAGCTGACCAAAGCGCCCCTCGATCCGGCCCTGATTTCGAAGGATAGTAGCTACCAGATTCTGGCAGGTAATATAGGCTACCTGCACTTGGGCAAGCTTACGCCCCGGCAGGTGCCGGTGGCCATGCAGGCGCTGGAAGGCACGAAGGGGATGGTTCTGGATCTGCGCACGTACCCTGCTTTTTCGGTTTTTCGCCTGCTGCCCGCCTATTTTGTCACGCAGCCCACGGCCTTCGTCAAATTCACCATGCCGGATTTGACGTATCCGGGGCGGATGGTTGAAACCAAACCGCTGGAGCTCCAGCCCATGCCGCGGCCCTACCTGGGTAAGGTAGTGGTGCTGGTAAACGAAGTCACGCTGAGCCTAGCAGAATACATGGCGATGGCGCTGCAAGTCAATCCTCGGGCCACCATTATGGGCTCTACTACGGCTGGTGCCGATGGCGATGTGACCCGGATTACGCTGCCGGGTGATCTGGTTACCCGCTTTTCGGGCCTGGGCGTACTGTACCCCGACGGCCGGGAAACCCAGCGCGTCGGTATCGTGCCGCAAGTGCGGGTTGAGCCCACGGAAGAGGGCATTCGCGCCAAGCGCGATGAGGTACTGGAAAAGGCCATGCAGATGCTAGCTGCCGCAAAATAACACTGGTAACCAGACGTCGGCGATGCGTAGTATGTCAATCAGCTCTTGCACTAGGCCTCGTAACAAGCTACTTCTCAGATTTACTGTCGACTTTCATTACCTGACCCAATAATGCCCCTCGTTACCATTATTGCGCTGTGCTACAACCACGCCCGGTTTCTGGAGGCGGCCCTGGATTCCATTCTGGCCCAGACTTACCCGCACCTGGAAGTGGTGCTGGTAGATGATGCCAGCACCGACGGCAGCGCCAACATTCTGCGCCGCTACGCCGCCCAGAACCCTGGCTGGCAACTGCTGCTGCTACCCGAAAACCAGAACAACTGCCGCGCCTTCAACCGGGGGCTGGCGCTGAGTAAGGGCGAGTTCGTAATTGATTTTGCCACCGACGACGTACTGCTGCCCGAGCGCATCGCCCGGCAGGTAGCGGCTTTCGAACAGGCCGGCCCGCGTTGCGGCGTGGTGTACACCGATGCCGAGCTGCTCGACGAATCGGGCCGCTTCGTGCGCCACTACTACCGCCGCGACGCCCGCGGCCGCCTGCACCCGCACCCCGCCTCGGGCCTGGTGTTTGCCGAGGTGCTGGCGCGCTACTTCATCAGCACGCCCACTATGCTCATGCGCCGCACCACGCTCGACGCGCTGGGCGGCTACGACGAAAGCCTGAGCTATGAAGACTTCGATTTCTGGGTGCGCGCAGCCGCGACTGGGAGTTTCAGTTCCTGGACATCGTCAGTACGCAGAAGCACCTGCATCCGCGCTCCAAATCGGCCAAAAGCTACCGCCGCCACGATCCGCACCTGGCCTCTACCATAGTGGTGTGCCGCAAAGCCCTGGCCTTATGCCGGACGCCCGAGGAGCGGGCCGCGCTGGTAGTGCGCGTGCGCTGGGAGCTGCGCCAGGCCCTGCGCTACCGCAGCCGCCCCGAAGCCCGCGCGCTATACCAGTTGCTGGGCGAGTTAGGGGCTGTTGGGGTAATTGATTGGGGCCTATTTAAGGTAATGGGCTGATTCGGGTAGGAAAAAGAGGACTGTCATTCAGAGCATGCTGCGCTTAGAGCAGGGACGAAGAATCTCGCGTGAAGCTCGTTAAACGACAACCGCGCGACGAGTTCACGCGAGATTCTTCGTCCCTGCTCTAAGCGCAGCATGCTCTGAATGACGTTCCTTCGCTAACCACTAACCACTAATCTCTCCTCACCTCATACAGTTCCACCAGCCCATCCCGCGCTACCAAGCGACGATTGGGGTACCAGCTGAGCACCGAGTCGGGCGAGTAGCGGATGAGCTTGCGGGTGAGCTCATCATTGGCCAGCGTGGCGCGGTTGAGCAGCAGCCAGGCGGGCTGCGTGGGGCTGATGCGGATGGAGTCGCGGGCGAAGTAGCGGCGGAAGCGCAGGCTTTTGGGCGCTTGGAAGCCGTAGCTGAAAGCGTAATTGTCGAACAGGAAATCATCGACCAGCACGGTGCCCTGTGCCGCCGGGCCGGCCAGCTGCCGTAGCATCCGCACCTGCGCCGCGTGGGCCGAAACCGGCGGCTTGCGCATGAAATACGTTGGTCGCACGGCCAGCGCCAGGGCCAGTACCGCCACCACCACGGCGGCCAATGCGGGCCGGCCAGGCCGTAGGGCCGCGGGCCAGCGGGGCAGCCAGGAGCTTAGCCCCACGGCCATCAGCGCCAGCCCCGGCAACAGGTAGACTACGGCCACGGCCGTGCGCAGCCAAGCGGTCAGCAGCACTAACACCAAGCCCACCATCAAGGCCCGCAAACCCGCCTGCCGCACCAGCCGCTGCAGCCCGAAACCGGCTGCCAGGGCCAGCGGGGGCAGTAGCGGCGTAGTCATGCGCGGGAGCAGGGTGATGGGGTTGTAGCTGCTTAGTGAGGTGCTGCCGAGCCAATAAAAAGCCAGCGTGCTGGCCGCCAGCGCCAGCCAGAAACGCCGGTCGGGCGCTTCACTGGTGGCCTCGCCCGGGGCCAGGGTGCCGGCTGGCCGGCCCAATGCGGCGGCGGCCAACGTAAGCATCAGCCCCAGCCCGATACCCACGAAAAATCCCAGCGGCTGCCACGTAACGCGGCCCAGCAGCGCAGCCCGGTTCCCGACCAGGTAGTTGCCCTCACTCAGGAACCGGTTGGTTTGCTCGATGAGGTGCACCCGGTACAGCACATCATCGGTAACAACGTAATAAAACGCTCCGTAGGCCGCCAGTAGCAGCGTGCCCGCGGTTAAAGCAACAATCCAGAACCGGCCATGCCGTCGGCGCACGGCATCGAGGGCCAGCATGCCAAGGTAAAAAGGCAGGTAGTAGGTAATGGTTTCCTTGCTGAGCAGGGCCGCGAAGCTGAGCAGGGCAAAGCCCAGGCCCCACCACCCGGCCCGCCGCCCCGGCTCGCGGCCCCGCAGCAGCGCCGCCGCCCCGGCCAGGCACCAGAACATGAGGATGTTGTCGGGATAGAGGTAGTTGGTTAGGTTGAGCGTGAAGTAGTGCAGGCCCAGTAGCAGCATGGCCGCCGCAGCTACTACCGGCTCGCGCCGGCCGTACAGCCCATAAATCAGCCCCGCGCAGCCCAGGGTGGCCAGCAGGGGCCAAAGGGTGGCGCTGATAATATTGACCCCAAACAGCGCGAAGAAAACTGCCACCGGTCCAAAGATCAGCCACCGCTCGTGTAGCGGGTCGTGCAGCAGCTCCTGCGGGTCGGGCCCCAGCTCCAAGGTGCCGTGCAGCAGCTGGTAGGCATGCTGGGCGTAGTAATAGTCGTCTACGCCGTAAATCCCTTCGTGGGTCAGCAGGAAATAGGCCCCGGTAAACAGCCCGACGAAAAGCAGCGTCCAGCGGGGCAACGAGTCAGGCAGTCGGTTCACCGCCGCAAGGTAGGAGTGATTGGAAGAAAGGCCGCGCCCGCCACGTATTCGCCATTGTACCGCTACCTTGCGCCCATGCGTCGTCGGCTCTTGATTCTGTTGCTGCCTCTGGGGCTGCTGCTGCTCAGTGGCGGGCTGCTGGGCACGTACTTCGAAACCAACGACGACCTGGCCATTCTGGGGCTGGTGCGCGGGACTACGGCCGCCGTTCCACAGGCCAACCTGTACCTCTACTTCCACGGCTACGCCGCCCTCTGGGGCTGGCTGTATGCTGCCTGGCCGCTGGTGCCCTGGTACGGCCTTACGCTCTACGGGCTGCTTTATGGGGCTACCGTGCTGGTGGGGGCGGTGCTGGAGCCACTGCTGCGGCCGCATTTGCGGCCCGTGCCGCGGGCCTTGGTGCTGGGGCTGCTGTTCGGGCTGGCTTGGCTCGAACATGGGTTCTGGTTCAACTATACCCGCGTACCGCTGCTGCTGGCCGGGGCCGCCCTGCTCTACACGGCCACCCGTTACCCGGGGCGGGGCTGGCGGGCCGTGGTGCCGGGCCTGCTGCTGGTGGGGGCGGCCGCCGGCATCCGGCCCGGCGGGGCGCTG
>NZ_QVLT01000003.1 GCF_003417065.2 Hymenobacter lapidiphilus | reverse complement strand
CCAGCGCGGGCTGCCGATCGCCCGCGCCCGTCAGGCGCCGCGAATGGCAACACCAGCGGCGGGCAGGCCCTGCCCATCAAAGCCCCGCTCAGTGGGGTGGTGCAGCGCGTCACCGTGACCTCGGGCTCGGTGGTAACCGCCAACACGGTGCTGGTGGAACTGGCCGCGCTCAACAAGGTATGGGTGCGCGTGCCGCTGTTCGTGGGCGATTTGCGCCGTCTGGGCCAGGACCAGGCAGTAACCGTGCGCCCGCTCAACGGCGGGGCCTCGCGCCAGGGCCGGCCGGTGGAAGCGCCCCTGCTCGGTGCCACCGCCAGCACAGGCACAGCCGATGTGTTCTACGAAATTGACAACTCCGACGAAGCATTCCGCCCCGGCGAGCGGGTGGCCGTGGACGTGCCCCTGACCAGTGCGGCGGCCGGCACCGGCAGCGCGACCGGCACCCCGGCCCTCACCATCCCGGCCGCCGCGCTGCTCTACGACGCCACGGGCGGGCAATGGGTATACGTGCGCACCGCCCCCCGGCAGTACACGCGCCAACGGGTGGAAGTGCAGCGGGCCGTGGGCGACCAAATCGTCATTTCCCGGGGTGTAAAAGCCGGCGCGGAAGTCGTGACCGACGGCGCGGCAGAGCTATTCGGAACGGAGTTCGGCGGCAGCCATTAGGCAGTACGAACAAATAATCTGAACGTCATGCAGAGCGCAGCGAAGCATCTCGCCCGCTTCGCTTGAATACTACTGTAACGAAGCGGGCGAGATGCTTCGCTGCGCTCTGCATGACCGTTCCTTTAAAGCGCATAACCAGCACCATATGAAGTGGATAATTGAATCAGCATTGCGGCTGCGGCTGGTGGTCGTCATCCTGTTCGGGGTGATGCTCGTGGCGGGCCTGCAGGTGGTGCGCAACACGCCGCTAGACGTATTTCCGGAATTTGCGCCGCCTTACGTGGAGGTGCAGACCGAAGCGCCCGGCCTGAGCACGGCCGAGGTGGAAGCCCTCATCAGCGTGCCGCTGGAAAACGCCCTGAACGGCACGCCCGACGTGAAGAAAATCCGCTCCAAATCGGTGCTGGGCTTGTCGTCGGTGGTGCTGTACTATCCGCCGGGAATTGACATTAACAACGCCCGGCAGGCGGTGCAGGAGCGGCTGGCGCGGGTAGCGCCCACGCTGCCCGGCGTGGCCCGGCCCCCGGTCATGCTCTCGCCGCTGTCGTCCACGAGCCGGGTGCTTAAAATCGGCATCACCTCCGACAGCCTCACGCAGGTGGAAATGACCACCCTGGCCCGTTGGAGCATCCGGCCGCGCCTGATGGCCGTGCCTGGCGTAGCCAACGTGGCCATCTGGGGTCAGCGCGACCGGCAGCTGCAGGTGCTGGTGAACCCCGAGCAGCTGCGCACGCTGGGCCTCACGCTGGCCGAGGTGGAAAAAGCCGCGGCCGACGCTACTACGCTGGCTGGCGGCGGCTTCATCGACTCGCCCAACCAGCGCCTGGCCGTGTCGCAGAGCGCCGCCATCCAGAGCGCCGCCGATTTGGCCCAGATGCCCGTGACCTTCCGCAACGGCGTGAGCCTCAAGCTGGGCGAGGTGGCGCAGGTAGTGGAAGGCTTCCCCGCGCCCATCGGCGACGCCGTGATTAACGACGTGCCCGGCCTGCTGCTCATCGTAGAAAAGCAGCCCGGCGCGAATACTTTGGAGGTAACGCGCCAGGTGGAGGCGGCCCTGGAGGCCATGCGCCCCGGCCTGAAAGGGCTGGAAATCGACTCGACCATCTTCCGCCCGGCAACCTTTATTGAGATGTCGCTGAGCAACCTGAACAAGTCGCTGCTCATCGGCTGTGTGCTGGTGGTGCTGGTGCTGCTGTTCTTCCTGTATGAGTGGCGCACGGCCCTCATTAGTGCCCTGGCGCTGCCTACGTCGCTGATTGCGGCGGCGCTGGCGCTGCGCTACTCCGGCAAAACCATTGATACAATGGTGCTGGCCGGCCTCATCATTGCCCTGGGCGAAGTGGTCGATGACGCCATCATCGACGTGGAAAACATCATGCGCCGGCTGCGGCTGAACAAAGAAGCGGGCTCGCCCAAAACGGCTTTTGCGGTGGTGTACGAGGCCTCAATGGAAGTGCGCTCGGCCGTGATTTACGGCTCGGTTATCGTGGCGCTGGTGCTGCTGCCCATCTTCCTGCTGCCGGGCTTGTCGGGGGTATTTTTCCAGCCGCTGGCCTTTGCCTACGTGCTGGCCATTCTGGCCTCCTTGTTCGTGGCCCTGACACTCACGCCCGCGCTGGCGCTCATGCTGCTGCCCAAAGCGGCCGAAAAGGAGTCGAAGGATGCGCCGGTGGTGGCCTGGCTCAAGCGGCACTACGCCCGGCTGCTGCCCGGCCTGCTGGCCCGGCCCAAGCGCGTGGCCTGGTCGCTGACCACGGTGGCGGTGGTGTCGATGCTGCTGGTGCCGTTTTTCGGCCAGGAATTCCTGCCCAACTTCAAGGAATACGACTTTCTGATGCATTGGGTGGAGAAGCCCGGTACTTCGCTGCAGGCCATGTCGCGCATCACCATTCGGGCCAGCAAGGAGCTGCGCGCCATTCCCGGCGTCCGCAACTTCGGCGCCCACATCGGCCGGGCCGAAGTGGCCGATGAGGTGGTGGGCCCGAACTTCACGGAGCTCTGGATTTCCGTGGACCCCAAGGTGGACTACGAAGCCACGGTGGCGAAAATCCAGACCGTGGTGGACGGTTACCCCGGCCTCTATCGCGACCTGCTCACCTACCTGCGCGAGCGAATCAAGGAGGTGCTCACCGGCACGTCGGCCACCATCGTGGTCCGCATTTTCGGCCCTGACCTCGACCAGCTGTACACTAAAGCCAAGGAAGTGGGCGCGAAGCTGGAAGGCGTGGAGGGCGTGGTGGACCTGAAAGTGCAGCAGCAAACCCTGGTGCCGCAGATTCAGGTGAAGATTAAGCCTGAGGCGGCGGCGCGTTTCGGGCTGAGTCCGGGCACCGTATTGCAGGCCATCAGCACGCTGGTGAAGGGCCGCAAGGTGGGCGAAATCTACCAGGAACAGAAGATTTTCGACGTGGCCGTGTGGGGCCAGCCGGCGGTGCGCTCCGATTTCGGGGCCGTGCGTGAGCTGCTCATCGGCCTGCCCGGCGGCGGGGCCGTGCCGCTCAAGGAGGTGGCCGATGTCCGCATCGTGCCCACGCCCAACGAAATCACCCGCGAAGCCTCCTCCCGCCGCATCGACGTGACGCTGAACGTCCGCGGCCGCGACCTGGGCTCGGTGGCCCGCGACGTACAGGCGCAGGTGGATGGCGTGGCGTTTAGTGCCGGTTACCACCCCGAAATTCTGGGTGAATACGCCGAGCGGCAGACCTCCCAGAACCGCATGGCGCTGCTGGTGTGCCTCTCGCTCGTCGGCATCTTCCTGGTGCTCTACACTGATTTCGGCACCGTGCGGCTGGCCACGCTGGGCATTCTGAGCTTGTTCTTTGCCGTGTCGGGCTGTCTGCTGGCGGCGTTTCTCACGGGCGGCGTGCTGTCGCTGGGATCTATCGTGGGCTTTATCACGGTGCTGGGCGTGGCGGCCCGCAACAGCATTATGCTGGTGAGCCACTACCAGCATCTGGAGCGCGAGGAAGGTATGCCCTTCAGCAAGGAGCTTATCATTCGCGGCTCGCTGGAGCGGGTATCGCCCATCATCATGACGGCCCTGACCTCGGTGCTGGCCCTGCTGCCCATCATCCTGGCCGGCAACGAGCCCGGCTCGGAAATCGAGCACCCCATGTCGGTGGTGATTCTGGGCGGTGTGGTTACGTCGACAGTACTCAACCTGCTGGGGATGCCGGCGCTATACTGGGCCTTCGGGCGGAAGGCGGGTGCGGAGCTGGTAAGCCAGCCGGAAAGCGCGGCCTGACGCCGGACTCGCCCGGGCAGGTAGCCGACGACCTTGCGCGGCAACGTCAGGGCGAAGTCCAGAGAAAAAAGTTAAAAGTCAAAGCCGCTGAACGGGCCAAGTGCCGATGTTCAGCGGCTTTGACTTTTGATTTTATCTCTTTGACTTTATTTTCACTTCCCAGGCAACCCTTGTGCGCTACCTTGCATCTGACGCCCCAAACCACCTGCTTCTGACCTGAACTTTACGCCGCTGTTCCCGTGACGGAAACCGAGTTAATTACCGCCTGCCGCCAGGGCAGCAGCCGCGCCCAAAAGCAGCTCTATGAGCAGTTTTCGGGCCTGATGCTGTCGGTGTGCCTGCGCTACCTGCGAAGGCGCGAGGATGCCGAGGAGGCCCTGATTGTGGGGTTTACCAAGGTGTTTCGGGCCCTCGACCAGTACCGGCACGAAGGCTCGTTCGAGGGCTGGATTCGGCGCATTGTGGTAAACGAGGCCCTCGGGATGCTGCGCCGCAAGGAGCCGCTGCACCTGGCCATCGACGATTTGACCTACGATGTGCCGGCCGTGGCCGCCACGGCCGAAAGCCAGCTCAGCGCCGACGATATGCTGGCGCTGCTGGCGGGTTTGCCGGCCGGTTACCGTACCGTTTTCAACCTGTACGCCCTGGAGGGCTACTCCCACCCCGAAATCGGCGAGCTGCTCGGTATTTCGGAAGGCACCAGCAAGTCGCAGCTCAGTAAGGCCCGGGGCATGCTCCAGCGCCGCCTCGCGGTGGCCAATAGGGAGGCCCGCCCCGCCGCCCCCACCTCCTCCTCACCGAAAGAACTGTATGCAACCGGACGATATTGATAAGCTGTTTCGCGAGCGGTTGGGCGGCCACGCCCCCACCCCGCCCGCCTTCGTGTGGGCCGAAATCGAGGCCGAAATTCAACCCGCCAAGCGCCGCCGCCCTGTAATGTGGCTGGCGGCGGCTTCGGTGGCGCTGCTCGTGCTGCTGGGGGCCGCTGGCTGGCTGCTGACTGGTGGCAGGGGTTCAGCTGCCCGGCCCGAGCTGGCTGCCACTGCGCCAGCCCGCATACCGGCCGCCAGCGCAAAAGGTGCGGCTAATTCTGCCGCGGCGAACAATAATTCTGCTGAACAACAGCCACTTCTGGCGGCCGCTGAAATAAACAGCTCGGCCCAGGCAACGGCTGAAGCAGCTACCCCATCTGGCCCCTCAGAAGCAACCGCCACCGTTACGGCTCCTGGGCCGGCCGCCTTAGTGGCCACTACGGTTCGCGCTGCGGCAGTCCGGCCCGGAGGTGTACAACCCGGCCTGGCCGCCGACCGCCGGCCCCCGACTAATTCGGCGACGGTTGCCTCTAACCTGCCGGCAAACGAGCCGGCTCCGCTAACGGCCCTCGCCGTCACCGCGCCCGAGTTGTCCAAACCCAGGTTGGCACCAGCCCTGAAGCGGCCCACCGCCCTGGCCACCGCCACGGTAGCCCTAACCGGCCCGATTGAAGTGGATGTTCGGCCCGCTTACGAAGCCCCGGAACCGGAGCAACCTGCCCGCCGCCGCGGTCTGGTGGCCGTGCTCCGGCAGGTACGCAACGTGGTGAAGGGCGAGCCGGTGAGCCTGACTGCCGCCGGCCTGCCCGAAACGGTAACCGTGCAGGCCCGCCTGGGCAGCCGCACGCTCACCAAAACCATTCAATTGTAGTGCTTCGAGCTTAGTTGTTAGTGCTTAGAGAACTCAGGCGCATTCCGACAACCAGCAGCTAAGCACTAATTACTAGGCTCTAAAATCAACTCTCCCATGAAACGCTTCCTCCTGCTTCCGCTCCTGACGATGCTGCTGGCCCTGGTTTCGACCACCGGCTCGGCCCGCGCCCTTAGCGCTTTGAACGACGACACCATTGTGGTGCGCCTGCCCAACCAAGCCACGATGACGCTCTATGTAAAAGATCGGGCCCAGCTGCGCGAGCTGCGCAACTACAAGCTCGATTCGCTCATGATTTTGCTCGACACTTACATCGCCCAGGCCGAGAAGGCCAGCAAGAACTCCACCTCCGAGCAGGTAACAATGGAATTCTACCCCGCCAAAGACCAGCCCGGCAAGCGAGTGCCCGAGCAAATCCGCATCACGATGCATAATGACCAGAAAACCGGCAGCCCTGCCAAATCGGGCAGGACGGGCGAGCGAGTGGACGTGACCGTGGGCCGGGTGTTTGGCGTGACGGTGGAGGAAAGCAACACCGATGGCAACGACCGGGTGTCGGTGCGGGTGGGCTCGACGGCCAAGTCCGACTCGATTCGGTCGGCCGAGCGCAAGGCCCGGCTAGAGGAACGAGCCAACCGGGCCGTGCATAGTAACCTTACCATCGACCTGGGCCTGAACGCGCTGACCAACAAGCAGCAGGACCTGAACGGCAACTCCCTGGACCTGCGCCCCTGGGGCTCGCGCTACATCAGCTTCAACTGGCTTCACGACATCAGAGTGGGCCGCAAAGGCTCGCCGCTGTACCTGCGCACCGGCCCCGAGCTGGCCTTCACCAACTACATGCTCGACAACAACCGGCGCTTCGTGAACCAAAACGGCGTAACGACCCTGGAGCTGCCCACCGAAGCAGGCCGCAACTACGAGAAGAGCAAGCTGGCAGTATCGACCATTAACCTGCCGCTGATGGTCGCCCTCAGCTTCCGCGACGACAAGGGCCGCTCTTCGTTTCGCGCCGGCGCTGGCGGGTTCGTGGGCTACCGCCTGGGCTCGCACACCAAGCTCAAGTATGAGGAAGACGGCAACACCAAAAAGGATAAGGACCGCGGCAGCTACAACCTCGAAGACTTCCAGTACGGCCTACAGGGCACCATCGGCGTCCGTGGCATCGACCTGTTCGCCAAATACAACCTCAACGAGCTGTTCAAAGATAACCGCGGCCCTCAGGCCCAGACCATCAGCTTCGGCATCACGCTGCTGAATTAAAAAGTAAAAGCAGAAGTATAAAGGCTCTTTGAACGCCCTCCTTGAGAGTCGTTTAACGAGCCTTTTTACTCTTATCTTTTTTGCTCTTTAGTTCAGTAAATCAACCATTCCGGTAAAAATTATCCAGCAGAATGGCGGCTGATACGGCTACGTTGAGGCTTTCGGCTTGGCCGCGGCCGGGGATGTGCAGGCGCTGGGTGAGGCAGGCTTCGACGGGTGGCGTGAGGCCGTGGCTTTCGGAGCCCATGATGAGCACGCCGCTGGGTTGCAGCCGGAGGCGGTGCACGTTGTCGCCGTGCAGGTCGGCACCGTAGATGGGCAGCTCCGGGGGCAGCGTGGCCAGCCACTCGGGCAGGTTGCGCTGCCAGACGGGTACGCGGGTGAACGAGCCCATGGTGGCCACCACCGTTTTGGGGGCCCAGGGGTCGGCGCAGTTTTCGGAGCACACCACCCCGGCCAGCCCGTACCAGTCGGCCAGCCGGATGAGCGTGCCCACGTTGCCGGGGTCGCGCACGTCGTCGAGGGCCAGCAGCAGCTGGTTGAGGGCCGGTTGCAGGGCCGTTTCGGCGGGTAGGCGGGCCACGGCCAAGGCCGTATTGTTGGTGCTCAGCGAGCTGAGGCGGGTCAGCTCGTCGGCCGAAACGAGGTCGAGCGGAACCCCGGCGGGCAGCTCGGCGGCAATTTTATCAGCAAATTCGGGCGTCGCTATCAGCCGTTCGGTGATAATGCCGGAACTTAGCAGCTCGCGCACGCTCTTGCCGCCTTCCACCAGGAAAGCATCGTGGCGGGTGCGGTACTTCTTCAGGTGCAGCGCGTGCACGTATTTCGCTACTGCTTTTGAAACCATTGGCACCTTCTGAGGCCCTTTTGGGGCGAAATTTTAAACGATTTGAACTGCCCCGGCTGCGGCGGCTGGCCCTGGCGGGCCTGCTGCTGGCCGGCGGCGGGCTGGTGGGCTGTTCGCCGCTGCGGCTGCTAAAGCCCGGCCAGCGGCTGCTGAGCGACGTCAACATCCGGGGGACCGACAAGGCCGACCCCGAGCGGCTGGCGGCTCTGGTGCAGCAGCAGCCCAATAGTACCTTTCCGCTGCCAAAGGTAACCATCTACCAGTTTGGCCGCTCGTTTTATAACCCCGAGCGCATTGCCCGGAAGCTGGCCGATACCAAGGCCGACTACGCCCGCCAGATTACTGAAGCTGGCACCGACTCGGCCCAGGTGGGCAAGCTGCTGCGCCGGCGCGAGCAGAAGGAGCGTCGCTACCAGCTGGCCCTCGACAAGGGCAACGCCGTTATGCGCCTGGGCGAGCCGCCGGTGGTGTACGATTCCTCCCTCACGGCCGCCTCGGTGCAGCAGCTGGGCGTTTACCTGAAGTCGAAAGGCTTTTTCCGCAGCTCCGTTACGGTTTCCGATACCGTGCCCACGCGCCGGTTTACGCCGCTGCGGCTGCTGGCGCTGCAGCCGCCCTACTCCACCGACTCGCAGCGCGTAACGGTTACTTATACCATTCAGGAGGGGCCCGCTTTTCATTATTCGCGGCTCGATGACGAGGTAGCCGACTCGGCCGTGGCCCAACGGGTGCGGGCGGCCCGGCCCCAAAGCCTGCTGCAGGAGGGCGACCAGTACGACGAGGAGGTAATCGGGGCCGAGCGCGCGCGGCTGGAAACGCTGCTCAAAAACCAGGGCTACTACGATTTTCGTCAGCAGTACATCACCTTCGAGGCCGACACCAGCTTCCGGCCCACCACCGTGCGCCTGCGCACGCTCGTAGATGCCCCGCCCCGCGGGCAGCACCGCCGCTACACGCTGCGGCACGTCGATTTCATCAGCGACGCGGGTATCGTGCGCTTCGGCCAAAGCCGCGACACGCTCGTGCGCGACTCGGTTAACTACCTGGCCTACCGCCACCGCATCAGTCCGCGGGCCCTCGACCGCAAGCTGGCGCTGCGGCCCAACGAGCCGTATAGCCTCACCAAAACCCAGCGTACCCAGCGCCAGCTTGGCAGCCTGGATATATTCCGCTTCACCACCATTACCTACCGGCGGGTGCGCGGCGCAGAAGCTCCGGCCGACTCGACCCAGGGCCTGCTCGACGCCACCGTCAGCGCGGCGCCGGCCAAGCGGTTTCAGGAAACCGTGGAGTTTGGCGGCACCTACGTGGCCCAGGAGGTGGGGCCGTTCGGTAATGTGCGCCTGAAAATCCGCAACGTGTTCGGCGGGGCCGAAATCCTGGAATTTGGGGTGCGGGCCGGCTTCGAAGGACAGTATGACATTACGGGCACCCAAGGCAGCGACACCCAAGAAAAGCTGCGCTCCGAGCTGACTACCCAGCTTGGGGGCAACGTGAACCTGGTGCTGCCACGGTTTCTGGTGCCCTGGCGGGTGGGGCCACGGCTGGGCGAGTTCAACCCGCGCACCCGCATCAATGCCTCGTATACTTACGTCGACCGGCCCGACTACACGCGCACCAACGCCGAGGCAACCTTCGACTACATCTGGCAGCGCTCGGCCTTCCACCAGTACGTGCTCACGCCCATCGACCTGAGCATTATCCGCACGGCCAGCATCAGCGACACGTTCCAGACGACTCTGCAGAACCTGCTTATCCGGCAGGGCTCCCCCCTGTTTCGCAGCTTCGACAACCTGCTCATTCCCAGCCTCAACGTCACCTCCCTCTACAACTCCAACGACTTCAACCAAACCCGCGACGCGCGCTACCTGCGCCTGTTTGCCGAGATAGGCGGCCTCAGTCGGGGGTTGTTTCAGAAGCAGCCGCTGTTTACCGATACGCGCAACCTGCGCCAGAGTGACCTCAAAATCTACGATTTCACCAAGTTTACGGCCGACTACCGCCGCTATTATAAGCTCACCTCCGACTCGTATCTGGTGTACCGGCTGGCCGGCGGAGCCGTGGCGGCCCTGAGCCCGACCACGCTGACGACTATTGGCCGCGACGGCAGCCAGAATACCAGCACCTCGTTTCTGATTCCGTACGACAAGTACCTGTTTGCGGGCGGCAGCTCCAGTGTGCGGGCCTGGAAGCCGCGCCGGCTGGGCGCGGGCTCGTTCACGCAGTATAAATTCGACCCGGATGACCCGACCCAACCCCTGATTGTGGATGGCCTGCGGGTGCGCGACTTCAACCTGGAGCAGCCCGGCGAGCTGTTGCTCGAAGGCAACATTGAGTACCGTTTTCCGCTCTACAATTTTATAAAAGGAGCGGTATTCACTGATTTCGGCAACGTCTGGACCCTGCGCTCCGACCCGCGGCCGGGGGCGCAGTTCCGCTTCAACAAGTTCTATCAGCAGTTCGCAGTGGGCTCGGGCTTCGGCTTCCGCTTCGATTTGAGCTTCCTGATTATGCGCCTCGACATTGCCACCAAAGTATACGACCCCGCCGCCCCCGGTAACAAGTGGGCCATTCGCAACTTAAGCTTCCGCGAGGATCAAACCGCCTTCAACCTGGGCATCGGGTATCCGTTTTAATTTCCCGACCCCTCTGATAGCCACTTTGCAGAAAAGCCCCGCCTGGCGGGGCTTTTTCTTTTTATAGCTTGGATCGAATATTTATTAAATACAAAAATATTTGGAATGAAGACTATTCAATCAACCTCCTGCCCCGCATACCAACAAGCCTGAAACAACTTATATCCGGTAGATACTAGTTTTTATCGACTGAATCAGTACATTTGGCGGGTATACTCCAATTCTTGCCGAGTTTAACTGCACAGGTTTAATACTATTCCTGACTCGCTTGCAGCCTCCTCGTTGCCCCGGCTTCGGCCTGCCGTTCCAGGGCTGCCCATTTAAGCAGCATCCCGGAATATCCCCTCCTGCCTCCTCTCCTTTTCTTGCTGATGAAACAACCATTACTCCATTTGGCGGCCGGCCTACTGCTGTGCTTACCCACCAGCTTGGTGCGGGCCGAAGGCTCGAAGCAGCTGACGCCCAACTCCAACCCAACGGTGGCCCTGACGGACGTGGCCAACACCCGCGCCGGCTTCCTGACCCACGATGCCATTGGGGGTGAGAACGTGTCGCTGGGCTTTCTGAAGCCTCGCTCCTGGGGCACAACGGCTCTACCCTTCACCGAGGACTACCGGATGTATGTGCGCCTAAAACCGGGCGAAAAATTGTACTACGGTGTTCATCGCGGGTTGTATGCGGGCGGTACGTTCGCCGACCTCATCCTGACAGTTCGTTATGGAACCGGCGAGGGTACTATTGTGAAGCAGACTACATTGGCGCGCGACCAAACCAGTACTGGTCAGGCCTTGCTCGATGAAAACCAAGATGGCGTAATTGCCACGGCAGTACAAGCCCAGCAGGGCCCGAATAGCTTATCGCCCACAGGCTACCGCGCCCTCAGTTACACGAACAACACGGGTAGCACTCAGGATTTCTTCGTGGAGTTTACCCAAACGGGCGAATTCACCAACGCCGGCAGCCAGACGGGTTTCAACGATTTGGGAAACAGCGCCGGCACTGCTTTCACGGGAGAACGGCGCTCTGAGTATGATTTCTGGGATTTTACCGTTGTGGGCACCGATGGGCAGGAAAAGCCGGGCCGCCTGTTCAGCCGCTTCTGGGCCTTTACGGCCGGCACATCGGCCGGCACTAATAATTTCCTGAACCGTCTTTCGGCCACGTTCAAAATGTTTCCGCTGGTAGAAAGCATTCAGAACCCGGGGCAGTACTACGTGAAGGAAGTGGAACTGGCCGGCATGCGGCCGCTGGTATTCTTCTACGTTACCAACGCCTTCGGATCAAGTCCCGTCGGCGGAGCCAACGACTTTCCAACCCGCCGCAAGAGCCAGCTCACCAACACTGCCTACGCCCAATACCCCAACTTCGTCAACAACCCTGACGAAACCATCTGGCCCAGTGCCCCCATTCCGACAGTAAGCGTGACGCCCCAGCCCTTTTGCAGCAACGGCAAAACGCAGGTGGCCTTTACGACCAGTTCGGCCGAAGCGGGCCAGTTCGACATTCTCATTGACCTGAACGGGCAACCCGGCTACCAGCTCAACTCAACCGACGTGCTGCTGACCCAGAGCGTGGGCGCGGGCACCAGCAACACGGTGGTCTGGAACGGCCGCAACGGCAACAACCAAGACGTAGCCCCGACTGGCCAGAACATTAACTTCCAGTTTACCAGCAACGGCGCTGCCTTCAACTTCCCGGTGTATGACGCGGAGGGCAACCCCGACGGATTCCGGGTGCGCAACGTACGCCCGGCCAACGGCACCGTCTACGACCTGCTGTACTGGGACGACTCCAACCTGCCAGCCACCAAATTCCCGGCCCCACGAACGGAGCTGGCTGGCCAGCGCTCCGGCAATACGCTTAGTGAGGGCGTCCATAAATGGGGCGCTACCAGCGACGACGGCGACCAGTACACGGTGAACACCTGGACGTACGGTTTCTCCGCCTTTAATGGGGCTACCTCGTTCACCTACACCAGCGTTTGCGACAACGACGGCGACGGAGTAGCGGATAACGTGGACATTGACGACGATAATGACGGTATACTGGACGTAGTGGAAGCACTTAGTCCGCTCAACACCGCTACGAATACGGTGGTAGCGGCCTCAGCCATCGATCCGGGCTTTATAGAGACGGCAACTTCCCTACTGCCTAACCCGCCCATCCGTTACCTCGACGCGGCCTACAAGCACCCAGTACTCGGAGCTTTCCAGGATGCAAACAACGATGGGGTGAACGACATCTTCGATGCCGACCTTGACGGTACTCCCAATCATTTCGACCTCGACTCGGACGGTGACGGACTGCCCGACGCTTTTGAGGCGAATGGCAACGTGAATCCAACATATTCATACGACAAGACTCTAATGACCGAGTCTAGAACAGGCAAAGGGAATGGTGGACAACCTTACGTATATACTCGGTCTACATACGTTTTTGCCAGCGCCTACGATCCAGCCCAATCTAAATACACTTCATCGGCAGCTGCAACATCTTCTGCAGCAGGCCTAAATGCTGGAGTAGGGCCTAATGGTTTGCCTGACGCGGTAGAAAACAACGTAACATATACCGTAGTCCGTACGCTAGTAGGCAACAACGACGGTGACTATAATGAGAGTATCACCCCCACCCAATCCAACGCCAGCAAGTACACCCTAGCCGACAACGACACTGACCAGCGTGTGAGCGGCTCGCAGACCATCCGCAACTTCAACTTCCTTGACATCGACTCCGACAACGACGGTATTACTGACGAAATAGAGGCACAGACGACAGTTGTTTACACTGCCCGCAAGGCGCAGGCGAATTTCAAAACTGACACCAACCGCAACGGTATTCGTGACGCTTACGACCCCGGCAACGGTGGTACAGCTATTGGTACGCCGGTTAATTCGGGCGGAAGCGCTGTCGCAGATATGTTTGACTTTGATTCGGATGGTGATAATGCTGGCAAAGGCCTCCTCCCCATCCATCAGCAAACGGCCGATTGGACCGAGGGCTTCGACGACGACCAGAACGGCACGGCCGGCGAGGAATTGGTAGCTAAGGCAAGAGCTTTTGCGGTGGCTAACCCCGGCAAGGCCGCTTACTACGCCATTGGCAGCCCCAACCAAGTCCTGAATTCAGCCTTCCTGCGGGACAATGACGGGGATAAAATCCCCAATTTCCTTGACATGGACAGCCCGAACTACCACGACGACAACTTCAACGGCTTGGTGGACCTCTTTGATCCAGCCTACGGCGGTACTCCCTCTACGGCTCCGCGAGTAGGGGGCGCTGGCACCGAGGCCATCTTCCGCTCCGGCGCCAAAGCAGTGCCCCTGCCCGTTACATTGGTCGACTTCAAAGCGCAGGCCGTGGGTCGCGACGCGCTGGTGAGCTGGACGACGGCTCAGGAGGTGAACAGCGCCAGCTTTGTGGTGGAGCGCTCGAATGATGGCAGCAGCTTCGTGCCGGTGGCCACCCTGCCGGCCCGCGGCACCAGCACCCAACACCTCGACTACCGCATCACCGATAAGAATGCCGGAGTTCAGGCCGGCCTGCGCTACTACCGCCTGCTCCAGCTCGACCTCGACGGTACGGTAGCCCGCTCGGACGTGAAAACGGTGCTCTTCGATGGCCAGGGCAGCGCGACGGCAGTCCGCCTGTTCCCTAACCCTACCAGTGCCAATGTCACCCTCGACCTGGAGGCGCTGCCCACTGGCCCTTACCGCGTAGAGGTACTGAGCGCGGAAGGTCGTAAAGTAGCCGAATGGTCGGCCAACGGCGGCCAGCAGCAGGTGCTGCCCACCCAGAATCTGGTAAAAGGCGTGTATCTGCTCCGCATCAGCGGCCACAACACCACGCAGGTGCTGAAGCTGGTTAAGAACTAAGTTTAGCGCTCAGATAGTAGCGCTTTGTGTGTAGCAAAAGCCCCGTCATCCTAAAGCAGGATGACGGGGCTTTTCGTTGGTTGATAATGCCAAGAGTTTAGGACCTGATGTTGATGCCGTGGGCTTTCAGGATATCCAACTTACTCCTAGCTTCCCGCCTAATACCCCAGCAGCTCGGCCAGGGCGGTGGCTACTTTGTCGGGGTTGGGCAGCATTTGCTTCTCCAGCTCCACATTGAGGGCAATGGCGGGCAGGTTGGCGGCTCCGAGGGTGAATACGGGCGCGTCGAGCTGGCGGAAGCAGTGGCGCTGAATGCGTCCGGCGAGGCTCTCGGCGAAGGAGTTCATCAGCGGCTCCTCGGTGAGCACCAGGGCTTTGCCGTGGCGGCGCACTGCCGCCTGCACGGCCTCCCAGTCGAGGGGGTTGAGGGTGCGCAGGTCCAGGATTTCGACCTGGCCGGGGAACTGCCGGCTGGCCGTGCGGGCCCAGTGCACGCCCATGCCGTAGGTGATGACCACGCAGGTTTCGCCGTTGGCCAGCTTCTGCGCATCGGCCTGCTGGAAGATGTTGGCCTTGCCGAGCGGGATGACGTAGCCGGCGGCGGGCTCGATGGTTTTGGCCTCCTCGGTGCCGGGCACCTTGCTCCAGTACAGTCCCTTGTGTTCGAGCAGTACCACGGGGTTGGGGTCGAGGAAAGCGGCGCGCAACAGGCCCTTCATGTCGGCCGCGTTGCTCGGGTACACCACCTTGATGCCGCGGATGGTGAGTAGCGTGCTTTCAATGGAGCCCGAGTGGTAGGGCCCGCCCCCGCCGTAGGCCCCGATGGGCACCCGAATCAGGCTCTGCACCGGAAACTGCCCGTTGCTCAGGTAGCACGACTTGCTGAGCTCCTCCACCAGCTGGTTGAGGCCGGGCCAGATGTAGTCGGCAAACTGGATTTCGACGATGGGTTTGGCCCCCACGGAGCTCATACCGGCCGTGCTGCCAATAATGTAGGCCTCCTGAATGGGCGTGTTGAACACCCGGGCGTCGCCGTACTTTTTGGCCAGCAGCGCGGCCTCGCGGAATACGCCGCCCAGCTCGCCGCCCACGTCCTGGCCGTAGAACAAGGCCTCCGGAAACTCGCGCAGAATGTCATCGACGGCGTGCAGGGCGGCATCTACCATCAGCGCCTTTTCGGCGCCGGCGGGGGCGCGCTCACCAGTTTCCTCGGTTACGGCCGGCGGGGCAAATTCGTGGTCGGCGAAGGTAGCCGGGTCGGGATTGGGGGCGGCTAGGGCGCGCTCGTAGTCGGCCTGCACGGTGGCGCGGGCCTCGTCGGCCAGTTGCTGCAGCTCGTCTTCGGCGAAGCCTAGCGCCAGCATTTGCTCGTGGAAACGGGGCAGCGGGTCGTTCAGGGTGTGCTGGGCCAGGTCGTCGCCGCGGTACCACTCGCGGCGCACGCCGCTGGTGTGATGGCCCAGCAGCGGGCAGTTGGCGTGCACTAGCACCGGCCCGCGCCGGGCCCGCACGTAGTTGGCGGCCTCCTGCATGGTGGCGTAACTGGCCAGGAAATTGGCCCCATCAGTCTGCAAACGGTGTAGGCCCTTGAAGCCGGCGGCAAACTCGTAGGCGTTCATCGTGCGCATCTCGCGGCCGGTTGCCGAAATGCCCCAGTCGTTATCCTGCACCAGGAAAATGATGGGCAGCTGGTGCAGCACGGCCATTTGCATGGCCTCGCTCACCTCGCCTTCGGTCATGGCTCCATCACCAATCGAGCAAATCACCAGTGGGTTACGATCATGCTCACCGGCTTGCACCGAGCTATACAGGCCGGGCGCCGGCTGGCCGCTTTCGTAAAAGTCGCGGGGGTCTGCCTGCAGCATTCCCACGTTCTGGCTTTCCAGGTACTTGATACCCTGGGCCACGCCGGTGGCCGGAATGGCCTGCATGCCGGTGGCCGAGCTCTGGTGCGGAATGGTGGGAAAACCGGCCCGCCGCAACGAAGGGTGCGAGTAGTAGGTACGGCCGCCCGAAAACGGGTCGTCGCGCTTGGCCATGAGCTGGAGCATGAGCTCGTAGGGCGTCAGGCCGATGCCGAGCAGCATGGAGTCGTCGCGGTAGTAGGGCGCGGCGTAGTCGTGGGGGCCGAGGCAGGTGGCGGCGGCCAGCTGAATGGCCTCGTGGCCGCGGGCCGTGGCATGCACGTATTTGGCCGTTACGGCCTTGTTTTCCTCGTAGAGGCGGGCCAGTTCGTCGCTGGTGCGCAGCAGGCGATAGGCGCGGCGTAGCAGTTCGGGCGAAGCGTGGGTAGCAGTCAAATCGATTTCCGGGGTGGGGACGGTTTCGAAGGTCATGAGCGGAGGGTGGGTGCTGGGGCGAAGTTACGAAAGGTGCGGTGGAGCAAGGTGAGCTAAGGAGGCAGTAAATTGATGCGCTTGGCGTTCGACCCGGTCCTCTTTGTTTCCCTGCCCTGCTTACTTTCGTTGCCACGCCAAGTCCCCGCCACATTATTCTCCCATTCCCCATATCCCCTTGCGTCTCATGCTCTGCTTCTCCCCCGCCACGCTGGCCGATATACCGGCCCTCAACCGCCTCGTTAACCGGGCCTACCGGGGAGAAGTTTCGGCCCAGGGCTGGACCACTGAGGCCGCCCTGCTCGCCGGCCAGCGTACCGACGAAGCCGACCTGCACGAGCAGCTCGAAAAGCCCCACGCGCAGTTTCTGCTGGCCCACCGCGCCGCCGACGGTGAGCTGGTGGGCAGCGTATTTCTGCAGCAGCAAGACCTTGAGCTGTACCTGGGAATGCTCTCAGTGGAGCCCAGCTTGCAGGCCGGCGGCATTGGTCGGCAGCTGGTGCAGGCCGCCGAAAGCCACGCTCGCGCTCTGGGCTGCACCGCCGTGCGCATGACCGTCATTTCCGTTCGCCACGAGTTGCTGGCCTGGTACGAGCGCCTGGGCTACCAGCGCACCCCCGCAACGGTTGCATTCCCCACCGATACCCGTTTCGGCGTGCCGCTCCAGGCCGAGCCGCTGGTATTGCAGGTGTTGCGGAAGGAGGTGATTCGGTGAAAAGGAGCGTCATTCTTCACGCTGCTCAGAATGACGTTCTTTTTCGCCAACTCCCTATTTCACCTTCTCCCACCACCGCGCCTGAGGTAATGGGCAGCCATCGAGCGTGACGGGCTGGCCCAGCTCGGGCGTGGTTATCGGTTGGCCGAGGCGGGCGGCTTCGGCCGTAGCGCGCTTCACCGGCTCGTCCCAGGGATGGTTGGCCTCGGTGAAAGCGCCCCAGTGCACGGGCAGCATCACGGCGGCGCGCACGTCGCGGGCGGCCTGCACGCTCTGCTCGGGCACCATGTGGATATCGGCCCAGTGCGGGTCGTACTGGCCGCATTCCAGCAGTCCCACATCGAAGGGGCCGTGCTGGCGGCCGATGGCGGCAAAGTGCGGGCCGTAGCCCCCGTCGCCGCTGTAAAAGGCGCGGCGGGTGGCCGACTTCACCACCCAGCTGCTCCAGGAGGTGGAGTTGCGGTTGGTGAGCCCGCGGCCCGAAAAGTGCCGCGCCGGGGTACTGATGATGGTCAGGCCCGCCACCTGCACCGAGTCGTTCCAGTCCAGCTCGCGGATGCGGGCCGTATCGACGCCCCAGGCCCGCAGGTGGGCCGCAATACCCAGCGGCACCACAAACAGCCGGGTTTTGCTCCGCAGCTGGCGAATTGTTTCGTAGTCGAGGTGGTCGTAGTGGTCGTGGGAAATGAGCACGGCCGTGAGGGGCGGCAGCTGCGCGGCGAAAATGGGCACGCGCGGGTTGTAGCGATTGGGCGTAACCCAGCTAAGCGGCCCCATCTCCTGGCCCAGCATGGGGTCGAGCAGAATATTCTGCCCCCCGATTTCGAGCAGGCTGGCCGAATGCCCGAACCACGTTACGCGTAGCAGTTCGGGCGTTTTACCCACGATACTCAGCGAATCGAGCAGCTGCATGGGCAGCGGGCCGGACGGATTTTTACCGGGCGTTTTCTTGAAGGCAAACTCCCACATCACCTCGGCCATGCTGCTGCCGGTCATTAGCTCGGTCGGAATCTGGTTCTGGAACTCGCCCTTCGTGTAGTGGCCGCTGCGGGCATAGCGGGCCTTTTCGGCCTTGGTGGGCGTGCCGCCGAACTGCGGACTGAGCCCGGCAAAGGCCGCCCCGGCCAGCAGCAACAGCCCAATAAGACCGACTACCAGCCGGCCAATGTGTTTCATTTTTTTACGCATACGAAGAGCAAATCCTATCCTTCAACAAGCGCCATCTGGAGCCGGATGTTGCGAAAATTCGGCTTCCCCCGCTTTTCTTCCCGAAGAAAAATACGCGGCGGGCAACGCTGGCCTTCATCCGCCGTCGGGAATCTACGTACAAAAACGGCCCTTGAAAAAGCGTGCGGTTCTCTGCCTGACACCCAGGGCCCCGGGGCGCAACGTCGGCCCTGCCCGCACTAATGAGGCACAACATTACATGGCGTCCTGATGTCTTGGGTGCATAGTAGCTACGTCGCGCCAACGCTGGCCTGCCCGAAATCAACCTTCTGTAACCCCATATGCTCAACATAACCAACGACAAGACCAACACCGATACGTTTGAAATGGCGGGCAAATGCCCTTTCGGCGGCGACAGCATCGGCGGCGTACTAGGAACGCCGCCCGCGCTGTCCGACTGGTACCCCAACCGGCTGAAGGTGGAGCAGCTGCACCAAAACGGCCCGAGCGCCAATCCGCTCGGCGATGATTTCAACTACGCTGAAGCGTTCAACGCCCTCGATTTGGAGGCGCTGAAGCAGGAAATTAAGACGTTTCTGACTACTTCGGTGGCCTGGTGGCCGTCGGACTACAATAACTACGGCCCGCAAATGATTCGGATGGCCTGGCACTCGGCCGGGACTTACCGCATTGCCGACGGCCGCGGGGGCGCCGGGGAGGCGCTGCAGCGCTTTGCGCCCGTCGACAGCTGGTGGGACAATGGCAACACCGACAAGTCGCGCCGGCTTATCTGGCCCATCAAGCAGAAGTACGGCAGCGCCCTTTCCTGGGCCGACCTCATTGTGCTGACCGGCAACTGCGCGCTGGAAATCATGGGTTTCCCCACCTACGGTTTCGCCGGCGGCCGCCACGATGCCTGGGAGGTTGACAACAGCACGTATTGGGGGCCCGAGGTGGTGCGAGACCTGAAGAACGCGGAATCGCCCGACAGCATGGTGAACCGGGATAAGCGGTGGCGCGGCCAAAATGGCGACGCGGACTACGACCTCGAAAACCCGCTGGCGGCCTCTCATCAGGCCCTCATTTATGTGAACCCCGAAGGCCCCTACGCCAACGGCGACCCGCTGGGCTCGGCGCGCGACATCCGCGTGACGTTCACCCGCATGGCCATGAACAACGAGGAAACCGTGGCCCTGATTGCCGGCGGCCACGCCTTCGGCAAGAGCCACGGCATGGTACCGGCCTCAGAAATTGGGATGCCGCCCGAGATTGCGCCCATGGAGGCCATGGGCTTTGGCTGGCACAACCATAAGGGCAAAGGCAACGCCGAAGACACCATGACCAACGGCATTGAGGGCAGCTGGACGCCGAACCCAACCCAGTGGGACAACGACTACCTCGAAAACCTGTTCAAGTTTGACTGGGAGCAGACCAAGAGCCCGGCCGGCGCGCTGCAATGGACGCCAGTGGACAAGAACGCGCCCAAAACGCCCGACGCGCACATCCCCGGCCAGATGAACGCGCTGATGATGATGACCAGCGACATTGCCCTGAAGGAGGACCCCGAATACCGCAAGGTCTGCGAGAAGTTCCTCGGCGACTTCGACGCCTTCACCCAGGCTTTTTCCAAAGCCTGGTACAAGCTGACCCACCGCGACATGGGCCCGCGCGAGCGGTACCTCGGCCCCGAAAAAGTCAACGAAAACGACCTGCTCTGGCAGGACCCCATTCCGGTGGCCGATTATGCGTTGATTGACGTGGCGGATATTACGGCGCTCAAAAAGTCGATTCTGGCATCGGGTATTTCAGGCTCCGACCTGGTGTACACCGCCTTTTCGGCCGCCGTTACGCACCGCAGCAGCGACAAGCGGGGCGGCGCTAATGGCGGGCGGCTTGCGCTGGCCCCGCAAAAGGACTGGGCGGTGAATCAGCGCACGGTGCCGGTTATCGCGGCCCTGCGCAAGGTGATGGAGGAATTCAACGGTCAGCAGACGGGTGGCAAAAAGGTGTCGCTGGCCGACCTGATTGTGCTGGGCGGTTGCGCCGCGCTCGAAAAGGCGGCGGCTGATGCGGGCTTTACCACTGCCGTTCCTTTCACGCCGGGCCGCCGCGATACGACGCAGGAGCTGACCGACATTGAGATGTTCACGTGGCTGAAACCGGTGGCCGATGGCTTCCGCAACTACCTCGACCAGGATTTCGACGCCATTTCGCAGGGTGTAGCCCCGGAAGAAATGTTCCTCGACAAAGCCCAGCTGCTCTCGCTCACCTCGCCCGAGTGGGTAGCGCTAATGGGCGGTCTGAAAGCCATGAACGCCAACCACGATGGCTCGGCGCACGGCATTTTCACCGACCGCCCAGGCATGCTCACCAACGACTTCTTCACGGTGCTCACGAGCATGGATTTCGAGTGGAAGAAGACGGATGCCAAAGGCATGACCTTCTCGCTCAATGACCGCACGACTGGCGAGAAACGCTTCACGGCAACGCGCTCGGACCTCGTGTTCGGCGCGAACAGCCAGCTGCGGGCCGTAGCGGAAGTGTACGCCGGCAGCGACGGCCAGAAGCGCTTCGTGAAAGCCTTCGTGAAGGCGTGGGACAAGGTGATGATGCTCGACCGCTACGACGTGAAAGTTTCAGCATAACACCTCGCATGTAGCTGCCTGAAAACCGCTCCGCACAACGGGGTAAGGTTTTTGGAATAGACTACCAAACAAGAAGAGCGCGCCAATTGGCGCGCTCTTCTTGTTTGGTAGCAGAAATTTATCAGTCGATAACGGCTTGATTTTGCGGCAGGGCTACCCGGGCCACTACGGCATACAGCGGGTCGGAGTGGCCGGGGGCGGGGCTGCGGTCCAGCAGGGTAATGGGCTGCCAGCCGCCCGCTTCTTCCAGGAAACGCTGCACCAGCGCCAGGTGCCCGCGGTCGTCGAGGGCGTGCCAGACCGCAATGGCCTTGCTGGGAAAGCAGCGGTTGGAAAAGGTAATGACCAACGGCGCACCGGGGCGCAGCACGCGGGCCAGTTCGCGTAGCACCGCCACCGGCTGCGTGAGGTAGTCGATGGACACGCAGATGGCCGCGCCGTCAAATTCCTGGTTTTGAAAGGGCAGATTGGGTTGCTCGTTCAGGTCCAGCACCACGTGGGCGCTGAGGCGCGGGTTGGCGCGCAGCTCGGCCGCGTTCATGCCCAGGCCCACCACGCGGCGGTAGGCAATTTCGGCGGGCAGGTGGCTTATCCAGCTGCTCATCAGGTCGAGCAGGGCGCTGTTGGGCGGGAAATATTCGCGGTAGAGCTGCGTGACGGCCGCAATGGCGGCATCGTCGATGTGCGCGACGAAGCGCGGGTGGTGGTAGAATTCCGCGTCTGGCGTTTCGTCTTGGCGACGGAACAGGTCGGCGGGAAATAGTGGAGCGGGGTTCATGGGAAGTTACAACGGGATATGGGGGATTGGCAATGAGACTAAGTGCGAAATAGCTAGCCGGGTATTTGGGCCAGCCCGAAATGATGGTGGGCGGCACTTTCGTTCAACATCTTAACAACCAATGATAGCGGCAATGGGTTAGGCCTTATCCGGCGCCTGAGGTAACACCCGGCCCGACGGCCGGCGGTTTTATTTACCTTTGCCCCAATGCCCGATTCGCCTGCCCTCGCCCCCTTTCCCGCCCCGCCCACCGGGCTGCCCCGCTTCCGCGACACCGTAGAGGCCTGGATGCGCCTGTTTCAGGACTGGCTCTGTCAGCAGCTCGAAGCCACCGACGGCACCGGCCGCTTCCGCGAAGATGCCTGGCAGCACCACAGCGGCGGCGGTGGCCGCTCACGCATCCTCACCGAAGGCAGTATTATCGAAAAAGGCGGCGTGAATTTTTCGGCCGTGGAAGGCCGCATGAGCGACGCCGCGGCCCGGCAGCTGCTCATGCCTTCGCCCGACTACTTCGCCACCGGCGTGAGTGTGGTGCAGCACCCGCGCAGCCCGCTGGCGCCGATTTCGCACATGAACGTGCGCTACTTCGAGGCCGGCAACGGCGAAGCCTGGTTTGGCGGCGGGCTGGATTTGACCCCAATTTACGTGGACGTGGCGCAGGCCCGCTGGTTTCACGAGCAGATTGCCCAGGTCTGCCAGCAGCACGACCCCGGCTATTACCCGCGCTTTAAGAAGTGGGCTGATGAGTACTTCTACCTGCCCCACCGTCAGGAAACCCGCGGCGTGGGCGGCATCTTCTTCGACCGGCTCATCGTGGGTAAGGAGGCTGATGCCGATAGTCTGTTCGCCTTTGTGCGGGCCGTGGGCGAGGTGTACGGCCGCAGCTACTGCGCGTTGCTACGCCGAAATGCCGGCCAACCCCACACCGAAGCCCAGAAAAAGTGGCAGTTGGTGCGCCGGGGGCGCTATGCCGAGTTTAACCTGGCCATCGACCGGGGCACCCGCTTCGGCCTCGAAACAGGCGGCCGCACCGAAAGCATCCTGATGAGCCTGCCGCCCCAGGCCGAGTGGCACTACAACCAGCCGCCCGCCCCCGGCTCGCCCGAGGCCGACACCCAGCAGTGGCTGCACCCCGGCCTCGACTGGCTGAACGCCAGCGCGGCGGTTGGCCCAACTGCCGACCTTTCCACCACTGAAACCGTCGGCCAGTGATTGAGCAGCTGCAGGCCCTGGACCGCTGGCTGCTAGTAGCGGCCAACTCCAACCGCTCGCCCGCCCTCGATAAGTGGATGGTGTTTTTCACGGAGCGCTTCGTGTGGTTTCCGGCGTATTTCGTGCTGCTGGTGGTGCTCATCTACCTCTACGGCCGCCGCGCCCGGCTGCTGCTGCCGCTGCTGGGCGCAAGTGTAGCGCTGGCCGATGCCATTTCCAGCCGCTTCTTCAAGCCCTACTTCGCCCGCCTGCGCCCCTGCCACGACCCCGACCTATCGGCCACGCTCAACCTGGCCAACGGCTGCGGCGGGCAGTTTGGCTTTTTGTCATCGCACGCGGCCAATGCCTTTGCGCTGGCCGTATTCATGACGATGGTACTGCCCCGACGGTTTTGGCTGGCCAAGGTGCTGCTGTTTGCCTGGGCCGTGGTAGTGAGCTACAGCCGCATGTATCTGGCGGCCCATTACCTGACCGATGTGCTGGCCGGCGCATTGTTGGGCTCGCTCACGGCCTGGGCCTGCGCCGCCGTTTATCAGCGGCTGGCGGCCCGCTGGTGGCCACTCGCAACGGCCGCCGAGGCCGTCTGAACCGAAAACAGCAACAACGAAAGCCCCCGGCATCCGCACACTACGCACGGAAACCGGGGGCTTTTTCATCAGCGTACAGCCGGATTACTACTTATCAGCAGGGGAAGTAGTACTCGAAACGGGTCAGCTTGCCCTGCTCGAACTCCATTATCCAGGAATCGTCGGCCCCAGGTTCTGGAATGCTCACACCTGGGATGTTTTACCCATGGTCTGATTACGCCGGTCAGTTACTCCGCTGGCAGCCTGCGGATAACGCTGGCGAATTTCCTCGAACGTCGTGTTCTGGTCAAGGACCTGCTCGCCAATCGTTACGCGGAGTTTTCCGCTACTGAAGTTCACAACGCCCATAACGGCCTGTTTGCCATTCACTTCGAACAGGCTAGTACCGTATTTGTAGTGGTCACCCTTGCTGTCTTCGAAATGGCCACCGCACTCCACGGCATTTTTGTCAATGGTGTCGGGCTGGCCCAAGGCCTTCACCAGCTCGGCTGTGGTCGTCTCGAAGGGCAGGCCGTTGATGCGGATTTGCCGGTGATCAATGGTTTCCGGGGCCGCGGAAGTTTCTGCCACTGCTACTGTCGGCATTGCTGGCACGGTGGCCGTATTGGCGGCGGCAGCAGTTTGGGCGGGCTCACTCTGGCTGCAGGCACCGGCCAGCAACGCCAACGCCAGCAATGGCGCCCCGGCAGTTTTTTTCATAGCTTAAATAGCGGAAGTGGTAAGAATGCGAGACGCAATATCTCAAAAAACGAGTGATAGCCAATTACCTTATAATCAGCTCTCATGTGCTGCTGACGCATAGCTGCTACCGTGCCCAACAAGGCCCCTTACCTTATGCCCGACACGACCAAACGCCGCTTCCTGTTCCTGCTGGGCAGCACCCGCCGCAACGGCAACAGCGAGCTGCTGGCCCGCCGCGCCGCCGGCTTTTTACCGGCTGTCACTGCACAACAATGGTTGTTTTTGCCCGATTACGCCCTGCCTCCGTTCATCGACCAACGCCACGACGAGAGCTACCTCGCTCCTACCACCGGCCCCGAGAAAACACTGCTCGATGCCACGCTGGCGGCTACTGACCTCGTACTGGTGTCACCGCTCTATTGGTATGCCCTCTCCACGCCCGCCAAGCACTACCTCGACTACTGGAGCGCTTGGCTACGCACGCCAAACCTCGATTTCCGGGCGCGGATGCGGGGCAAAACCTTTTGGGCCGTGGTAGCCGGCAGCGGGCCCGGCGCCGAAGCCCAGCCCCTGCAAGAGGGGCTGCAACTCACGGCCGCATACATGGACATGCCCTGGGGCGGCTACCTCTACGGCAACGGCTCGCGCCCCGGCGACGTGCGCCAGGATGTAGTGGCCTGGCAGGCGGCAGAAGGTTTTTTCGGGCCCGCATCAAATCAAGGATAAAGACCTCCGGGCCTATTTTATCAGCCGATACAGCGCGTCGCCGATTTTCTCCAGGTCGCCGGTATCGGTATTGCAGAGAATGATGAGCACGGTGCTGAAATCGGGGCTGGTAAGCAGCGCCGAGTTGAAGCCGTCGATGCTGCCGCGGCGCTCCAGCACCGGCTGGGCAAACGTGCGGTTGTTGTAGTAGAAGCCGATGGTTGGGCGGCCCCGGGCGTAGTCGAGGTAGGCCGGTTGCTGGGGTTTGGTGAGCAGCTGGGCCGTAATACGGGGCCGGAGCAGCCGGTTGGTGCGCAGGGCTTCCACCAGTTTGCCCAAGTCGGCCACCGTTGAGTACACGGCCCCCGCGCCGGCATAATTCGACAGCTCCCGCGTATCGTTTTGCAATGGCTTGGACGGGCTATCCTCCCCAAAAGAGTAGTTGTGGTAGCCGTAAGCCAGATTGGCAACAATGCGGTTTTCAGTCAATACACCAGTGTTTTTCATGGCCAACGGCGTCAGAATGGCGCTCTGCAGCAGCTCCGGGTACGACCGGCCGCTTACCACTTCCAGCACCCGGGTCAGCAGCACGTAGTCAGTGTTGTTGTAGTTGAAGCCGGGCGCGGGCTTGGCAGGGTTGCGCCGCACGTAGGCCCGCACGAAATCTGCCGGGCTTAGGCGGTTGTCGTAGGCACTTACCGGCTCGTTCTGCAGGCCCGAATAGTGCGTCAGCAGGTCCAGCAGCGTTATATCCTGACAGTCTGGTGGTAGTTCGGGCAGGTAAGCAGCGGCTTTGTCGGTGAGCTTCAGCCGGCCCTGCTGCTGTAGTTGCAGCATAAGCAGGGCCGTAAACGTCTTGGTCATCGACGCAATCGGGAACCGGGTGCTATCGGTAATCGGTACGGCAAACTGCAGGTTGGCGTAGCCTTTATGAATACGGGCCACTGCCCGGCCGTTCTTTAGTGCCAGCACTGTTCCATTGAAATGGCCAGCCTGGTGTTCAGAAGTTAGCACCGAATCGAGGCGGCTCTGGGCCGCGGCGGGTCGGGCCAGCAGCAGCGGCAGCAGAAGGAGCAGGTAGCGCATAGGGTTGGGAAAGGACGATGGTCGCGCCCGCTCTGGCGCAGGCCTGAAACGTAGTTCTATATCCTGCCAGCGGCGGATATAGAACTACTTCCCCAGCAATTTGGCTACGTACTTGCCCACGATGTCGAACTCCAGGTTCACCCGGTCGCCGGGGCGCAGGTCCTGGAAAGTGGTGTGCTCGTAGGTGTAGGGAATGATGGCCACCGAGAAGCCGTCGTCGGTACTTTCGAAGCAGGTGAGGCTGGTGCCGTTGATGCAGATGGAGCCTTTTTCGACCGTGATGCGGCCCGGGCCGGATTCGTGGCGGAAGCGGTAGAGCCAGCTGCCATTCTGGTCGGTAACCGATTCGCAGGTGGCCGTCAGGTCGACGTGGCCCTGCACAATATGGCCGTCGAAGCGGCCGTTAGCGGCCAGGCAGCGCTCCAGATTCACGCGGCGACCAGGCGCCCAGGTGCTGAGGTTGGTCTTTTGCAGCGTTTCATCGATGGCCGTGACGACGTGGGTGCCAGCAGCACCGGCGGCAGGCGCGCCGTCCAAGGCCACGACCGTCAGGCAGACACCATCGTGGGCCACGCTCTGGTCGATTTTCAGCTCCGAAGCGAAGTCCGATTCAACCGTGAAATGGATGTTGGTACCCTCGCGCCGCACGGCCGATATAGTACCCAGGGTTTCAATGATGCCGGTAAACACAGACGGATGGTGGTAAAGTAGTAGATGAGAGGTGGCCAGAGTCGGGCAGGCAGCAAGTGCATAAAAAATCCTGGCAGCAGAAATGTTTCAGCACAATACGCCCTTTGCGCTGCACGCTGCACAATGGCACATCACTTCCCGCGGCCCTCAATGATGATTTTGAGTGTGTAGAGCAGCACCCGGAAGTCCATGGCCAGGCTCATGTTTTCGATGTAGAGGATGTCGAATTTGAGACGCTCGACCATTTGGGCCACGGTTTCGGCGTAGCCGTACTTCACCTGGCCGAGGCTGGTGAGACCGGGGCGCACGCGGTGCAGGTGGCGGTAGTGGGGCGCAATCTGCACGATCTGGTCGATGAAGAAACGGCGCTCCGGGCGCGGCCCCACAATGCTCATATCGCCCTTGATGACGTTCCAGAACTGGGGCAGCTCGTCAAGCCGCACCTTGCGCATGAAGCTGCCCCACTTGGTGATGCGCGGATCGTGGTCGGACGACAGAGCGGGGCCCAGCCGCTCGGCATCGACGTACATCGAGCGGAACTTGTAGATGCGAAACGGCACGGCATTGCGCCCGATACGCTCCTGCGAGTAGAACACCGGTCCTGGCGAGGAGAGCCGCACCATCAGGGCCGTGAAGGCGTACACCGGCCAGGCCAATAGCAGAAACAGCACCGAGCCCACCACATCGATCAGGCGCTTGGCCACCTGCTGCCACAGCGGCAGCAAATCCTGCTTTATGTCGATGAGCGGGGTGCCGAAAACGTGGCTCACCTTTACCGAGCCCAGCAAAATCTGGTAGAGGTCGGGCAGGATGCTGATGCGGGCGGGTGTGCCATTGAGCAGCGTCAGGATTTCTTCGATGATGCGGTGCTCGCCGGGCTCAATGGCAATCACAATCTGCTCCACGTTCAGCTCGCGCACCAGGTCGGGCAGGCGGCGGTAAGAGCCCAGGTCGGGCAGCTCGGCGGCCAGCTCGGCGCAGACACTGGGCCCCAGTGGCGCGAAGCCTACCAGCCGTAGCCCCAGGTGGCGGCCGGTGCGGCCCAAGTCGCGGCCGGTATCGCGGGCCAGTGCCCCCGAGCCCACCAGCAGCGTATTGAAGCTGATGACGCCGCCGCGCACCAGCTGCTGCACGCTGTACACGGCCCAGAGCCGCAACACCGCCGTAATGACGAAATGCAGCAGGAAGTAGGCCGAAATGGTTTTGTAGTAGCTCCGATAGTTCTGCACGCCCTGGTCGTCGAGCAGCAGCACGAAGAAGATGAGCACAGCCCCCAGCACCGACACGCGGCCCAGGCGGATAAGCTCACTCAGCCGCGACTTGCGGAAAATATCGTTGTACTCGCCCAGCAGCGCATACAGGCCCGTCCAGAAGGTGGCAATCAGCAGCGCGGCGCCCACCAGAAAAGCCGGATCGGGAACGGTGGCGGCGGAGAAATGGAAGTCGGCATCGGGGCCGATTTCGCGCAGCAGGTGCTTGCGAACCAGAAAAAAGCACATCCAAGCCAGCAGCGCCGCCAGAAAGTCGGCGCCTATCAGCTTCATTTTTTGCAGAGTACGAATCAAGAGCGAAGCAGGTAAGCGGTTCGGCCGGCGACAAAGCTGAGTATTCTGGCCCGGAAGCCCTATTTTTACGCTTCCGCCTGGCCTGGCTCCGCTGCCGGGCCAGTTCCTTCGGAGCAGCATAAAGGTAACCAATACCCGTTAGCCCGCTCCGGTGCCCGCGCCCGCCGCTTCTACCCCGCCAAATATGCATGCTGCCGCCGACACCTACCGCCACCGAGGCATGCGCCGCACACTGGTAGAAGAACTGCGCCGCAAGGGCATCCGCGATGAGCGGGTGCTGGCCGCCATCGGGGCCGTGCCGCGCCACCAGTTCTTTGCCGCCGGCTTCCAGTCGCACGCCTACCACGACAAGGCTTTTCCCATCGGCGAAGGCCAGACCATCTCGCAGCCCTACACCGTAGCCTACCAGACCGAGCTGCTCAACATCGGCCCCCACGATAAGGTGCTGGAAGTCGGGACCGGCTCGGGCTATCAGTGCAGCGTGCTGCTGCAGCTCACGCCCCACGTGTTCAGCATCGAGTACAACACGGTGCTGTTCGAGCGCACGGCCCGCCGGATGGCCGGACTGCCCCACCCGCCCCAGGTGTTCTGCGGCGACGGCTCGCTGGGCCTGCCCCAGCACGCGCCCTTTGATAAAATTCTGGTAACGGCCGGCTCGCCTACGCTGCCCCGGCCGCTGCTGCAGCAGCTGCGCGTGGGCGGCGCGCTGGTTATTCCGGTGGGCGATGCTACCCGCCAGCGCATGGTGCGCGTGGTGCGCGAGAGCGAAGACGCGTTTTCGCGCCAGGAGCTGGAAGAATTCCGCTTCGTTCCGCTGCTGGGCAAAGCCGGCTGGGGCTAGGGGTGAATGAGTGACCGTCATTCACCGAGTCACCGCTTACCTTTGCTCCGTCTTAAGTAGAATTCAATCTTTTCCCAGATGACCCGCAAACCCAAGCCCGTTAAAGACTCGTTCGTCCGCATGACCGAGCTGGTGCTGCCCAACGATACCAATACGCTCAACAACCTGATGGGCGGCCGCATGATGCACCTGATGGACGTGGCGGCCGCTATTTCGGCCCAGCGCCACTCCAACCGCATCGTCGTTACGGCCTCGGTCGATAACGTTTCCTTTCGCGAAGGCATCAAGCTGGGCAGCGTAATTACGCTCGAAGCGCAGGTCACACGCTCCTTCAGCTCCAGCATGGAGGTGCACATTGATGTGTGGGCCGAAGACATTCCGAGCGGCACCAAGGTCAAGTCCAACGAGGCCTTTTTCACCTTCGTAGCCGTTGATCAGTCGGGCCGCCCGATTGATGTGCCGGACGCCGTGCCCGAAACCGCAGCCGAGCAGGCCTTGTTCGAAGGCGCTTTGCGTCGGCGCCAGCTACGCCTGGTGCTGGGCGGCCGCATGGCCCCGCAGGAAGCCACTGAGCTAAAGGCCCTCTTCGACCTCGTAGCCCAGGCCGCCGAAGACGACTCAGCGAGCTGAGTGGTTAGTAGTAGTGATGCATCATCTGGCGTACGCCTGTCGAAGGATCTCTACTACTCCGTTGCCAACGTAATTCAACCTCAGCCCGCGAAATACTTCGGTTTCGCGGGCTGAGGTTTTTTTATCGTCGTTCGGGAATACGTAAATTGCCCCTACGCCTCTACTCTGCTCTTTCGCATGGACAACGCCGCAACGCTCGCCTTCTTCCAGAACTTCTACACGGAGGCCTCCCTATACGTAGTGTCGGAACCCACTGCCGCGCTCCAGCCAGCAGATGCGTCGGCCGCTGCCCCGGCTCCCTTGGTGTCGGCCGTTGTGCCCCAGCCGACGGGGCAGCCGGCTGCTCCGCCGGCCATGGCCAAGCCCGCACCAGCCCCGCTCCCGCCAATGCCGCCGGCCGTAGCGCCAGTAATTGCTGCCACACCTGCCTCAGTGTCACCGCATCCGGCTCCGGCTCCGGCTCCGGTAGTAACCGCAGCTGCACCGGTGGCGCCAGCCGTTACGCCGGATTCGGCCATGGCGGGCCACGCAGCCGTAACGCTCACGCTGGCCCCGCTGCCGGCGGCTCCGGCGGCTCCACCCTCGCAGCCGGGTCGGGTGCAGCCTACGCCCACCCAGTCGCCGGTGGCGCATATCCCGTTTTCTACGCTGGGCAGCAACTTCGGCGGCCTCGTAATTCTGGTGCGCTTACCCGAAGCGCAATTCCGTAAGCTGCCGCGCAACGTGTTTCTCAACAATCTGCTCAAGGCGCTGCGCCTGATTATGGAAGACGTAGTGCTGGTGAACGTGGAGCACGACTCCTACCCGGTAGCCCTGTGCAGCCTCCGCCAGCACCTGGGCGCCCGGCAGTTTCTGGCGTTCGGTAAAAACCTGCTCGATGTGGCCGTGTACACCACCCAGCCCTACGAGCCCGTACTACTCTACGGCGACACGGCCTTCCTCGGAGCCAGCGAAATTGAGATGCTCGAATACGACGCCGGCCGCAAAAAGAAGCTCTGGCAATCGGTGCAGCGGATGTTTGGAGTCTGACCCCGAAACTGTTTAGGAAGTCGCTAAGACCAACCCGTCCGTCATGTCGGCAAGCTCATCATGACGGCCTTACTAGTTAACCCAAGTTGCGAAGAACAGCTGCCCACAACGAAAACGGCCAGCCGCTTATGCGACTGGCCATTTTCGTTGTGGGTTTACCTCTTTCTTACTTCAATACCGAAGCCAGCTTGGCATCCAGCTCGGCGCCACGCAGATTTTTACCTACGATGCGGCCCTGCGGATCGAGCAGAATAGAGAAGGGAATGGACTTGATGCCGTAAGTCTGGCCGGCCGCCGACTCCCAGCCTTTCAGGTCCGAAACCTGCTTCCAGACCAAGCCATCGGCCTGAATGGCTTTCAGCCACTTGGCCCGGTCCTGATCGAATGAAACCCCGTAGATTTCGAAGCCCGGGCCCGCGTTTTTATACTTGTTGTAGGCCCGCACGATATTGGGGTTTTCCTGGCGGCAGGGGCCGCACCAGCTGGCCCAGAAATCAATCAGCACATACTTACCGCGCAGGCTGGTAAGCGCCAACGGTGGTCCTTGGGGCGTGGGCAGGCTGATTTCGGGGGCCGTAGCGCCCGAGGCGGTAGTGCGCAGGCCGTCGAGGCGGGTGGCCAGCGCCTTGGTGTAGCGCGAGTTGGGGGCCGAAGTCTTCAGCACTGTGGCGACCGAGTCGGCCAAGGCGAAGTTCTCGTCGGGGTTGAGCACGTTGGCCATCACGAAGCCCGCTACAATGGATCCCGGGTTCTGGCGTACCAGCTGCAACATTTGCTGCTGGCCCCGGCGCTGCAGGGCTTCAGCCCGGGCCTGAATGACCTGCATCGAATCGATGCGGCCGGCCTGAGCGGCGGCGGCGTAGCGCTGCTCCAGGCGCGGCATGGCCTGCTGCAGCTGCTGTTGGTTGGCTTCGGCAGCCATATTTATCTGGCGCAGCAGCTCCGAATCGGGCGAGCCCTGCACCGTGTAAGTGGTGGGCAGCTTCTGGGCGTCGCCGGCGAGCTGTATCCGCTGGCCGGGACCGAGTACCACCAGCGCCTGGTTCTGGTCAGTGGTCTTCACTTGGTACAGGCCGGCTTCGGTCATCGGCCCCTTAAAGGTAAACTCGCCTTTCTCGTTAACAGTAGCCGTGTCGCGCGACACGAACTGGGTTTCGCCCAGCTCGGCCAGGTACACCTTGGTACCCACCGGGGCATTCTGGAGCTGGCCACTCAGCTCATAGCTGGCAGCATCGGCGGAGCCGACTGTGGTAGGCGTGGCGTTCTTGTTGCAGGCATTAGTCATGCCCAGCAGGGCACCAAAATAGAGCAGGCTCTTCATGTTCATTGGTTAAGCAGAAAGCGAACCAGCCCAGAGATAGGCCGGAATACGGGGCAAGGACCCTGAAACAAGGCGCAAGTTGCCGATTTTGCCCGGAAGAGGGCCAGGTAGGTAGGCGTGCAACTGCGGCCGGCCGCCCCGGGTTCCCGGCCCTGGCCGGATACCTGGTCTGGAATCCGGCTCGTCCCGGTTAGTCGAGCGGAATATATTCTGAAATTTTCTGGCCCAGGTCGCGGCCGCGCAGGTTGCGGGCCAGCTCGTAGCCCCGCGGGTCGAGCAGCACGGCGGTGGGCAGCTGCTTCACCTCGTAGGCCTTGGCAGTACCCGCCTGCGGCCCTTCAGAGTCGAACACCTGAAGCCAGCGCACAGCGCGCAGGGAGTCGGCGGCAGCGTGCCCGGCGACTTGGTCAGCATCAAGCCACACGCTCACAATAACGAGCCCGCGGTGGTGAAACTGGCCGTAAATCTTGCGCAGGTTGGCGTTTTCGGCCTGGCAGTCGGCACAATCGGCGGTCCGGAAATCGAGCAGCACGTAGCTGCCGCGCAGGCTACTTAGGTCCAATTGCTTTCCGTCGGCAGTTGGCAGGCTGAAATCGGGCGAGGCCGGGCGGTTGTCGCGCCGGTTTTGGCTGGCCGCACCGGGCGTAGCCGGAGCGCCCAGCCGCTGGCAGCTGCCGAGCAGCACCAGGAGCAACAGTGCAGAAACGGTACAACCACTGCAGCCTAAGTGCCGCAAAGCGCCGTCCGGCGGTATTACTACCGGCAGGAGAAGCTTCGCACCGCTTTGGCTGGCAGGTGGTTGTACGCATTATCGTCAGTGCTAACCGTCCAGATGCTGGCGCAGCAGCTGGTTGGCCATTTTGGGGTTGGCTTTGCCGCCGGTCAGCTTCATCAGTTCGCCCATAAACATACCGGTGAGGCTCTTTTTGCCGGCGCGGTACTCGGCCACCTTGGCCGGGTTGGCGTCGAGCACCTGCCGAATCATGGCTTCCAGCGCCCCGGCATCCGACTGCTGCAGCAGGCCCTGGGCTGCGGCGGCAGCGGCGGCGGTTTGGGTGGGGTTTTCGAGCAGATACGGGAGCAGCTGCTTGCTGGCCACCGACTGGCCCACCTTGTTCTCGTCGATGAGCCCGATGATGTCGGCCAGATGCTGAGTCGTGAGCGGGAACTGGTCGAGGGTGAGGGCGCGCTCGTTGAGGTAGGCTTTCACGGGGCCGGTTACCCAGTTGGCGGCGGCTTTGGCGTTGGGCGTCAGGCGGGTCAGCTCGTCGAAATACAGGGCCAGATCCTTCTCAGCCGTCAGCACCGAGGCGTCGTAGTCCGAGAGGCCCAGCTCGCCGGTGAAGCGGGCGTAGAGCTGCTGGGGCAGCGCCGGCATCTGCTCCTGCATGCGGTGCAGCCAGGCATCATCAATGATGACGGGCGGCAGGTCGGGCTCGGGGAAATAGCGGTAGTCGTTGAGCGTTTCCTTGCTGCGCTGGCCGACGGTGGTGCCGGTTGGGGCATCGAAGCCGCGGGTCTGGCTGTCGATTACCTCGCCGGCTTCGAGCAGCAGAATCTGGCGCTCAATCTCGTACTCAATAGCCCGCTGCACGTTGCGGAACGAGTTCATGTTCTTCACCTCCACCTTCACCCCGAACTCGGCGGCCCCGTGTAGCATCACGCTCACGTTGGCGTCGCAGCGCAAAGAGCCTTCCTCCATGTTGCCGTCGCAGATGCCGAGGTACTCCACCAGCTTCTTGATTTCGGCCAGGTAGGCGTAGGCTTCCTCCGAGTTGCGGATGTCGGGCTCGCTCACGATTTCGATGAGCGGCACGCCGGCCCGGTTCAAATCCACGAGCGTTTCCGTTTCGCCGGCCAAGTGCATGCTCTTGCCCGCGTCCTCCTCCATGTGGATGCGCGTGACGCCGATTTGCTTGGTAGCGCCATCAGCAAGGCGGATTTCCACGTGGCCGTCGGTGCAGATGGGCGTTTTGTCCTGGGTTATCTGGTAGCCCTTGGGCAGGTCGGGGTAGAAGTAGTTTTTGCGGGCGAACAGGTTGTCGCGCCGGATGTGGCAGTTGGTGGCCAGGCCCATTTTCATGGCAAACTCGATGGCCGAGTGGTTGACTTTGGGCAGCGTGCCGGGGTGGCCGAGCGTAATCACGCTCAGGTTATGGTTGGGCAGGGCGCCGTACTCGTTTTCGTCGGCCGAGTACATCTTGCTGCGGGTCAGCAGCTGGGCGTGTACTTCGAGGCCGATGACGGGCTGGTATTTGGCTTTGAGGCTGTCGTCTATCACTTAATCACAGATTTACGCTGATTCAGCGCTGATTTCACTGATTGCAGGCGTGAAGATACTTAAGGTTCGGGGGAGTTGCGAGCGGGTATGTTACAGTAGCGCCGCGCTTCGTTGAGTAAGCCGAAACGTCATGCTGAGCGCAACGAAGCAGCCCGCGGGCTCAGCATTAGGTTGCTACTCCAACATCAGCCTGCGGGCTGCTTCGCTGCGCTCAGCATGACGTTCTATTTTCAGCGCTTAGCAACCCCCGCCGGGCCGCGCTAATCGTTGAATACCGGGATGTAGGTGGCCTGGAAGGCGTTGCCGGCCTGGTTGTAGGCATTCACCAGCTTGCTATTCTGGGTATTGTAGCCGCCCACGAGGCCATTCATGCGGTCGGCATCGGCCTTGGTAAAGCGGTCCTGGCGGGTGAGCAGCTCCTGGATCTGGGGGCCTTGGGTGGTGGCAAAACCGGCGTAGTAGTTCACCAGGTTGCGGGCCGCGTCGCGGTAGCGGGCGTCTTTGCCGCGGAAGGGCGCAATGGGTTTCAGGGCTGCGGCAGCCGTCTGGGCGTCGGTAACCAGCTGCTGGCGGGCCTGTTCGAAGCCGTTGGCGTCGCGGGCGTTGAGCGCATCGATGAGGCGGGCGCTGGCCTTCTCCATCCGGAACTGGGCCAGGTACACTTGGTGCTGGTAGCTATTCACCTCCGACACCTGCCGCATGTACTGGGCCAGCCGCCGGCCCTCTGGGTCCTCGGAAATGGTCATGCCGTGGCGGCGGGCGAAGCGCAGCTGGGCCGCATCCACCGAATCGTTCACCACCTGCATCTTGCGTTCAGCCACTTCCTGCAGCCGAAAATACTGCTCCATGTTTTCAACGGTGGCCGTGCGGGTGGCGGCCAGCAGATCCACGGCCTTATAGTCTTCCGAATACACCTTCAGCAGCTGGTAAAAGGCTTCGGTGGTCTGCTCCTTGAATCCTTTATCGTCCTTGTAGGCGGGCAGTTTGGCCAACTTTTGCAGCGAGAGTTCCGTCTGCTTCACCAGATCCTGGCGCTTGGCGTCCACCTTTTTCTCGTTGGTCGAGTGGGCCGATTTGCTGATGTAGCGCAGGTTTTTTGTGAGCATGGCCCGCTGCTCGCCCACAATGAAGTTGTTGTAGGCGCCAGGGTCGGTGAACGTCTGGGCCCGGGCAGCCGGAGCGGCGGTGAGGCCCGCTGCAAGCAGGCCCGCAGTCAATAGAAGCGTAGAAAGGCGCATATTGTAGGGTGAGAGGTGGAAATTATTCGATGGCGAAGGTGATAGGCAAAGTGAAATAAACGGGCACTGTTTCACCGTTTTGCTGGCCGGGCTTAAAGCGGGGCAAACTTGCCAGCACGCGAAGGGCCTCGGCATCCAGCTCTGGCCACAAGCCCTGCTTTATTTGCAGGCAGCGCACTTCGCCTGTTTCCGCTACCACAAATGCCGTTTTCACCACGCCTTGCAAGTTCTGCTTCAATGCCGCGGTGGGGTAGCGAAGTGTGCGGCCGATATAGTCCAGCAGCGCCTGCTGGCCACCCGGAAACTCCGGTAACTTTTCGGTGTATTTGTACTGGTTGCAGGAAACCAGCGCGCCCGTTTTTGAGAAGCACTTGGCGCTCTGCTCCTTCCCGTGGTCGAATTGGGCTATCTTCTGCAAACGCCCTTGGGTATTGTAAGCGCGGTATTCGCCATGCGTTTTATTACCCAGTTCGTGGCTCACATATTCGGTCTGCCCGTTGGAGCGCCAGCCCTCTACCACAGTCAGCGTATCACCGTTGGGCTGCCAGGTAATTGTTTTCACCCTGTATAGGCGGTTGGAGGCCACGTAAAACACGCTATCCAGCTGCGACCTTCCAGCTACTTGGGTTCGCTGAATCCGGTAAACAGCATCAGACGATGCTGTAACTACTGAATCTTTAAACATCTGATAAATAGTGGTTCTCACTGGCGCTTCCTGGGCAGTAGCCGTGCCAGCCGCGCATGTTGCCAGCAGGACACCACTGATGATAACGATAAACTTCATGGATAGCGAAACGTGAACGTAAGGGGCAAAAAACGGGCGCTGTGCCAATCGGCACAACACCCGCTTTACCCGGCTGGCCAAACGGTCAAAAATGCCGTATTCCGGCTAAAATTCGACCTTTTGGTTGGTTTGAAACCAGCAAAATTGCAAACCGGACTGGACGCCTGTTCAGGCAAGAGGATGGCATTTCGCGCTACAGGATTTTAAACGTGGCCGGCACCCGGAAACGCACTTCGACCACTTCGCCCTCCCGGCGGCCCGGCACGAAGGGCTTCAGCTTACGAACCGACTGCACCGCGGCTTCCTGCAAGTGGGTATATGCCTGCAGCAACGCAACGGAAGCATCCGCCGACGGCTCCTCGGCCGCAACATCCTGCACTTTGCCATCCTTGCCAACCGTAAAACCCACAATCACAACCCCTTCTGCTCTGGCCCGGAGTGCCAGTCTCGGGTACACCGTATTCCGGCCAATATCCTGCAACAGCCCCGCCTGCTCGCCCGGATAAACCGGCATTTGCATATAGGGAAAATAGGCCACCGGCTCCCCATCAGGCCCAAAACACTCGCCCGTAGTGGGCTGGCCAGGGGCCACCATCTCCCGCCGACGCAACTCCCCGGTAGGATAGTAGGTTCGCCGCTCCCCCTGCAATATTCCCAGTACATAAACCTCCTGCAGGCGTGTTTTGCCGTTTTCGTAAAACTCCAGGTAAGCGCCGTGCCGTATCCGCGGGGCCTGGTTGAGGAAGGCTTTATAGGAATGGAGTTTGCCGCTTGACAGCGAATACGTTTTGGCTACGCCCCGGGCGCTATCCTTCATCATAATTTCCACCCGGTAAGCGGCTCCCTCGGGAGTGGCAGCGCGACGAAAGTGGTGGTCCTGATATTCCGTGCTACGCGCAATGCGCGTGCTATCGGGCAATGGGGCTGCTGCCAGCGAGCCAGCGGCTAGTAGTAATGCGAGCAGGAATGGCAGCAACTTATACTTCATCACAATGGGTATAAACTTAAACGATACTATTACGCACTGTTGTCTGCTTGCCGCCCGTTGTAGGGGCGGGGCTTGTCCCCGCCCGCCGTTGAACGATAATTGTTGAAGCGGTGCGAATGGCGGGCAGGGACAAGCCCCGCCCCTACAGCAGACGGAAACTACGTAACAGCAGTTATTTGATGGCGAAAGTAACTGGTACAGTGAAATAAACGGGCACTGCTTCGCCGTCTTGCTGACCGGGTTTGAAGCGGGGCATACTCCCGATTACGCGCAGGGCCTCGGCATCCAGCTCCGGCGACACGCCCTTCGTCACTTGCGCGCAACGGACTTCCCCGGTTTCAGCCACCACAAACGTGAGGAATACCCTACCCTGCCGTTGCTCTCTCAGCGCCTTACCGGGGTAGCGCATCGTGCGGCCGATATAGCTCAGCATGGCCTGGAAACCGCCCGGAAATTCCGGCATTTTCTCAGTGTAGGCATACTGGGAGCAAGAAACCAGTGCCCCATTTTTGGAGTAGCATTCAGCACTTTGCTCCTTGCCGCGCTCAAACTGAGCTTTACGCTGCAAACGCCCCCGCTCATCGTAGCCGCGGTACTCCCCGTGGGCCTTGCGGCCCAGCTCGTGGCGCACATAATGGGGCCGGCCATTGGCTCGCAGCCCCTCCACTACTGTCAGCGTGTCTCCGGTGGGCAGCCACGTAGTACGCACAACCTTTAGCAAGCGGCCGGAAGCCACATAAAAAATCGTATCCAGCTGCGACTTGCCGGCCACGCCAGTACGCTGAATCCGGTAGCTGGCATAGGCTGGCTCCAGCACCACTGAGTCCCGAGAGGACTTGTAGAGCGTGGTTCTGGCTGATAAATCCTGTGCCGTAGCGCCGACTACCGTGCCGGTTACCAGCAGCGCACTACTAATTATAACGATGAATTTCATACCAACAAAAACACGAATACTGTAATAATAGAAAACAGGGCGCTGTGCCCATCAGCACAACGCCCTGTTTTACGTGGATGGCTAAACGGTCAAAAATACCGTCTTCCGCCTAAAATACAAACTACGCCAGCGCCTTTTCCACCAACTCCTTGGCCTTGGCAATGGCCGCGGGCAGCCCGGCCGCGTTTTTGCCGCCGGCCGTGGCGAAAAACGGCTGGCCACCGCCGCCGCCTTGGATTTCCTTGCCTAGCTCGCGCACCAGGGTGCTGGCGTTGAGCTTGCCGGCCTGCACCAGCTCGTCGGCCAGCATGACGGCCAGCTGGGGTTTGCCATCAATTTCGGCGCCGAGCACGGCTACCAGGTTGGGTACGGCCTGCCGGAGCTGGAAGGCCAGCGTTTTGAGGCCCTCGGCCGACGTTGCCTGCACCTGGGCGGCCAGGAAGTTCACCTCGCCGAGTGGCTGCACCTGCCCCGCCAGCTGCTCGCGCTGCTGGTTGATGCTCTGCTGGGCAAACTGCTCGATTTGCTTGCGCAGGGTAGCAATTTCCTCGGTCTGCTTCTCGATGCCGGGCAGCAGGTGCTGGGGGTTGCCCAGCGCCTCGCGCACCTGGCCCAGCAGGTCCAGCTGCTGGTTCACGAAGGCTTCGGCAGCCTCGGCCGTTACGGCCTCGATGCGGCGCACGCCCGCGCCCACCGCGCTTTCGCTCGTGATGCGGAAGTAGCCGATGTCGCCGGTGGTGCGCACGTGGCAGCCGCCGCACAGCTCCACCGAGAAGTCGCGGTCGAAGGTGATAACGCGCACAAACTCGCCGTACTTCTCGCCGAATAGGGCCGTGGCACCGAGGTTCTTGGCCTCATCAATCGGCACGTTGCGGCGCTCATCCAGCGGAATCTGCTGGCGGATGCGGGCGTTCACCAGCGTTTCCACCTGCCGGAGCTGGTCGTCGGTTACTTTGGTGAAGTGCGAGAAGTCGAAGCGCAGCAGCTTCTCGTTCACCAGCGAGCCTTTCTGGGCCACGTGGGTGCCAACTACCTCGCGCAGCGCGGCCTGCAGCAGGTGAGTGGCGGTGTGGTTGCGCTGAATCTGGGCGCGGCGGGCGGGCTCGTAGCGGGCCAGAAACTCGCCCTCCAGGTCCTGGGGCAGCTCCAGCACGGTGTGCACAATCAGGTCGTTCTCCTTCTTGGTATCCACCACCCGCACCTTGCTCAGCGGGCTTTCCAGGTAGCCCGTGTCGCCCACCTGCCCGCCCGATTCGGCGTAGAATGGCGTCTGGTCGAGCACCACCTGATATTCGGTTTTGCCCTTACGGTCGGTGCGGCGGTAGCGCAGAATGCGGGCCGGGGCCTCGGCTTGGTCGTAGCCCACAAAAGCGGGCACGTCTTCCGATTCGAGCACGATGGTCCAGTCGCTCTGCTCAGTCTCTTGGGCGTTACGGGAGCGGTTTTTCTGGGCCGCCAGCGCCTGCTGGAAGCCTTCCTCGTCCACCGTCAGGCCCTTTTCACGGGCAATCAGGGCCGTGAGGTCGAGCGGGAAACCGAACGTGTCCGACAGCTCGAAAGCCGTGGGGCCGTCGATGCGGTTGCCCTGCTGGCGGAAGCCTTCTTCGAGCGAATCGAGGCGGCGCAGGCCGTTTTCGAGGGTTTTAAGAAAGCTGATTTCCTCTTCCTCAATCACGCGCTGCACGAATTGCTGCTGGGCCTTGAGCTCTGGGAAAATATTGCGCATCTGATCGGCCAGCACCGGCACGATTTTGTACAAAAACGGCTGCTTCTGGTTTAGGCTCGAAAACGCGTAGCGCACGGCCCGCCGCAGTATGCGCCGGATGACGTAGCCGGCCTTTACGTTAGAAGGCAACTGGCCGTCGGAAATGGTGAAGGCGATGGTGCGGATGTGGTCGGCAATGACCCGGATGGCAATGTCGGTCTTCTCGTTCTCAGTGGCCGGCTGGTCGGTTACCGTAGCCGGGGAAGTGCCGTGGTAGGCCACGTTAACCTCTTTGGCAATGAACTGAATGAGCGGCTGGAAAACGTCGGTGTCGTAGTTGGATTTCACGCCCGACACGGCCATCATCAAACGCTCGAAGCCCATGCCCGTATCCACGTTCTGCTGAGGCAGTTTCAGCAGCGACTTATCGGCCCGTCGCTCGAATTCCATGAACACGTTGTTCCAGACTTCCACCACCTGCGGGTGGTCGGCATTCACCAACTCGGCGCCGGGTTTGGCGGCCCGCTCCTCGTCGGAGCGCAGGTCGATATGGATTTCGGTGCAGGGTCCACAGGGGCCAGTGTCACCCATTTCCCAGAAGTTATCCTTCTTGTTGCCGGGCAGAATCCGCTCGTCGGTGGTGTACTTACGCCACAGTTCCTGCGTCTCGGTATCGGGGCCGAGGTTGTCGCCGGCGTCGCCCTCGAAGTACGTTACGTAAAGGCGGTCCTTGTCGAGACCGTACACGTCAACGAGCAATTCCCAGGCCCAGGCAATGGCATCGGTCTTGAAATAATCTCCGAACGACCAGTTACCGAGCATCTCGAACATGGTGTGGTGGTAGGTGTCGTAGCCGACCTCTTCGAGGTCGTTGTGCTTGCCCGATACGCGCAGGCACTTCTGGGTATCGGCAATGCGCTTGAAGGGCGCGGGCTTGTTGCCGAGGAAGTAGTCCTTGAACGGGGCCATGCCCGAGTTGATGAACAGCAGTGTAGGGTCGTTTTTGACCACAATCGGGGCCGAGGGCACGATGTGGTGGCCCTTGGAAGCGAAAAAATCAAGGAACTGCTGGCGGACGTGCGAGGCGGTTGGGAGCATATGGCAGGGGCGCGCTGCGGGCGCCCGTTCAGTGAAGGAGGAAGGAAGCCGCCGCCGGAAATTGGCGGCAACCGGGTTTTTAGCTATTTTTCGCCATCAAACCCCATGGCGCTACCCGTAAAGGTAGCCGGCGGAGACAAAAGTGAAAAATGTAGCGCTTGGCTTCGGCCGGGCATTACCTTGCCCGCTGTCGGCCGATGGCTCGCCTGGCCCCGCCAAGCCGCTGCCCGGCCCTACCCCTACCCCTCCCCATGACCTACCAAGACCGCGAAATCGAGAAGCAGTACTTCACCATCGGCGAAGTAGCCCAGCAGTTCAACGTCGCCCCTTCGCTGATTCGGTTCTGGGAAACCGAGTTCGACGAGCTGCGCCCGCGCAAGAGCAAGAAGGGAAACCGCCTCTACACGCCCCAGGACATCGATATTTTCCGCACCATCTACCACTTAGTGAAGGAGCGCGGCTACACCATACCCGGCGCCCGCGACCTGCTCAAGCAGAAAGGACCCCAACTCAAGGAGAAAATCGACGTGATTCAGAGCCTAGAAAAAGTCCGCAAGTTTATGGTGACCATGAAAAAGGACCTGGACGCGCTGGGCAAGGCGCAGGGCTAATATTTCTCTATCAACTAGCCATGTCTGACTCCGCTCCCGACGACACCCTCCTCCACGAAGTTGCCCTGACGCTGTTCCCGAACGTGGGGCCGCAGCTGACGCGGCAGCTGATGAGCTACGCCGGCTCGGCCCGCAACGCGCTGCACCTGCCGGCGGGTAAGCTGCTACGGATTCCGGGCGTGGGGCCGGCCACGGCAGGCATCCTCACGGGAAAGTCGCGCACGGAGGCGCTGCAGCAGGCCGAAGCGGCATTGCGCCGGGCCGAAAAAGAGGGCGTGCAACTGCTTTTCTACACTAACAAGGCGTTTCCGGCGCGGCTCAAGCTGGTGCCCGATGCCCCGGCGCTGCTCTACTACCAGGGCACGGCCGACCTCAACCACCCTAAAACGCTGGCCTTGGTAGGCACCCGCCAAGCCACCGACTACGGCCGCGAGCAAACCGAGCGGCTCATTAAAGGAATTGCCGCCCACCGCCCGCTCATCGTCAGCGGCCTGGCCTACGGCATCGATATTGCGGCCCACCGCGCCGCGCTGCAGGAAGGACTGGAGACGGTGGGCGTGATGGCCACTGGCCTCGACGTAATGTATCCGGCCGTGCACCGCAAAACGGCCGAGAAAATGCTCACCCAGGGCGGCCTGCTCACCGAATTCCCCTTCGGTACCCCGCCCGATAAATACAACTTTCCGTCCCGCAACCGCATCATTGCGGGCCTTTCGGATGGCACCGTAGTGGTGGAAGCCGCCCGCAAAGGCGGGGCGCTGATAACGGCCGACCTAGCCCAGGGCTACGACCGCGACGTGCTGGCCGTGCCCGGCCCGCTGGGCTCGGCGGCCTCCGAAGGCTGCCACGACCTCATCAAGAGCAATAAAGCCGCCCTCTACTCCGAGCCCCGCGACATCGAGCAGCTGCTCAACTGGGACCTGGCCCTGCACCTGCACGGCCGCCCCAAAACGCCCAAGAACTTCGACCCGCTCGATTTCACGGCCGACGAATTCGGCCTGCTGACCGTGCTGCAGGCCACCCCCAACCGCGAAGAACACCTCGATACGCTGGCCTGGAAAGCCCAGCTGCCAGTGCATCTGGTAGCCGGGCTGCTGCTGAGCCTGGAGTTCGGGGGCGTAATAAAGGCCCTACCCGGTAAGCGGTTCGCACTGGTTTAAGCGGTTGGGACTTCGCTCAGAATGACGTTCTTCTTGACAGCCATCAACTAACCCATGCTGCTTTACAACGGCCAGCTACACCCCGAATCCACGTTTGCGCTGCCGCTGCCCAACCGGGGGCTGCAGTTCAACGACGGGTTCTTTGAGACGCTGGTGTGGGCGGAAGGCGGCCTGCGTTACGGCCCGCAGCACTTAGCCCGGATGCAGCGGGCCGCCGCCGCGCTGACCCTGCCGCTGCCCTCGGCCCTGGCCACGCCCGCGGCCCTGACGGCCACGCTGGCTAGGCTCGTGGCCGTTCAGCCGCAGCCAAGCCAGCCGCAGCGGCTCCGGCTGCAGCTCTGGCGGCCGGGCAGCGGCCTGTATGCGCCTCCCGAACCAGCTGCGCCGGCCGAGTGGCTGGCCACGGCCCGGCCGTTTGGGGCCCGTACTGCGCCGGTGGCGCGGGCCGGCTTCGGCACCACAGTGCGCACCCAGCTCAGCCCGGTATCGTTCTGCAAAGGCCCCAATGCCCTGCTTTATGTGCTGGCCGCCCGCGAGCGGGAGCAGCGCGGGCTCGATGAGCTACTGCTGCTCTCGGCCGCGGGGCACGTGGCCGAGGCGGGCGCGGCGGCCGTGGGCTGGGTGCGCGACGGGGCCGTGTATGTGCCGGCCGAAGCGGCGGGCGGCGTGAGCAGCGTGCGGCTGGCGCATTTGCGCGGCGCGGCGGCGAAGTTGGGCGTGGCCTGGCACGAGGGGCTGTATAAGCCGAAAGACCTCCTATCCGCCGAAGCCGTGTTTACGGCCAGCGTGGCGGGCCTGCGGGCCGTGCAGGCGGTTGAGGATCAGGCATTCGGCTCGGCACAGCATCCGCTGCTGCAACGGCTGCTGGCCGCCGATGGGTAACTGTAGCAAAGTCATGCTGAGCCTGTCGAAGCATCTCTACCGCTCCTCTGCAATTGTTCTACGAAGCAATAGGGATGCTTCGACAGGCTCAGCATGATATTTCTTACTCTCTTCTAACGCTGTTTCTGGCGATGCTGGAGCTGGAGTTGCATCCAGCTTTCCATATGGCGCACCAGGTCGGCCTCGGTTACATCGTTCTCGCACAGGATTTGGCGGCGGTCGAAGGCGGGATTTTCCAGCGAATACAGGGCGACCCAAGCCCGGTGCTTACACGAGAGCCCTGGCAGCCCATCGTCATCGGCAGAATTCGGGTCGGGAGCAGACGAAAAATTCAACATCGCCCATTTACGAAACCGGTGGTGGTTCGGATTGGGTTACTAGAATCGGACCCTGTGGCGTTGGGCTATACCGCTACCGGGGCCTTGATGGCGGGCCAGGGGTCGTAGTTTTCCAGCGTGAAGTCTTCGTAGCGGAAGTCGAAAACATCGGTTACGGCCGGGTTGAGGCGCATGGTGGGCAGCGGGCGAGGTTCGCGGGTGAGCTGCAGAGCGGCCTGTTCGAGGTGGTTGCTGTAGAGGTGGGTGTCGCCGCCGGTCCAGATGAATTCGCCGGGCTGCAGGCCCGTTACCTGGGCCATCATCAGCGTGAGCAAGGCGTAGGAAGCAATGTTGAACGGCACGCCCAGAAACACATCGGCCGAGCGTTGGTAGAGCTGGCACGAGAGGCGGCCGTCGGCCACGTAGAACTGAAACAGGGCGTGACAGGGCGTGAGGCGCATTTGCGGCAAGTCGGCCACGTTCCAGGCACTTACCACCATGCGGCGCGAATCGGGCTGGGTGCGTAGCAGGTGCACCATCTGGGCAATCTGGTCGATGCTCTGGCCGTCGGGGGCCTGCCAGCTGCGCCACTGCTGCCCGTAGATGGGGCCCAGCTCGCCGTGCTCGTCGGCCCACTCGCGCCAAATGCTGACGCCCACCTCTTCGAGCGACTGGTTGCTGGTGTCGCCGCGCAGAAACCACAGCAGCTCGTGGATGATGCTTTTGAGGTGGACTTTTTTGGTGGTTACCAGCGGGAAACCAGCCTGCAAATCAAACCGCATCTGGTAGCCAAACACCGACAGCGTGCCAGTGCCAGTGCGGTCGGTTTTGCGCGTGCCGTGGTCGAGGATGTGCCGAAGCAGGGTGTGATACTGGAGCATAGCGAAGTAGCAGAAGCGTAAACCGGGCTGGCTTCGACGCGGCTTGGCAGACTGCCAGAAAGCGCCAGACGTTGAAACAGGAGGCCAAAAGTAGGCAATTTGCTACTTGTCCGAAACGGTTCCTTCATATCCCTAAATAACCTACCAAGGGTTATGCTGGCTACCCAACTTCCTGCCGGCGCAGCACCTTTTCGCACTTTTTCCAATAGTTGAAGAAGCCAGGGAAGTAGCCGGCCACTTCCGTCACCAGCCAGGCGCGGGCGTCGTGGGTGCCGGGGTAGTGGCCCGACGAGGGATGCCGGCGGGTATAAATGGCGGGCACCCGCGCCAGATGCGGCAGCTCGGCGGCTTCGCCCACGAATACCTGCACGCCGGCAATATTATCGAGGGCCAGTTGCTGGATGAAGGCCAGCACGGTTCCGCTCACCGGGAAGCGCCGGAAGTGCGAGGGCTCCAGCAGCAGCACCCGGTTGGCCGGCTCGTCGGCGCGCCACTGCGGGTCGAGGTGGTAGCTGTTGTAGAGCAGCAGCGGCAGTGCCGGGTCGATAAGCGGGGCGGGCGTAACGGGCAGCGGCGTAGTAAAATCGGGCGCGCTGGTGGCCCGGAGCGGAGCCGGCACGGGCAAGTCGGGCAGCTCGCTGTAGGCCACGTCGAGGTAGGTATGGCGCTGCCGGCTGCCAGTGTAGTGGTTGATGTTTTCCTGGTTGCAGTAGTACTGCTTGCTGGAAAACGAGCCCGCCACCCACTGCCAGCTGCAGGTGTTGCTGGCCAGGTCGCCGTCGAGCAAATGGTAGTAGAGCCAGGCGGCCGGGGCCGACCAGTGCGCCCGCCCGATGTTACAGGCCAGACTGGCCACGTACATGCGCAGGTGGTTGTGCAGGTAGCCGGTAGCGTAGAGCTGGCCGATATGCGCATCCACGGCCGCAATGCCGGTGCTGGCCGCGGGTAGGGCCGCCGGCAGCTGCCGGTGCGCCACGCCGGGCTGGGGCTGGCGCAAATCCGTGAACAGGTCCTCCCCTTTCGCCTCCCACACCCGCTGAAAAAAGTCGCGCCAGCCCAACTCACTGGCCAGCTTCTGCATGTCGTCGAAGGCGAAGCCCCGGGCCAGCAGGGCCTCGTACACCTGCCGGGTGCTGATGACGCCCCGGCTCAGGTAGGGCGAGAGGTAGGTAATGGCCCCATTGAGGAAATTACGCGACCGGCCATAACGGCCCGGGTCGATGGCCGCCACGCGGGCCAGAATATCCTCGTAGCGGGTCGGAAAGCTAATTTCGGGGATGGCAGCGGCCTCGGGCCGGGCCTGGCCGGCGTGCGGCTTGGACTGGTGCGTACTCATAGCGGATAGCGGGCGCGGCAGCCGCGCTACCGCTTGCTGATTTTGTTATGCGTGATGCTGCGCTGCTGGTCGCTTTTGAAGCCGTCCACCTCGTCGGAGCGCAGGGCGCGGTGCTTGGTGGCCCGGCCGCTCATCCGCGCCCGCCACATCCGGAACGAGGACGCCTTCATTTCGCGGCGCATGAGGGCAATTACGTCTTTCTCGGCCAGGCCAAACTGCGCCTCAATAGCCTCAAAAGGTGTGCGGTCTTCCCAGCCCATTTCGATAACCCGGTCGATATCGGCGGCAGATAAGGTAGGCTGAGTGGGTTTTTCGGACATGGAAAATGGCGGCTTGTAGTAAGTCAAGGCCAAAACCGTTGCGCATTAGGAGATGTTTCGGGCAGCGGCCTGCTTCTGATGAGTCTGCCAGATGCCGAAGTGCCGGGCCCGAAACGTGACTGAGTCGCCGAGTTTCAATTCGCCGCTCCGGACGCCAGCCACGATAGTTTCGCCGGTCTGGCGGGTGAAGGTGATGGGCAGGCCCACGTTGAGCGTCAGTTGGAAGCAACGTTCTGGTAGGGCATTAATGTGAGTGAGGACTTCGAGGATGGGCATTATAGTATTTTTGTTAGACTCATTCCCCTTATCAGTCGATTACAACGTGTGCGCTAAGCACGCTTCCCTATAGTCAGCATCCCCGTTTCCAGCAACCGTTTCCAAATAATGATGGACCGAGGCGTAGCTTACTTCCACTGGTACATCTATAGAAATATAGTTGGGCAGGTGGCTGCCTTCCCACCCACACCCCAATGCTTCTAACTTCTGTTGGATATTATTTTTATCGGCACCCTCAAAGAAAATCAATTGAATGGTGCTGTTACCTGATTCTTCAACTAGCGCTTGTACAACTAGGCTGTCATTCTCTTCTACGGCATAAACTATGTCATCGAAAGCATAGCCAGTTACAAAGAATGGCACATTACTGAGCCTGTACCAACCCTTTTTCTCATCCACAACAGTAGCCCACAGGCTTTCCACGTAATCCTCATCCAAAACCTCGTTAAAAAAGTGAAATGAAACCTTTACGCTTTCAGCCATTGATATTTACGTTAGAATGACTTGCAAATATTTTGAAAACCGAATACTACCTCGATATTAAACCAAACACCCCACGCAATTAGGCAGCGTAGGGTGTTAGATTTTACTTAAAAAATGGTTCTTCTACAACGACTTCACCACCGGCTTAGCGGCTGGCATAGCGGCGGCGGTGCTGGTCTTGGCATCCTTCTTCATGCAGCACGAGGGGGTGCTGGCCGGGCTCATGCTGCCAGCAGCCATGTCGCAGTGGGCTTTGGTTTCGGTGGTGGCGGTGGCTTTTTTGGCCTTTTTACCTTTGTCGCCTTCCGAGGCGGTGGCGGCTGAAGCGGTGAAAGCGAACAGGGCGAGGACGAGCAGAGCGTTTTTCATGACGACGAATGTGGTGGTGAAGGAAACAAATGCCCGAAAACGGCGGTTGGGTTTCGGCTGCCCCTAAAGTACGCAATACCCGCCGGAACTCCAGCCGGGGGCCGACCCGGTTTTCGGCCGGCCCGACGGGTGGTACGCCGCCCGCTTTTTTCACCCTGCGCGAAGCCGCCGCTTCGCTGCGCCATCCGCCGGTTTGCGCCCCCTATGCCCCTTCGCCGCTACGCGCACCTGACTTTATGGGCCCTCGGGCTGCTCACGGCGCTGGCCGTGTTCTTCGTGGCCCAGCTGCGGTTCAACTACAATTTCAACGACTTCTACCCTGCTGGCGACCCCGACCTCGACTACTACGAGGAGTATGCCGCCCGCTTCGGCAACGACAACGACTACGTGCTGCTGGGCCTCGAAGCCCCCGCGGGCCAGACCGTGTTCGAGCCCGCCTTTCTGGTGCGGCTCGATTCGCTGACCCGGTTTCTGGGCGGGCGGCCCCACGTGCTGCGGGTGTCGTCGCCCACCAACATCAGCAACCCGGTGGTGGAGGGGCCGGGTGTGTTCAACTTACCCTACCTGCACCCCAACGAGCCCGGCCGCCGGGCGCTCGATTCGGCGCTGATATACCGCACGCCGGGGCTGGTGGGCAACCTGATTTCGCGGGATGCCCGCGCCGCCACCATTCTGTTCCAGACTTCGCCCAACCTGAGCAAACCGCCCGGCGACTCGCTGCTGAGCGCCCTGCGCCGCGAGCTGGTCCGCCAGGGCTTTGCCGAAGACCAGTACCACCTGGCCGGCAAGCAGGTGGCCCAGTCGGTGTTCGTGGACCGGCTGCAGAACGAGCTGGTGCTGTTCATGAGCCTGTCGGTGGTGCTCGTGACGGGGTTGCTGTGGCTCACGTTCCGGACTTGGTGGGGCGTGGTGCTGCCGCTGGTGGTGGTGCTGGGCTCCATTCTGTGGGGCTTGGCCGTGATGTCGGCCTTCGGGGTGAGCATCGATTTGATGACGGCCCTACTGCCGGTGATGCTGTTCGTGGTGGGTATGTCCGACACCATTCACCTGATAACCCGCTACGTCACGGAGCTGGGCTATGGGGCCGAGAAGAAGAAGGCGCTGCTGGTGGCCATGCGCGAATCGGCCTTCGGCTCGGGACTGTCGGCCCTGACTACCAGCATCGGCTTCTTCTCGCTGATGACCAGCTCCATCCGGCCCATCTACAACTTCGGCCTGTTCACGGGCATTGCCGTGCTGCTCACGTTTGTGCTGAGCTTTACGCTGCTGCCGGCCTTGCTGGTGCTGCTCAAAAAGCCCCAGCTGCGGGTGCCGCGCGCCCAAGGCCACAGCTGGGACGGCGTGCTGGGCCGCCTGTTCCGGCAGGTGCTGGCCCGGCGGCACTGGGTGGTGGGCATCAGCGCCGTGGTGCTGGTGCTGTCGGTGTCCTCGGCCTCTACCATCCGCATCAACTCGGCGCTGCTCGACGACCTCTCCAAAAACGACCCGGTGAAACTGGATTTCCGGTTTTTCGAGGACAACTTTGCCGGCGTCCGGCCCTTCGAAATGGCCCTCGACCCCGGCCCCAACCGCACGGTATTCGATTTGGAAGTGCTACGCGAAACCGAGCAGATTGAGAACCACCTGCAGCAGAGTTACGGCCTCAACTTCGTGGCCTCGCCTGTAACCATCATCAAATCGGTGCGCAAGGCCCTGAACGGCGGCATGGTAGAAGAATACCGCTTACCCGCCGACGAGGACGAGTTGGCGCGGCTGCTGCGCAAGGTGAAGCTGTTCCGGCAGAAGCCCGAGTTTCGGGCCCTGGCCCTGCCCGACGCCTCCGCTGGCCGCCTCACCGGCCGCATGGCCGATGTGGGCAGCATCAAGGTACACGCGCTCAACAACGGCCTGCAGCAGTTTCTGCGCACGTCCGTCGACTCGACGGTGGTCCAGACCCGGCTCACCGGCTCGGCCAACCTCATCGACAAGAACAACGAGAACCTGAGCCGCGACATGATTATCGGCATGACGCTCGACATTGTGATGGTGACCATCATCATCCTGGCCCTGTTCCGGAGCCTGCGCATGACGCTGGTCGTGCTCATTCCCAACCTGTTCCCGATTCTGATTGTGGCCGGCGTAATGGGCCTGGCCGGGGTGAGCATGAAGGTGAGCACGAGCATCATCTTCACCATCGCCTTCGGCATTGCCGTCGACGACACCATCCACTTCATGAGCAAGCTCAAGCTGATTCTGCTCAAGGAAGACAACCTGTTCCGGGCCGTGCGCAAAACCTACCTGATGGCTGGAAAAGCCGTTATCGTCACCTCGCTGATTCTGGTGGGCGGCTTCTCTACGCTGATTTTTTCCTCCTTCGACGGCACCTTCTACGTGGGCCTGCTGATTGGCCTGACGCTGATTTTCGGCGTGGTAGCCGAGCTGACGCTGCTGCCGATTCTGATTCTGTGGCTGTACAAGCACGAGCCCAAAGCCATCCGCGAGGCCGTGGTGGTTCCGTAGGGATTAGGGATTAGGGATTAGGGATTAGGGATTAGGGATTAGGGATTAGGGATTAGGAAAGAACGTCATTCAGAGCGCAGCGAAGAATCTCGCGTGCTGGCATTGCGCCAGTCATCCAACATCAGCGCGCGAGATTCTTCGCTGCGCTCTGAATGACGTTCATCCACCCACCACCGGCCCCGAACTTCCCGCCTGCTTCGCTGGTTGACACCTGTACCCCGGCAGAAAGCTTATCTTTGCTTTAGCATCACCTAAAACAGCGATTCATGGAAGTATCCGTCGACAATCACCCGCTACTGCCCCGTATCGAGCAGGCCCTCGACGGCATCCGGCCCTACCTGGCCGCCGACGGTGGCAACGTGCGAGTCCTGGAAATCACCGACGACATGGTGCTGCGCCTAGAGCTGCTTGGTGCCTGCGGCACCTGCCCCATGTCGGCCATGACGCTGAAGGCCGGCGTGGAGGAATCGGTAAAGAAAGCCGTGCCCGAAATCCGGTCCGTGGAAGCCATCAACCTGACGCCCATGAGCGAGCAGCCCGCCGGCCAGGTACGGTAGAGCTGTTATTGAACCCTTTTACACCGCGCCCCGCTCCTGCCGTTTCATCGGTGGCAGCGGGGCGCGGTGGGTTTTACTATCGTGATTTTTGACCTTTGATATGCGGCTACTCCTACTTTGCATTCTGGCAATGCTGCCCTGTATCACTAGCGGCCAGTCGCTTCCGGCTCCCGAAAAAGCCTACGAAGCGGCCTTCAACCATATCAAGCGGGACCGTAAACTTCGCCGGATGGGGTATAGACTTAAAGACGTAGCTGTATTCGATAGTATCGTTCATAAGAATTTGACGTGGTTCAGTCAAGACCTCGGAGTATTATGGGGTTATACAGGCTATCAAAAGGAAAAACGGTTAATAGACTCTTTGTCTCAGTTAGAAATAACGACTTCCCACACACCCTATTTTTCAGCGCTAACGGCCCGGCTAACCACTAATCCTGGCCTTACGAAAGGCGGCACGGTCATCGTATTCTCGCGGCTGGATAATAACATGCTGTTGGCCGAAGTAAGTGATAACCAAGAGGGCGGACCGGGCTTGCGTAACGTATTTTCCACTTTTGACCAGTCGCTGCTCTACCTATTTTTATTTGGTGCCGATGGTAGAATTCAGCGGTGCTACTCTCAACTTATCAGCTATAACTGACCGGCTCGCACCTACGCCTTCCCGATTTCCTCCCGACCTTGCGGCCACCATTTGCCCGGTTTCGTTGTTAGGCTAAAGAATCCCAAACTATAGAATCTGTTGGCGGAACAACCTACTTATACCGAACCCTACGCCCTCGAAAAAGAGCTGCGCAAGGTGCAGGCCCTTCTCAAGCTGGAGCAGCAGGAGGACTACGAGCAATTCAAGGTCAAAAGCGCCCAGGCCAGCATTGCCGAGCGCCAGCGCCGGGGCCTCACTTGGTACCCGGTCAAGATAATCCAGGAAGATATTGGCTTCGGCGGCAAGCTGGTGCTGGAGCTGGAGCGCCAGGGTGGCCAGGGCGGGCTGCACCTGTTTCAGGTGGGCAAGAATGCGGCGCTGTTCGCCAATATTCCCGGCCGCTCGGGCTCCGACCGGCCCACGCTCAGCGGCGTAATTACCAGCGTCAAGCGCAATAAAATCCGCCTCAGCACCACCAAGGAAGACCTGCCCGACTGGACCGACGAGGGCAAGCTGGGCGTGGATTTGACCTTCGACGAGGTGAGCTACCGTGAGATGGACTACGCCCTGGGCAAGGTGATGGGGGCCTACGATTCGCGCCTGGCCGAGCTGCGTGATGTGCTGCTGGGGGCCAAACCGGCCCGCTTCCGGCCCGAGAGTGAAGCCACGCTCTACTACCCTTCGCCCCTCAACGACTCGCAGCTGGCCGCCGTGCGCCACGTGCTGGCGGCCCAGGATGTCGCCATTATCCACGGCCCGCCCGGCACCGGCAAAACCACCACGCTGGTGCAGGCCATTATCGAAACCATCCGGCGCGAGCGGCGGGTGCTGGTGTGCGCGCCGAGCAACACGGCCGTCGATTTGCTGACCGAAAAGCTGGCCGAGCGCGGCGTGAACGTCATTCGTATGGGCAACCCCTCGCGGGTATCTGACCTGTTGCTACAGCACACGCTCGATGCCCAGATAATGAATCATAAGAGCTACGCCGAACTGCGGAGCCTGCGCCAGACAGCTGAGCAGTACCGCGAAGCAGCCGGCAAGTTCAAAAAACACTTTGGCCACGAGGAGCGTGAGCAGCGCCGCCTGCTCAAGCAGCAGGCCCACGAGCTGCTTCAGGAATCGGACCAGTTGGAGCGCTACATTACCGAGGATTTGCTCGAGCAGGTGCAGGTGATTACCTGCACGCTGGTGGGGGCCGGCAACCGCGCCATTCGCCACCTCACCTACGAAACCGTATTCATCGACGAGGCTGCCCAGGCCTTGGAGCCAGGCTCTTGGATTCCGATTGCCAAGGCGGGCCGGGTGGTGCTGGCCGGCGACCACCAGCAGCTGCCGCCCACCGTGAAAAGCGAAAAAGCGGCCCGCGAAGGCCTGCGCGAAACGCTGTTCGAGAAGTGCATCAAGCGCCAGCCCGGCGTGGCCCGGATGCTGGAAACCCAGTACCGCATGCACGAGCTGATTATGGCTTTCAGCTCGGAGCAGTTCTACGAAGGCCGCCTGAAAGCCGCCCCCAGCGTGGCCCAAGCCGACCTGGCAGCCTACGACCCGCGCTTTGCCCCCGACCTGGCCGTGGAGTTCCTCGATACGGCCGGCTTTGGCTTCCAGGAGCTCACGATTGAGGAAAGCCGCTCGACGGCCAACCCCGAGGAGGCCGACCTGCTGCTAAAGCGGCTGGCCCAGCTGCTGGAGCCCTACGACCCCGCCGACCACGAAACTGACCTGCTCACCATCGGCGTTATTGCCCCCTACCGCGCCCAGATCAACTACCTCAAGGATGCTATCGAGGAAAACGACGAGCTGGTGGGCCTCATGGAACACCGGATGCTGAGCGTGGGCACCGTTGATTCGTTCCAGGGCCAGGAGCGCGACATCATCGCCATCAGCCTCACCCGCAGCAACCCCCAGGGCGAAATCGGCTTCCTGAGCGACATCCGCCGCATGAATGTGGGCATGACCCGGGCCCGCAAAAAGCTGCTGCTCATCGGCGACTCATCCACCCTGAGTGCCCATCCCTTCTTCAAAGCCTTCATCGACTACACCGAAAGCATCGGCGCCTACCGCACCGCCTGGGAGCTGGAGAGCTAAACGCGACAGTTGCCGGATTAACTGTCTGCTGTTATGGTCAATAGAAGCAAAACCAGTCAATGAAAACGACATATAAGTTGACAATTTCACCGGTTTTGCCAAGTATTTTCCCGACCCCTTCGCCAACATTTCCGTAACTAGCAGTAGTCTTTTTGCCTATTAATTCCACCCCGCCATGACGCAGATCAGTGCCAACAAAGTCGTTACCATCACCTACGACCTGAGCGTAACCGACGAAAACCAGGAGAAAGTGCTCGTAGAGTCGGCCGACACTGATGCGCCCATGGTGTTTCTGTTCGGCCAGAGCGGCCTGCCCGAGGAGTTCGAGCGTCAGCTGGCCGACAAAAACACCGGCGACCCGTTCAGCTTCAGCCTCACCCCCGAGCAGGCTTATGGCGAGTACGACGAGCAGGCCGTAGTCGAAATCCCGCGCAGCGTGTTCGAAATCGACGGCCAGACCGACGAGGAGATGCTGGTAGTGGGCAACTTCCTGCCCATGGCCGATAACCAGGGCCACCACATGCAGGGCAAAGTGGTCGAAATCAGCGACGACGCCGTAAAGATGGACTTTAACCACCCGCTGGCCGGTATGGTTATGCACTTCGACGGCAACGTAGCCGAAGTACGCGAAGCCACCGCTGAGGAAATGGACCACGGCCACGTGCACGGCGAAGGCGGCCACCAGCATTAATTAGTTGTCAGTGAAAAACGAAAAGCGGGGCCGGATGGCTCCGCTTTTTTTGTGGGCAGTTTTGGCTTGTTACTCGCCGCCAACGCTGTGCGGGCCGTAACAAGCGGGCCGGGCTGCGGCTCGTAGCAGGCAAGGCCGCACAAAGTCGTCATTTAGTAAGCCAGTGGTGGTGGTCCGACGCTTTGTTTAGAAGCACTTGCGTCTGAATTGACTTCGAGGTAGAATGCTGTAAAACAGAACGAAAGCTGATAGCTCATCCAAGTTGCGGAGTGACTCTGTCAGCACTACGTAGAGGCTTGCCCCCGCCCGCCGTTAGCACGGGCATTTCGGGGCCTCAAAACAGCTGTTCAACGCCTCCTTCTGACGGCGGGCGGGGGCAACCGAAGGACAGCGAAGCTAAGCCCCGCCCCTACAGCGCCTCCGCAACTTGGGTGAGCTAAAAGCTAATGGCTCACTATTTACCTTCCCCCGCCTTGGCCACTGCCGCCGCAGCCCTGCCCCTTTCCCTGTTCGCTATGACTGCTGCACCCAACCGCCCCCAACTGCTGATTTTCGACGTTAACGAAACCCTGCTCGACCTGAGCAAGCTGCAGCGGGCCATCAATCAGGAATTCAAGTCTGAAACGGCCTTTAAGCAGTGGTTTGCGCTGCTATTGCAGTACTCACTGGTCGATACCGTAACCGGCAACTACCACAACTTTGGGCAGATTGGCGACGCGGCCCTCGACATGCTGGCGCAGGCCTTGGGCCAACCGGCGCGCCCGGCGGCCCGCAAGAAGGAAATCCTCACGCTCATCACCGAGCTGCCCCCGCACCCTGACATTATTCCCGGCCTCACGGCGCTGCAACAGGCGGGCTTCCGCATGGTCACGCTCACCAATTCGCCCGACGCCACGGTGCAGAAGCAGATGGCTTACGCGGGCCTCACCAGCTTTTTCGAGCAGCTGCTCAGCATCGATACGCTCCGGCGCTACAAGCCTCACCCCGACACCTACCACAGCACCTGCCAGCAGCTGAAAGTGGCGCCCGCCCAAACTATGCTGGTGGCCGCCCACGGCTGGGACACGGCCGGCGCGCAGCTGGCGGGCCTACAGGCCGCGTTTATCTCCCGTCCGGGCCAGCAGGTGTACCCGCTGCCCCCGCGCCCACCCTCACCGGCCTCACTTTACTCGATGTTGCCCGCCAGCTTATCGGCTAAACCAGCAACTGCTCACACCCCAAAGCCGCCGGACTGCCCGATACGTCAGCTGTATCCGGGCAGCCCGGTGGCTTTTCAACTGAAGACCAGGGCGTAGCCACTACCTTGCGGCCATGATGCACTACCGACTAGCCGTTACAGCCCTGCTTTTTTCTGCGTTGCCGCTGGCCGGCCACGCCGCTGGCCGTGGGCACCGTAGCCCCGGATTTTAAAGGAACAGATGCTGCCGGCCGGCCCGTGGAGCTGAAGCAGCTGCTGAAAAAGGGCCGGTGGTCCTCTACTTCTACCGCGGCCAGTGGTGCCACTACTGCAGCAAGCAGCTCAGCCAGCTCCAGGATTCGCTGCAGCTGCTTGCGGCCAAAGGCGCCCAGGTAGTGGTCGTAACGCCCGAAACCCAGGAGAACATCGGCAAGACCGTGGAGAAGACCAAAGCGGCCTTCCCCATCGTGCACGACCAGGGCTTCGTCATTATGAAAGCCTACAACACGGCCTTCACCGTCGACCCGGTCACCGTGCTCAAATACAAAGGTTTTGGCGTGGATTTGCAGAAAGCCAACGCCTCCACCGACGACGTGCTGCCCGTGCCGGCCACCTACGTCATCGGCCGCGACGGCCGCATCAAGTTCACTTACTTCAACCCCGACTACAAGCAGCGCGTGTCGGTGCGCCGGATAGCCGCCGCGCTGTAGCCGGGACGTTATTGCAGCTTAAACGCCACATCCAGCGCCGTTTGCAGCAGTGGCGACACGTCTTGGTGGTCGACGATGAGCTTCTGGTTGATGCGGGACGCCACCGGGTACGGGTACACCTTGTCGAAAATTTCGCTGATGCCTAACCCGCTGGTATTGGCCAGAATCAACTCCTGAATCAGCTCGCCCGCGCCGGGGGCCACCATGGCCCCGCCCAGAATGCGGCGCTTGCGGCCGGGCAGCGGCAAGGCATTCTTCTCAATAAAGAGCAGCAGGTGGCCGTCGCGGTAGCTGTCCACCACCGCCCGGTCGTCGTCGGCGAAGCTGGTTTCCCACCGCTCGTAGGCCGTGCCGCGCTGGTCGAGCTCGGCAGCGTCGAGGCCGAAGTGCGCCACCTCGGGGTCGGTAAAGGTGACCCACGAAAAATGGTCGTAGCTCAGCTTCTTCTTAATGGGCGAGAAGAAGTTGAACAGCAGCAGACGCACGTGCAGCTCGGCTCCGTGGCTGAACTTGAGCGAGTTGGCCGCATCGCCGGCCACGAAAATATCGGGGTTGCTGGTCTGCAGATGCTCATCGAGTCTGATGTGACCCTTCTCGTCCACCTCCACGCCGGCCTTTTCCAGCTGTAGCCCCTCAAAGCTCACGTGCCGCCCAATGGCCACATACACCACGTCGAAATCCACCGCAAACGAGTCCCCCGATTTGGGCTTGATCTGGGCCTGGGAAGCCGAGGTGAAAGCCTCCACTTCGGCCTCCAGATGGATAGTCAGCCCCTCGGCCCGCAGCCGCTCGGCCAGCACGGCCCGGATGGCGGGGTCTTCCTTTTCGAGGATGGCGGCCCCGTGGTGCACGATAGTTACCTGTGAGCCCAGGCGCTGCATGGCCTGGCCTAGCTCCACGCCGTTGGGGCCGCCGCCCACCACCAGCAGGCGTTTGGGCAGCTCGCGCAGGTCCCACACGCGCTGGTTGTCGTAGAGGTTTACCTGGTCGGCGCCGGGCACCTGCAGCTGCGCCGGCCGCGAGCCGGTGGCCACCACCAGCTTGCGGCTGGTGTAGGTGTGGCCGTTTACTTCCACGGCGTGCTCGCCCACAAACCGGGGCCGGCCAATTTCGACGGTAATGCCCAGCCCACGCAGGTACTCGGGAGTTTCGTGGTGCCGGATGATGTCCTGCCGGCTTTGCACGTAGTCCATCACCTTGCCCATATCGGCCGCACCGCTCACCTGCAGGCCAAACTGGGTGGCCTGCCGGGCCTGATGCACCTGCCGCGAAGCATGAATAAGGGCCTTGCTGGGCACGCAGCCGTGGTTGAGACAGTCGCCGCCCACATCCTCGGCCGTGAGGTCGATGAGCAGCACGCGCAGCTTGATGCGGGCCATAAACAAGCTCAGGCCCAGCCCGGCCGAACCGGCGCCAAGTACAATCAGGTCAAAATCAGCAGCGTTATCGGTCATAGAAGTTTTGAGAGTCGGGACAATAAGCCGCACGCCAGGGTGGTTCGCGCGCTTTGGCAACCTCGGTTGGAAGTGAGCCGGTGTTTCGGACCCGAGATAAAGTGGGCTGGCAATTGATTGGTTTTGAGCAGCCGAGCTTACCCGGCAACCGCACTGCTTTCGGGCCCCAGTATAGCGCGAAGTTGCGGCCCATTGAAAGGCAGCCCTTTTAGAGGCGCCAGCAAGCACCAGTCGAAAACCCCCATCGACAGCGGCAGCAGGCCGGCCACCGTCAGCGGCAATCCATTGCGGCCCCGGATCAGGCCCGCAGCAACCAGCGAAGCGCCAATGGCGGCGCGGGCAATTCGGCGGCCGGGGAGGCAATAAGACGCAGCAGCTTGTTCATGGGGCGGTGGTACTAATGGTGACCGTTTACTACTGTGCATACGGCACACGGGCAGTGGCGGACAGGCTCCAGGGCCTTTATTACCCCGGCCAGTGCGCAGCACAATTTTCGCCAACGGGTAGCCCGGCGCGCAGTAGCCGGTGCGGGAAATTAGACGCAAGGGCATAAACGGAAAGCGCAGCCACTATGGCTGGCGCCCGCATGAGGGAGTATATACCAGCAAGCCGGACTAGCGCGCCAGCTGCTCCAGGGCCGCTTTAAACTCGGGCGTGTCGTAGTCGGCCATGCCGTCGTGGCGAGCGGCTACCTCGCCGTTGGGGCCCAGAATTACGGTGGAGGGAATGGAGTTGGAATTGAAAGGCGGAACCAGCGGGCCGGCAGGGAAATACACCGGGAACGTGTAGCCCTTGCGCTTAAGCATGGCCCGGGCCCTGGCCGGATTCTCATCCAGCGAAATCATCACGAAGGCCACCTTTTCAGGATCCATTTTTTTGTAGAGTGCCTGAATGCCCGGCATCTCGGCCACGCAGGGCGGGCACCAGCTGGCAAGCCGGTGGTGGTGCATTGCGCCGGCGGCTACCGCTCGGCTGCGGGCAGCAGCATTGTGGCCCCGGTGCTGGGAAACACGCCCGTTTTCGATTTAGGCGAGGCTGTGAAGTCGTTTCAGTCTATTAAGTAATGAGCCATTAGCCGCTAGCTGTCAGCTTTCGTTCTAATTAGCGAAGCGTTGCTTCAGGCGCAATGTGCATTTGCTTAGGCACGAGTGCTTTAAGCCGGCGACTAGCGGGCATACGGCCCCGGTCATTTCCTCTTTCCTTTTTTAAACTTCTCATGTTTGATTTCCTGAAATCCGCTGCTCCCGCTTATCAGAACCTGACCCCCGCGCAGTTTGCGCAGGGGTTGCGCCAGCCCGGCGCGGTGCTGCTGGATGTGCGACGCCCCGACGAGTTTGCCGGCGGCCACCTGCCCAACGCCCTGAACCTGGAAGTGACGGCGCCTGACTTCACGCAGCGCGCCGCCGCCCTCGACAAAGATGCCCCGGTGTACGTATACTGCCGCAGCGGTGCCCGCTCGGCCACGGCAGCCGGGCAGCTCAGCAAAGCCGGATTTGCGAACGTGCATAATATGCTCGGCGGCGTGCTCGACTGGTCTGAACCGCTGGTGCGCTAAAGCCATGAAAAAGCCCGCATCTGGCCCAAAACAACACTGGGAAACCGTGTACGAAACCCGCCAGCCCCACGAGGTGAGCTGGACAGAAGAAGTACCCCAGACCTCGCTGGAGTTCATCCACGCCTTCGAACTACCCAGCCAAGCTCCCATCATTGATATTGGCGGGGGGGATAGTCGGCTGGTGGATTTTTTGCTGGCCGAGGGCTATGAGAACCTGACGGTGCTCGACATTTCGGGGGCGGCGCTGGCCCGCGCCCGCCAGCGCCTGGGCCCCGCCGCCGACCGGGTAAGGTGGATAGAGGCCGATATCCGCGGCTTCATTCCGCCGCAGCAGTACGCCCTTTGGCACGACCGGGCCGCGTTTCATTTCCTAACCACCGCTTCTGATATGGCGCACTACCTGGCCCTGGCCCGGCAGGCTGTGGCACCGCAGGGCTACCTCACCATGGGCACTTTCTCCACCGATGGCCCCACGGCCTGCAGCGGGCTGCCCGTGCAGCAGTATGATGAGGCCAGCCTCACGCAACAGCTGCAGCAGGGCTTCACGAAACTGCGTTGCCGCACCGAAGACCACCTCACCCCCTTTCAAACCAGCCAGAACTTCCTGTTCTGCTCATTCCGCCGCCAGCAGCAGCCGGCCGCGGCGTAGTTCTCTGTAGCTCGTTTTCATGACTGATCTTCTGCAACAATCCTGGGCCTGGTACGTGGCCGGCCCGCTTATCGGCCTCACGGTGCCGGCGCTGCTGCTCATCGGCAATAAAGCCTTGGGCATCAGCTCCTCGCTGCGCCACGTGTGCGCTGCCTGCCTACCGGCCGGCATTCCCTTCCTCACCTACGATTGGCGCAAGGAAAGCTGGAATCTGTGGTTTGTGCTCGGCATTGGCATCGGCGGCTTTATTGGCTACCAGGTGATGGGCCACCCCGACACCATCGCCATTTCGGCTGAAACCGTGCGCGACCTGAAGACCCAGATGGGGCTGACTGACTTCTCGGGCCTGCTGCCCAAAGAGCTGTTTGCCCTGGAGAATCTGGCCAACTGGAAGGGCTGGGTATTTATGGTACTGGGCGGCTTTCTGGTGGGCTTCGGCACACGCTACGCCGGCGGCTGCACCTCGGGCCACGCCATTTCGGGCCTCTCCAACCTGCAATGGGTGTCGCTGGTGGCCGTTATCGGCTTTTTTGCGGGAGGCCTGCTGCTAACCTGGGTGATTTACCCCTTGCTTTTTTAACGATGAAAAACATCAAATACCTGGCGCTGGGCGTGCTGTTCGGCATTATTCTCACCAAAAGCGAAGTCATCAGCTGGTTCCGGATTCAGGAAATGTTCCGCTTCCAGGCCTTACATATGTATGGCGTTATCGGCTCGGCCATTGTGGTGGGCCTGGTTTCCATCCAGCTGATCAAGCGCAACCGCCTCAAAACCATCAACGGTGAGGAAATCGTGCTTGCTGATAAAAAGTACACCCACGGCACCTGGATCGGGGGCATTATTTTCGGACTGGGCTGGGCCCTGACCGGCGCCTGCCCCGGCCCCCTGTTTGCCCAGCTCGGCAGCGGTGTAGCCGCCGCCGCTGTAATGATTCTGGCCGCTCTGGCCGGCACCTGGACCTACAGTGCCCTGCGCGAGAAGCTACCGATGTAGGCAGTTGGCGGCGCACGGTTTTTAGGGTGATTCATTGCATCCGAGGCCAGCACCTTAAACCACTGCTTTCCCTCCCGATTTGCCCGCCAAAAACAGCGGAGCTTCCTCAGCCCACTTCTTTTAGAAACTCAGTGATGCTACCCTCCACCCCCATCCGCAACTGCGGCCAGAACTCCGCGAAATCGGCCTCGTAGGCAGGCAGCTCGGCCAGGAAGGCGGCGGCGCCGGTGGCCATTATGGCCCCGGCGGGCACGCGGCGGCTGAGGCCCTGCAGCGCCTGTTCTAAGCCTGTGGGGTGGGCGTAGCCGCTGAGCCAGTCGCCCTGGCGCATGTGGTGCAGCAGGGGCTGGAGGCGCTCCGGTATTTCGTGGCGGCGGGCGTGCAGTAGCGCGTATTGGCGCTGGGCGAAATCGGGTAGCGGCTCGGCGGGGTGGTGGTGGGTGAAGTCGCGGGCCAGCAGGTGGTCGTAGCCCATGTCGGCCACTACGCCGGCCCACTTGCCCAGACCGGCTTCGCGCAGGCGAGCCGTGGTGCGGCGCACAACGGGGTGGGTGTCAGTAAACGAGTCGATGAAGCGGTGCAGGCGGATGCCGCGCTGCACTGGCTCGGGGTAGGCCAGCAGCCCGGCCCGGCCCCGCACGGCTTCGGCCGCGAAGTTGCCCACTACTATATCGTCGTAGTGGGGGGTGGCGGCGGGCGAGCCGGAGAGTAGCAGGTGGGCCAGAAAGTTCATGAAGTGCGGGTAAGGTTGGTATAATACGGGCAATGCGGACCGCATAGCCAACCCCAACCATAGGCGGGCCGTATTTACTTCCGCGCCTCCGGCCTTGGCCAGGGCGCTTTGCTCCTATCATTTAACCCAACCCAAACCTGCATTATCATGGCTAATAAAACGCCCGTAACCAACGACGTTAAGACGCTGCTCGAAAAAATCAAGGACATCAATATCTGCATGATGACGACTACCTCCGACGACGACAAATCGTTGCGTAGCCGCCCGATGGCCACCCAGAAGCCCGAGGCCGACAACTCCCTGCTCTTCCTGACCGATAAGGATTCGGCCAAGGTATACGAGGTGAAAAAGGATAGCCACGTAGGTTTGAGCTACGGCAACCCCGACGACAACGTGTATGTGTCGGTTTCGGGCCGCTGCAATGCCTACCGCGACCAGGCCAAAATCAATGAGCTGTGGAGCGAGGACATGAAGGCCTGGTTCCCTGAGGGCAAAGAGGACCCTAACATTATGATTCTGAAAGTGGAGATTGAAAAGGGCGAGTACTGGGATTCGCCCAGCGGCCTGCTCAGCCGCGCCTACGCCTACGTGCGGGCCGTAGCCACGGGCGAGAAGAGCGACTCCGACGACGTGAACGAACATGCTAAAGTAGAAGTCAAGTAGCCTATATTTGGCTGATTGCAGAAGGGCCGGAAGCAATTCCGGCCCTTTTTTGTTGCTTTCTCTCCAGACCTCACTCCCTTGCTTACCACTTTATCTATTATCACCCTCCAGCCCAACCAGCGCCGTTGGGGGTTTTCCCAGATGGGCACGGCCCCGTGGGGCCTGCGGCGGGTGGCGGGTCTGCGGTTTGCCAAGCTGCTGGGCAGCGGGGCCACCAATGGCTTCGGGGCCCTGCCCAACCTGCGCCGCTACGGCTTTATGGCCGTCTGGGAGTCGGAAGCCGCGGCCGCGGAGTTCTTTGGCCGGCACCCGCTCTGGCAGCAGTTCCGCCAGCGCACCACCGACATCTGGACGGCTCACCTGACCCCCATTAAGGCCCACGGCCTCTGGGATGGGGTGAACCCGTTTGACTACGCCACCGAAACGGCTGATGCTGATGCGCCGGTGCTGGTACTTACGCGGGCGTCTATCCGGCTGCTGAAGACGCCCCGTTTCTGGCGCTACGTGGCCCCAGTGAGTGCCACCATTGCCGATGCGCCGGGTGTGCGGGCCGCTATCGGGCTGGGCGAGCTGCCCATTGTGCGCCAGGCCACCGTCAGCCTCTGGGACTCGGCCCGCGCCATGCAGGATTACGCCTACCGCAACGAAAAGCACAAAGAGGTTATTCGCCTGACGCGGCAGGAAGACTGGTATTCGGAGGAAATGTTCGCCCGGTTTCGGGTGCTGAGCACCAAGGGCGCGTGGGACGGGCAGCTATAATTTCACGCAGTGTCTCGGGGTGGGTGACGCAGGGTCTCGCAGTGGCCGTTGAACGACACTGCGAAACCCTGCGTCACCCACCCCGAGACCCTGCGTGAAACCAGCTAAGGACGAATTTTGCGTAATTTCGCCCGCTTAAACGCCTCTAACCTACAGCCCGAAAGCTATTAGCTGACGGCTATCAGCTAACAGCTCCGTCAACCATGCCCGGCTACCATCCCCAGGATATTGAGAAGAAGTGGCAAGACTTCTGGAAAGACCACCAGACCTTCAAGGCCGATAACGCTTCCGAAAAGCCCAAATACTACGTGCTCGATATGTTCCCCTACCCCAGCGGGGCGGGGCTGCACGTGGGCCACCCGCTGGGCTACATTGCCTCCGATATCGTAGCCCGCTACAAGCGGCTGCGCGGCTTCAACGTGCTGCACCCGATGGGCTTCGACTCGTTTGGCCTGCCCGCCGAGCAGTATGCCATCCAGACCGGCCAGCACCCGGCCCTGACCACCGAGCAGAACATCAGCACCTACATTCGCCAGCTCTCGGCCCTGGGGTTCAGCTACGATTGGAGCCGCGAAATCCGCACCTCCGACCCCCAGTACTACAAGTGGACGCAGTGGATTTTCCTGCAGCTGTTCAACAGCTGGTACAACCTCGAAACCGACCGCGCCGAGCCGCTGAAGACGCTGCTCGACAAGTTTGCCAACAACGGCAGCGCCAACATCCGGGCGGCCGGTGATGAGGCCGAGCGCCACGAGTTCACGGCCGGGCAGTGGCAGGGCTTCACCGAAAAGCAGCGCCTGCAGGCCGTACACCCCTACCGGCTGGCCTATCAGCAGGACACTTATGTGAACTGGTGCCCCGGTTTGGGCACGGTGCTCAGCAACGATGAGGTGAAGGACGGCCTCTCGGAGCGCGGCGGTTTCCCCGTCGAGCGCCGGCTGATGCCCCAGTGGAACCTGCGCATCACCGCCTACGCCGACCGCCTGCTGCGCGGCCTCGACCAGCTCGACTGGCCCGATGCCGTGAAGGAGATGCAGCGCAACTGGATTGGCAAGAGCATCGGCGCCAGCGTACGCTTCCCGGTGTACCTGCGCACTTCCGACGGCGACATGAAGCCCCAGCCCGAGGAAATCGAAGTATTCACGACCCGCGTGGACACGATTTTCGGCGCGACTTTCCTGGTGCTGGCCCCCGAACTTGACCTGACCCTGGCCATGGGCGAGCGGGCCGCGGCTCAGGCCGATTACTCGCCCGAGGCCTCGCAGACATTATCGGAACTGCAGACCTACGTGAAAACGGCTACCAACCGCTCGGAGCGCGAGCGGCAGACCGACGTGAAAATCGTGAGCGGCGCGCCGACCGGTTTTTACGTGCAGAACCCGTTCACACTGGAGTTTGTACCCGTCTGGACCGCCGACTACGTGCTGGCCGGCTACGGCACGGGTGCCGTAATGGGCGTGCCCAGCGGCGACCAGCGCGACTGGCTGTTCGCCACCCATTTCAACCTGCCCATCCGCCAGATTCTGGATGGCCAGCAGCACCTCGACCAGCAGGCCGACCCCACCAAGGAAGGCCGCTACATCAACTCGGGCTTCATCACGGGCCTGACCTACGATGAGGCAGTGGAAGAGCTGCGCCTACGCCTGCGGGCCAACCGCGTAGGCGAGCCGAAAACCACTTTCCGTATCCGCGACGCCATTTTCGGCCGCCAGCGCTACTGGGGCGAGCCCATCCCGATTTATTACAAGGACGGGGTAGCCTACGGCGTGGCCGAAGCCGACCTGCCGCTGGTGCTGCCCGAAATCGACGAGTACAAGCCCACCGAAACCGGCGAGCCGCCCCTGGCCCGCGCCACCAACTGGAAGTACAAGGGCCAGTACGATTACGAGCTGAGCACCATGCCCGGCTGGGCCGGCTCCAGCTGGTACTACCTCCGCTACATGGACCCGCACAACGCGGACCGGTTCGTGGGCGAGGAAGCCGAAGCCTACTGGCAAAACGTGGACCTCTACCTCGGCGGGGCCGAACACGCCACCGGCCACCTGCTCTACTCCCGCTTCTGGCACCTGTTCCTCAAAGACCGGGGCCTGGTAACCGCCCCCGAGCCCTTCCAGAAACTGATTAATCAGGGGATGATATTGGGCCGTTCGAACTTCGTGTATCGTTTGGCCGATTCAGGAAGGGTTTCAAGTTCAGATGAATCTGCAAAAGCATACTCAACTCCGTCAATTTTTATTTCGCAATCATTTAAGGAATCAATAAAAGACCTGAACGACCCTCGTTTGAAAAGTGCGATGCAGTCAGTTTCTGAGAAGCTGTCCAAAATGACGGGCTACTCTGTATATGTCGATCTACTAGATTCTAAGAAAACAAATAATATAAATGACTATGTAACTCCTCTTCATGTCGACGTCAACATTGTGGAAAATGAAGCACTCGACATCGAAGCCTTCCGTAACTGGCGCGAAGAATATGCCGATGCTGAATTCATCCTCGAAGAAAACGGCACCTACGTCTGCGGCGTGGAGGTCGAGAAGATGTCGAAGTCGAAGTACAACGTGGTGAACCCCGACACGTTGATTGAGCGCTACGGGGCCGATGCGTTGCGGATGTACGAGATGTTCCTGGGGCCGCTGGAACAGTTCAAGCCCTGGAATACCAATGGCATGAGCGGCGTGGCGGGCTTCCTCAAGAAGCTCTGGCGCCTCTACCACCCCCAGGATGGCGCTTTCGCCGTAACCGACGAACCGGCCGCACCCGCCGAGCTAAAGGCCTTACATAAGGCCATCCGCAAGGTGGAGGAAGACATCGAGCGGTTCTCGTTCAACACCACCGTCAGCGCCCTGATGATTACCGTGAACGAGCTGACGGCCCTGGATTGCCACAAGCGGGCCATTCTGGAGCCGCTGGTGGTGCTGCTTTCCCCCTACGCGCCCCACTTGGCCGAGGAGCTATGGTCGGAGCTGGGCCACGCGGCCGGTTCCATTAGCACGGCCCCCTACCCTGAGTTCCGCGAGGAATTTCTGGTCGAGGACGTAGTGAACTACCCGGTGGCCATCAACGGTAAGGTGCGCGAGCAGCTGCAGTTCCCGGCCACCGCCACCGCCGCCGAAATCGAGGCCGCCGTGCGCGCCACCGATATCTTAGTGCGCTTCGCTGAAGGCAAACCAGCCAAAAAGGTCATCGTTGTACCCGGCCGAATGGTAAATATCGTGGTGTAGCTTTTAACCCAAGTGGGGAGGTCGGTGTAGGGGCGGGGCTTGCCCCCGCCCGCCGCCATAACGACGCGTAGCGGGCCTGTATCTGCCGTTCAACACGTTGTTCTAACGGCGGGCGGGGGCAAGCCCCGCCCCTACACCGACCTCCACAACTCAGGTTTTTTTAGGGCTCAGAAAAGACCGTCATTCAGAGCGAAGCGAAGAATCTCGCGTGCCGAAGTAATTTCCTACGACAGGATTACTTCAGCCCGCGATATTCTTCGCTTCGCTCTAAATGACGTTCTATTTTACCCCTCTATTCCTTCCCGCACTGCCCGGGGCAGGGAGGCGCGCACCAAATCATAGGAGTGGTCAATTAGCTCGCGGAGTTGCACACTGGGGATGCCGGTGCCGATGAGCACCGTGTTCCAGTGCTTCTTGTTCATATGGTAGCCGGGCCGTACGTACTCGTGCTGCTCGCGCAATTCCATGGCCCGCTCGGGGTCGCACTTGAGGTTGATGCTGCCGAAAATGTTGAGGTCAGTAAGGGCGAAAATCTTGCTGCCGACTTTGAACACCAGCGTATCGGGGCCGAAGGGCGTTTGCTCTGTAACGCCGGGCTTCAGCAGGCAGTAGTCGCGGAAGTCTTCGATGTGCATGGGCGGGCAGCGTCAGGAAAGCAAACCGCCTGCTACCCCAAGCAGTGCGAAGGATGGCAGGCGGCTTAAATATACCAACTGGTGGCTTTGGTTGCCGATGCTGGTTCCGGCCTAGCGGAGGAACCAGCGGTAAAGCAGTACTAGAAGCCCCACCAGAAATATCGACATGCTCAGCTTATTGATGAAGTGCATGGTCCGCAGATTGAAATTGGAAGGCCGATTGGGGTCATTCTTGCGGAAGAAATAACCGAACACGGGGCCGAGGTTGAACAAGTCTTTGCGCATGGGATGAAGATATAGCAGGTTCAGTATTATAACATCTGCCACCAAAAAAAGATTTTCCGGCGGGCCAGAATAATGCCTTATTCTGGCCCAGGTTGCGGAGTATTTTATGGTCCTACCCGCGGTAGAGCTGTTCAAGGCCCGCCACGTTATTCTCGCGGATAATCTTGCGCTTCAACTTGAGCGTGGGCGTCAGTTCACCCGATTCCACGCTCCAGGGCGTGGCCAGCAGCGCCACTTTCTTTATCTGTTCCCACTGGGCAAATGTGGCGTTAGCGTCCTGCAACAGCTGGTCGTAGCGCTGCTGCACCCGCTCGTGGCCCGCCAGCGCTTCGTCCGACAGCCCGGCGGGCAGGCCCTGGCCGGCGGCCCAGGTGCGTAGCTCGGCAAAGGCCGGCACCAGCAGCGCGGCCGTGAATTTCTCGCCCTCGCCCACCACCATCACCTGTTCCACCAGCGGCGACTCCGACAGCTTCGATTCCAGGGGCTGCGGGGCCACGTACTTGCCGTTGGCGTTCTTGAACATCTCCTTTTTGCGGTCCGTTATTTTGAGGAACTTGCCCCGCACCAGTTCGCCAATGTCGCCGGTGTGCAGCCAGCCGTCGGCGTCGAGCACCTCGGCCGTGAGGTCGGGGCGGTTGTAGTAACCGCGCATCACGGAGGGCGAGCGGGTCAGGATTTCGCCGTCGGCCGCAATTTTCACCTCCACATTCGGCAGCACCGGCCCCACGGCCCCAATCAGGTTGTTCTCCGGCTCGGGCCGGCTGGCGGCAATTACGGGCGAGGTTTCGGTCATGCCGTAGCCCTCCATCACCCGGATGCCGGCCGCCCAGAACACCCGTGCCAGCCGCGGCTGCAGGGCCGCGCCGCCGCAGATAATAAAGCGCACCTCGCCGCCCAGGGCCGCCCGCCACTTGCTGAACACGAGCTTGTTAGCCAGTGCCAGCTGCGTGTTGTACCACCAGCCCTGGTCCTGCTGGGTGTCGTAGCGTAGCCCCAACTCCAGGGCCCAGTCGAAGAGCTTGCGTTTGGTACCGGTCAGCTGCTGGCCGGTGGCTACAATCTTGTCGAATATCTTTTCGAGCAGGCGCGGCACCGTCGTGAAGGCCTGAGGCTGCACCTCGCGCAGATTGTCGGCAATGAGGGCCACACTCTCGGCGTAGTAGATGCTGAAGCCCAGCTGCAGGTACAGAAACGTGGCGGTGCGCTCGAAAATATGGCTCAGGGGCAGAAAGCTGAGCGTTTTACCGCCCGGCGCCAGGGGCAGATAGCTCAGCAGGTTCTCGCAGTTGAACAGGATGTTGCGGTGGCTGAGCATGACGCCCTTGGGCCGGCCGGTGGTGCCCGAAGTGTAGATGAGCGTGAGCAAATCGTCGGGCTGCACGGCGGCTTTGAGCGGTACCAGCTCGGCCGGGTCGGCGGCGGCACCCTGGGCCAACAGGTCGGCATATGAGGGGGCGCCGGGCGTGGGGTCGAAGGTGAAGATGTGCTCGGGGCCGGTTTCGAGCCCAGCAATGGCCTCCCGCACTTTGTCGAGCAGCGGCGCATCCTGCACCAGCACCACGCGCACGCCGGCATCCTGGAAAATATGGCGGTAGTCGTCGACGGTGATGGTCGGGTACATCGGCACGCTCACGGCCCCGAGCTGGGCAATGGCCATATCGGCCACCACCCACTCGGGCCGGTTGGCGCAGATGATAGCCACTTTGTCGCCGGCTCCTACTCCCAGCTTCCGCAGGCCCAGGCTGAGTTGGTCACTGCTTTGCTGCACCTGTTGGGCGCTACGGGGCTGCCAGCGGCCGTCGCGCTTTTCTACCAGGCAGTCGGCCTGCGGAGTGGTTTCGGCCAAGTGGGCCAGCAAATCGAAGGTGCGGGAAAACGTCATAGAAAACAGGGCGGGGTAAGCTGCCGGAACCGCGACAGTCAGTCAAAAATAGCCCGCTCCGCGGTGGCAATGGTGCCAGACCCTATTATTATCAAACTACATTCGCTTTAACGACCCTTATCCGCGCCGTTGCTCCGCCTATGAAACCCCTGCTGCTGTTGCCGTTGCTGCTGCTGAGCGCGCCGGCCGCCTTCGCCCAAACCCAGCCAAACGCCGAAACGGAGGCCGTGCAGCAAACCGTCCGTCGGTTCTTCGATGGCATGCGCCGCGGCGACAGCACCGCCGTGCGCGCCACGCTGGCCCCGGGGGCGGTTTTCCATACCCTCGTCACCAAAAACGGCCAGACCCAGCTACGCCCCGAAAATCCGTCGGGGTTTGTGAAGGCCGTAGGCACGCCGCATCCGCAGGTGTGGGATGAGCGCATAACGTTCGAGAAAGTGCTCATCGACGCCAATCTGGCCAGCGTCTGGACGCCCTACGAGTTCTACCTGGGCAGCACCTTCAGCCACTGCGGCTACAACTCGTTTCAGCTGGTGAAACTGGCCGACGGCTGGCGCATCGCCCACGTCATCGACACGCGCCGCAAGGAGAAGTGTAAGTAGCACGGGCCGGCCGCAACTTGGGCCGTTACCCGTTGGCCGCCGCCACCATATCGGGCGCTTCGAGCACCGGCCGTGGGTAGCCGCCCTGCGCCACCCGCAGCATGGCTTGGCCCAGCCCGGCCAGCGTTCCGAAATAGCGTGGTGCCAGCCGACTCATTACCGGATACAGCCAGCTGATGTAACGGTAGTAGCCCAGCGTATTCTGCAGGCCCGGCGTGGGCCGCAGAAAGCCCGGCCGAAACATATGCGCCGCCCGAAAACCCAGGGCCAGCAGCTCGTTTTCGGTTGCGCCCTTCACCCGCGCCCACATCTGCCGGCTCTCACTATCAGTGCCCGCGCCCGACACGTAGCAGAACGTGAGGTCGGGGCCGTTGCGGGCGAGCAGGGTGCGGACGAAGTGCAGCGCCAGCTCGTAAGTGAGGCGGCGGTACTCGGGCTCCTTCAGCCCCACCGACGACACGCCGAGGCAGAAGAAGCAGGCGTTGTAGCCCGCCAGCTGGTCGGCCACGGCCGTAAGGTCGAAAAAGTCGGCCACCAGGATTTCCCGCAGCTTCGCATGCGTCTGCCCGCTGGGCCGGCGGCTGATGGACAGCACCTGCTCCACATCAGGGCTGAGCAGGCATTCGTGCAGCACGCCCTCGCCTACCATGCCCGTCGCCCCGGTGATAATTACGCGTAGTTTCATGGGGTGAGCAGATGGATAGGGAGCCATCAGGAGCCAGAGTTTTTTCTAATAATGCCTTTCATTTCGCGTAATGGTACCGGCACTGCAATATCCACACAGCCTCTCCCTCTACCCGATACACCAACCGATGCTCATCAGTAATCCGCCGCGACCAAGTGCCCGCCCGGTCGTGTTTTAGCAATTCTGGTTTGCCGGTGCCCGTGAGCGGGGTACGCTGGAGTTCTTTCAGCAGAATATGAAGCCGCTTTAGAATGGCCTTATCGGTTTGCTGCCAATGCTGGTAGTCTTCCCAGGCCAGCGGCACAAAAGCCAGCGCGTACGTCATTCGGTAGGCAGGCTGAACTCGACGCGCTGGCCCGCATCAAACTGCTCATAAGCCTGCCGCAACCGCTCGGCATTGGCAGGCGAGGCCAGTAGGTAAGCCGTAGTATCGGCAGCAGCCGGGTTGCTGGGGCGCGGGTTACTCACAAAGGACATGCTCCGCAGCATTTCCATCATAAATGCGGCACGGTCGGCGGGTACTTCGAAGGTGATTTCCATAGATGTATAATCTACTGGTTTTGAGAGATAATGTCAATTATTTTATGCCTCACTCCGCATATCGCTACTTCTATTTCGAAACCGGGCAGGTCTTCGATGCAGACACCAAGCTGAGCTTCCATGCTCTCTCCTGATTCACCAACTGCCCGTAACCCTAAAGTTTCGAGTTCTTTCCAATCGGGCACTTGTAGGTGCCGGCGGAAGAAATACTGAAACTGCAGAATGTAAGCGGCAGATGGGTTGAGCTTTCCGCCAATCACCCCCATAGAGGCATCCACTATTTTTGCTTGTGTATCACCTAAATAAGTGGAGTCAGCAAACAGTTGAATCCTCATTGTGCATACGATTAAAAAACAGCCTTTACCCCGCTACCGGCTGCTCCAGAAACTCCTTTTCCACCCAGCGGCCGTCCTCGCGCATCAAGTCAATCAGCTGGTCGACGGCCTGGGCTTCGGGCACCGATTTCTTGATGACTTCCTGGCCGCGGTAGAGCGCTATTTTACCCTTGCCCACGCCCACGTAGCCGTAGTCGGCATCGGCCATTTCGCCGGGGCCGTTCACGATGCAGCCCATTATGCCGATTTTCACGCCCTTGAGGTGGTCGGTGCGCTGGCGAATCATGGCGGTGGTTTCCTGCAAATCGAACAGGGTGCGGCCGCAGCTGGGGCAGCTGATGTATTCGGTTTTGCTCATGCGGGTGCGGGCCGCCTGCAGAATGCCGAAGCTGAGCTGGTTTAGGCCGTCGATGTCGCGCAATAGCATCTCCTGGTCGCTGATGGGCAGCAGGTCGGTACAAAGCGAGATACCGTCGCCGAGGCCGTCGATGAGCAGGCCACCCACGTCGGTAGCGGCGTCGAGCTGGGTCTGGGCGGGGTTGCTCATGGGGTAAATCCGGCGCACCAATACGGGGCAGGTTACGCCGGCTTCAATGAGGGCGAAAAAGGCCTGCCGCATTTCGGGCATGGCGTGGGCGTTGGTGGTTTCGAGCACCAGCACCACTCGCCGTTCCGGCCGCAAATGGGTCAACAGTTCCCGATCGAGGCTGGCCCGGTCTACTATCAGAAAATTCAACTCGGGGTGCAGCTTCGGGGCATCGATCATGTATGAATCGAGCGTAAGCAGCGGGTAATGGTCGGCGCGCTGGCCGGCGTCGATCCAGGCCGTGTGGGTCACGATTTCGCGCAGGCCGTTGGGCAGCATAAACGGCACCGGCTGCTCGCCGGTGTACACATAGTCAGCCCCCAAATCGCTCATCTGAAACTTGTCCAGAAACGACGAGTACAGGTGCCCGGCGGCCCGCAGATCGGCATACTCCAGCCGGGGTAGCCGCGACAAATCGGTTACCACCCGCGGCACGTTCAGGCCCCCAAAATTGGCCACCTCATGCGTGTCGCGGCGGTGGTACTGGAAAGGATTGATGGGGTTGTATTCTGAGCTGTTAGCTTCGCTCAACGAAGAGCTATCAGCTAACAGCTCTAAGCTAATAGCTGAATCAGAGTTAATAGCTAAAATAGGATCTGTCTCTTCGGCGCGGTGAGTGTAGCGGTTGATGAGCATGCGGGCCACCGGGGCTTCGGCTTCGGGGGCTTCGGTGAGCGACACCCGCACGGTGTCGCCGAGGCCGTCTTCGAGCAGCGTGCCGATGCCCACGGCGCTTTTGATGCGGCCGTCTTCAGCCTCGCCGGCTTCGGTTACGCCCAGGTGCAGCGGGTAGGGCTGCAGGCCTTCGGAGTCGAGCTTCTGCACCAGCAGGCGGTAGGCCTGCACCATCACTTGGGTGTTGCTGGCCTTCATACTCAGCACCACGTCGTAGTAGTTTTCCTCCTCGCAGAGGCGCAGAAACTCCAGCGCCGACTCCACCATGCCCAGCGGCGTGTCGCCGTAGCGGCTTAATATTCTATCAGATAAAGAGCCGTGGTTGGTGCCGATGCGCATGGCCGTGCCGTATTGCTTGCAAATCTGCACCAGCGGCCGGAACCGCTCGCGGATACGGTCCACCTCGGCCGCGTAGCTGGCATCAGTGTACTCAATGAGGTCGAATTTCTTCTTGTCGGCGTAGTTGCCGGGATTCACGCGCACTTTCTCCACGATGCGGGCAGCCAGCTCGGCGGCGTTGGGCGTGAAGTGGATGTCGGCAATCAACGGCACGGTGCAGCCGCGCTTGCGCAGTTCCTTCTTGATTTCGAGCAGGTTCTGGGCCTCCTTGGTGCTGGGGGCCGTGATGCGTACGTACTCGCAGCCGGCCGCCACCATGCGCAGGGTCTGCTCCACCGAGCCCAGCGTGTCCATGGTGTCCACGGTGGTCATGCTTTGCACCCGAATCGGGTTCAGGCCGCCCATCGGCAGGTCGCCAATCTTCACCTCGCGGCTCAGGCGGCGCTTGTACTCGGTCAGGCTGGGGCAATACGTCTTGTTCATAGGAAGAAAACCGGGGGCCGCGGGCGAAAGTTGCGCCGGCAGGGCAAAGGTACGCGCTACCGGGCAGCGGCCAAGCCCCAGCAGCGGAAGCCGGCCGGCGCAAACCCGCCGCTGCCCCCGCTGCCAACCTTATGGAAGCAGGATACTTATCTTAACCGCCGTTCAGTACTTTTTCCGCTTTCCCTATGCGCCCTGCCGGTTTTTCGCGTCGTAGTTTCCTGCACCTGCTTACCCTAGCCCTGGCCGGCCTGCCGCTGCTGGCGGGCTGCGGCGCGGGCCGCCTGCCCGGCAGCTCCCGGCCCGACTACCTTATGTATGTGGGCACCTATGCCGCGGCGGAGGCCGAAAGCATTTTCCTCTACCGCATAAGTGGCACAGGGGCGCTAACCCGTTTGCGGGCCGAAAAAGCCGGGCCCAATCCGTCGTTTCTCGCCCTCGATTCCCGCCACCAGTACCTGTACGCCGCCAACGAGGTGGGCCAGTTCGAAGGAGCCGCCAGCGGCTTCGTCAGCGGCTTCGTCAGCGCCTTTGGCATTAATCAGCAAACGGGCCAGCTTACGGCCCTGGGGCGGCAAGCCTCGGTCGGGGCCGCCCCCTGCTACCTCAGCCTGAGCCCCGATAACCAATCCGCGCTGGTCGCCAACTACACCGGCGGCAACGTGGCGTTGCTGCCCCTGGCCCCCAACGGGCAGCTGGGCCCAGCCGCGGCCACCGCCGCGCACCAGGGCTCCGGCCCGAACCGGGAGCGGCAGGAAAAACCGCACGCCCACTGCATCGTGCCTGACCCGGCCGGCCGGTTTGCTTTCGCCGTCGATTTGGGCATTGACCAGGTGGTAGGCTACCGGCTCGACGCGGCAAAGGGCCAGTTGCAACCGTTGGCTGCCCCCGCCTTTATGGCCCAACCCGGCGCGGGGCCGCGCCACCTCACCTTCCACCCCAACGGCCGCTGGGCCTACCTGGCCAACGAGCTAAGCTCGACCATTACGGCCCTGCGCTACGATGCCACGGCCGGCACCTTCGCCGAAGTCAATACGCTGTCGGCGCTGCCGACTGGTTTCGCCGCGCCCAACACCGCCGCCGATATTCATGTGGCGCCCAACGGCCGGTTCGTGTACAGCTCCAACCGCGGCCACAACAGCTTGGCCGTGTTTGGCGTAGCCCCCGAAACCGGCCGCTTGACCCTGCTGCAAACCGTGAGTACCCAGGGCCAGATGCCCCGCAACTTCGCCCTCAGCCCCGACGGCCGCCTGCTGCTGGTGGCCAACCAGAACTCCAACTCCATCGTCACGTTCCGCGTCGATTCCCAAACCGGCCTGCTCACGGCAACTGGCCATACTGCCACCGTTCCCAAGCCGGTTTCCCTGCAGATAGTGCCCGATTTTATAGCACGCTGAGTGATTGTGGAAGCATGATCCAAGGCCAGGAGGCCAGTTCCGGCTCAATCTTTCTTGGTCTCCTTTCCTGCTCGGGTAAACACTTCTTCGAGCGTATCGGTCTGTACGCCGGGGGTTTCATCGAGGGCGGCCAGGCGCATGGCGCGCGCCACGGTGCGGCCATGGATGGGACGGTAGCTGCGCAGGAGCGGCATAGCGCTGGCGGCCGTAGCCAGCCAGAGGCCCACTTTCTCGGCCGGCCGGGTTTCGGCCCTCGACCCAGCCAGAACGCCGGGCTGAATGATGCGGATGCGCTGAAACGGCAGCCGTTTAATATCGCGCTCCAGCTCGCCCTTCATGCGGCTGTAGAACAGCAATGCCTCGGTATCGGCCCCGGTCGAAGACACCAGCACATAGGCCGCTACCCCGTTTTCGGCCGCCGCCTGGGCTGCCTGATACTGGTAGCTGTAATCGACCTGGTATTGGGCCTGCTGGCTGCCGGCCTGGGCCAGCGTGGTACCGAGGCTCGAAAACAGCACGTCGCCCTGCAGCAGATGATTCCAGGTGCGGGGCTGGTCGAAATCAACGATATGCTCCTCCAGCCGCGGGTTCTGGTAGCCGGTGGGCCGGCGGGTGAAAACTTTGATGTGCCGGAACTGCTCGTCGGCCAGCAACTGCCGTAGCAGGTAGTCGCCCACGAGGCCGGTGGCACCGATCAGAAGTGCGGTATCCATATAAACTGATGATTTAAAAGACAGGAGGCGGGCCAAGCTCAACTGTAGCCTGGCAGTAAGCACAACGGCCGCAAGGGCCTTTTGTTGGTTAAAAGTTTCGGAAGTGGCCCTACGGCACCAACAACACAATTTTACCGATATGGCTGCTGCTTTCCATCAGCCGGTGGGCTTCTGCGGCCTCGGCCAGCGGAAAGGTCCGCTCGATAACGGGGCGTAGCCGGCCGTCCGCCACTATGGGCCACACGTGGCGCTCGACCTCCCGGGCCAGGGCCGCCTTGAATTCGGCCGAGCGGGGCCGCAGCGTACTGCCCGTGATGGTGAGGCGGCGGCGCATCAGGTCGAGGGCATTGAATTCGGCTTTGGCCCCCTGCATGGCGTTGATGAACACCAGCCGGCCATCATCGCGCAGCAGGCGCAGGTTTTTAGGCGTGTAGTCGCCGCCCACCATGTCCAGAATCACGTCGGCCCCGCCGGCGGCGGCCACCACGGTTTCAAAGTCCTCTTCTTTGTAGTTGACGACGGTATCGGCTCCGAGGCGGGCCACGGCGGCGCACTTTTCGGCCGAGCCGGCCGTGGCGGCCACCCGGCTGCCCAACGCCTGGGCCAGCTGCACGGCCAGCACCCCAATGCCGCTGCTGCCGCCGTGCACCAGCAGGGTTTCGCCGGGCAGCAGCCCGCCGCGCTGAAACACGTTATGCCACACGGTAAAGGCCGTTTCGGGCAGGCTGGCGGCTTCCATGAGGCTCAGGCCGGCCGGAACGGGCAGGCAGTGGCCGGCATCGACCACCGCGTATTCGGCGTAGCCGCCCTGGCCCAGCAGGGCGCACACGGCGTCGCCGGGCTGCCATTGGGTTACGCCCGCACCACATTCTTCCACGTGGCCGGCCACTTCGAGGCCCGGCACGAGGCCGGCTACATCATCGGCACCGGCGTATTTGCCCTGGCGCATCAGCACATCGGGGCGGTTGACGCCCGCCGCGGCCACCCGCAGCAGCACCTGGCCGGGGCCGGGCTCGGGGCGGGGCCGGGTTTGCAGCATCAGGCATTCGGGCTCGCCGGCCTGTTTGATAACAATGGCGTTCATGGCAATAAAGTAAAGTAGGGCCGGCAACCGTGGGCCGGGCAAAGCGTAAGCTGAACTTTACGCAGAAACCGCGCCTTTGGGTACCGTTGGGCTTTCTGAGCCTGACTGCGCACCCGGCCGGCCGTTCTTCCAATCACCCCATGAAAAATCCGCTCCATCTCCCTCCGTTTCTGCGTGCGGCCGGGCAAACGGGCCGGCTGGCTGCCTGGCAAACCGGCCTGTTGTTCCGAAAAGCGGCCCGCTCGGCCCTTGATGCGGTGCAGGACGTGCTGCGGGCCGAAGTTGTAAAGGGTAACGGCGAGCTGGTACGCGAGTTCCTGGTGGGCAAAGCCCTGCCTGTGGCCCGCGCGCTGCTGCTCGAACGCATGGCTACTGGCCTATTGCTGCGCCTGGGCCTGCGCGGCGCCCTGGCCAGCAATGTGGTTGGCTGGATTCTTCCCTTGGTAGTCGAGCAGTTGCTGAAGGCCGGCCGCAGTTCGGGCCTGTTCGAAAAAGTGGGCCAGCATGCCACCGTGCAGGACACGCTCCGGCGCCTTGAGGAGCTACGGGCCACCACCTGGAAACGCCTCGCACCCGACCACGGCAGCAGTGTCGAAGTCCTGCCCGACGACCACGAGCTACCCCCGAAGCTTTCGGCCTGAACCGGCTTTAAACCGGCCGGCAGGGCAAATAATTCCGGGTAAGAATTTTATTTATTATTTACCTTTTCCGAGTCCTGGCAGGGAATCCAACTCCTGAAACCGGGCCGTACGTTGGCCCACATGAAAAAAGATACTGCCCCGGAAATGGGCCAAACTATTCTACTTCCACCCGCCTGCGCCGCCCTGCGCAACCTCTACCGTACTGCGCGGCATTTGCCCTCTGCCGACCCTTATACCCCTGCCCGCCTGGCCCGCATTGCCGACCAGGCCGAGTACCTGCTCGACTCCTGGCCCGCTGCCCAATGGCCCGGGGCGCTGCACTCGGGCCAGCCGCTACCGGCCCGCGCCGTGCTGCTGGCCTGGGTAGCCACAGCCCGCCGCGACATCGCCCACGCGGGTACTGCTGCCGGTACCAGCTGGCCTTATCCGCAGTGGCACCGCATTACCACTACCCTGCTGGCCGCCCTGGTCCCATTTGCCTGAAACGGCCAGACGACTCCTTCCCTGGCTGCCGAAGCTGCGTTTATTACTTCAGGCTAAGCATCAACCCCTAAGCTGCAGGGGTAGCGGGAAGTATTTGGCAAGCTGCTACTATTTCCGCATTTTTGAGTGATTCGCCCCACTCTGTGGTCCCACTTCCCGCCCCATGATGCAAGAACTTACCAACGGCTTCGGCAAAGTATACCTGACTATTGCCTACGAACAGGCCAACGAGTGGGTGTACAACAACTGGGTGGGCTACCAAACCTACGCCGGCATTGTGGCCGGGGCCGATGCCTGCCTGGCCCCGCTGCGTGCGCACGCCTGCCCCTACCTGCTCAACGATAACCGCGAGGTTATCGGCCCCTGGGACCATGCCGTGGAGTGGATTGTGACCGATTGGGCCCCGCGTGCGCTAGCCCAGGGCCTCACGCACTTCGCTCACATCGTCAGTCCCGAGGCGCTGGCGGCTATTTCGGCCGAGGCCATGCACATGGGCATCGGCGGCCGGCTCGAAATGAAAATGTTTGGCAACATGGACGAGGCCAAAGCGTGGCTGCGGCAGGCCCAGCGGGAGGTTGGGGTGTAGGCGAAATAGCAGAGTTCCGCCAGTTTACTTTGCGCCTATTAAGATTCCCTTGCTCTGCCTTCTGGTTCTCTTGCTCGTCGTCTGTTCCTGTGGTAAATACGCCCCTCAGCCCGTTTCTGAGCCAGAGTTTTTGGGTCGCTGGAATACAGATATCATCGTGGGGCTTAAGTAGGATGCTGATGGGCAACTATTGAAAAGGATTAGTTAGCCCGATAAAAGATTTTATTTGACGATTACAGCCGATTTGCTGCACTTCCGTTACATCCGCGACGGTCACTCCTGGGACAGCCACAGCTATATCCGCAACAGCCGGCAGCTTCGCTTCGGCCAAAATCAAGTCACGATTATAGAGTTGACGAATAATTCGCTGGGCTTACGTTTCAAGGATATCAACCAGCGGCCAAACATTCCTTACCAAGAGGTGGAAGAACACCTGTAGCCGGTAAACGTCCATCAGCAGGTAAAGCGCTTTTTAAAGCGCAGTACGCGCCGGCCAGACCCTTTACTACCCCACAAAAAAAGCCGCATCCCCCGGATGCGGCCTTTCTAAGATCGGGGCGCGGAGAAAAATTCCCACCCAACTCCGGCCCGACTCTGACCCTGGCTTAGTGCAGGAACAACAGTTCACGGTACTTTACCAGGGGCCAGTCCTCATCGTCCACCATCAGCTCCAGCTTGTCCACCGAGCGGCGGATGGTGTCGAAATGCACTTTTACCGTGTCGCAATAGGCAATGGCCTGCTCGCGGGTGTCGGTTATTTTGTTGGCGGTTTTGCGGGCTTTAATCATCTCTACCACCTGGGTTTTGATGATGGACACATGGCGCGAGATAGACTTAATGGTATCGAGCGTACCATTGGTATACTCGTCGTCGAGGCCCAGCTCGCGCAGGCCGCGCACGTTGTTTACCAGCTTGGTCTGGTAAGCCAGCGCCGTTGGCACGATGTGGTTGATGGCCAAATCGCCCATCACCCGGCCTTCAATCTGGATTTTCTTCACGTAGTCTTCCAGCACAATTTCGTGGCGGGCATGTAGCTCGACGGGCGAATATATGTGATGGCGCGCAAACAGCGCGGCTGACTCGGGCGTAACAATGGCGTCGAGGGCCTGGGGCGTGGTGGGCAGGTTGCTCAGGCCCCGGGCCGCGGCTTCTTCCTTCCACTCATCGGAGTAGCCGTTGCCCTCGAAGCGGATGGCCTTGGAGCTGATGACATACTCGCGCAGCACCTCCACAATGGCCACTTCCTTCTTGCGGCCATCGGCAATCAGCTGGTCAACTGAACGCTTGAAGTCGATGAGCTGGTCGGCCACAATGGTATTGAGCGTGGTAACGGCCGACGAGCTGTTGGCCGATGAGCCCACGGCCCGGAACTCGAACTTGTTGCCGGTGAAGGCGAAGGGCGAGGTGCGGTTGCGGTCGGTGTTGTCGAGCAGAATGGCCGGAATCTTATCGATGCCGAGCTTGAGGTAGATGTTGTCGCCCTTATCAAGCGGCACCTGGGCCGTGCGCTCCAGCTCGTTCATCACCGAATCGAGCATCGAGCCCACGAACACCGACATGATGGCCGGCGGGGCCTCGTTGGCGCCCAGGCGGTGGTCGTTGCTGGCCGAAGCGATGCTGGCACGCAGCAAGTCGGCGTGGCGGTGTACGGCTTTAATGGTGGTGATGAAGAACGTGAGGAACTGTAGGTTTTCCTTGGGCCGGCGGCCGGGCGCGAGCAGGTTCACGCCGGTATCGGTGCTCAGGGCCCAGTTGTTGTGCTTGCCCGAGCCGTTTACGCCGGCAAACGGCTTTTCGTGCAGCAGCACCTTAAAGTTGTGCTTGTCAGCCACGCGGGCCATCACATCCATCAGCAGCTGGTTGTGGTCGACGGCCAGGTTAGCCTCCTCGAAGGTGGGGGCGCACTCGAACTGGTGGGGCGCCACCTCGTTGTGGCGGGTGCGCAGCGGGATGCCGAGCTTATTGGCTTCCTCCTCGTATTCGAGCATGTAAGCGTGCACCCGTGCCGGAATCGAGCCGAAGTAGTGGTCGTCGAGCTGCTGGCCTTTGGCCGAGGAGTGCCCGAACAGCGTGCGGCCGGTCAGCATCAGGTCGGGGCGGGCGGCATACAGGGCCTTATCCACCAGAAAATACTCCTGCTCGATGCCCAGCGTAGTCGTTACGCGGGCCACGTCCTTGTCGAAGTAGTGGCACACGTCGAGGGCGGCCTTTTCAAGCACGTCCAACGACTTGAGCAGCGGGGCTTTATAGTCGAGTGCCTCACCGGTGTAGGCCACAAAAATAGTTGGAATGCACAGGGTTTTAGCCCCGCCGGTTTCAATGAGAAATGCCGGCGAGGTAGGGTCCCAGGCGGTGTAGCCGCGGGCTTCGAAGGTATTACGAATGCCGCCGTTGGGGAAGCTCGAAGCGTCGGGCTCCTGCTGCACCAGGGCCGAGCCCTTAAAGTTTTCGACGGGCTGGCCATCAGAGTTGAGGTCGAAGAACGAGTCGTGCTTCTCGGCCGTAGCACCCGTCAGGGGCTGAAACCAGTGGGTGTAGTGGGTGGCACCTTTGGCCATGGCCCAGGTTTTCATGGCCGAAGCCACGGCGTCGGCTACGTTGCGCTCCACGGGCGTACCCTGCTTCACGGCAGCCTGCAGCTTCTTGAAATACTCGCCGGGCATGGTGGCCCGCATGGCATCTAGGTTGAAAACATTTTTGCCGAAGCTGTCGGAGCGCCGCTCACCAGTGTTTGCGACGGTCAGCGGCTGGCGCTGGGTAACTTGCTCAAGAGCTTTAAAGCGGAGGATTGCCATGGAGGAGATGAAGTACGCGGAGGAAATTGCAAAGTGTAGCGCTTATCAATAAGGTCAAATATACGACCTAAGTATAAAAAATGACACTAACCCCCTTATTTTACACCCCTACCTTCGATATAAATTACCTTTTACTAGCTGAACCCCATCATTTAATACCCCCTCCTCTACGATATGTATGCATGTATTATAAAAGAGAGTACGTAACAGCACGATGTAGGGGCGGGACTCGTCCCCGTCCGCCGTTCAACGATTCAGACCCGGACCGTTGAACGGCGGGCGGGGGCAAGCCCCGCCCCTACGTCGTGCTGTGCAGACTGGGTTTGAAAAGCCCGGCCGCCAACTCCGGGCATCCGGGCCGGGGGATTACCTTTGCGGGCGTGAAAAGCCGCTTCGCGTTTCAGCCGCGCTACTTCTTGTTCTGGCTGCTGTATTTCGGGCTGGTTCGGGCCCTGTTTCTGGTTTACTACCTGTCGCGCACCTCGGCGCTGCCGGCCGGCACGGTGCCGCGCATTTTCGGCCACGCCCTGCGGCTCGATGCCTCGGCGGCGGCCTACCTGTGCCTGGCGCCTTTCCTGTTGTTCGTGGTCGGCAGTCTGGCCGGAGCAAGGTTCGGGTTGGCGCGTGGCCTGCGCGGGCTTACCATGGTGCTGGTGGCGCTGGTGGCGCTGCTCACGGTGGCCGACCTGGCCCTCTACGGCCCCTGGGGCTTCCGGCTCGATGCCACGCCGCTGCAGTACCTGCGCACGCCGGGCGAGGCGGCGGCTTCGGCCAGCCCCGGCCTGCTTGGGCTACTGCTAGGGCTGTGGCTGGCGCTGCTGGGCGTGGGCTGGGGCCTTTATAAAGGAGTGGTGGGCCGGATACCGGCCCTGCCGGCGGGCTTCAGCCGGGGCCGGGCGGCACTGGCGGGGCTGCTGTACCTGGCGCTGCTGGTGGTGCCGCTGCGCGGGGGCCTGCAGCAGATTCCCATCAACCAGAGTGACGTGTACTTCTCCTCGGTACCGTTTGCCAACCACGCGGCCCTCAACGTGCCCTGGAACGTGCTCAACTCGCTGTTTTTACAGAACAGCACCCGCAACCCCTACCAGTTCCTGCCCGACACCGCCGCCGCCCGCCTCACCGCCAGCCTATACCCCGCGGCCAATGCCACCGGCCCCGATACGGTGCGGCTGCTGCGCCCCGGCCTGCAAAAGCCCAACGTGCTGTTTATCATCCTGGAGAGCTTCACCGGCAAGCTGGTGGGCCATTTGGGCGGCGAGCCGGGCATCACGCCCACGCTCGATAGCCTGAGCCGCACCGGCGTGGCCTTCCACAACGTGTTTGCGGCCGGCGACCGAAGCCAGAAGGGCCTCGTGGCGCTGCTGTCAGGCTACCCCAACCAGCCGGCTACCAGCATCATCAAGTACCCGCGCAAAACCGAGCAACTGCCCCATTTGGCGCGGGTGCTGCGTGCGCAGGGCTACTCCACGGCCTACTACCACGGCGGCGAGCTGGCTTTTGCCAACATGAAAAGCTACCTCGTCACGGCCGGCTACCAGCGCTTCACCGAGCGGGCCGACTTCCGAACCCAGGACCAGAACGCCAAGTGGGGCGCCCACGACCACGTGCTGTTCAACCGGCTACAGCAGGAGCTGCCGGACCAACCGGCCCCATTCTTCGTCACGGCCTTCACCCTGAGCAGCCACGAGCCGTTCGACGTGCCCATGCGCGCCCGCTTCCGGGGCACGGACGAGGCCAGCCGCTTCCGCAACTCGGTCTATTACACCGACCACGTGCTGGGCCAGTTTCTGCAGAAGGCCCGCCAACAGCCTTGGTGGGCCAATACGCTGGTAGTGCTGGTAGCCGACCACGGCCACCCCCAGCCCGGCAACTCGCCCAACCACGACCCGGCCAAATTCCGGATTCCGCTGCTACTCACCGGCGGCGCGCTGGCCCCCGCTGCTCAGGGCCGGGAGGTGCTCACCTACGGCTCGCAAACCGACGTGGCCGCCACGCTGCTACACCAGCTGAACCTGCCCGCCACCACCTTCCCCTGGAGCCGCGACCTGCTGGCCCCCACCCCTCCCACCTGGCCCGGCGGCGCGGCCTTCTACTCCTTCACCGACGGTTTCGGCGTCGCGACGCCGCCGGCGTAGTTACTTACGACAACGTAGCCCGCCGCGTCATCGAGCGCGATTCGGCGGTTACGGCTCGACAGTTGCGGTTAGGGCAGGCGTATGAGCAGGTGTCGTTCGGGGATTTTCTGGGGAAGTAAGGAAGCGGCTGAAGCGGAGCAATTCGATAATTTGACTACAGTTTACAATTAGCAATCCTTAATTCAACATAATGGTCGATAAAGAAACTCAAGACAATATTCTTATAGAGTATGACAACAATGCTCATATCTATAGCGCTTTGGCTCCAAAACTAAAACAACTTCTACATGATATTCTATTTGAGCGTGGCATAGAAGTACACTCAATTACTAGTAGACCTAAGAGTCGCGTGAGCCTAATAGGTAAGTTAGCAAAAGTCGATGCTCACTATAAGCAATTATCAGAAATAACCGACCTAGTTGGTTTGCGAGTTACAACCTACTTTGCCGAAGACGTAGACCGCGTTGCCGTCGCAATATCAGATGAATTTGATATTGATCATACTAATTCGGTAGACAAGCGCCGTTCACTAGCGGCTGACCGCTTCGGCTACTTATCCTTGCACCACGTCATATCCTTAAAGGCAAGTCGTTGCGAGCTTACAGAGTACAAAGCTTTCAGAGGGCTAAAAATAGAATTACAAACTCGCTCAATTTTGCAGCATGCTTGGGCGGAAATTGAACATGATTTGGGCTATAAGAGTGAAATTGAAGTACCCCATCATATTCGACGACGTTTTGCATTAGTAGCTGGGTTGCTGGAAATAGCAGATAAGGAATTCGATGGCATAAAAAAAGAGCTTGAGACTTACAGAGAAGAGGCATCAGCTAACGTCGAAAAAGCGCCTGAAAATTTCATGATAGACGGCGATTCCATAAGAGCTTTTATAAACGGGAGCTCCGTAGTTAAGCGTATTGATGCGGCAATTATCAAAATTGCAGGTGCAAAACATACTTCGCCACAGGATGAAGATAGCATTCCTAGTATAGTCAATAAAATGCATCTATTAAAACTAAAGACCATTGATGACATCAACATATCATTACAGATACACGAAAATCGTATTATTGAATTAGCCAAACTATTAGTTGGCACATCGGTAACAACCTCAAACAATCGATCTATAAGGATCATCCATGGTAGCGTTATCTTTCCAGCTGGAGTATCTATAGCTTACTTAACTCATCTACTATTAAGCATTTTATCAAAAGAAGGAGTATTGAGTGAAACGAAAAAAAGCACCTTGAGCCCTCATATAAACAATCTAGCATCGCAAGTCATATCTAAATTTCCTATAGACGCATCATAATGAATCACTTTAATGTTTTTTTCACTAAAACCATTCTCAATCGGCTGACTTATTCATTCCACATCATGCAAGTCTCTCCACCAAGCAAGCCAGCCAAAAGTAGAGTTTGCAGATAACTCGCGCAACAAGCTATTACCTCACTGCTGGAAGCCTGCCGCTTCCGCCGTATCTTTGCGGCCTTGCTTATGGAAATGGAAACCAAGAAAGTTGCCTTTTACACGCTGGGCTGCAAGCTCAATTTCTCCGAGACGTCGGCCATCGGGCGGCAATTTGAGGAGGCGGGCTTCGTGAAAACGCCTTCCAGGACGCGGCCGACATCTACGTTATCAACACCTGCTCCGTCACTGACCACGCCGACCGCAAGTGCCGGAAGGTGGTAAAGGAGGCGCTCAAGCACAACCCCGAGGCCTTTGTGGCCATCGTGGGCTGCTACGCCCAACTCAAGCCCCAGGAAATTTCCGAAATCCCTGGCGTGCACGCCGTGCTCGGGGCGGCCGAGAAATTCCAGCTCGTGGAAACACTGGCCGGCTTCACCCGGCCCGCCGCCGGCCAGCCGGGCCGGGTATTCGCCTCGCCCATTTCGGAGGCTACCGAGTTCCACGCCGCCCACTCCTACGGCGACCGGACCCGCACCTTCCTCAAGGTGCAGGACGGCTGCGACTACTCCTGCTCGTTCTGCACGATTCCGCTGGCTCGCGGGGCCAGCCGCTCGGGCTCGGTGCAGAGCGTGGTGGAGCGCGTGCAAAAGCTGGCCGAAACCGGCGTCAAGGAAATCGTGCTCACCGGCGTCAACCTCGGCGACTTCGGCGTGCAGGGGCCGGATCGGGAGCGGCCGGAGGATTTCTACGACTTGGTGCGGGCGCTGGATGAAGTGGAAGGCATTGCCCGGTTCCGTATCAGCTCCTGCGAGCCCAACCTGCTCTCCGACGAAATTATCCGCTTCGTGGCGCAGTCGAAGCGGTTTATGCCGCACTTCCACATTCCGCTGCAGTCGGGCTCCAATAAAATTTTGGGCCAGATGCGCCGCCGCTACCGCCGCGAGCTGTACCAGGAGCGGGTAGCGCTTATCAAGGAGGTGATGCCCCACGCCTGCATCGGCGTCGATGTTATCGTGGGGTTTCCAGGCGAAACCGAGGCTGATTTTCTGGAGACCTACCAGTTCCTCAACCAGCTCGACGTGAGCTATCTGCACGTGTTCCCCTACTCGGAACGGGCCAATACGCTGGCGCCCAGCCTGCCCGGCCGCGTGCAGGACCGCCACCGCCACGAGCGCACCACGCAGCTGCGTAGCCTCTCCGAGAAGAAGAAGCGCTTCTTCTACGAGCAGCACACGGGCCTCGAAACCCAGGTTTTGTTCGAAGACGACGTGACCAACGGCCAGATGGAAGGCTTCACGCCCAACTACATCCGCGTGGTGGCCAAGTACGACCCGCTGCTGGTGGGCGAACTGAAGCTCCTGCGCCTGACTGCCGTGAGCCCCGCCGGCCTGATGGAAGCCGAGGAAATGGGTATCGAGGTGTTCCAGCACTAGCAGGCACCGTCGAACTCGTCGTTACGAGTGGCGCGAAGCAATCCGCATACATGAAGTGATAAACTTTGACAAGCAGAAAGCCCCTGACGTTCTCACGTCGGGGGCTTTCTGCTTACCAGTGCTTGGGACTCTGTGAAAGGTGGATTAGCTGCGCTGTCCTTCGGTTGCCTCGCACTGCGCGCAATGACAGTTCTGCTACGCCAGCTGCCGCTGCATCAGGTCCAGCATCTGCTGCATCATGCGCTGCTGGTCCTGCAGGTGCTGGTTGCGCATTTCGGCCATGGCCAACTGGTGAGCCATTTGCTGGGTGTAGAGGGCCGTTTGCCAGCTGGCATCTGGGGCGGCCGGGGCAGCGGGAGTCTGAACCGGCGCAGGCTGGGACGCGGCAACAGGAGCGGCCGGCGCTTCAACGGGAGCGGGTGCAACTGGTGCAGGAGCAGCAACCGGAGCCACCAAAGGCGCCGCTTCTGCAGGAGCTGGCGCAGCTGCGGGCATTGGCGCGGCGGCTGGTTCCTGGCGTGGCTCGGGAGCTGGGCTCTTCGGGGCGGCTGGGGCAGGAGCAGCAGCAGCAGCTTGGGTTTCGGCAGTGGCGGACTCGGTTTCGTCGGTCAGCATGGGCTCGCGGCCTTCCAATAGCCAGTCTTTCGACACATTTGGGTACACCTCAAACACTCGGCACAGCAGGTCGAAACCCGGCTTGTTGCGCTCGTCCACGAGGTGCTGAATTACGGTAGCCGTCTTGTCCAATGACATAGCAAAGGCGTTTTTAGACAGCCCCAAATGATCTATCAATTGAGTAAACCGTTGTCCGACCGTTGTTTGCGTTGCCATGCGTAAGTGCGCTTAGTGAATACAGCAGCAATATACTACCAAATGAATAAGCCGGCTGTCTTCCTCAGAAAACAGCGGCTTACAATCATCTGACAAGGCTTCCCTCCTATTCGAAGCGCAGGCTCTCGATGGGGTCGAGGGCGGCGGCTTTGCTGGCCGGGTAGTAGCCCGAAGCCAGGCCCACCGTTACGCAGATAGCCAGCCCCACGCTCATCCAGAGCCAGGGAATAATGAATCCGCCGCTGCCCACCAGCAGCGCCACGGCGTTGCCGATGCCCACACCCAGCAGGATGCCCAGCGAGCCGCCCATTACACAGATTACAATGGCCTCGATGAGGAATTGCTGGCGGATGAGCAGGGCCGTGGCGCCCATGGCCTTGCGGACCCCGATTTCGCGGGTGCGCTCGGTAACTGATACCATCATGATGTTCATCAGGGCGATGCTGGCGCCGAGCAGGGTGATGAAGCCCACCAGAAAGCCACCGATGCGCAGGTTGCCCGACAGCGAATCGAGCTTGCCGGCCAGCGAGTCGGAGCGCTCCACTTCGAAGCTGTCGGGCTGGCCAAGCTCGTCGTGGCGCACGGCGCGCATGATGCCGGTGGCCTCGCCCGTGAGGTAGTTGAGCTGGCTGGCGTCGGTGGTAGCCGTTTTCACGTCGTAGGTAAGGGCGCGCTGGCGGGGCAGCTGGTTGCCCGTTTCCAGCGGCACGAGCATGAGCCGGTCGGCCCCGCCGCCACCCATGCTGCTGCCGCTTTTCTCCAGCTCGCCCACCACCTGAAACCGCCGTCCCAGCATGTACACATACTTGCCCACCGGGCTTTGGCCAGGAAACAGCTTATCCTTGATTTCGGAACCCACAATCACCACGTTGGCTCCGTTGTCGAGCTCGGTCGGCGAAAAGCCGCGGCCGGCCTTCAGGCCGTAGCTCTGGATGAGCAGGTAGTTTTCGTCGCCGGCCACCACCTGCATGTTGGGGTTGGTTTTCTCGCCGTTGGCCTTCACCTCGGTGGCGCCGGCCACGAAGGCCGAAATGCCCACCTTGGCCTCGTCGCCGAGCTGCTGCTTGTACTGGCGGGCCTGCAGGTAGTCGATGGCCGGGTAGGTTTTGGCCTGCACCCCACCCCGGCGGCCCCGGTTATTGTAACCCTTCGCCTTAATTTCGAACGAGTTGGCGCCCAGGCTGGCGAAAGTAGAATTGAGCGAAGCCTTTATAGCATCAATGGCTGTGAGAATGCCCACCAGTGACATAATACCGATGCTTACAATAAGGGCCGTGAGAATGGTGCGCAGCAGGTTGCTGCCAATGGAACGAAACGCCTCTTTGATGTTTTCCAGCAAATGCATAGATACAGCTGTTAGCCTTTAGCTATTGGCTGTTAGCTTTTCTGCATAACAGCATTTCGCCCGCGGCGCGGTAATTGGTTGGTTGCCTGAAAAGGGTGCCGGAGTTCTGAAACCCGTGTTTCGTCAGCCGCCACCCACGTGGAGCGGCCCCGGGCCGCCTGTGCAAGGTAGCGCGTTTGGCCCACAACTCCGTCCCGATTTGCTACCTTTCGACTGGCCGTTTTTTTAGCCTTTTATCTATGAGAAATCTTCGTCTGCTGAGTTTATTGCTCGTGCTGGCTGCCGGACTGCTGGGGCCGCTGGCGGCTCGGGCCAACCATATCCTCATTCCGATGGATAACAGCCAGAAGGAACACCTGAAGGCCTACGGCGCGGCTTACTGGCTGCTGGGCAAGCAGGTAGAGGTGGACTGGCTGCTGAATTACCGCGGCGGGGCCTTCGCCTTCGATGTGGTGCCGGGGGCCGAAAACGAGCTGGCCGTGCGGGGCGTGAGCTACCAGGTAATTTCCGGGGCGCAGTACACCAGCATCCTCTCCGAAATAGCCGACCCCAATGCCAATATGGATGTGATGAAGCTGGAAAAGGTGCCCAAAATTGCGGTGTACACGCCCAAAGGTAAGATGCCCTGGGATGATGCCGTGACGCTGGTGCTCACGTACGCCGAAATCCCCTTCACCCCCATCTACGACGACGAAGTGTTGCGCGGCGATTTGCCCAAGTACGACTGGCTGCACCTGCACCACGAGGATTTCACGGGCCAGTACGGCAAGTTCTACGCCTCGTACCGCAGCCGGCCCTGGTACCAGCAGCAGCAGCGCGATGCCGAAGCGGCGGCCAAACGCAACGGCTTTGCCAAAGTAAGCCAGATGAAGGGCGCCGTAACCGTAAAAATGCAGGAGTTCATTGCCGGCGGGGGGTTCATGTTCGCCATGTGCTCGGCCACCGACTCGTACGACATTGCCCTGGCCGGCCTGGGCCTGGATATGGTGGAGAGTATGTACGACGGCGACCCGGCCGACCCGCAGGCCCAGAGCAAGCTCAACTTCAACCGCACGCTGGGCTTCCAGAACTTCCAGCTGCGCCCCAATCCCTTCGAGTACGAATACTCCAATATCGACATGGACCCGCGCGAGCGGGGCGTGTACGAAGACAACGACTATTTCCAGCTCTTTAACTTCTCGGCCAAGTACGACCCAGTGCCCACCATGCTCAGCCAGAACCACGAGCGCACCATCAAGGGCTTTATGGGCCAGACTACGGCCTTCCGCAAAAGCCTGGTGAAGCCCGATGTGGTGATAATGGGCGAGAACAAGGCTTCGGGGGAGGTGCGCTATATGCACGGCACGCTGGGCAAAGGCACCTGGACCTTTTACAGCGGCCACGACCCCGAAGACTATCAGCACTTGGTAGAGGAAGAGCCCACCGACCTGAGCCTGCACCCCAACTCGCCCGGCTACCGCCTCATCCTCAACAACATCCTGTTTCCGGCCGCCAAAAAGAAGAAGCAGAAAACCTGATGCTCGCCAGTGAGAAGTGAGAAACGGTACAGCAACACCCGGCTAATGCAAAGGGGCACGGACTTTAGTCCGTGCCCCTTTGCATTAGCCGGGTGTTGAAACCTTAACGGAGTGCTGTTTTTTCCGGAATCCGGCAGCAGCGGTCTGCTTACTTCTCCAGCCGCATAAACTGCTGCACGAGAGCGGGTAGGTCGTCGGTTTTTTCGGGGTCGAGGGGCAGCGTGAGGTCAACTAGCACGGGTTGGCCTTTGGCTATGCCAAACACGATGTACTGGTAGGCCATGCCACCCGTTTCGGTAGCATACGCCAGGCGCGTACCCTGGGCCGGCGGGCCGTCGAGCAGCGTGCACGTGAAGGGGGTTACCTCCACGTTTTTCTGCTTTTTCTTCGCCACCCGCACATGTTCGGGCGGGTAGGTACGCATCACGCTGTAATCGAGGTACACCCAGGCCAGCTGGTAGGCCGGGCCGGTTACTTCGGAGCTTGAAACGGCGGTATAGCCATTTTCCAGGGGCAGATTGACGCCGCAGAAGTTAAGCTGGGAGCTGGCTGAGACTTGCGCCCGGCCGGTGAAGGGTAGCGCCAGCAGCAGCGCAAAGAATAGCAGATTCTTCATGAGTAATTGGGCAGAGAAGCAGAACTGGCTAAATGGTCGGGGCCTAAGCTACGAAGAGCCGGAACGGAAGGCAAGTTTTTTAGGCCGGCCCTATTTCCGGCTCGGCTAATTGGTTGTTAGTTGCTGGTTATTAGTGATGATACGCCACTCTGCCAACTAACAACCCGCAACCGACTCAGTGCATCCGGTCGTCGCGGACGGGCAGGTTGGTAATGATGTCGCCTTCGACGCGCAGCAGCTCCTGGAAGCGCACGTCCACCTCCTGCGGGTCGGCGTATTCCTTGGCCAGTTCCACGTAGCTTACAAAGTGGCCGGCTTCGGAGGCCATCAGCTCGTAGTAAAACTGGCTCAGGCCGGGGTCGGGAATGTGTTTCCACAGCAGCTTAAACCGCTCGCAGCTGCGGGCCTCAATCAACGCACTCACCAGCAGCTGGTCCATGAGCTGCCGCTCGCGGGGGCCACCCTTGCGCACGTGGGTCAGCAACTCCACTACGTACTCGTCGCGGCGCGGGCGGCCCAGCGCGAAGCCGCGCTGGCGCAGCTCCTGCATCACCCGGCCGAAATGTTCCCACTCCTCGGCCACCAGCGCCGTCAGCTCCTCTACCAGCCGGGTTTTCTCGGGGTATTTGAGGATGAGCGAAATGCCGGTGCTGGCCGCCTTCTGCTCGCAGTAGGCGTGGTCAACCAGAATATCTTCGAGGTTTTTGCTGGCAATATCCACCCACCGCGGGTCGGTGTTGAGCTTCAGCTTGAGGATGGTTTTCATGTAGGGCTTAGGTATTAGGGGTTAGGTTTTGGGACTTTAGGGCTGGTAGTTAGGAGTTCAGACGACCTTCCATTAGCATTGGTCTGCCCGAACATTATCCAAGCCCTAAGCTCCTAACACCTAAACCCTAATTAAAGAACTGCCAGCGCAGGCCGAACTGGAGGCGGCGGGGAAGGGCAGCGTAGTAGGGCGCGGCGAAATAGCCGTTTTGGGGCAGAAACTGGTTGATGTAGCTCATTTTCAGGAACACGCCCACCGTTTTGATGTCGGCGTTCAGGAACACATCGGCCACCGGCACGCTGCGGATGGTGAAGTGGTCCTGCACGAAAAACTGCTGGGTGCTGGGGCTGTAGTCGTAGGCCTTCCAACGCGACTGGTAGTAGCCCTGCACGCCCACCTGCCCGAAAAGGGCCTTTTTGAACAGGTAGCCCTGGTAGTACACCCGCGCCTCGCCCACCACGGCCGGAATCCGCAGCGCCGGGTTGTCGGAGCCGGCACCAAGCGTAACAGTCGCCTGCGTTTCGAAGAACAAGTGGCCCACACTACCCCGGTAGTGCCCCATCAGGCTACTGATCTGGAATTTGTCCGCATTACCGCTGGCCTGCCGGGGGCCATCCATATGTATCTGGTCCGTCTGGGAAATCGGGTCGACGGAGTAGTAGATGTAGTTGCTGACATTGGCCACCGTGCCCACTGCTTCCACGAAGTGCCGGCCCAATTGCCGGGCGGCCCGCACCCGCAGCTGCTGTACATTCACGTTTTTAAAGTCAGTATTCCAGGCAAAGTGGTTGCCCGAAAACTGCTGCTCCGTGAGCGTGGGGGCGGCGCTGGTCAGCAATACCTCCCCACTCAAAAAGCCCAGCCGGGCCCGGCCGCTCAGCCAGTACTCGAGCTGCTCGGTAGAGGGCTTCACTTCACCGGCCGTTTCGATGGCGAACTGCCGGTACTGGAACGCCGCCGTGCCGCCCGCAAACAGCTGGCTGGGGCCATCGACCGTCGGCAGCGCCTCCCGCACCACGGGCGGTGCCCCGTAGGCCGAGCGCGTTTCGAGCGAATACGTGCGGTATCGGCCGTACAGGCGGTAGTTTACCAGCTGGCTCTGCCCCATCACCCCCACGGTGTTTTCGAACTGCCGGAACTCGGCCCGGTCGTCGGTAGCGGCCGAGCTCAGCCGGTTTATCGGGTAGAACGGGTTGCGCACGCCGCTGGGCGCCGGCTGTTCGTCGGTGTATCTATTAAGCTGCCGGCTGAAGTTGAAGAGGTGATACGCCGTGAGGCCCCGGCCCAGCAGCTGGTAGCTGTGTAGCAGCCGCACCCGGTCGCGGGAGTCGCGGTTTTTGGCGTTGGTCAGGTTCACTACCTCCCGCTGGTAATCAAACAGCAGGCTCAGGTCTATCCGGCCATCCGCAAGCGTATCGCTGGCCAGGGGCCGGATACCGCCCTGCTCGGCCAGCGTGTGCCGGGCCGTAGCGAAGTGGCCCATAGCGTGGTAGCGGTTGTTGAGCGACTGGTAGCGGGCAAAGAACACGAAGTTGTTGTGCTCGACCTGGCCGGTTTTGGTGTTGCTGACGGCAATGGCCTTGTTGGCCCCGAACCGCTCGTAGTTGAAGCCCACATTGAAGCGCTTTTTGAGGCTGCGGGCGTAGCCCAGCTCGAATACCTGCTCGTAGGGGTTGCCCTGAAAAAAGCGGAAAAACGTGTACGGCGACTTCGTATCGTAGTAGTTCACGTCTTCGGGCCCACGGGCGTACTGGTCGAAGACAGTACGGCCCAGGCGGGCGCCCAGCTGGCGGTTGGCCTCCCAGAGCAGCGGCCGCGAGGCCGCGCCGAAGTAGCCCAGCGTCTGCTGAAATGTGGTATCGTGAGTCCAATAGCGCTGCTGGGGCAGGCGCGTGAGCGTCGAGTCCACCATCCGGCCCACGGTATCGCCCTGCAGCAGGTCGCGCTCCTTCAGAATAAAGGTAGTGCGGGCCCCGTAGCGGTTGCGGGTCGAGTCGTCGAGAATCTGGGCGTGGCCGGCCCGGGGGCGCAGCAGGCCCAGCCCCAGCAGGCCGGCCAGCAGCAGCAAGCTCAGGCGCAGCGAGGAGGTACGGAAGAAAAGCAACGGAAAATCAGCCAACGGCGGGAAGCGGAAAGTAGGAACCAAGCAGGGCGGCCAGCCGGGCCTCCCCATCGGCCAGGAACCGGACGGTAATCGGGATGTAAAATACGGGCAAATCGGCCACACTTGCCGCCAGCGCGGGCTCTTGCAGGCGGGCCGCATCCTTCTGGGTAGTCAGAACGCACTGGCCGGGCTGGCATTGCGCAGCCAGGGCCGCAATTTCGGCAGGCGTAAACACGTGGTGGTCGGCGAAGCGGGCGTGGTGCGTTACGCAGTAGCCGGCCGCCGCCAGGTGCGCCAGCAGCGGGCCGGGCTGGGCAATACCGGTCAGCAGCATCACCTCGCTCCCACCCATCGGCGCGGCCATCCGGCCGGCCGCCGTACCCGGCACGGGCACCGGCGGGCCGTAGTCGTAGGACGAAAATAGCACCGGCACGCTCGCCCGGGAATAGCGGCGCACCTGCCGGGTGATGGTGGCGCGGGCCGCCGCGCTCAGGTCGGGGGCGCACTTGGTGATGATAACCGCATCGGCGCGGGCGGCCCCGGCCCGGCTCTCGCGCAGGCGGCCGGCGGGCAGCACTTCATCCGCATAAAACGGCCGCTGCTGCTCGCTAAGCAGGATATTGACGGCCGGCCGCACCCGGCGGTGCTGGTAGGCATCGTCGAGCACCACGGCCGTCAGGGACGGCACTTCGGCCAGCAGCTGCCGGATACCGGCCACCCGATCTTCGCTCACCGCCACCGGCACGGCCCCGCCAAACTGCCCGAACTGCTGCCAGGGCTCATCACCTACGGTAGCGGCCGAGTCGGCGGCCGTGGCGAGCCGGTAGCCACGGGTGCGGCGGCCGTAGCCCCGGCTCAATAGCGCCGGCTGCTGCCCGCGGGCCCGCAGCCAGGCCACCAGCCAGGCCACGTGGGGCGTTTTGCCGGTTCCGCCCACCCGCAGGTTGCCCACGCTGAGCACCGGCACCTCGGTGAAGGCAGTGCTGGCCTTCCAGCCCCGGTCGTAGAGCCAGTTGCGCGCCGCCAGCACGGCCGCGTAGAGCCAGCTAAAAGGGAGCAGCAGGGTTGTCAGGATGGGAGCCACAAGGCGAGAAAGGGGTGTTGTTGCCGCTGGAACGGCGTAGAGGCGCAATATCTTGCGGCTCGTCGTTGCTGATGTTGACCGTTTCGCGCTGCCGTCCAACGACGAGACGAAGATATTGCGCCTTTACACCATTAGCCGCAGCCGCCGCTAAAGTAGCGGGTTGGGGCGGGTTGAAGCAGTTTTATAACAGAAACCCACCTTTGCTCCATCAGGCCCGTAGTGCTATTGCTGCCTTTACTGCGCGCCCTCCCCCACCGCACCAGCTCCCAGCCCGCCCCGATGCCCTTCGCCGACCGCCTGCTCCAGTCCCTCACCGATTTTCCGCTGCCTCCGCCCCTGCCCGATGGGGTAACGGCGTACAGCCCATACCAGGAGCCGGAGCCGCGGACGCTGTTCACCGAGTTTGCCCGCCGCTACTACGCCGACAACCAGCCAAGGGTAGCAGTGCTGGGCATCAACCCCGGCCGGCTGGGCAACGGCCGTAGCGGCGTGGCCTTCACCGACGGGCCGGCCCTCACGGCCTGGGGAATAGCGCACGCGCTGCCGCTGCGCCGCGAGCCGTCGAGCGAGTTTATGCAGGCCGTGGTGGAGGCCTGGGGTGGGCCGGAACCGTTCTACCGGCAGTTCTACGTCGGCTCGCTTTACCCGCTGGTGCTGCTGAAAGACGGCCGCAACTACAATTTCTACGACGCACCGGCCCTGACCGAAGCCCTCTGGCCCGACATCCAAACGAACCTGCGGCAGCTGGTTGCGGAAGTAGGCATGGCCCGACCGGCAGCCGTGTGCCTGGGCCGGCGCAACGCGAAGTTCTTCCAGCGCCTCAACAACGAGCTGGGCCTTTTCGAGCAGATTCACGTGCTCGACCACCCGCGCTACCTGATGCAGTACCAGCGCCGCCAACTGGCCGAAAACGTCGCCCGCTACGTGGAAGTCCTCGCCATGGCCGCCGGTTTGTAGCACGAAGCTCCAGCTTCGCGTATCGTTGCTGACTTTCAGATGACTTCGCTCAATGAAATGCGAAGCTGGAGCTTCGCGCTACCAACTGGCAACGCGGCCAACCAGCCATTTTCAACTTTCAATTCTTACTTGACCCCATGCCCACTGTTCAGGACCTGATGCGCGTGCTCGAAGCCGCCGCCCCCCTTGCCTACCAGGAAAGCTACGACAACGCCGGCCTGCAGTGCGGCGACCCGCAGATGGAAATCCGGGGCGTACTCATCAGCCTCGACTGCACCCCGGCCGTGGTATACGAGGCCATCCGGCGGGGCTGCAACGTGGTAGTGGCCCACCACCCGCTTATCTTCAAGCCCCTCAAGCGCCTGACCGGGGCCAACGAGGTGGAGCAGACGCTGCTTAAAGCAATCAAAAACGATGTGGCCTTGTACGCCGCCCACACCAACCTCGACAACGTGGCCCACGGCGTCAACCGCAAGCTGGCCGACAAGCTGGGGCTCGAAAACGGCCGCATCCTCGACCCCAAGCCCGGCCTGCTGGGCAAGCTGATAACCTACGTGCCGGCCACGCACACCGCGGCCGTGCTGGCGGCGCTCTACGCAGCTGGCGCGGGCCAGGTGGGCCAGTATTCCGGGTGCAGCTTCCGCAGCGAAGGCACGTTCACTTTCACGCCCGGCGCGGGAAGCAACCCCTTCCTGGGCCAGTCCGGCCAGCCCCACACCGGCCCCGAGGAGCGCGTGGAAGTGCTGTTACCGTTACATCTGCAGGGCCCCGCACTGGCCGCATTGCGCGCCGCGCATCCTTATGAAGAAGTGGCTTACGAGCTCATCAGGCTCGAAAACAGACACCAGGAAGTGGGCTCGGGCTTTGTGGGCGAGCTACCCGAGGCGCTGAGCCCGGCCGCGTTCCGGCAGCGGCTGCGCGCGGCGCTGGGCGTGCCGGTGGTCAAGTACACCAACTTCGAGCAGCCCATTAAAAAAGTGGCGCTGTGCGGCGGGGCGGGCTCGTTTCTCATCGGCAAGGCCCGCGCTGCCGGGGCCGATGCCTACGTAACCGGCGACCTGAAATACCACGAGTATTTTGGGGCCGAGGGCCGGTTGATGCTTTGTGATGTAGGCCACTTCGAGAGCGAGCAGTTTACGGGTGAAATATTCCAGGATTTGCTTGCCGCCAACTTTGGAAGTACTTTTGCGGTCTTAATCGCACAGACCCTCACCAACCCCGTCCGATATGATTTCTAACCCAGCCGCCGCGGAAGTTACCGTTGCCAGCAAACTGGAAGCCCTGCTGCACCTGCAGCAAATTGACTCGCAACTGGACGAAATTCGGCGCGTACGCGGCGACTTGCCCGAGGAAGTGCAGGATCTGGAGGACGAAATTGCCGGCTACGAAGTGCGCGTGGGCAAGTTCGACGAAGAAATTGCTGGCCTCAACGACCAGATCAAGCAGCGCAAGCAGGCCGTAAAGGATGCTGATGGCCTGATTAAGCGTTATGAGGAGCAGCAGCAAAACGTGCGCAACAACCGCGAGTACGAGGCAGTTGCCAAGGAAATTGAGCTCCAGAAGCTGGAAATTCAGATTGCGGAGAAGAAAACCAAGGAAGCTCAGTATCAGATTGAGCAGAAGAACAACGACATCAGCGGCACCAAGCAGCGCCTGATTGAGCGCAAGAAGGACCTCGACAACAAGAAGGGCGAGCTGGAAACCATTGTGGGCGAGAGTGAGGCCGACGAGAAGAAGCTCATGGACCAGCGCAACAAGGCCGTGAAGCCCATCGAAGCGCGTCTGCTGACCGCCTACACCCGCATCCGCGGCAACGTGCGCAACGGCCTGGCCGTGGTGGAGGTAAAGCGCGACGCCTGCGGCGGCTGCTTCAACACGGTGCCCCCGCAGCGCCAGGCCGACATCATTTCGCACAAGAAAATCATCGTGTGCGAGCATTGCGGCCGTATTTTCGCCGATGTGGAGACTCGGAGCGAATAATCCGCCTATGTTTTAGTTTTGAAGAACGGCCTCTTTCCGGGGCCGTTCTTTTTTGTTCTATGAAATTTCCCGCGGAGGTACGCAGAGGGTTTTGCAGAGGTGCGCTGAGAGCGTGCTGGCTGGTCGTACTCTGCTCTGCGAGCCTCTCCGAAACCTTCTGCGCACCTCGGCGGGAATCTGTGGTGGAACTGACCGAGCGCCAGGCCCGTGCCTACGCCGAGGTGCTGAACATGCGCCCCGCCGCCGCCCGCGCCCTGCTCGGCACGGGGCAGGATGCCGGCACACTGCTGGTGCAGGACTGCCTGAGCATCACCGAGCTGCTCATCAGCCAGGATGCTACCCGCTTCGCAAGCACCGTAGCGGCCCAGGATGCGCGGCTGGAGCAGCTGAACCCGCAAACCGGCCCGCTGGCCGAGTACGCGGCGGCCGAAATCCGGCTGCATCAGGCTGCTGCCCAAGTGGTGTTCGGGCAGGAGGTGCGCGGGGCCTGGAACCTGCGCCAAAGCTATGGGGCCATGCAACGCGTGACGGAGCGCTACCCCAATTACCTGCCGGCCCGCAAAACGCTCGGGATGCTGCAGTTTTTCATCGGCTCGCTGCCCGAGGGCTACCGCTGGTTTCTGCGGCTACTGGGCCTGCCAGGCTCGGTAGACGCGGGCTTGGCCAACCTGCGCCGGGCCGCCAGCCAGCCCAACGACTTCCAACTCGAAGCCCGCCTGGTGCTGGCGCTGCTCGAGGAAACCTACTACAAGAAGCCCGCCGCGGCCCTGGCCCTGGTGGAGCGCCTGCACCGCGAGCAGCCCGAAAACCAGCTGCTGGCGTTTCTGCTCATCAGCCAGCGCAAAAAGCAGCACCGCACCGATGAGGCCCTAGCCGCCTTCCGCGCCCGCCCCACCGGCCCGGACTATCTGCCGCTACCCTATCTGCACCACTTGGCCGCCGACCTGCTGCTCTATAAGGGCCAGTACGCCGCCGCACGCCGCGAAAACGAGCTGTTTCTGCAGCAGTACCGAGGCCGGCATTACCTGAAGGATGCTTATTTCAAGCTGTATCTGGCCTGCTGGCTGGGGGGCGATGCGCCGGCTGCTGCTCGCTACCGCGCCCGCATCGGCTCCGCGGGCCGCACGGTGCTGGAGGAGGACACCTACGCCCAGCGCTTCTTCGACGACCCGCAGCCGCTCGATGCCACCCTCACCCGCGCCCGCCTGCAGATTGACGGCGGCTACTACCGCCCCGCTTTGGCCACGCTGGCCGCGTTCCGCCCCCACACCGCCACGCCTCTGCGCGACCAGTTGGAGCACTTTTACCGCCGCGCCCGCGCCCTGCACCTGCTTGGCCAGCCCGATTCGGCCCGCGTGCTCTACGCCCAAACCATTGCCCGCGCCGGCCTCGCGCCCTACTACTACGCGCCCCAGTCAGCGTTGCAGTTGGGCTACCTGTATCATTTGGAAGGCCAGAAGAGCACGGCCAAAGCGTACTTCCAGAAGGCCCTGAGCTACCCCCGCCACGAGTATAAGAACAGCACCGACACCAAAGCCAAGCTAGCTTTGGCGGAGTTGAAATGAGGAGGCTAGTGAATAAAGAAGAACGTCATTCAGAGCGCAGCGAAGAATCTCGCGTGAAATCGTTGTTACACCGTTGCAACATCAGCACGCGAGATTCTTCGCTGCGCTCTGAATGACGTTCTTCCTTATTCACTGAATCAAACGTGCTGACTGTTCCTCTCGCCCAACTGACGCCCGACTTCCGTGCCCGCGCTCTGCGCTGGGCGGCCAGCTTTGCCCACTGTGCCTACTACGAGCCCAACGACCTGGCCTACCCGGGCGGCCCGTTCCGGCGGCTGCTGGCCGTGGCTGAAGCGGCACCGGACGCCCCGCGCAGTCTGGGCGAACTGCAGGCCTGGCTGGCGGCCGGGGACGGTGCGGAAGCCCCGGCTTGCGGCTTCATCAGTTATGAAGTAAAGGATGAGCTGGAGGATCTTACCAGCGCCAACTACAGCGACCTAGCCTGGCCTCAGCTGCACTTCTTCCGGCCCCGTACCTGGCTGATTTGGGAAGTGGATGCCCTGCATATTCACGGCGACACAGCGGGCGTGCTGGCCGCCATTGCGGCCACGCCCCTGCCCACGGTTCCGACCCCGGCCGTGGCCACCGTCAGGCCCCGGATGCCGAAAGCCGATTACCTGCGGGCCGTGCAAGCCGTGCGCGAAGATATTCTCAACGGCGAGGTGTACGAGTTGAATCTTTGCCAGGAATTCTGCGCCGACGATGTGCCGCTGGACCCGGTGGACGTATTCCATCGCCTCAACGCAGCCTCGCCGGCACCGTTTGCGGGCTTTGTGCGCCACGAAAACCATTACCTGCTCTGCGCCTCGCCCGAGCGGTTCGTGCGCCGCACCGGCCCCGAGCTGCTTTCCCAACCCATCAAGGGCACCGTTGGGCGCGGGGCCACGCCGGCTGAAGATGAGCAGCAGCGCCAGATCCTGCTGCACGATGAAAAGGAGCGCGCCGAAAACCTGATGATTGTGGACCTCGTGCGCAACGACTTGGCCCGGGTGGCCCAGACTGGCACCGTGCAGGTACCCGAGCTGTTCGGCCTCTACCCCTTCCGCCACGTCTGGCAGATGATTTCCAGCGTAACCGCCCGCCTGCGGCCCGATCTGGACGTGGTAGACGTGTTGCGGGCCACCTTCCCAATGGGCTCGATGACCGGCGCGCCAAAAATCAGGGCTATGCAGCTCATCGAGCACTATGAGCGGAGCCGCCGCGGCCTCTACAGCGGTTCGCTAGGCCTCATCTGGCCCAATGGCGACTTCGATTTCAACGTCGTCATCCGCAGCCTGCAGTACCGCACCGACACGCGCCACCTCAGCTTCCAGGTCGGTTCGGCCATCACCTACGACTCGGACTCCAAGCGCGAGTACGCCGAGTGCCTGCTCAAAGCCCGCGCCATCCTGGAGGTACTTGGGGCAGTGGTGGCTGAGTGAGTTGGTTTCACAAGAACGTGTCATGCTGAGCGCAGGCGGAGCCGGAGTCGAAGCATCTCTACCGCATCGTTGTAACGGTACACTTGATTAGCACTGCAGTAGAGATGCTTCGGCTTCGCTCAGCATGACGTTCCATTTTCCCCCAGCAACTCACGCATCTCCCTCTGCCATTCTGTCATTTTTTCAGCCTAAAACCGCTACCTTTGCCGTTCCCTGAACTGCGAAGCTGCTGCCGTTAACCGGCATTTTTCCGATGGCCCAACCCCTGATTACCCTCGATTTTCTCGACGCTCCTACCCTGCCTGCGCCCAGCGTGGACGCCGTTACGCACGCCGATACGCCCTCGGGCGAGGTGCGCGTGAACCCGGCCACCCGCACCGGCCGCTCGCGCAAGCTCTACCTGGAAAGCTACGGCTGCCAGATGAACTTCTCCGACTCGGAAATCGTGTCGAGTATCCTCTTCGACGAAGGCTTCGACACTACCGACTCGCTCGACCAGGCCGACCTGGTGCTGCTCAACACCTGCTCCATCCGCGAGAAGGCCGAGCAGACCGTGCGTATGCGCCTCTCGCAAATCAACAGCTACAAGAAGCGCCGGCCCGGTATGCTGGTGGGCGTGCTCGGTTGCATGGCCGAGCGCCTGAAAACCCGGTTTCTGGAAGAAGAAAAGCTCGTGGACCTCGTGGTGGGCCCCGACGCCTACCGCGACCTACCCCAGCTCATTGCCCAGGTGGATGGCGGCCAGAAGGCCGTGAACGTGCTGCTGAGCCGCGAGGAAACCTACGCCGACATCACGCCGGTGCGCCTCAACTCCAACGGTATCACGGCCTTCATCAGCATCATGCGGGGCTGCGACAACATGTGCTCGTTCTGCGTGGTGCCCTTCACCCGGGGCCGCGAGCGGAGCCGCGACGCCCACAGCATCGTGCGCGAGGCGCAGGATTTGGTAGCGGCCGGCTACAAGGAAGTGACCCTGCTGGGCCAGAACGTGGACTCCTATAAGTGGGCTTCGGAAGTTGGCACCGAGCACGTCAACTTTGCCCAGCTATTGGAGCAGGTGGCCCTCATCAGCCCTGAGTTGCGGGTGCGCTTCTCCACTTCCCACCCCAAAGACATTACCGACGAGGTGCTGCACACCATAGCGCGACACGAAAACATTTGTAAATACATCCATTTACCTGCCCAGAGCGGCAATTCGCGGGTACTGGCCCTGATGAACCGCACCTACGACCGACCCTGGTACGAGGAGCGCGTACAAGCCATCCGCCGCATCTTGGGCGACGACTGCGCCATTTCAACCGACATGATTTCGGGTTTCTGCTCCGAAACCGAAGACGAGCACCAGGACACGCTCAGCCTGATGGCGCAGGTGCGCTACGACATGGCCTTCATGTTCTTCTACTCGGAGCGCCCCGGTACGCTGGCCGCTCGCAAGCTCGAAGACGACGTGCCGCTGGAAGTAAAAAAGCGCCGTTTGGCCGAGGTTATTGCCCAGCAGAAAAACCATAGCCGCGAGCGGAACGCCCGCGCCGTGGGCCAGGTCCACCGCGTGCTGGCCGAGAACTTCTCCAAGCGCAGCGACGAGCACCTGAGCGGCCGCAACAGCCAGAATCAGGTCATCATCTTCCCCAAGAAACACTACAAGAAGGGTGATTACGTTGACGTGCTGGTGCATGAGTCAACCACTAATACGTTGTTAGGCGAAGCCATCGGATAGCCTAAGCAGATGACAAGCACCAAATGGCATACGATGACGCACTAGTTTTAGAACGCTGGGATACACCATGCTCTGACTTGGGCTGGCATTTGGTTTTTGAAGGGCTAATTGAGAATAAATCAGGTCTTGTCTTTTCCGTTCGGCATGAGGAAACGGTGTATAATTTTCATTTTGAGCAGTTCGGCCCTTACCAAATTGCGGATGAAGCATTCCTGGAAGCCTATCAGGCAGATCTTTCAGAGGCTGCTTCGGCACAAAGAACTGCTTCTCCAACCGTTGGCAACAACTTTCTTGTTACAAACTCCAATCGGGAGCGGTCATTCAACTTAGGCCTGATGTATGGCATATATTTCATGGAGCCTTTAACCCATTATCATATTGCAACGACGGATAGCTGTCTAGATATTCTATCAGCAACACCTCCAACTATTTCGGTTAGAACACATGATTAAGGTATTATAAACCAAACAGTTCTGCTATTTCTAGCGAAAGCCCCTCCATCTTGACACCATCAGAAATACAATCAATCAAGCAGCGCTTCGGCATTATTGGCAACGCGCCTTCGCTCAACTATGCCATTCAGGTGGCAGCGCAGGTGGCCCCGACCGATATGACGGTGCTGATAACGGGCGAGAGTGGCTCCGGTAAGGAGTCGTTTTCCAAGATTATCCACGCCCTTTCGCCCCGCAAGCACGGGCAGTTCATTGCCATTAACTGCGGCGCCATTCCCGAGGGCACTATTGATTCGGAACTGTTCGGCCACGAGAAGGGCTCGTTTACCGGGGCGCAGGAGGCGCGCAAGGGCTACTTCGAGGTCACCAACGGCGGCACCATCTTCCTCGATGAGATTGGCGAGATGCCGCTCGGCACCCAAGCCCGGCTGCTGCGGGTGCTCGAAAACGGCGAGTTTATTCGCGTGGGTTCCAGCAAGGTGCAGAAGACCGATGTACGCGTGGTGGCCGCCACCAACGTGAATCTGCTCGACGCCGTGCGCGAGGGCCGCTTCCGCGAAGACCTGTATTACCGCCTCAACACGGTGCCGATTACGGTTCCACCATTACGTGATAGAGGTGATGATATCTACTTACTGTTTAGGAAGTTTGCCACCGATTTTTCTGACCGTTACCGGGTGAAACCGATTAGTCTGACGCCCGAGGCGGTGCAGGATTTACAGCGGTTCCGGTTCCCGGGCAACATCCGCCAGCTCAAGAACGTGGCCGAGCAGATGTCGGTGCTGGAGACGGACCGGGAGGTGGATGCCCGCCGCCTGCGCCAGTACCTGCCCGCCGACCAGAGCAGCCGCCTGCCCATGCTGGTGCACGCCGCCGGCACCGGCGCCACCGACGGGGCCGGCAACAGCTACTCGGAGCGCGACCTGCTCTATAAGGTGCTCTTCGACATGCGCCGCGACATGACCGACCTGAAAAAGCTGGTGCTGGAGCTGGCCACCGGTCAGCGCCCCCACGAAACCCAGGAGTTGCTGCGCCAGAACAGCCACCTGTTTAACAGCACGGCCGTAACGCCCTACGAGGGGGCTGGCAGCCGGCCCCTGCGGCCCGAGGGCGGCAACGAATACATTATCAGCTCGCGCGAGCTAAGCGACGACGATGACGCCGACTACGAGGAGGAGGAAGTACAGCGGGTGGAGGACATTCCGCATGAAACGGAGGAGGAAACCCTAAGCCTGGAGGCCAAGGAGAAGGAGATGATTATCAAGGCCCTCAAAAAGCACCATAACAAGCGCAAGTACGCCGCCCACGACTTGGGAATTTCCGAGCGCACCCTCTACCGCAAACTCAAGCAGTATGACCTGGAACAAGCATAGTTTTAGCAAGCTGTTAGCTATTAGCTATTGGCCGTTAGCTTTCTGTTTGAAAAGCCTGAAGCATTTTGCATCCATTGCACGGAGGCTAATAGCTATCAGCTGTCAGCTAACCGCTATTTTCCTGTTCAGCGGCTGCGGTGTATACTCGTTCAGTGGCACCAACATCGACCCCACCATTAAAACGATTTCCATTGCTACGTTTGCCAACAACGCCAGCAACGGTCCCTCGTTTCTGTCGCAGCAGTTCACGGAGAATTTCAAGGACTACTTTCAGCGTAACACCAGCCTGAAGCTCGTGCCCCGCGACGGCGACCTGCAGTTTGAGGGTCAGATACTTGCCTATGACTTTGCCCCGGCCGCCATTCAGCAGGCCAACGGCATCGACCAGGCGGGCGCCAACCAGCTAACTATTCAGGTGCGGGTGAAATTTACCAATACTAAAGACCCCAAACAGGATTTCGAGGAGACGCTGCAAACGACCCGCTCCTTCCCTGCTACCCGCGACATTGCCAGCGTCAACAGCGACCAGACGGCGCTCAACGAGCTATTTCGCAACCTTATCAGCGACGCGTTCAATAAGTCGGTGGCCAACTGGTAATTGTGGGCGGGCTGCGTTTTAGTGCCCGAATTGCCGTATTCTTGTAGCCCGCTTGCCCGGCCGGCCGCTGCCGGGTGTCGCTACTACCTTTTTTTCCTGCCCGCATCCTACCACAGGCTATTGGCCGGCTGCCTCTTCTACGCTATTTCGCATGACCCGCGCGTCGCTCTTACGCATTCTGGACCACGTAAACGGTATTTCCGACGATGAAATCCGGGAGCTGGAGCAGTTGGCCGCGGCCTTTCCGTACTGCCAGACGGCCCATGTGCTGCTGGCCAAAACGGCCCACGACCGCGGCAGTATGCTAGCTGGCCAGCGCCTGCGCCGCGCCGCTACTTACGCCGCCGACCGCGAGCTGCTACGCCAGTTACTGGAACGCCCCGCCCCGGCGGCCCTTCCGGTAGATACGCACATTACCAGTGCGCCTCAGACCCATGCAGTAGCCGCTGCCGAAGTGGCCCCGGTTGCGCCGGTGGCCCTTGCGGCGGCGCCTTTGCCCGAGCCAGCTACCGCTCCGGAAATCGATTTATTTGCGGTGGAAGTCGTTTCGGTACCTGCCCCGGCTGACGAAACTGCGGTGGCTGACGAACCGGCCGGCCACGACTCCCTGGTGCCGGCCGAAGCCCCGGCCAACACACAGGATACCACAGCAGCAGCTACAACGGCCACCGCCAATGAGCCGGCGGCGGCGCACGAAACGGCCGTCGAACCAGCTGCAGCCGCGCCTATTACCTCTTCTGAAGCCGTGCTGGCTGAACTGCCAGAGGTGAAAACGCCTGCTGACGAGGGGCAGCCTGCTTCGGTTGCAGAACCTACCGATCCGGCAAAGCCCCTGGCAACATCCTCCACAACATCAGAAGAAGCGGCGGACGCCAGCGACGACGCTACGGAGGAAACCGCCGTTGCTGAAAAAGCCGTTGCGCCGATTTTTACGAATGCCGCTGACCCTGCCGATGAACTGTTGCCGGCCGTTGCGCCGCCTATCCGGCCGCCGAGCGGTGCAGGTATTTCGCGCTTTGAATTTGGCCTGGGCGAGGCTCGTTTGCCCGAGCCTACGAGCTACCGGCTGCCCGGCATTGATAACGACGACGATACGTTTGCGGCGGAAGACGACGAGCTGCCCACCACCCGCTCTGCTACCCCACCCCGCGTTACCGCTCCCTTCCGGGCCGATGCCGAGCTGGGCTACGCGCTGGGCGGCGGCAGCCGCCTGGGCTACGATCTGCAGGGCCGCACCCCCGACGGCTTCGCGCTTGATTTGCCCCTGGAGGCCTTTTTTGAGCCCGATGCTCTGCTGCTGGCCCATGCCCGCGCCCACCAGCCGGCCGCCAAAACCTCCTCGCTCGACCTGATCAACCGCTTCCTCAAAGCCCAGCCCCGCATTAAAGCGGGCACAATTGGGCTGCCCCTACCCACTGCCGAACAGACTGATTTGTCGGTTCGTAGCAGTGTGCCTGCACCAGCCCTGGCATCCGAAAGTCTGGCCAAGATCATGGTCCGGCAGGGCAAGACAGCCAAGGCCATTGAAATTTATGAGCGCCTAATGGCGAAGCAGCCCGGAAAAATGGCGTACTTTGCCGAGCAAATCCAACAACTGCAACAACCCCCGGAGTAAATGTACTACGCCATTATTGCCCTGATTCTCGTCATTTGCGTGCTGCTGTCCATAGTAGTATTGGCCCAGAACCCTAAAGGCGGCGGCCTGTCCAGCCAGTTCGGCGCAGGTGGCGGCGCTGCCCAGATGATGGGCGTGAAGCGTACCGGCGACCTGCTCGAAAAGCTCACCTGGGGTTTCGCCATCGGCCTGATGGTGCTCAGCCTGGGCTCCTACGTCGTCGGCGGTCATGCCCCGTCGGGCCCCGTACGCAGCATCAACCAGCAGCGCGCCCTCGAAACCCGCATTCCTGCCACTTCAGCCCCGGTAGCGCCCGGCGCTCCGGCTCCGGCCGCCCCCGTAGCTCCGGCTCCGGCCAACTAGCACCAGCCCGTTTTCGGCCTGACAGCCGGTGGTTTCCTATGGGAAGCCACCGGCTTTTTTGCGTTTTTCAGCTTATCCGAACTCCTGAAACCGTGGCTTGGCTTACAATCCGTAATCCCACTTAGTATCAATAGTACTGTCGGGCTACGCGCTACACGCTGTGCCACAGCCGCACCAATTCGGGCCATTTCCTGCCACGGCTGGCAGGCTCACAGTGCAAAACTGGCCGAAAAAGGAGCAGAACCGTTCATTCTGTCAGGTTTAAGCGGGCTGGCATAGAAGGTGTAGCACAGCTTTTACCACCTGGTAATTCCAGATTCTTTCAACTTTTCAACCAAAATTTACACTATGTCGCTTAGCATCAAACCGCTGGCTGACCGCGTTATCATCGCGCCGGCCGCCGCCGAAGAAAAAACCAAATCGGGCATCATCATTCCCGACACGGCCAAAGAAAAGCCCCAGCGGGGTGAAGTAGTGGCCGTGGGTGAGGGCAAAGTGGCCGACAACGGTACTACCATCAAGCCTCAGGTTAAAACCGGCGACCAGGTGCTCTACGGCAAGTACGCCGGCACCGAAATCACCGTGGATGGGCAGGACCTGCTTATCATGAAGGAGTCCGACATCTTCGCCGTACTCTAGGCCGGACGCTGGTTTCCTTTCGTTGAATTCTATTAACTCTCGAAAATAAGATGGCTAAGAACATCCAATTTGATACCGAAGGCCGCGACAAATTAAAGCGCGGCGTAGATAAACTGGCTAACGCCGTGAAGGTGACCTTGGGCCCGAAAGGCCGTAACGTGGTTATCGACAAGAAATTTGGCGCCCCGACCATCACCAAGGACGGTGTGACCGTGGCCAAGGAGATTGAGCTGAGCGACCCCGTGGAGAACATGGGCGCGCAGCTGGTGAAGGAAGTAGCCAGCAAGACGGCCGACCAGGCCGGCGACGGCACCACGACCGCTACCGTACTGGCTCAGGCCATTTACGCGGCCGGCTCGAAGAACGTAGCCGCCGGTGCTAACCCCATGGACCTGAAGCGCGGCATCGACAAGGCAGTGCATGCCGTAGTTGCCAACCTGAAGGCGCAGTCGAAGAAGATTGAGAACTCCTCGGAAATCGCCCAGGTAGGCGCTATTTCGGCCAACAACGACATGGAAATCGGCCAGATGATTGCCGATGCCATGGACAAAGTAGGCAAGGAAGGCGTGATTACCGTGGAAGAAGCCCGCGGCACCGAAACCGAAGTAAAAACGGTGGAAGGCATGCAGTTCGACCGCGGCTACCTCTCCCCTTACTTCGTGACCAACCCGGAGAAGATGGAGGCCGAGTTCGAGAATCCTTACGTGCTCATCTACGACAAGAAGGTAAGCACCATGAAGGAGCTGCTGCCCGTGCTGGAGCAGGTAGTACAGACCGGCAAAGCCCTGGTAATCATCTCCGAAGATGTGGATGGTGAGGCCCTGGCCACGCTGGTAGTAAACAAGCTGCGCGGCTCGCTGAAAATTGCGGCCGTGAAGGCTCCCGGCTTCGGCGACCGTCGTAAGGCGATGCTCGAAGATATTGCCGTGCTGACCGGCGGTACCGTTATTTCGGAAGAGCGCGGCTACAAGCTTGACGCAGCTACCCTCGAATACCTCGGCCAGGCCGAGAAAATCATCATTGACAAAGACAACACGACGATTGTCAATGGCAAGGGTGAGAAGGCAACCATTACGGCCCGTATCAACGAGATTAAGGCCCAGATTGGCACCACGACTTCCGACTACGACAAGGAGAAGCTCCAGGAGCGCCTTGCCAAGCTGTCGGGCGGCGTAGCCATTCTCTACATCGGTGCTTCTACGGAAGTGGAGATGAAGGAGAAGAAGGACCGCGTTGACGATGCCCTGCACGCCACCCGCGCCGCCGTTGAGGAAGGCGTGGTACCCGGCGGCGGTGTTGCCTTGGTGCGCGCCCTCGACTCGCTTGATGCCGTTGATACCCTCAACAGCGACGAGCGCACCGGCGTGAACATCATCCGCACTGCCCTGGAAGCTCCCCTGCGTACCATCGTAGCCAACGCCGGTGGCGAAGGTTCGGTAGTGGTGCAGAAGGTGCGCGAAGGCAAAGGTGACTACGGTTACAACGCCCGCGAGGACAAGTACGAGAACCTGATGTCGGCCGGTATTCTGGACCCGACCAAGGTAACGCGCCTGGCCCTGGAGAATGCCGCTTCGATTGCCGGCCTGCTCCTGACCACCGAGTGCGTGATTTCGGACGAGCCTGAAGCTGATAAGGACGCCGGCCACGGTGGCGGCGGTGCCGGCATGGGCGGCATGGGCGGCATGATGTAAATCACTGATTAGCGCTGATTTTTGCGCTGATTACGCTGATTCGAACGTCATCCGTTCTATTGCGCTAGTACAAAAGCCCCGTTGGATTTTATCCGGCGGGGCTTTTTTGCGCGTAAATAGTGGCAGTGTTCATTTCTTGATTGATAAAAATGGAGAAGAAAATAACGGATATTGGCGGTACGTGGCCGCTGGCCAATGGCGTGCAGATACCCTACCTGGGGCTGGGCGTGTGGCAGGCCGAAGATGGCGCGGAAGTGCAGCAGGCCGTGCGCTGGGCGCTGGAAGCGGGCTACCGCCACATTGATACCGCCGCCGTGTACAAAAACGAGGCGGGCGTCGGGCAGGCCATCCGGGAAAGCAGCGTGCCCCGCGAAGACGTGTTCGTCACCAGCAAAGTCTGGAACAGCGACCAGGGCTACGACAGCACCCTGCGCGCCTTCGATACGAGCCTAGACCTTTTGGGCCTGGAAACGCTCGACCTGTACCTGATTCACTGGCCCGTGGCCGGCAAGTTCCGGGAAACCTGGCGGGCGCTGGAGAAGCTGTATGCCGACGGCAGGGTGCGCGCTATCGGCGTCAGTAACTTTCTGCAGCACCACTTGGAAGAACTGATGCCCGAGGCTAAAGTCAAGCCCATGGTGAATCAACTGGAGTTTCATCCGTGGCTGGTGCAGTCCGAGTTACAAGCCTACTGCCGGCAGCACGATATTCAGTACCAGGCGTGGTCGCCGCTGATGCAGGGGAAGGTATTTGAGCAGGATATCGTGAACGAGCTGGCCCGCAAATACGGCAAGTCGCCGGCCCAGATTCTGGTGCGCTGGGACCTGCAGCGCGGTGTCGTCACGATTCCGAAATCGGTGAAGCAGGCCCACATCATCGGCAACGCCGACGTGTTCGATTTCGAGCTGACCGCGGATGAGTTGGCCTACATCGACGGCCTGGACCGTAACCAACGCCTCGGCCCCGACCCGGATAACTTCGATTTCTAAATCACTGATTAACGCTGATTAATCATGATTTCGCTGATGCATGAGTCAGCAAACGTCTGCATCTGCGGCCTTATCAAACGAAAAGCCCCGCCGGACCGAAGTCCAGCGGGGCTTTTTGTTTGCTGATGATTCAGAACGAATGACGTCTGCATCAGCAACAGCTATGATTTAGCGAGCAACTACCGGCTCCGCCATCATCTGGGTGAGCTTGCGGTAGATGACGAACAGCACCAGCGAGGCGGCGGCCGAGAGGGCCACGAAAATCATGAAGAACTCGTAGAGGCCCGTGATTTCGAAGCCGACGAAGAACGGGGCGGGCTTGCCGGGCTCGGGGTAGAGGGCGCTCAGCACGCCGGCGAACTTGTTGCCGGCGGCCGTGGCCAGGAACCACACGGCCATCAGCAACGAGGCGAAGCGCAGTGGGGCCAGCTTGTTTACCAGCGCCAGGCCGATGGGCGACAGGCACAGCTCGCCGAAGGTGTGCATCAGGTACATGGTAATCAGCCAGAACATGCTCACTTTGGTGCTGGCGTCCACGCCCTTCACACCGAAGGCAATGATGAGGTAGCCGATGGCCAGGAACATGAGGCCGATAGACATTTTCAGCGGCGACGAAGGCTCGATGCCACGCTTGCCCATGAACGTCCAGATTACTGCAAATATTGGGGCGAACAGAATGATGAACAGCGCGTTGGCCGACTGGAAGTATGAAGCCGGCACGGTGTAGGAGCCCATCTGACGGTCGGTCTGCTCGTTGGCGAAGAAGGTGAGCGAAGCGCCGGCCTGCTCGAACGCGCCCCAGAAGAAAATCACGAAAAAGCTGAGAATCAGAATCACGTAGATTTTCTGCCGCTCGCGGTTGGTAATGGAGGCGTCGGCCAGAACGGCGATAGGCGTTACAATCATGGCCGCGAACACGAAGGCTCCCACCCAGTCGTAGTTCATGAGCCAGGCAATAGCGGCGTACACTACTACGAACAGACCTATAAGCATGGGCAGCTTGCTGGCGAAGCTCTTAGCGGCGGGCTGGTCGATGGTTTCGGCGCGTACCGGAGCATCGGTACCCACGGGCACTACCGGCGAGTGGGCCACGGTCTGCTCGGGCTTGCCACCCAGCGCCGCACCTTCGGCCGTTATGATGTACTTGTTTTTGAACAGCTCAAAGGTGAGCGAGCCAATCAGCATACCGATACCAGCAGCCAGGAAGCCCCACTTGAAATCTTCGGGGTTGCCCGTATCGCCCAGCGTGCCGCACACCAGGGGCGAGAAAAACGCGCCCAGGTTGATGCCCATATAGAAGATGGTGTAGGCAGTATCGATGCGGTTGTCGCCGGCCGGGTAGAGCGAACCCACCATCGAGGAGATGTTGGGCTTGAAGAAACCGTTACCGAAAATCAATAGGCCTAAACCCAGCATAAACAGCAGCAGCTGCGTTTGGGGCGCTGTAGCCTGCCCGGCCGTGTACAGGGAAGCCGAGAAAAACAAAGCAAACTGGCCAATAGCCATCATCAGGCCGCCCACCAGAATAGAGCGGCGGTTACCCCAGTAGCGGTCGGCGACGTAGCCGCCCAGCAGCGGCGTGAGGTACACGAGGCTGGTATAGTTGCCGTAAATGAGCGAGGAGTACTCCTTATCGAATACCAGCGCCTGCGTCATGTACAGAATGAGCAGGGCGCGCATGCCGTAGTAGCTGAACCGCTCCCACATTTCGGTGGCGAAGAGGACGTATAGCCCCTTGGGGTGCGACGAGGAGGATGACACGGGCTGCTGGGCAGCGGAGGGTGAGTGCATGAAGAGGAACTAAGAATGGGGAAAGAGATACGAGCCCGGCTGCAACCGGAATGGGGTTGGTAAAACTACAAAAGTTTCCTAAACCGCCCGAAACCCGCTGAAACCGGCCGCCGCCGCCTGACCGGGGCATACGATTTTACGGCGAATTTTCGCTATCATTTTGGCTTTTCCCGGTTTTTCGCCAGCTTTTTCGCTACTTTTGCCCCTGTATTCCCACTGATTTTTCCACCCAACCCCCATCCGTTTTCGGCCCCTGTATGCTAGATTCTGCCGCCAACGCCCGCCTCGCCCCCTTGGGTATTTCCACCGCTGCCCAGGTGCACCTCAACCTCTCGCCCGCCGCCCTCGTCGAGGAAGCATTGCGCCGCAACGAGGGTACGCTCACCGACAACGGGGCCCTGATGGCCGACACGGGCGCCTTCACCGGCCGCTCGCCCAAAGACCGTTTCGTGGTGAAGGACGCCAACACCGCCGACAACGTGTGGTGGGGCGACATCAACATCCCCTTCGAGACCGATAAGTTCGACCAGCTGCACCAGAAGATGGTGAAGTACCTGGAAGACAAGGAGATTTACGTGCGCGACGCCTACGCCGGTGCCAACCCCGACTACGAGCTGAAGCTGCGCGTAGTGAACGAGCTGGCCTGGCATAACCTGTTCTGCTACAACATGTTCCTGCGCCCTACTGAAGGCGCGGACACCAGCTGGACGCCCGATTTCAGCATCATCTGCGCCCCCGGCTTCGAGGCCGACCCGGCCGTAGATGGCACCCGCCAGAAGAACTTCGCCATCCTCAATTTCACCAAGAAGATGATTCTGATTGGTGGCACGGGCTATGCCGGTGAGATGAAGAAAGGCATTTTTGGCGTGCTCAACTACCTGCTCCCCCACGAGCACAACACGCTGAGCATGCACTGCTCGGCCAATGTGGGCGCAGCGGGCGACACGGCCGTATTCTTCGGCCTCTCGGGTACGGGCAAAACCACCCTTTCGGCCGACCCTAACCGCGGCCTGATTGGCGACGACGAGCACGGCTGGACGCCCGACAAGGGCATATTCAACTTCGAGGGCGGCTGCTACGCTAAGGTTATCGACCTGAGCCAGGAGAAGGAGCCCCAGATTTGGGACGCCATCCGCTTCGGCTCCATCGTGGAGAACACGCGCTTCGTGGAAGGCACTCACACCGTGGATTACGCTAACAAGAGCGTAACCGAGAACACGCGCACGGCCTACCCCATCCACTACATCGACAATGCCATCGAGCCTTCGGTAGCCGATGCGCCCAAGAACATCTTCTTCCTGACGGCCGACGCTTTCGGGGTGCTGCCCCCCATCAGCAAGCTCGACAAGAGCCACGCCATGTACCACTTCATGTCGGGTTACACCGCCAAAGTGGCGGGTACTGAAATGGGCATCACCGAGCCCCAGACGACGTTTTCGGCCTGCTTCGGCGCGGTATTCCTGCCTCTGCACCCCACCAAGTACGCCGAGATGCTGGGCCAGAAAATGGACGAGAACCCCGACGTGAACGTGTGGCTCATCAACACGGGCTGGACCGGCGGTTCGTACGGCACCGGCTCGCGCATGAAGCTCTCCTACACCCGGGCCATGATTACGGCCGCCCTCAACGGCGAGCTGACCGACGTGGAGTTCACCAAGCACCCCATTTTTGGAGTGGAGGTACCCGTATCGGTGCCCGGCGTGCCCACCGAGATTCTGGACCCACGCAACACCTGGAGCAATTCGGAGGAATACGACAAGACGGCTTCCTCGCTGGCTGAGAAGTTCGTGAAGAACTTCGGCAAGTACGCCGACTACGCCAACGAAGAAATTCTGGCCGGCGCACCTAAAGCCCAGGTAGTCGCCGGCGCCTAACCGTTAGTGCTCCTACCCTGAAACTGCCCCGCTGGCCTTGTGCCGGCGGGGCGGTTTTTTTGCGGTTGAAAGGTTTTTCGACCAGCCGGATGCTTAGCTGCGTTTACTTGCGCTACTTTTGCGTCCTTGTTCGACACTTTACTGCCGCCTACCCATGCGTAAACTTCTGCTTCCGTTGTTGCTGTTGCTTCTCTCGCCGCTAAGCCTGTGGGCCTGGGGCGCCGACGGCCACCGGGCCATTGCCAAAATTGCCGAACACCACCTCTCGCGCCGCGCCCGCCAGCAGGTGCAGCTGCTGCTGGGCACCGAGAACATGGCGCTGGTCAGCACCTGGCCCGACGAAATCCGCTACTATCCCGAAGGCAAGGAAACCGGCCCCTGGCACTACGTGAACTCGCCCTCCGGCCTCGACCACGCCCAGTACCTGACGGAGCTACGCACCAACGTTGGCCCCAACGCCTACACCGCCCTGCAAACCCAGATGGCCATTGTGGCCGATAAAAGCAAGACCACAGCCCAGCGACGCGACGCGCTCAAATACGTCATCCACATCGTGGGCGATATTCACCAGCCCCTGCACACGGGCCACGCCGAAGACAAGGGCGGCAACGACATCAAGCTCAAGTTCCGCGGCCGCGATACCAATTTGCACAGCCTCTGGGATTCGGGCCTGCTCGACTACCAGGGTCTCACCTACACCGAAATGGCTCAGCAGTACAACTGCGGCATAAGTCGCCCGGAGGTGCGCCGCATGCAAGCCACTGAGCCCGCCGAATGGCTTTGGGAGTCGTACCAGGCCTCTGAGCTGCTTTACCCCCTCACCCCCGACGGCACCGAGGTGAAGTACGATTACTACCCCGCCCACAGCGTGCTGATGCGCCAGCGCATCCAGGAAGCCGGCGTCCGCCTCGCCGGTATGCTGAACAACATTTTGGGTTAGCGCTTAGCGCAAACTCGCTACCGCCCGCGGTTGCTAGCAAAGTCAAGTCTGTTGCCTGAATAAAAAGGAAGTCCCGCCCGGCAATTGCCGGGCGGGACTTCCTTTTTATTCAGGCGTAGCCGCTCTGGGCCTAACTTTTGGATCCAGACTGCTTGCCTTGCTTGGACTTGTCGGCTACCGGGCCGCTGACGTCGCTGGGCGTGGCTTCGGCCGAGCCGGCGCGCGGGGCGCGGCCGAAGCCGTTGGCGCCTTTGCCGGTGTCCTCCACATTGTCGGAATTCTGGGCAGAAGCCCGGCCGATACTTTTACCAGAGGTCGATGTCGCCTTCTCATCCTGGTCGCGGCGCGGGCTTTTGCTGGCTTTGTCCGGAGTTTTGCCATTACCATCGTCTTTGCTGAACGCATTGATGATGGCGGCCACGGCTAGGCCCGTACCGGCCACAATAGCGGCCGTGGCGGCGGGGTTCAGCTTGGCCTTAGTGTAGGTGCTGATTTCGCGGGTGCGGCCGGGGTAGTTGCCGCGCTCCTGCAGCTGACCCGCGCCCTCGTACAAGCCGCTGGGGCGGTTGCGGTGGTCGGCCTTATCGGATTTCGACATGGGCGCGAAGGCTTTTTCCATGAACTTATCGAGCAGCGCCGGGGTCCACTCTTCCATGCCCTTGAACAGCTTGCCGGCCCCGCCTACCAGAATATTGCGCTGGGGCGAAGTAGCAGAGCTGAGGATGGCCTCGGCCACCGTTTCGGGGGCGTAGGCGGGCGGCGCGTGCTGGGGTACTTTGTCCAGGTAGTTCTTGGCGTTCAGCGGGTAAGGCGTGTCGATGGCGGCCGGCTGAATCAGGGTAACCGAAATCGGCGCGCCTTCCATTTCCAGCTCGGTACGCAACCCGTCGGTGAAACCCTTCACGGCGTGCTTGCTGGCGCTGTACATGGTCTGCAGGATGGCCGTAACGTCGGAGAGCACGCTGCCCACGTTGATGAGCGCGCCGCCCCGGTGACGCAGGTGTTCGGTGGCTTCGAGCGAACCGTACACGACACCCCAGAAGTTGGTCTCGAACAGCTGGCGCATGTCGTCGATGGACTCGTTGACCACCTTGCCGTACATCGACACGCCGGCGTTGTTTACCCAGGTATCAAAAGAGCCGAATTTCTGCTTGGCCTCGCGGGCAATGCGCTTCACATCGGCCTGCTTGCTGACGTCGGCCACCACGTAGATAACCTCGCAACCCTGCTGGCTGAGCTCTTCGGTGAGTTGGCGCAATGCCTCTTCGCTTCGGGCGGCCAGCACGAGCCTAGCGCCGGCTTTGGCCGCGTGTCGGGCCGTTACGAGGCCGATGCCCGACGAGGCGCCGGTGATGACAATGGTCTGGTCGGAAAGTTTTTTGAGCTTGGTTTTCATCTGATTAGCTGATTAGATGGACCCGGGGGCCCGCGGAAGGAATATGACTGGCTTACGCGAAAAACCCGCGGGCCGTTATCCCGGCCCCAGCACGCAACCCACCAAAACCGGCCCGAACCGCCGACTTCCCGCTTACCTTTGCCCCATGCCCCACACCTTTTTCGCCCCCGACCTTGCCGCCGACGCCACCGGCTACACCCTGCCCGAAGACGAAAGCAAGCACGCCGTGCGGGTGCTGCGCTTGAGCGTTGGCGCGGCCGTGGTGCTGGTAAATGGCCGGGGCGACGTGTTCGAGGCCGAAGTAGCCGATGCCAACCCCAAGCGCTGTGCCCTGCGCATCAGCGGCCATACCCACTTGCCGCCCCGCCCCGCTCCCATTCACCTGGCCGTGGCGCCCACCAAAAACCTCGACCGCATAGAGTGGCTGGTCGAGAAGGCTACCGAAATCGGGGTCGATACGATTACGTTTCTGCGCTGCGCCCGCTCCGAGCGGCGCGAGCTTAAGCTGGAGCGGCTGGAGAAAATAGCCGTCAGCGCCCTCAAACAGTCGGGCCAGGCGTGGCTGCCGTGCCTCACGGAGCTGACGAATCTGGCCGACTTCCTGCCCACCACCGAGCCGGCCACCACCTTCATTGCCCACCTTGAAGATGGCGAGCGGACGCCGCTGAGCCGCGTGGCTGCCACCCCGGCCGGCTGCACCGTTCTCATCGGTCCCGAAGGCGACTTCACGCCCGACGAAATTGCCGCCGCCTTCGCCCGCGGCATCCGGCCCGTAACGCTGGGCAGTTCGCGTCTGCGCACCGAAACGGCCGCCCTGGCTGCCGTGCACACCGTGCACGTGGCGCGGGAACTGGCTGGTTCCTACTCCGCCGCCAGCGCCGAGCCGTCGGCCTGAGCGTTGGCGGCAGCCAGCCGGGCGGCTTCCTTGGCCAGCTTTTTCTTGCGCCAGGGCGCCTCCTGCTCCCAGTCGCCGGCCATTATACAGCCGTAGGGCCGGATTTCATCCACGATAGTTGCCAGGTCGAAATCCACAATCTGCTGCTGCACCTGCTCGGCGTTCTTATAGGCGCTGGGCAGCTCCGAAATATCAATCTGGTTGAAAAAGAAGCGGGCGTCGATGCCCTGGGTTTCCTCGGCAAAGATTTCCTCCTTGGTCTGGCCGAGCTTGCTGCGCTTGTGGCCGGTGCGGCTCAGGTTACGGCCGGCACCGTGGGGCGCAAATCCCAGGTTGGTTTTGGTGGTCGAGCCTTCTACAATGAGGATGGGCTGGGCCATGTTGAGCGGAATGATGCGCGGCCCGGTGATGTCGGGCATGAATTTGGGGTCCATCGGGGTAGCACCCTTGGCGTGGTAGTACAAGTCGCCGTCGCGAAACACGAAGTTGTGTTCGTTCCAATACTGCTGCTGCACGGTAGCCCCCAGCTGCTCCATCACGGCCTCGTGCAAGCATAGGTGGTTTTGCTTGGTCCATTTGCGGATGGTTTGCAGCGCCGCCCAGTACCGCCGGCCCTCCTCCGACTCGCTGGGAATCCAGGCATTGTTCGGGTCGGTTTCAGGCGAAATAGCCTTCCGAAACCGTTCGGCCACCGTCATGCCCTGCTTGTAGAGCAAAGCCCCCGGACCGCGCGAGCCGTGGTGGGTGACGAGCATGGTGTCGCCGGTGTTGCGCGACACGCCCACGTACAGGAAGTGGTTGCCGTCGCCCTGGGTGCCTAGGTGCTCGCGGGCCATACTCAGGCTGCGCCGGGAATTCAGATAAGAATTGTCGCGGAACTCGGCCTCAATTTCGGCGGGAAGCGCGAACTGCTGGCCTTCGGGCCGGCCGCCGGGCCCGAAATGGGTGAGCTGCTGGGCCACATCGAGCACCTGCTTAGGATCGGACTTGCCCAGGTTGGTCAGCATCACCGAGCAGCAGATATCGGCGCTATGCATGCCGGGATGGATGGCGTTGCGCGCCACCACGATGCCCCCGACCGGAATAGTGCCCAGCGGGCCAGCAGGGCAGGCGTCGGGCATAATGGCGCCCGCCACCACCGTGGGCGTGCGCATCAGCCGCAGCATCGACTGCCGCACATAGTCGATGTTGTCCTGCTCGATAGGCGTATCGGCGCTGATATTCTCATAAAATGGCACGGCCTGCGCTAGCAGCGGTATGGTCGGAGCAGGCTTCATCGTATCGAGGTAGGCCTCCAATGACTCCCCTTCCAGGCCCTGAGCGTTGATGTGCTCCAGCGCGTCTTTAAACCACTTGCCGGGCTGTAATCCTCTAGCTATTAAGTCTTGACCCGTTATCATTTTTGGTAATTGGTATAGGTTTGTTCGGCAAGAAAGGGGATTTACCCTGCACTTATATTGAGCCACCTATTTTGTGCGGCTCAACTTAGGCTTATTCAATTTCGAAATAACAGATTTCCCCGGTTGGCTCAAGACCTCTGTAGTAGAAAACCTCAAATGCTAGTTTCATAAACACTTCCCACACCCGCTGCAAATCGGTAGCGTCGGCGAAGTGCAGAAAGAGCAGCATCTTATCCTGGTGGTCATAATAACGGAATCCCAACGAGCGGAGCCGGGCCCGCGCTTTTCTGCCCAGCCTATTATTTTCCCGTAGCTCCCGGAGCCGGGGCAGCGTCAGAATAATGGTTCGGCGGGCTAAGCGGACGTAGCAGCTTACCTTTTCTGAACGGCTGAAAACGAATTCGAAACCGGCTATCTCCTGCTTCAATAGCCTACTCAAAGTATTGCGTAGGATATCGGACTTTTGATGGGGTGTCCGGCTCTGTTTCTCCAGTTGCAGCAGCTGCGCCTGCTTTTCCTGTATCATTTCCCGTAAGTACTCCGCATCCCGAAAGGATTCATCAGCGGCCAGCACATCTTTTAGTCCTGCCACTGTATCGGTAAGAAGCTGCTTCTGCCCGTAAAATTTATCGAGCAGATTATGCAGGATGTGGAGTTGCTGGTTGACTCCGTTGAGGCCCTTATTGAGTCGTTGGGCCATTCGGTAGGCAGGATATTCATATTCTGACAGCTCCTCCTCAATCTGCTTGACCAGACTGGCCTGCTCCATTTCGTAATAAGCAATCAGCCGACGAATTCTACTATTCATAATAGTAAACCTAGCAGTTTAAACAAGCCCCCGAGCGCATAACGCAACGAAGTAACATGCTCAATATAGCCAATTAACTAATGTAAGTAGTTTATTTTCGCTTACTGATTTCCTTTGACGAAACCCCTCCTTTAACCAGTTGCCACAGCGCGGCCACGTGCGCCAGCAGCACGACCGGCACCACGAAAGCGGGCAGCCACACGTACGGAAAGTTCTGCAACGCCACGTTAGGCTGTTCGAACGAGAATTGCTGGAACGGCCCCGGTGCCGACAGCAGCCCCAGCCGCACGATGTTGCCCAGTAGCAGCAGCCCCGCCACGTTCCAGACTACCAGACCGGCGCGCCCAAACCTACCCCGACGGAACGCCAGGTAATAGACCAGCGGGGCCGTTACTCCCATCAGAATATCCCAATTGCGGCCCCCGAACGTCATGAGCCGGGGCACGGCCCGGTAGTAGTACAGCGCCCACAGCACCAGCTCCACGGGTATTCGCACCACGTGCAGCAGCGTCAGCCAATCGGGGCGCAACCCATCGAGAAAGCGGCGCCCCCGGACCATGGCCAGCAGGGCCAGCAGCCCCAGCAGCGGCGGCCCCACCACCAGCGCGAACCGGGGCGGCAGCGTATCGGTGACGGTGTAAAAGCCGCTAAGCGCCAGCGCGGCCTGCCCCAGCAGCCACAGCCCCAGGCTCGCCATTAACGCCAGCCGATGCCGGGGCGCGGCCCGCAACAGCAGCCCCAGGGCCAAAGCAGTCAGGATGAAGGCTAGGTCGAGGGCGAGCGGAACCGGGGGCATGGGCGAGGCAGCAGTAGTAAAGCGTGGGCAGTGCTTACCTTGCACGGCAAGCCGAACTTTCCCGGTCGGCCCGCAATTATAGGCAAGTCCCGCCAGCTTTTGCTTCTGCTATAATGTCCAAATACGTCTTTGTTTCGCTGCTCCTGCTCTTCTCGCTCACGGCCGCCGCGCCGGTGGCGCCGGCGCCCAGCTTCCGCATCGCCAAGCTGCACTACGGCGGCGGCGGCGACTGGTACGCCAACAAAACCAGCCTGCCCAATCTCATCCGTTTTTGCAACCAGACGCTGAACACCAACATTGCCCCTGCCGAGGCCACCGTGGAGCTCGATTCGCCCGAGCTGCTCACCTACCCCTTTGTGCATATGACGGGCCACGGCAACGTCACGTTTTCTGACACCGACGCCCGCAATCTGCGCCGCTACCTCATTGGGGGCGGTTTTCTGCACATTGATGATAACTACGGCCTCGACAAGTTCATCCGGCCCGAGATGAAGAAGGTATTTCCCGACCTGGAGTTCGTGGAGCTGCCCTTCACCCACCCCATCTACCACCAGAAATTCCAGTTCCCAAGGGGCCTGCCCAAAATCCACGAGCACGACGGCAAGCGCCCCCAAGGCTTTGGCCTGCTGTACAAGGGCCGGCTGGTGTGCTTCTACAGCTACGAGAGCGACCTAGGCAACGGCTGGGAAGATATGGGCACCTACCCCGAAGACACCCCCGCCACCCACGAAGCCGCCCTCAAAATGGGCGCCAACCTGGTTTCCTACGCCCTCACGCAAGACTAACCTTAGAAATCAAAGAGAGAAAGCCAAATGTAAAAGCCGCTGAGCAACGCCATACGGCTCGTTCAGCGGCTTTTGCTTTTGACTTTCTCTCTTTGATTTCACCTTCTACCGTCTCACCACTTCCGCTGCAGAATTTCACTGAGCACGAAAGCAGCGCGCAGGTTGGCCGGGTTTTGTAGCAACTCGTTCACGGTGCGACGGGTTTGCTTAGGCGAAATTGTCTTCTGGCTCCAGAAATCCTCAGTACCATGTTGCGTGCTGGTGCGGGGCAGGGCCGAGCCGCGGCGTAACACCCGCTTTGGGACTTCGAGCGAGCGGGCTTCGGCGGCGGGCAGTTCCTGGGAGTGTAGCTCGACTTCGGTGTTTTCCGGGCGAGGGAAACGGGCGGCGGCCACAGGCCGGGCCGGCCGGGCCTCCTGCTCCTGTTCCTCCTGTTCCCACTCCGCCTGGGGTGGTTCGCGCTCGGCCAAGGGCGGCGGGGCAGGCTGATTCTGGCGCTGCATCTGGGCCAGCAACTCCTCAAACGACACGGCCGGCGCCGACGGGGCAGGCCGACGCACCGGCGCGCTGCCGGGCTGGTGGGCCTGCTGCCGGTCGTGGGCCTCTTTAGCCTTTTCGGCAGCCTTCTGCACCATTCGCCAGATAAAGAAGACGATGGCCCCAATTACCCAGACAAATCCTTTGATATCTTCCATACGAGAGAATGAATGGCCGCCAGTACTAGTCACTGGGGCGTTGCGGCCGCCGGATTAAGCCGCCGGATGTTCTAACGTACGCCTTTTTCGGGGAAGCGGCCCGTCTTGGTGCGATAGTAGGCCTTGATTTCCTCCACGTCCTTCTCGTAGTCGCCGGTGGGCCAGAACACGGGGCCCACGCCGGCTTCCTTGTTTTTGTAGTCGAGGTAGCCGAGCATAATGGGCACGCCGGCCCCCACAGCGGCGTGGTAGAAGCCCTTGCGCCACTTGGGCTGGTAGCTGCGGGTGCCTTCCGGGGTGATAAGAATCACCAGTTCCTCGCGCTCCTTAAACAGCTGCACCATACCATCCACGAGGCTGTTGTTGCGGCTACGGTCCACGGCCAGGCCGCCCAGGCTGCGCACCAGCGCCCCGAGTACCGGAATGGTGGTCCACTCCTTCTTAATGGTCACTTTCACGTCGACATCCATCAGAAAGAACGCGGCCCGGGCAAACAGGAAGTCCCAGTTGCTGGTGTGCGGGGCGGCAATCATCATTCCCTGCTTGATGTTGGGCGGTACCACCGAACCCAAACGCCAGCCGGAAACCCAGAACAGGAATTTCGAAAACAGATACCAGAAAGTAGAAGTACGACGCGCCATAAGCGGGAAACAGGAAACGAAAAGTGCGGCGCCACTTACGGGCTACCAGAGTTCAAAGCTAGATAATTTGCCGCACCGAAGCGCCTGCAGCGTCTAAATACCCGGACTTCGGGGCGGGGCACCAGCCTGGCTGGCTTAGCCGGGTTGGCCGGGCAGCTCGTTTTCGAGCAGCGCCACCAGCTCCGGCGCCCGGGCCAGCGTGTGGCGGTAGCCGATATCGAATATTTCGCTGGCCTGCCTGAAGCTCATCGTGCGGTAGGCCCGCAGCTCGGGCGGCTCAATTAGCAGGTGGCACAGCTGCTTGCTGAGCACCGTGTTGCCGGCAATGGCCAGGTTAAGCGTACGCTCGACCAACCCGCGCATATTGCTGACCTGCGCGGCCGGGTTGGGCGGGTTGCAGTGCACGCCCACCACCCCCAGGCCCGGATGGCCAGCTTCCAGCAGCGGCTCCACGGGCAGGTTGTTGAGCAGGCCGCCATCGACCAGTTGCCGGCCCTGGTACACCACCGGCCGGTACAGAATGGGCACGGCCGACGAGGCCAGCAACGGCGGCACCAGCGGCCCGCTCGAAAACCGCACCGACTCGCCCGCCTCAATATCGGTGGCTACCAGCGTAACGGGCAGCCGCAGCTGCTCGAATGTGGCCCCGGCCCCCAGGTGCTGCTCGAACAGCCGCCCCACCGCGTCCATGTGCAGCAGGCCGTAGCGGCTGAGGGCCACCCGCGTCAGGCGCGGAATGCTGACGCCCTGCAACAGCCGCATAATCTCGCGCGGCGGAACCCCGGCGGCGTAAAACGTAGCCGCAATGGCCCCCGACGACACGCCCGCCAGCCGCCCCACCGGCAGCGCCAGCTCATCGAGCGCCGCCAGCACGCCCAGGTGCGCAATGCCCCGCGCCCCTCCCCCGGAAAGTGCCAGCCCTAACGTTTTTTCAGACATGGAATTGAGGGAATTGAGACCTGAGATGCAACGTCATTCAGAGTGAAGCGAAGCATCTCAGGTCTCACCATCTCACCGCTATTTTACAGTTCCGCCAGCGAAAACTTCTCGGCTACTTTGATGCCGCGCTCGGTTTGCTCAACCGTAACGCACTCAGTCTGGTGGTCGTGCTCGAGAACCAGCACCCAGTTCTCGGCGGCGGCCTGCTGCAGAAAGCGGGCTTTTTCGTCCATAGTTACCAGTGGGCGCACATCGTAGCTCATCACGTAGGGCAGGCCCACATGGTGGGCGCTGGGCAGCAGGTCGGCGGCGAATACCACGGTGCGGCCTTTATAAGACAGCTTCGGCAGCATCATCTTTTCGGTGTGGCCGTCCACATAAATCAGGTCGGCCAGGCTGCCCAGCTCGGCCGGTACGCCGGCCTGCGGGTCGATGAAGCGCAACTGGCCACTTTCTTGGATGGGCATGATGTTCTCCTTCAGAAAGCTCGCCTTCTCGCGCGGGTTGGGTGCAGTTGCCCAGTTCCAGTGGGCCTCGTTGCTCCAGTAGGTGGCGTTGGGGAAGGCCAGTTGCAGGGCATCATCGGCAGTGCGCACCACGCCGCCGCCGCAGTGGTCGAAGTGCAGGTGAGTCAGCAGCACGTCGGTGATGTCGGCGGCAGTGTAGCCGTGCCGGCGCAACGACTTTTCGAGCGTATCGTCGCCGTGCAGGTGAAAGTGGCCGCGGAACTTCTCGTCCTGCTTCTCGCCGATGCCGGTGTCCACGAGCAGCAGCCGGCCCGCGTCCTCCACCAGCAGGCAGCGCAGGGCCCAGGTGCACATATTGTGCTCGTCGGCCGGGTTGAGCTTCTGCCACATGCTCTTGGGCACGACGCCAAACATGGCCCCGCCATCTAGTTTAAACAAGCCGGTATCGAGCGTATGAACGGTCATATTTCTGAGCTGTTAGCTTATGGCTGTTAACTGATAGCTTTTTTCGGCTGGCGGTAGCTATCAACCAATGGCCATAAGCTAACAGCTTAAAAGATTATTCGAGTACCACGCCCATATCCGAGAACTTGTCGATGCGCTGGCTGATGCGCTCCTCGGGCGAGAGGGCGTCGAGTTCGGCCAAGGTCTGGAGGATGGTTTCTTTTAGCGTTTGAATCATGGTGGGCGCGTCGGTGTGGGCGCCGCCCAGGGGCTCGCCCACAATACCATCAACGAGCTTGTTGCCCAGCATATCGGTGGCCGTGAGCTTAAGGGCCTCGGCCGCCTGCTCCTTGTAATCCCAGGAGCGCCACAGAATGCTGCTGCACGATTCGGGCGAAATAACGGAGTACCAGGTATTTTCCAGCATCAGCACCCGGTCGCCGATGGCAATGCCCAGGGCCCCACCCGAAGCGCCCTCACCGATAATGATGCAGATAACGGGCACCTTGAGCAGGAACATGTCGCGCAGGTTGCGGGCAATGGCCTCGCCCTGCCCCCGCTCCTCGGCTTCCAGGCCCGGAAACGCGCCGGGCGTGTCGATAAGCGTTACCACCGGCACGTTAAACTTTTCGGCCAGCTTCATCAGGCGCAGGGCCTTGCGGTAGCCCTCGGGGTTGGGCATGCCGAAGTTGCGGAACTGGCGCTGCTTGGTGTTGCGACCCTTCTGCTGGCCAATAAACATCACCGTCCGGCCATCAATTTCGGCAAAACCGCCCACCATCGCCTTGTCGTCGCGCACGGTCCGGTCGCCGTGCAGCTCCACAAACTTCTGGCTCATGCCCAGAATGTAGTCGAAGGTGTAGGGGCGGTCGGGGTGGCGCGAAAGCTGCACCCGCTGCCAGCGGGTGAGGTTCTGGTAGGTTTCCTTTTTGAGGGCGTTGATTTTGGCTTCGAGGGCCGTTACCGCGGCCGATACGTCCACCTGGCTGTCGAGAGCCAGTTGTTGCATTTCGCGGAGCTTGCCTTCGAGGGCGGCAATGGGTTGTTCAAAATCGAGGAGCATGGCCACGGCAGAGGCGGGTTTTGGAGGTGCGAGGGGAGAACGGGAAGATAGCAAAGGTAAGCGACGGGGCCGATTCCGGCCAGCCCTCCCCTATACCGGCAAACATCAAAATCTTTCTGCCTGACTAACAGGCTGCCACGCGGCCCCAGGTATTTTTTTGCGGTTTTTTCACGCTACCGCTTGCGCACCTGCTGCCGGCCTACTACTTTTGCACCACTTCAACGCTATCTGAGCAGCGAAGTAGAACAACCTGGTTCGGTAGTTCAGTTGGTTAGAATGCCGCCCTGTCACGGCGGAGGTCGCGGGTTCGAGTCCCGTCCGGACCGCAAAGGCCCTTCAGCAGCTGCTGAAGGGCCTTTTGCTTTTCCCAGCGCCCCATACTGCGCTCGTCACTTTAAGCAGGACCGCGCACTCGCAGTAGCTGGCGCGGTGGTTCATAGTGAACGACCAGCCTGAAACGCTACCTGGAACACCGCTGCCGTTCCTCTTGAATACAACCAGCAAGTTTTTTTTTAGCGGCTATCCTGTTTACTGACAGAACTATATCTTCACATAAATGCCCTTCACGGCCCAACAGGGCAGTTTTTTATTGTTGCGGGCTTGCCGAAGTCAAATCCACTCTGCTATATTTGCATCATCAAAAGGGAAAGGCACACGGCCCGCCCCGAATCAGTAACCGGTTCGGTAGTTCAGTTGGTTAGAATGCCGCCCTGTCACGGCGGAGGTCGCGGGTTCGAGTCCCGTCCGGACCGCAAAGGCCCTTCAGCAGCTGCTGGAGGGCCTTTTGCTTTTTCGGCCTTTTCCCTGTTCCCACGGCACCACAGCGTTATGGCCCCTAGTATCAGATGGGAAGCGACACTCGGGAACTAAAATTTTAATCTTTTGCCGCAGGATTCCGTTTTTGGCTGAATACTTGCCAATGGCCTGCTTACCTTCGTGTGGCTTTTGCGGCTTTATCTTTTCGTTATGACCCGTTTTTTTCTCTTCTTCATGCTGCTGGTGATGGGCCTGGCCGACATCAGCCCAGCGCTTGCCGCCCCTCCCGGCCCGGCCGCCCGCGCCAAAATGCGCGGCAAAGTGTACGTACACCGGCCCAATTACCGCACCTATAAAGGAGGAGGCCGCAAAGCCCGCATGAAACGCACCGTCCGCTACCGGCAGCGCTGGTTCCAGTTCTGGCGCAAGCGCAAGAAAACCGAGCAGCGCGCCCCGCGCCGCTCCCGCAACACGACTATCGGCATCGGGCAATAGCCCCGGGCACCCGATTTCGGCGTTCTGACAAAGCAGCCTTTCCCGCACCAGCGCGGGAAAGGCTGCTTTTTTTGTGCCGGCCTATGATGAACTATTACATCAGGAGCGCATCGAATAATTTACAGGAAGGCCTGATGCGGTAGCTGGATACGGACGGAAAGGCCTGCCAGATTGAAGCCAGACCAGTGAGGGGCCTTCGTTCGCGCGCGTCCACCGGAGATTTGCAGCATTTTCTACGCCTGCACTCCTACCCAGCCAACCATTCACTGCAAACCAGCATCTTCGCGCCATGAAGAAACTGGGAATCCTCTTTTTGCTGGCCGGAGCGGGCGCGCCGGCTTACTGCCAGCCTCCGATGGCCCTGCCCGATTCGGTGGCTAGCTTTCTTGATAAAAGCCTCACGCTGCTGCAGACCTATTCGCTGGAACGCAACACCGTGAACTGGCCCCAGCTGCGCCAGACGATGTATCAGCGGGCCCAGGGAGCTACTACCGTGCGCGACCTGCTGCCCCTCTACCCGTTCCTGTTCGAGCAATTGAAAGACGACCACGGCTGGCTCACGTACCGGGGCAAGACCTACAAATGGCGCAACCCCGCCCGCCCGGCTTATGCCAATGAGGTGGTGAAGGCCGCGCTAAAGCAGCAGCCCGGCGTGCTGGTGAAGATGCTGCCGGGGCGCGTGGGCTACATCAAGCTACCGGGCATCAACGCCGGGGGCAGCCTGGAAGCCATGCGCGCGGCGGCCCTGGTGGTGCAGGATTCGCTCTGCCGCCTGCCCCCCGGCCGGGCCCGGGCCTGGATTCTCGACCTGCGCCTCAATGACGGTGGGGCCATGGCGCCCATGCTGGCCGGCATTGCGCCGCTGCTCGGCGACGGGCACCTGGGCGGCTTCGTGAACAGCAACGGCCAGCCCGAGCAGCAGTGGTACCTGCGCCAGGGCAACTTCTACGTCGACTCGATGCAGGTGACGACCCTGGAGAAGCGCTGCCCCGTCCGCCGCTCCGACTTGCCCATTGCCGTGCTGCTGAGCGGACGGACGGCCAGCTCCGGCGAAATCGTGGCTATCAGCCTTAAGGGCCGGCCGGCCACCCGCTTTTTTGGCGAGCCCACCTACGGGGCTACCACCGCCAACGAAAGCTACCCCATCAGCGGCGGGGCTTACCTCACCATCGCGGGCTCGCAGGACGCCGACCGCACCGGCACAGTCTATAAATCCAGCCTCACCCCCGATGTACTCATTACGGGCGGCGACAACTTCATCGACCTGCGCCAGGACGCCAAAGTAACGGCGGCGCTACAGTGGCTGCAGAAAGCGCCAAAAGGCAGGCGGAAATAAGGCATCCGGTAAAGCCAACCCTGGTCTGGCTCCAGTGCCCGGTCAGTTCCTGAGCTGGGCATCCCGTTCCCCTACTGCACCCCCGTCACCCGGAACTCGACGCGGCGGTTGAGGCGGCGGGTGTTTTCCTGGGCGTTGCTGGCTCGAGGCTCGCTTCCGCCCAAGCCCACGCCGCTGATGCGCCCGGGCGCCACGCCGCGCTTTACCAGATAGGCCTTCACGGCCGCTACCCGGCGCTGGCTCAGCTCCACGTTCTTCTGCGGGTCGCCCACGTTATCGGTGTGGCCGCGCAGCTCAATGGTGAGGCCGGGCGAGGCCGTAAGTAATGTGGCCAGCGTATCGAGGGCCGGAAATGAAGTAGTGAGCAGCTCGCCTTGGCCGCGCGAGAACTGCACGTTTTCCAGCTCCAGCGTCGAGCCCACCCCTAGAGGGCGCAGCAGCACGTCCTGGGCATAGGGGCCGGTGGCGGCGGCAAAGGTGGTATCGAGCGGCACGTAGCCGGGCAGGCGCAGCTGGGCGGCGTAGAGGCTGGCGGGCCGGGCCGGGAAGATGAACGCGCCACCGGCCGTGAGGGCCAGGGCCGTATCGGCGCGGGCCGAAACCGTGACGGGGCGCAGGCGTAGGCCGGCGCGGGGCAGCGGATGCAGCGTTACGGCATCGAGCACCCGGCCCCGCCACGGTGCCCGCACCGGCGCGGGGGCCGGCTCCTCAGTGGCAGTCTTGCGAAACAGGTTGCAGCCGGCCAGGTCGGTGTACACGCCCCGCCGAATCCGGGCCACCACCTTGGTTTCCATATCTACCTGATAAATGGCCTTGGGTCCGGCCAGAAACAGCCGGCGGTTACCGAATTCGTCGTTTTGCAGCAGAATACCGCTGTAGCCGCCCCGCTCGGGCAGCCCGTCGAGGGGCAGAATATCGGGGGCCGGCTGGCGGGTGTCTATGTTGATGCGCAGCAGCGAGCCGTCGGTGCTGTACACCTGATAAAGCATGCGGCGGGCGTCGAAGCAGAAGTTGGCGTGGGTGCCGGCACCGGCAAAACCCAGGGCTCCGAAGTAGCGGGCCTTCCGCAGCGGGTCGGTGCTCCAAACGGTGCTGACTTTGCTGCTGGCCGGGTTCACGCGCACCAACAGGTTGCCGTCGGAGGTGCTGAAGTACAGGTCGCCCCGGTCGTCGGTGCCGCCCGAAATCCAGACGCCACCGGAGCCCTGGGCCGGCAGCTGCCAGCTGGTGTACCCGCCCTGGCGGGTGGCGGGGTTGTAGCGATACACGTACTCGGGGGCGTTGGTGGGGGCCTTGGTTACGGCGTACAGGCAGTTGTCGAAGCCTTTGGCCAGGGCATACGACTGAAACGGCAGCACCCGCCGATGAATAACGGGCGGCTGGGCCGGGTCGAGGCTCGAAAACTCGTGAATCGTGCGGCAGTCGTCTTCCCAGGTATCGTTGTTGATGCGCAGGGCCGCAATGCCGTAGAACTTATCGTCGCAGCCCTGGGGTGGCGGCGGTGGGGGGCGGCGGCTGGGCGGGCCGGGGTTCACGAGCCGCAGCGAGGCCAGCAACTGCTGGGCGGCGGCGCGGTGCGGGTCGGGCCCGTCGGGGCCGCGGTACTCAAGGCGGTATTCGTAACCCTCGCGCCAGAGCCGGCGACCCAGTACCCGCATCCGCCGCCCACCGGCCGGGCGGGCCGTTGCGTCGTCGTAGGCATAGTCATAGCGCAGCTCCTGGAAATGGTCCTCGTCGCGCTCTTCGAGGCGGTACACCCGCGCCCGGGGCAGGCTGGCCACGTAGCGCCACACCGAGTCGAGCTGGCCGGCCTGCAACAGGTTGAGGGCTTTGCGGGCGTCGGGTAGCAGGTGCAGGCTGATGGAGGCCGTGGCGGGCGTGGTTTCCCAGTCGGGCCCCACATAAAACGTGGTGCGGTGGTTTTCGCCGGGCATCACCTGCCAGCCCGTGGGGTAGCCAAGCTGGTAGCCGCCGCGGGCGTCGGTGTAGGTCTGGCCGGCGGCATTGCTCTGGGCCCACGCCGGGCCGGGCGTGGCCAGCAACAGTAGCAGTAGCCAAATCTTTCCCCAGGCCAAATGTCCGAACCACCTCATTGCCTCAAAAATAGGCAGCCGGGCCGGATGTTACCGCTCCGGCCCGACATACTGCGCCGGTTTAGGGAGGAAGGAACCAAGGACACCTAAAAAAAACAGAGATACCCTCGCCGGCCAGCCATATCAGGCCTCAAAGGCAGCAGGTTTATTGCGTACCTTTACGCGCTTATTTGCGGAATGCCTCCGCTCCTCACTTACCCATATGAAAAAACTTTTTCTCATCACTCTGCTCTTGTCGAGCACGCTGGCGGCTTCGGCGCAGTACATGGCCGGCAAGCCCCGCAAGAAGTACGCCTTCCCGAAGAAAGACGAAGAAAGCTCTTACGTGCTCAACGTGACAAAAAACACCGACGAAGAAGCCGAAGTAGATGCCTGCGTAACCCGCGTAGCCTACCTACCCTACGTCGACCTGCTGGCCCAAATCAACGAGCTTAAGCGTATCAACAGCTGGGCCGACACCACTTACCAGCGCCGCCTGACTCAACTCCCGGCTGGTGGGCAGCTTACCGTAACTATGTATCGGCGGGGTTCCAAGAATGCCGACCCCAGCTACCTGAGCCTGCTGGCAAAGAATAAAGCCGGTGAAGAACTCCTCAACCTGCCCGAGCTACCCGCCGGCCAGGGCCGCTTCTGGAACCGCGACCTGTACATGAGCAAGCGCGTTATTCCATTTGTTAAAGTATCCAGTGAGCAGGATGTTTCCCTGACTATCAACGACGCCAAGACCCGTCAGAACTTCGAGTACATCATCAAAGCGCAGTAATTCAACGTATCAACCAAATGTGTAAAGCCCGCAACCAGTCATGGTTGCGGGCTTTACACATTTGAATATTACCTGATTCGGCTATTTCCGTAGCCGGGCCCACTGCACGGCAATGATGGTTTTAGCGTCTTCAAACTCGGTGGTGAATAATTCGCCGGCCGAGAATTCCACTGCTTCAATCCGTTCGTTCTCCGAAGCCAGCCCCCCACCGGGGCCCGTCTGCCGGCTGACTTCGGCGTAGAAGACGGTAATTATTTCGGCGCTGTTGCCGGGCGAAGGGAAGATGCGCGCAATCTGCTCCAGCTGGTCTACGTCGTAGCCCAACTCCTCCTGCAGCTCGCGACGGATGGCCGTGGCCGGCTCCTCGCCTTCATCAACCATACCAGCAGCCAACTCTACCAGCTCTTTTTCGGCTCCTACTCGGTATTGCCGGGCCAGAATGTACTGCCCGCTGCCAGTATGACGCACCAGCGCCGCCACGGCCGTGCCCGGTTCAAACCGCTCGCGCTTAAGCACCTTCTCACCATCCTGGACCCGTAATTGGCTGAGTTTGTAGTGGCCGTCGTAGGCTGTTTTGCAGTCGATAATGTGCATGAATTACGCTAGGTCAGGGTGTTAAGAAAAGGTGGCCGGTTATTTGCGGCGAGCCGGGGCAGCGGCCGGACGTCCTGTGCCGCGCCGGCTCGCCCATCAGAGGCCCATTATACGTCTTTATCGGCGCTGTAAAACTAAAAAGCCCGATCTTTGCCGGCGGATATATTCCCGTGTCATTTTCGCCGCCTACTGGCGGCTGCTTTTTTTCCCTTAGATGTCGTTCGACGAACTCAACCTGATTGAGCCTATCCTCCGTGCCCTGCACGAGGAAGGTTACACTACCCCTACCCCTATTCAGCAGCAGGCCATTCCGCAGGTGCTGGAAGGCCACGACTTGCTGGGCATCGCCCAGACCGGCACCGGTAAAACGGCCGCTTTCACCGTGCCCATTCTTCAGATTCTGCACCAAACGGCCCAGGTAGAGCGCCACGCGCCCGGCCGCATCCGGTGCCTGGTGCTTACTCCTACCCGCGAGCTGGCCATCCAGATCGGGGAGAGCTTTAAATCGTACGGCCGCCACCTGCCCAAGCTGCGCTCTACCGTTATTTTCGGTGGCGTGGGCCAGCACCCGCAGGTACAAATCCTCAAGCGGGGCGTCGAGGTGCTTATTGCCACGCCCGGCCGCCTGCTCGACCTGATGAGCCAGGGCTTCGTGGATTTGCGCCAGGTGGAGGTGTTCGTGCTCGATGAAGCCGACCGCATGCTCGACATGGGCTTCATCAACGACATCAAGCGCATTCTGCCCAAGCTGCCCGCCAGCCGCCAGACGCTGTTCTTCTCGGCCACCATGCCCGGCCAGATTCAGGAGCTGGCCGGCAGCATTCTGCGGCCCAACCCCGTGAAGGTGGCCGTAACGCCCATCTCGAGCACTGCCGAAACCGTGACGCAGGCCGTGTACATGGTCGATAAGAACGACAAGGCCGACCTGCTCGAACACGTGCTCCAGGACAAGAACATCCGCCGCGTGCTGGTGTTCACGCGCACCAAGCACGGAGCCGATAAGGTGGTGAAAACGCTGGCCAAGGCAAACATTCCGGCCGAAGCCATTCACGGTAACAAGTCGCAAAACCACCGCCAGCGGGCCCTGTCCAACTTCAAGGCCGGCTCGACCCGCGTGCTGGTCGCCACCGACATTGCCGCCCGTGGCATCGACGTAGATGAGCTGACCCACGTCATCAACTACGAAATCCCGAACGAGCCCGAAACCTACGTGCACCGCATCGGCCGTACCGGCCGCGCCGGCGCCGATGGCACGGCCCTTTCCTTCTGCGAAGATGAGGAGCGCGCTTACCTGCAGGACATTCAGAAGCTCATCCGCCGGCAGGTGCCGGTAGTGCAGAGCCACCCCTACGCCACATCGGCGGTGCAGCCCGTGCCGTTAACCGGCGGGCCGCCCATCAAGCGCCCTAAGGGCCCGGCTGGTCGTCCGGCCCGTCCGGGTCGTGAAGGTGGCCAGCAGGGCGGTGGTGGCCGTGGCCGTGAGGGCCAGCGCCCCGCCAGCGGAGGAAGCCGTGAGAGCAGCCCGCGCAGCCAGACCAGCAGCCAGGCCGGCCGTGGGGAAAGCCAGCGCAACCCGGCTAGCGGAGGCTCGTCGCGAGGCGGTAGCAGTAGCGGTCGGGGTCGGGGCGGCAGCCGGTAGGCTCCGCAATACCCTGTCCGCTGCTGCCAGGTGTTTTTTGGTCCGGCAGTAGCGCAACTCCCAGCATTGTAGCCCCATTGTTGCCCGTTTAGCGGGCAGCGGTGGGGTTTGGTGCGTAGAGGATGGATGTGGTCAGACCAGTTGAGCAGGTTTAGCCGAGGCCGGCAAACAAAAAGGTAGCCGGCAGCTTATCATAGTATATATTCCCGCTCCAGAACCGTTTTTTCTTCTCCGTTATGGCTCAACGCACCCTTCCCGTTATTCAGGCCCTGCGCGATACGGCTCAGCGCCTTGCTACCCAAGCCCCCTACCAGTGGGGCCATATGGGCAGCTGCAACTGCGGCCATCTGGCCCAGACTGTTACTCGTCTTACCAAAGCCGAAATCCATACCCGGGCTATGCAGCGCTACGGCGACTGGGAGCGGCAGCTGCTTGACTACTGCCCCACCAGCGGCTTGCCCATTGATGAGACTATCGACGAGATGCTGGCTCTGGGCTTCAGCCGCGCTGATCTGACGCACCTGGAGCGCCTCTCCGACCCGGCCATCCGGGCGGCTATTCCGTTCGCGCGCCGCAACGCCCTGCGCCACAATCAGCGCGACGACGTGGTGTTCTACCTACGTACCTGGGCTGATCTGCTGGAGACTGAGCTGCTGGCCACCATTGAATTGCCCAGCCTGGTGCCGGTAGCAGCTCTGGTAACTGCGCAGGCTTAGGCCCGGGAGAGTTATAATAGCATAAGCACAAAAGCCCCGCTGGCAGCTGCCGGCGGGGCTTTTAATTTGACCTGATTTCCGTAGCGGAAGGAGTATTAGTAATTGACGTTGCTCCGCTGCGCCTCACGGTACTGTTCGGAGCGGTGGCTACGCTTATAGGCCGCATCGGCATTGGGGTCCTTTTCCGGGTCGGGGGCTTGGGTGCAGGACGACAGAATCAGCGAAGCGCCAGCGGCGAGGAGAACGAGCAGACGAAGATTTTTCATGTCCCAAAGGTACGCACCAGACCTAAACCGGGCAAATCCATCATTGCCTCCTTTCCGTACCCTATGCATGGTGAGGCACTCGGCTTATATAACGGATGTAAACCGACCATCCAGTACGGCAACCCGACTGGCTTGCTATCGGGTCTATTTACAATTAACAACAGGACATGAGGCTGCCACTAGCTACCCCGTAACAATTTTTGGAGCTGAAACGTGGGGGTGAACTGCCGCTTGCCACCTGATCATGGCCTTCGTTGGATATAGCAGGGACAGACCAAGCTTCACTAAGTGTATTAGCGGCACCGCGGCAGTTGCAAGTAGCACTTTATAGATTCAGACTACCGACAAACTTATTAGCAAGCAAGCGCAGCTAGCAGTTGGAATCCGGTAGGTATATTCTTTGCACTTAATATGTAGCTATAGGCATAATGACACTATACTATACCAAAGACTAACACCTTTACCACTGGTTCACCACTTACGCTATTATAATCTGAATAACAGATGATTGCATTACGTGATACAACAATGCTAGTAATCATGTTAGCAGAATATATATCAGGATATTTCTAATATAACACAGCACTTCACCGGGCATAAGTAGCTAATAAAACAGCGCCCGGCGAAGTATGCTATCAGCCGGAACAAACGCATACTGCCAAATTGTATTCCACCCTTAAGACCGGTTTTTAGGGTGTGCGGCCCAAGCAACCAACACGGAAAACATGCAGTTGCGTTTTCGTGCGTTCACGGACAATGAAGTAGCCATTGACAGCTTGGCGCACGAGCAATAAAACCAACCCAGGACTTGCGCTAAATGGTTGCGCAAGTACCTAGCGCGAGGCTCCAGCTTTGCGTATTCGTTGAGACTAATCTATTGGCCTTCAGCGACGATGCGTAAAGCTGAAGCTTCGCCCTACAGCCCCCTTGGGTAAGTCCTGTAACAATACGTCAGCTACAAAGCCACAGCCTGCACTGCACCAGCACTTGCCTAAACTTCCAACAGCTAAAGGGGAGCCCGATTCTTCCGGCTCTCAGGGTATTCTAGGCCCCGGTTTCAGGCCGGAAATCTGTGAACGTGCCATCCTGGTAGAAAAGCACAATCCGGCGGATACTCTTACCCGGCTCCGCCAGCGCATAGGCCAGGTCGGCTCCGGCGGGCGTAGCAGCGGGCGTGGCAAGCGGTGCCGAGGCTACTGGAGCTGCCGGGGCTGCCGGGAGGGGCCATGTGGGCTGCTTAGGGGCCTCTACAGGCTCCGCAGCTACCGCTGGGGGTGCAAGGGTGGCTATCGGTGCCGGGGTGGGTACTGGCACTACCGCTGAAGCCGGCTCGGTATCCGGCCGGGCGCTAGCCCCCGCTGGGCCGGCGGCAGCAGTGGGTTTTGCGGCATGAGGCGCTGTAGGGCGCTCCAGTATTGGCCCGACCCCATTCAGCAGCCAGCTAAGCGAGAGGTCGGGAAAGGCCGCAATAATCTTCTGGACTACCTCCAGGCTGGGCTTATTGCGCCCGCTCAGGATGTGGCTCACAACGGGCCGGGATACGCCGATAGCATCGGCAAATTGCGAGGAGCTGAGCTCCCGCACGCGCAACAACTCCTGAATCCGGTCGAGCATAAGCAATTCAGCTGGTTTACAAATGTAGCCATTCGAAGTGAACCACCAACTGCCCTGCCAACCCTCGGTTCATCTGCCACCCCTATTTACACCTGTAATATCAAGTTTAGAATAGTAAATAATGTTAAACAATACACTTCCATACTAAACAAATGTTACCATCGCATATTATCTCTCTTCTTCGCATGTCTGGACTATTGGTACGTAGCTGTGCGAAATTTTTCGAAGCCAGACACCTTCCTGCCGCTCGGCTATATGCTTGCTGTTCCTTCTACAAGCCCATGCTATTTACTTGTACCAGCAAGCAGCGGCGTTGCTGCCAACCAGAAGGCAACACGAAAAAGCCCCCACCCTGCGCTTGTCGCGGGGCGGGGGCTTTCGACTTACTTATTCGTCGCCTTAAAGGGCGGCAGCTTATCAGTTGAAATACTCCTTGGCCAGGGCCTTATCATGACCATAAATATCGTCGCGGAAGTGCACCTTACCATCATCGTCTACCCACGTAGTGAAATACACCAGGTACACGGGTAGTTTCTCAGGCAGAGTTACATACTTCTCCTCGCGGGTGGCAATGGCATCCTCAATAGCCTGGGCGTCCCAGCCGGCCTTGTTGCGCAGCAGGTATTCGGCCAGACGCAGAGGTTCGGCTACTCGTACGCAACCATGGCTAAAGCCCCGCTTGGTCTGGCTGAAAAGCTCGTCGTTGGGGGTGTCGTGCAGGTAAATGTCATTGGAGTTGGGGAAGATAAACTTCACGTCGCCTAGGTCGTTTTTGGGACCGGGGCGGCGGCGCAGCGTATATTTCCAGTCCTTCTCCTGCAGGTTGGCCCAGTCGATGCTGCTGGCGTCAACGGGCGTGGCCTTGGCACCCCAGCCCTTCACCACTTCCATATCGAGGCGGTCGAGGGTGCCCTGGGGATTAGCCGCCAGCTTCGGACGCAGCTCCTTATCGATGATGCTGAAGGGCACATTCCAATAGGGTGCCATCACTACGAACTCCACTTTGTCGGAAAAGATGGGCGTAGCGTTCAGCCGCTTGCCCACGATAACGGGCATTTTGAAGGCTTCCTTGCCATCTTCCACCACATGCAGCGTGTACTCGGGAATGTTCACCAGCAGATAGTCGGGTTCGAATTTCTTCGGAGTCCAGCGCCAGCGCTCCATGTTCATCATAATCTGCTGAACACGTTGCCCCAAGGGCACGTTGAGCTCGCGCAGGGTTTCACCTCCCACTACCCCATCGGGCTTGAGGCCGTTAAGGCTCTGAAACTCCTTTACGGCAGCTACCAGCTGTGGGTCGTAGACCTGGGCAGCTGGAGCCGGAGCAGCCGGCTGACCGGGCTTGTTGGCTACGGCCACGGCGGGCGTTTCGCTTGCCGGAGCAGTAGCCTCGGGGCCCAGCAAACGACCGCGCAATGCTGCTACGGCCGGCGAGGTGGCGCCGGGCTTGAGGCTGGTAGCCGCCGGAATGGCCGGCCAGCCTCCCTTGCGCTCCATCGCCCGGTAGTCGGCTAGGGCCTTTTTCAGCCGGTCATACTCCGGGTGCAGGGGTTCGAAATCATAGTAGCCATAGGTACTTTCACGCTCCTTCAGAATAGTCATCAGGGCCTTGTGCAGCTTCACCTTGTTGCGCTTCACATCCCAATCAATGGCCTTAACGGCCCGCGGATCCACGGTGCCCTTGTAAAAGTCGGAGGCGTAATTGAAGTACGTAGCCGATAAAGCCACGTCAATCTTCTTTTCCAGCGCGTTGCGGCGGGTCGTATCATTCCGGGCGGCCTCCAGCTCCTTCAGCAGCGGGTCGAAGTTTACCACCTGGTAGTCCTTGGGGTTAAGGCCCTCTTCGGCGGCTTTGCCGATGACGCCAAGCATAGTTTCGGCCTGGGGCACGAGCTCGTGGTCGCGGAACCAGCCCAATTGGAATTCGCGGGCTTTGTAGAACTTCTTGGCCCAATCAATCTGTGGCTTAAAGCGGGGCTCGGTCGTCATGTACCGGACGATGTACACGCTGTCGAGCGTGGGCTGGAGGCCGGCGGGCTTGCGCAGCGCGTCGGGCAGGGCGGCCTGAACACCTTCCTTCACGCGGGCCTGCTGATCCTGGCTGCACGAAGTGGTGGCCGTCAGCACGAACAAGGCAAGCAGCCAGACACCGAAAGAGGTACGAAAAAGAGAAAGAGAGGATGGAATCATGAGAAAGGAAATCGGGAAAGAAACAGCGAAACAAGAACCACTTTCGTGCCAATGAAGCCAGCGAATGAAGTTCGGGCTTTCTACTGCGTTTAGGACAGCGGAGTTGCCACTGAGGCGCATCTTTCCCAGTGTCGCAAGTTAACAGAATTCGCCTGACTCGAGCCACGGCTTATCACCTTCCCACGGCCCGCGGCATCGATTCTGCCGCAGCGGGCGTATTAGGTCTGCGAGGCGGCGGGCCGGGTCACGCACCCGGCTATTGCTGCCATGCGGCCCCGCTCCTACTTTATGCGCGCTCCGCCGCACGCCTTCGATTTCACTTTTCGACTTTCCGAACCAATGCTTGATTCTTCCGGCCTTCAATCTTCCGTCCCCATCGACCCGCACAGCCACGCCCGCCCCGCCGAAGTCAGCGTCCGGCACCTGGCCCTGCACCTGACGGTAGACTTCGCCACCCAGACCCTGACTGGCCACGCCACCTGGCAGCTGAACCGCTCCAACGCGGCGGCCACCGAGCTGGTGCTCGACTCCCGCGACCTGCTCATCGAAGAAGTGCTGCTCGGCGACGCTGATGCCGGCACGCCCACCGATTTCGAGCTGGGCCCCGCCGACTCGGTGCTGGGCCAGGCCCTGCGCATAGCGCTGCGCCCCAACACTACGGCCGTAACCGTACGCTACCGCACGGCACCGGGCGCGGCGGCGCTACAGTGGCTGCGGCCCGAGCAGACGGCCGGCACCCAGCCGTTCCTGTTCACGCAGTCGCAGGCTATTCTGGCCCGCACCTGGCTGCCCTGCCAGGATTCGCCGGGCGTGCGCTTCACCTACGAGGCCCAGATTGCGGTGCCGGCCGAGCTGCTGGCCCTGATGAGCGCCAGCAATCCGCAGCAGCTCAGTCCCGACGGCCGCTACCACTTCCGGATGGAGCAACCTATTCCGGCCTACCTGATGGCGCTGGCCGTGGGCGATTTGCAGTTTGAATCCCTGAGTGCGCGCACGGGCGTGTACGCCGAGCCGGCCACGCTGCCGGGGGCCGTCGATGAGTTTGCCGACCTGGAGCAGATGGTGGCCACCGCCGAGGAGCTGTACGGGCCCTACCGCTGGGAGCGGTACGATTTACTGGTGCTGCCGCCCTCCTTCCCGTTCGGGGGCATGGAAAACCCGCGCCTCACCTTCGTAACGCCCACCATTCTGGCCGGCGACCGAAGCCTGACCAGCCTCGTAGCCCACGAGCTGGCCCATTCCTGGAGCGGCAACCTGGTCACCAACGCCACCTGGAACGACTTCTGGCTCAATGAGGGCTTTACGGTGTACTTCGAGCGGCGGATTATGGAGCGCCTCTACGGCCGGCCCTACGCCGACATGCTCCAGGCCCTGGGCCACGCCGGACTGCTACACACCCTGGCCGACCTCGGCCCCGACAGTTCCGACACGCACCTGCACCTGAATCTGGCCGGCCGCGACCCTGATGAGGGCCTGACCGACATTGCCTACGAGAAGGGCGACTACTTCCTACTGACGCTGGAACAGCTGGTGGGCCGGCCCGCCCTCGACACCTTTATTAAGGAGTACTTCGGCCGCCACGCCTTCCAAAGCATGGACACGGCCTCGTTTCTGAGCTACCTCCACCGCGAGCTGCTCGATAAACACCCCGGCCTGGAGGCCCGGCTCCGGCCCGAAGCCTGGATTTACGGTCCCGGCATCCCCGATAATGCGCCGCCGGTTAGCTCGGAGCGGTTTGCGGCCGTGGACGCAGCCGGCCAAAGCTGGCAAGCCGGCACCCCCGCCAGCCGCCTGCCCACTGCCGACTGGAGCAGCCACGAGTGGGTGCGGTTTCTGCACAGCCTGCCCACCGAGGCAAGCGCGGCGCAACTCGGCGAGCTGGACGCCGCCTTCGGCTTTACCGATTCGGGCAATTCCGAAATTTTGGCCGCCTGGCTGCCACGCACCATTGCGGCCGGCTATGCCCCGGCCGAGCAGGCCCTGCACCGCTTCCTGATCCGGGTGGGCCGGCGCAAGTTTCTCACCCCGCTCTACAAAGCCCTGCTGGCCGCCCCCACCGACGGCCCCGCCCGGGCCCGCCGACTGTACGCCGAGGCCCGCCCCAACTACCACACCGTTGCCACCAGCACCCTCGATGCGCTGCTGGGCCGCCCGAACGGCGGGTAATTCATTTTTTTTAGCAAAGCAGCGGACCCTTTTCGGCGCTTTTTTGTTTATTACCCCTTCGCCGTGCCCCAATTGGGGGCCTCCGAGTTCCCCTATCGGGGTACGAAATTGTTGTTTTGTTTTCCGGAAGAAGTACGCGTGGCCCGAACCTTGCTCAGGTTTGGGCTCCGGATGCTGTTTTTTTCCGCCGTTTAAAGTTGCTTTCTGTTTTGAAAAACGTCCGACCGCTCGGCAAGCTTATTGCCATTGGTGGCAACGAGGATAAGGGTACCTATCCCAATCCCCGCACCAAGAAGAAATACTACCTCAACTTCTTTGAGCTGGGTATCCTCAAGCGTGTAGTGCTCGAATCGGGGCACGAAGACCCGCGCATTGAGGTTATCACCACCGCCTCGATGATTCCCGACGAGGTGGCCCGCGTTTATATTTCCTCGTTCACGATGCTTAACTGCAACAACGTGAACGTGCTCGACATTCGTACCCGCGAAGATGCCCTGCGCCCCGACTACGTGGAGCGCATCCGTCAGGCCGACATTGTGCTGATGTCAGGCGGCAACCAGTCGCGGCTGACGGATATTTTCGGCGGCACCGAGTTTCTGGCCGCTCTCCGGCACCGCTACCAGACGACGCCCAACTTTGTGGTGGCTGGCACTTCGGCCGGAGCCATGGGCATGTCGAAAACCATGATTAAGGGTGGCAGCGTACCCGACGCCCTGATGAAAGGGGCCGTGAAAATGGGCAGCGGGCTGGGCCTGATTGATAACGTCATCATCGACTCACACTTCGTGAAGCGTGGGCGCTTCGGCCGGCTCATCGAAGCCGTGGCCCTGCATCCCAAGCTCATCGGCATTGGGCTGGGCGAGGATACGGGCATGCTCATCACCGGGGGCAACCAGCTCGAAACCATCGGCTCGAATATGGTCGTGATTATGGACGGACACCAGCTGGAGCATAGCAACGCCGCCGCCGCCCAAAAGGGCGAAGGCATTTCGGTGGAGAATATGCTGCTGCACGTGCTGGTGCAGGGCAACCTCTACGATGTGCAGGAGCGGCGCTTCTATCCCAACCTGAAGCTGCGGCAGCAAGCGGCCGAATCGGCCCTCATTACGGCCAACCAACCTGCTAACGCACCCGCATAGGCAGATTAGAAGACTTTATCCAAATGTAAAAAAGACCTGTTTCTGATCCAGAAACAGGTCTTTTTTACATTTTCAACAGGCTGCCCCTCTATTGTTTGACGGGTGCTGGCGCGGCCGGGTATCGGCGAAGGCCAACTGGCGCGGCTACTCCTTATATATAGGGCGCAGAAAAGCGACGCGGCTCAGCTCTTGTAAATGGCCACGAAGGGGGCGACGTCCTGCGAGGTCTGGCTGGCGCGGTACATGCCGTCGGAGTTGAAGGGCAGCGCCACATTGCCGGCCGCATCTACGGCCACCAGCCCGCCCTCGCCCCCGATGGGCGCCAGCTTATCGTGCACTACTATGCGGCAGGCTTCAGCTAAGCTAAGGCCTTTGTACTCCATCAGGCAGCTGATGTCGTGGGCTACCATGGCTCGCAGGAAAAACTCACCGTGGCCGGTGCAGCTGATGGCGCAGGTGCGATTATCGGCGAAGGTGCCGCTGCCGATGATGGGCGAGTCGCCGATGCGGGAGTAGCGCTTGTTGGTCATGCCGCCGGTGCTGGTAGCGGCAGCCAGGTTGCCGTGCTGGTCGCGGGCCACGGCTCCTACTGTGCCCATTTTCTTTTTCGGGTCTTCGCCCCCGCCGGTTTGGCTCTGGGCCTGCGAGTGGTCGAGGCGCATGCGGCCTTCCTGCAGCGCCTCCTGCAGCTGGTCGTAGCGGTGCTGGGTAAAAAAGTACTCGGCCGGCTGCATGGCCAGGCCGTGCTCGCGGGCCAGCTCGTCGGCGCCGGGCCAGGCCAGCAGCACGTGCTCGGTCTGCTCCATTACCAGGCGGGCGGCCCGGATGGGGTTTTGTACCTGCCGGGCCCCAGCCACGGCCCCGGCCGCCCGGTTGCGGCCGTCCATAATGGCGGCGTCCATTTCGTGGTGGCCTTCGTGGGTGAAGACCGCGCCCCGGCCGGCATTGAACAGCGGGTGGTCTTCGAGACAGAGCACGGCCTGCTCCACGGCATCGAGAGCCGAGCCGCCGCCGGCCAGCACGGCGTAGCCGCTGCGCAGGGCCTCGTGCAGGGCGGCCTGGTAGGCCTGCTCTTTTTCGGGTGTCATCAGGGCGGGCGAAATGGTGCCGGCACCGCCGTGCAGGGCCAGAGCGAAAGATGGAGTCATGGGGTAAAAATATTTGGGTGGACGGGGAAAAGCGCAAGGCAAAGGTAGGCAGCCCGATGGGGCCGGCGGCCGGGCCAGTGCCTCAAATGGGCCCGAACCAACCGCGTTTTTTTTCGTAGGTTTGGTTTACTGTTTTCAACATCCTCAACACCCCAACAGACCTACTACTATGGCTTACGAAGCTACCGGCCGCCTGCACGAAATTTTCGACGAACAGCAGGTGAGCGAAAAATTCCGCAAGCGCGAATTCGTGCTGGAAGTCATTGACGGCCAGTACCCCGAACATATCAAATTTCAGACGGTACAGGACAAAACGGCCCTCATCGACCCCTACAAGGTGGGCGACGAAGTGAAGGTGTCGTTTAATCTGCGCGGCCGCGGCTTCAACAAGAACGGCCAGATGCTTTACTTCACCAACCTCGAAGCCTGGCGCATCGAAAACTCTGCCGGTGGCGCTGCTGCTCCTCAGCAGGGTGGTTACCAGCAGGCCGCCCCGCGCGCTGCTGCCGCCCCCGCTCAGAACCAGAACCCCAACCTGCGCGCTTCGGCCGCCCCGATTGCCTCGGACGACGACAACGACCTGCCCTTCTAATTTCTGAGAAGCTAGTAGACAGGAGTCAGAAGCTGGAATCTGTTCTGGCGCTCTACCCTTCTGGCCCTTAAATTTTAGATTCCGAAAAAAATAAAGCCGCTGCCGCAACTGGCAGCGGCTTTTTCGTGCCGTGCGGCTAATATCTCACGTTGCGCTGCTGTCCCCTCCTACTCAATATGTCTATGCACACGCTTACGCAATTGCGAGCCGGCGAGCTGGCCGGCGCTACCCGGCTGGATTTAGCTGAGGGCCTGACCGATTTTCCGCAGGAAATATTTACCCTAGCCGATACGCTGGAAGTGCTCAACCTCTCGGGCAATGCCCTGCGCGAGCTGCCTGCCGACCTGCCCCGCCTGCACCGGCTACGGGTACTGTTCGCCTCCGACAACAAGTTTGAGCGCGTGCCCGAGGTGCTGGGCCAATGCCCGAACCTGGAGATGGTGGGCTTCAAGGCCAACCGCATCCGGGAGCTGCCGGGCGCGGCGCTGCCGCCGCAGCTGCGCTGGCTCATCCTCACCGACAACGCTCTGGAGGCCCTGCCCCCGGAAATTGGCAACTGCCCGCGCCTGCAGAAGCTGATGCTGGCCGGCAACCGCCTGCATACCCTGCCGCCCGAGCTGGCTCGCTGCACCAACCTGGAGCTGCTGCGCCTGGCCGCCAACGAGCTGCTCGAGCTGCCCACCTGGCTGCTGACGATGCCGCGGCTGAGCTGGCTGGCTTTCGCCGGCAACCCGCTGACCGCCGGAGCCGAGGCCGCCGCCGAAGTCCACCCCGCCCGCCCGGCCATTGCTTGGACCGAGCTGCAGCTTCGGGAAGTGCTGGGCGAGGGCGCATCGGGCGTGATTTACCGCGCCGAATGGCAGACTGCTTCAGCGGCCTCGCAGCCGGTGGCGCTGAAACTGTTTAAGGGCGCCGTGACGAGCGACGGGCTGCCGCACTCCGAAATGCTAGCCTGCCTCAACGCCGGCCTCCACCCCAACCTGATTGCTGTGGAAGGTAGGCTGACCGGCCACCCGGCCGACACCGAGGGCTTGGTGCTGGAACTGATTGACCCGGGATTTACCAACTTGGCCGGCCGCCCACCCTGGCCAGCTGCACCCGCGACGAGTACGCGCCCACGGCCCAATTCGAGCTGTCCGCGCTGCTGCGGCTGGCCGCGGCATTGCCGCGGCGGCGGCCCACCTGCACGGCCGCGGCATTATGCACGGCGACCTGTACGCCCACAACATTCTCGCAACCGACGCGGGCACGGCCTTGCTGGGCGACTTCGGGGCGGCCGGCTTCATGCCACCAGCCAACCCCGAGGCCGCCGATCTTTTGCCCCGCCTCGAAAGCCGGGCCTTCGGCAATCTGCTGGAAGAGCTGCTCGACTGTTGCCTGCCCCGGCCTGAAACCGCCGCCACCGTAGCCGAGCTGCGCGACTGGCAGGCCCGCTGCCAGCAGCCCCGGGTAGCAGCGCGGCCCCGGCTGGCCGAGGTAAGCCAGCGGCTGGCCGAATTGCAGCGGCGGTTGGTGGACTGAAACCCCGGAGTGGGTTTTCTACGTTCTATCTGCGCTGGCGCAATTGTTGATGACCGGCGGCCGGGCCACGCGTTTGCCTTCGGGCAACCTAACCGGGCGAAATCCGGCCAGCCCATCAATCTGGCTTCCGTATTAGCTCCTCTGCCTACCAAGCATTTTAGCATAATTCCTTTATGAGTTCAGATTCCTTGCGGCCGCTGGCGGGCCAGACGGCCCTGGTAACCGGCGCAACCAGCGGTATTGGCCTGGTGACGGCCCGCGAGCTGGCCCGCCAGGGAGCCCGCGTAGTGCTGGTCGGCCGCGATACCGAGAAGGCCGCCCGCGCCCAGGAGGCCATCCAGCAGGCTGCCGGGCCCGCTGCGGCGGTACACGTCAAGTGCTTCGATTTGTCGCTGCTGCGCAATGTGCGTACGCTGGCCGAGCAGATGCAGCAGGAATTCAGCCAATTAGATATTCTGGTAAATAACGCCGGCATCATGCCCGGCCGCTTCACCCTCACCGACGAAGGCCACGAGCTGAGCTGGGCCACCAACCACCTGGCCCCCTACGCCCTCACCAACCTGCTGCTGCCGCTACTCGAAGCGGCCAAACGAGCCCGGGTGGTTACCGTTTCTTCGGTGGCGCACTGGGTGGGCGAAATTGAGCCGGAACAGGAGGCGCGCAACTCACCCGAAAAATACAGTTGGCTGACGGCCTACGCCGATTCCAAGCTGGCCAACATCCTGTTCACCAAGGAGCTGGCCCACCGCCTCGACCTGACCTCCATTACGGCCAACTGCCTGCATCCCGGCATGGTGGATACGGCCCTGATGCGCGCCGACACCTCGGCCGTGATGAAGGCCATGTGGTGGATGGCCCGGCCCCTGATGATTGCGCCCGAAAAAGGCGCCGAAACCACCCTCTTCCTGGCCGCCGCACCCGAAGCGGCCCGCCTCAACGGGCAGTATATCACCGGCCGGCGGATAGCCCGCTGCTCCGACCGGGCCAGCAGTTCGACCGAAGCCAGCCGCCTGTGGCGGATTTCGGCCGAGGAAACCGGTATCGAATAAAGCCGCCGGCAGGTCAACGGCGAAAGCAACGTTTGGCAGATAGCATTTTCGGACATTTTGGGCTTTCCGGCTGTTTGCTCGCTATGGATTTACTCGAACTTATCCGGCAGGGCGAGGGCGAGCGGCTGGAATTCAAGCAGCGCACCACCCACCCCACGCGCATTGCCCGTACGCTGGCCTCGCTGGCCAACACCCGCGGCGGCCGGGTGCTGGTGGGCGTTGATGACCAAGGCCGCGTAATGGGCGTGCGCGACGTGGAGGAGGAACTCTACCAGTTGCGCGAGGCCGCCCGCCACTACATCGACCCGCCGCTGGACGAGCAGCTGCAGTTTCGGGCCGTGGAAGACCACGAGGGCCGGACGGTGCTGGTGGTAACCGTGCCCGAAAGCGCCACCAAGCCCCACCGCGCCCAGGTGGCCGACGGCGACTGGCGGGCCTACGTGCGGGTGCATGACCAGAGTGTGCAGACCAGCCAGCTCACCGAGAAAGTACTGGAACGCGAAGCCGCCCCCGAAACCGGCCGCTTCGAACGGATTCCGCTCAACCGCGAAGAGCTGGCCGTGCTGGAGTACCTGCGCCAGCATCCGCGCATCACGCTGGCCCAGTACCAGAAGCTGCTCAACATTGGTCAGCGCCGCGCCCACCGCAACCTCATCAAGCTCACGCTGCACGGCTACATCAAGCACCACGACAAGCAGAAAGAGGTCTACTACACCTTCTAAAACCTGCCTGAAAACCAGAAAGGCGCTGCAACCAAAGTTGCAGCGCCTTTCTTATGGCCTGTCAGTGGCAGCAGACTAATCCTGCTGACGGGACTTAAGGGCCTTCTTCTCGTCTTTGGCCGCCTTTTTCTCCTTGGTAGTCTTGGCGGGCTCCTTCTTTTTCTCTTTGCGGGGTTCCTGGGCTTTAGCCATAGTGGTAGGTTTTAGGGGTGAATTCGTTCAAGATAAGGCCTTGCCGGGAATGGAAGCGGATTTGCGGGTCCGCGCGGCAGGGCAGAACCCGAAGTTACGCCATATTGGGCAGGTACCGCTCCTGCAAAAGCTGCAGATGATGGGCCTCGTGGCCGGCCAGCATATACGCCAAGGCGCGCACGCTCACCGGCCGGTCGCTGGCCGTGCCAATCCGCTCGGCCGCCGCCGTGCCAAACGACTCAAACAGGCAGAGCGAAGCGGCCCGCACAGCGTCGTACTCGGCCAGAATACCGGCCAGCGGGCGGGCATCAGCCTCCGACAGGGGCACGTAATCGTCCTGCTCGTAGCCGGGCAGCGGGGTGGTATCGCCGCGGCCTATGCGCAGGGCGCGGTAGACGAAAATGCGCTCCGTATCAATCATATGCACCAGTTTTTCCTTGATGCTCCACTTGCCCGGCGCGTACCTGAACAGGGCCTGCTCGTCGCTGAGATTCGCCAGCAGCTGGTGCAACACCGGGGGCTGGGTGCGCAGGGCCTGCAGCGGGTCGGGGCCAGCCAGGCGCACGTAGTTGGCGTAGAATGGGGCGTACTCGGTGGCGGCGGGCGGGGTCAGAAACGGGTTCATGGACCGAAGATAGGGCATTACGGCAAATGACTGCTGACGAGGCGCAGGCGGCAACGCTGGCCCGCGTCGGCGCGTACACCGGGTCATCTCAACTTATTTTCGCTTTATGTCTTCACTTGTCGAAAAGGGCCTTTCGATTTCCAAAAACGCGTTCTTCAGCGTCTTCATCAACAAAGCCGGTAAGCTGCTGGGCCGCCCGTTCAAGGTCATCCTCGTGCTCAACGAAGTGGCCAGCAAGCTCGCCAGCAAAGAAAGCGGCGACAACAAGTTCAAGCAGCTCTTCTCGGTGGCCTTCACGCTGGTGCGGCTCGTGCGCCGCTACGTCAGCGGCGACTACCGGCAGGTAGAAACCAGCACTATCGTTTCGGGCCTGGGCGTGTTGCTTTACGTGCTTAGCCCGATTGACTTGGTTCCCGATTTCATCCCCGTAGTGGGCTTTTTGGACGATTTAGCCCTGATTAGCTGGTTCGTCAGCAAGTTCCAAGGCGAACTGAAAAGCTTCCGCGAGTGGGAAAATACCCATGCCGCCGACGAAACCAACGAGGTTTCAGCCGACAAAAAGCCCAACGAATCATACACCAAGGCCGAAAACCTACCTGCCGTAGCCGAGTTAGGTCACTCCTAAATCACAGACATTGCGGACCTTCAGATGAAGGTGAGTACGCTGATTGCTAATCACTGATTTTCGCTGATTAGATTGATCACGCTGCTATTTTGACGCCCGCCCGGTTTCCGGGTGGGCGTTTGTCGTTTGCTCTGCGTCCCTCCGCGGAAAACTCTGCGCACCTCTGTGGGAAACAACGCCTGCGCTATTGAACACTACCACAAACAGCTAAAACCGTAATTTAGCGTCCTGATATTTCCATCCATTTCCGTTTTCATGACCTTACGCTCCCGGCTGGCGCTGCTGGCCCTCACCCTCCTCACTACCCTATCGGCCCGCGCCGATGAAGGCATGTGGCTGCCGCTACTGCTCAAGCAACTCAACGAGGCCGACATGCAGAAAAAAGGCCTCAAGCTGACGGCTGAGCAGATTTACTCCATCAACCAGGGCAGCCTCAAAGATGCCATCGTGCAGTTCGGCGGCGGCTGCACCGGCGAAATCATCTCCGATCAGGGCCTGCTGCTCACCAACCACCACTGCGGCTACGGCCAGATTCAGAGCCACTCGTCGGTCGAAAACGACTACCTCACGAAGGGCTACTGGGCCATGACGCCCGGTCAGGAACTGCCCAACCCGGGCCTCACGGCCACCTTTATCGTGCGCATGGAAGACGTGACGAGCCAGGTGCTGGCTGGCGTTCCGGCCACCGGTATTGCCGAGGCCCAGCGCGAGCAGCTCGTGCAGCAGAACAGCCAGCGCGTGGCCCAGGCCGCCGTGCAGGGCACCGGCTACCAGGCCTTCGTGCGGCCCATGTTCAATGGCAACGAGTATTACATGTTCGTAACTGAGGTGTTCCAGGACATCCGGCTGGTGGGCGCGCCGCCGAGCAGCATCGGCAAGTTCGGGGGCGACACCGACAACTGGGCCTGGCCCCGCCACACCGGCGACTTCAGCCTGTTCCGCATCTATGCCGGCCCCGACAACAAGCCGGCCCCCTACTCGCCCGATAATAAGCCCTTCAAGCCCCGCTACCACCTGCCCATTTCGCTGGCCGGCGTGCAGCCCGGCGACTTCACGATGGTGTTCGGCTTCCCCGGCCGCACCAACGAGTACCTCACCAGCTGGGGCGTCGATGAGGTGTATTCGCTGTCGAACCCCGCCAAAATTGCCATTCGCGATGCCAAGCTGAAGGCGCTCGACACCGATATGAAGGCTTCTGACAAGGTGCGGATCCAGTACGCGGCCAAGTATGCCAGCCTGGCCAACTACTGGAAAAAGTGGATTGGTGAGAACCGCGGCCTGCGCAAGCTCGACGCCGTGCGCGTGAAGCAGCAGCGCGAAGCCGAATTTCAGCGCTGGGCCGAATCGGGTGATGCCGCCCGCCGCGCTACTTTTGCCGGTCTGCTGCCCGAACTGCAGCGCAACTACGCCCAGGGCCGCGACTACACTCTGGCCCGCGACTACGTGAGCGAGGCCGCGCTGGGCGTGGAGCTGGTGGCCTACGCCAACAGCCTGCAGCCGCTGCTGGAGCTGGCCGGCGGCAAAGTGCCCGCCGCCGAACTAGCTACCGCCGTGGAAAAAGCCAAAAAGGGTACAACCAGTTTCTTTAAGAATTACAGCGCCCCCACCGACCAGAAGGTAGCTACTCAGCTGCTACCGCTCTACGCCAACGGCACCCCGGCCGCGCTGTTGCCGGCCTACGTGAAGGAGCTGCAGAAGCAGTACGCCACAACCGGCTGGGCCGCCTACGTGGCCCAGCTCTACGGCAAGTCGCGCCTGACTTCGGAAGCCAGCGCGCAGGTCGTGCTCGACGAGGTAGCGGCCGGCAAGTCTGATGCGCTGCGCCAGGACCCGGCGTTGAAGCTTGCGGCGGCCATTGTGAACAACTACCGCACGGCCATTCTGCCCAACTACAACGTGTCCACCGACCAGATTGCCCTGCTCCAGCGCACCTACGTGGCCGGCCTGCGCCTGCAGCAGCCCGAGCGGAAATTCTACCCCGATGCCAACTCTACCCTGCGCCTCGCCTACGGCCAGGTAGCCGGCTACGAGCCCGCCGACGGCGTGAAGTACGATTTCTACACGACCCTCGACGGCATCATGGAGAAGGCCGACCCCACCAACCCCGAGTTTGAAGTACCGGCTCGCCTCGCGGAATTGTACCAGACCAAGGACTACGGCCCCTACGCCTACAAGGGCTCGGTACCAGTGGCCTTCATTGCCACCAACCACACGACCGGCGGCAACTCTGGCTCACCCGTCATCAACGGCAACGGCGAGCTGATTGGCATCAACTTCGACCGTAACTGGGAAGGCACCATGTCCGACATTATGTTCGACCCCGACCGCGTGCGCAACATTACCCTCGACGTGCGCTACATGCTGTTCGTGGTGGATAAATACGCCGGTGCCGGCCATCTGGTGAAGGAAATGACCCTTGTCGGGGCCTCGGATTCGGCTACCGATGCTACGCCGGACAAGAAGTTGAAGAAGGTGAAAGTGAAGCGCAAAAAGGCCTAGCAGCCCCGCGCACTCATATGTAGCCCGGCAGGCAGCCCGTGGTGGAAGTTGTTACGACAACTCCCGCCGCGGGCTGCTTTCGTTTTGTGCTGGCCAGCTACTGTAAAAACTCCTGCGGCAGCCGTAGCTTTAAGCACTGCCACTGCTTTTACTACTGCCCGTGCGCCCCCTCCCGCTCCTTGTACTTGCCCTGCTGACTGCTGGCCCGCTGCTGGCCCAGCCCTCCACCCCAGCCGCTCCCGCTGCTTTGCTGCTGCGGCCCGCCGCCGTATTCGATGGTCAGACCCTGCACCCCGGCTGGGCCGTACTGACGGAGGGCGACAAAATAAAGGCCGTGGGGCCAGCGGGCCAGCTAACGGCCCCGGCTGGCACCCGCACCCTGGAACTGCCGGGCCTCACGCTGCTGCCGGGCCTGATTGAGGGCCATAGCCACCTGCTGCTGCACCCTTACAACGAAACGCCCTGGAACGACCAGGTACTGCTCGAATCGGAAGCTCTGCGCGTGGCCCGGGCCACGGCCCACGCCCGCGCCACCCTCGAAGCCGGCTTCACCACGGCCCGCGACCTGGGCAGCGAAGGGGCCGGCTACGCCGATGTGGGCCTCAAACAGGCAATTGACCGGGGCCTGATTCCGGGGCCGCGGCTGCTGATAGCCACCCGCGCCCTGGTGGCCACCGGCTCCTACGGGCCCAAGCTTTCCGTCGATATCGAGGTGCCCCAGGGAGCCCAGGAAGCCGATGGGACCGATAACCTCATCCGGGCCGTGCGCGAGCAAATCGGCAAAGGCGCCGACATCATCAAAGTGTACGCCGACTACCGCTGGGGCCCCAACGAGCCCAGCCGGCCCACGTTTTCGCAGGACGAATTGAACCTGATTGTGCAGACCGCCCGCAGCGCCGGCCGGCCCGTGGTAGCCCACGCCGGCACGCCCGAAGGCATGCGCCGCGCCACCCTGGCCGGCGTGCAAACCATTGAGCACGGCGACGGCGGCACCCTGGAAATTTTCAAGCTGATGAAGCAGCGCGGCGTGGCCCTGTGCCCTACCGTAGCTGCCGGCGACGCCGTGGCCCAGTATCGGGGCTGGCAGAAGGGCGTTGGTCCCGAGCCCGAACGTATTCAGCAGAAACGCCTCAGTATGAAGGCCGCGCTGCAAAGTGGCGTAGAGCTAGCCATTGGCGGCGACGTAGGCGTGTTTGCCCACGGCGACAACCTGCGTGAAGCCGAGCTGCTGGTGCGCGAATACGGCCTGACGAGCCTACAGGCCCTACGCGGCCTCACTAGCACCAACGCCCGCCTCTTCCAGCTCCCCGACCGTGGCCAGCTCCGCCCCGGCCTACTGGCCGATATGGTCGCCGTGTCGGGCGACCCAACCCAGGATATCAGCACGTTGCGGCAGGTGCGGCTGGTGGTGAAGGGCGGGGTTATGGTGGAAAAATAGACCTGTCATTCCGAGCGGAGCGAGAAATCTGGAGCGCGGCAAAAACTCCCATTATATGAGTTCCCGTTGCACTCCAGATTCCTCACTCCGCTCGGAATGACCGTTCTGATTTGTAGCCCTAGGGCCGCTCCATCCCCATCTCGCCCAATTGCCCGGCGTACTTATCATAAATCACCCGTAAGTCCTGGGCGTGCTTGCCGGCATCGGTGCCGATGCTGACGTTGTTGTCGTGGAAGCGGTGCAGGTGGCTGATGTGGGGGCAGATGACGGGCAGATGGCCGGCCAGCAAAAAGCGCACGTAGAGGTCGAGGTCTTCGGCCATTTCGATTTGCTCGTCGTAGCCACCCACTGAATCGAACAGCTCGCGGCCGTAACAGACGTTGCCCTGGATGAAGTGCTCGGCCCGGAAAATGGCCCGCAGCATATCCTGGGGCGAGTCGAACTGCCAAGCATAATAGTCGTCAGCGGGCAGGTAGCGGCGGTTCTGGTCGACGCGCAGGAAATCGGCTACCAGCCAGGGGCGGTTGGGGTGCTGCTCTATTTGCTGGCCGTAGTGAAACAGGGTGCGCTGGAGCAGCAAATCGTCGTCGTCGAGCGGTACAATCCAGGCGTCAGCGGGCGCGTCGTGCTTAATGAGCAGGTTGCGGGCGGGTCCGGCGCGCAGCAGCTCGGGTTGGGGGCGCACCCGCAGCGGCGGGCCGGGCTGTTGGACGGCCTCGCGCAGGTAGCTGGCCGTGTCGTCGGAGCAGGCGTTTTCGCAGACCAGGTGCTCAAATGAGAAGTCGAGCGGGGCCGAAACGCTGGCCCGGACGCTGGCCACGGCTTCGGGCAGGTAGGCGTGGCGGTTGTGGGTGGGGGTGATAACGGAGAAGTGCATGGCTTCTATTCCGGCAAACCCCGAAAAAAGTTGTGTTCCGGTTCACGGGCTGATTTTCGCCCCCAGCAAATTGGTTGACGGGCTGGCGCTATTTTGCCGCACTGTTGCTGCACGGCTGCCGGCCATGCGTTCTGTATGGCGCGGTTTATGTCTGCGCATTTATCACCGAATCCCTGTTTCTTTCTATGACCCGTCGTTTTTACTATCTGCCAGCGCTGGCGCTGGCAGGTCTACTAAGCAGTAGTGCCTTGCCCGCTGCCCCGGCCATCACTACCGAAACGCTCATCAGCCGCCTGACCAACGCCATCGACAACCTGAAAACCCTGCGCTGCAATGTGCGGGCCCAAGAACGCCTGGCGGGAAAATATCAGCAGGCCCGCACTTCGATGAAGATGAATTTCAGCCCCTACAAAGTGTACCTGCGCAACGACCAGGGCATTGAGGTGCTCTACGTAACGGGCCAGAACAGCGGCGACGCCTGGGTGTACCCCAACAGTTTCCCTTACGTAACGCTGAGCCTCGACCCGCAGGGCTCCATCATGCGCAAAGGGCAGCATCACAGCGTAATGGAGGCTGGCTACGGCACTATTTCTGAGCTGCTCGATGGCTCCGGTCAACGGATAAACCCCGGCTTCGAGAAAACCTTTCGTTACGCCGGCGACACCACGGTTGTCGGCCGGCCGGCCCACGTACTTCGCTCCTCGTACCCGCAGTTCCGCTACGTTAGCTACAAGCCTACCAAGGCCGAAACCACCAAAACCATTGCCGAGAAATTCGGCTGCGGAGAATACCGCATTCTGGAGCGCAACAACCTGAGTCCCGGCGCCACCGTGGCGGCCGGAAAAACAATTCAGGTTCCCAATGCCTATGGCAGCCGCATCACCATCTGCATCGACCAGAAACTCTATCTACCGCTCGTCGTGCAGGTAAACGACGATAAAGGCCTGTTCGAGAAGTTCGAATTTTCCGACCTCGTCGCCAACCAGCCCATCCCCGCCCCCGAGTTCACCAAGAACTATAAAGGGTATAAGCTTTAATCACAGATGTTGCAGATGCTGCAGATGAAAAGGATTCGTTCTAGTGTTAGAACGAATCCTTTTCATCTGCAGCATCTGCAACATCTGTGATTTAGCGGCGCATGGTTTTCTCGATCTGGTCCCACATTTCGGGCGTGAGGATTTCGAGCTTGTTGAACTCGCCGGCGCCGTTGAGCCACTCGCCGCCGTCGAGCGTTACCACTTCGCCGTTCATGTAGGCCGAAAAGTCTGACACCATGTAGGCGGCCAGGTTGGCCAGCTCCTGGTGTTCGCCTACCCGCTTGAGCGGCACGTTGGCGGCCGGGTCGAGCTTGGAGGCCAACGGCTCGGGGAACAGGCGGCTCCAGGCGCCTTCAGTCGGGAAGGGGCCGGGCGCAATGGCGTTGGCCCGGATGCCATACTTGGCCCACTCGACGGCCAAAGAGCGCGTCATGGCCAGCACGCCGGCTTTGGCGGCAGCCGAAGGCACCACGTAGGCCGAGCCCACCGAGGCATAGGTGGTGACGATGCTGAGAATGGTACCGGGCTTTTTGTCGGCAATCCAGCGCTTGCCGAAGGCTAGGGTACAGTTGTAAGAGCCTTTGAGCACGATGTCCACGATTACATCGAAGGCCTTATGGCTCAGGCGCTCGGTGGGGCTGATAAAGTTGCCGGCGGCGTTGTTGAGCAGCACATCGACACCGCCGAAGGTTTCGATGGTTTTTGCCAGCAGCGCCTCTACTTCGTCGTACTTGCGCACGTCGCACTGCACGGCCAGGATGTTGGCATTGCCGGTCTGTTCGCGCAGTTCGGCGGCCGTTTTTTCGAGCACATCGAGCTTGCGGGAGCTGATGACCACATTGGCCCCAAGCTGGAGGAAATAGGTCGTCATGGCCCGACCGAGGCCGGTGCCGCCGCCCGTTACGACGATGGTTTTGCCCTGCAGGGCATTATCGCGGAGCATGGGCTGGGCGTAGGGATGGGCGGAGGCCATAAGCAGAGAAAGTGTGTAGTGGAAAGTGGAGACGAATAAGAACCAGCCGCAAGGTCGGCCGGTTTTTCACAAGAAAACCAATTCTTCCGTTTTCTGGCCCGGCCGATGTCATTTTCAGGGCCGGTTATTACTCGTTGAGTTTGCCTGCGCCGGTTTTTTTGCCACCTTTAAACCCACATGACTCAACCTGTCTCTTCTGCCTCGCTCCTTACCGTGGCCGTACTGGGCTGCGGCTGGCTGGGGCTACCCCTGGCCCAGGCGCTGATGGCCGCCGGCTACCCCGTGCGCGGCACCACTACCACCCCCAGCCAACTCCTGACCCTGCGCGACATCGGCATCCAGCCCTTTCTGCTGCGCCTCGCCCCCACTCTCCTAACCACCGACGCCGACACGCTGCGCGTGCTGCTACAGGGCGTAGAGGTGCTGCTACTGAACGTGCCACCGGGGCGCGGGCCCGGCCAGCCCGAAGCTTACCCGGTTATGCTTAGCCACGTGGCCGAGGCGGCGGCCGAAGCCGGGGTGGCCCATGTGCTGCTGGTCAGCTCCACCGGCGTGTACCCCGATGAGGCCCGCCCCATGCACGAGGACGACGCCCAGGCCTCAACCGAAGCAGACTCGCACTTGCTGCGGGCCGAAGCGCTGTTTCAGGGCCCCACCAATACGGTGGTGCGGATGGCGGGCCTGATGGGCCCCGGCCGGCAGCCGGGCCGTTTTCTGGCCGGGCGTACGGGCGTAGCCCACGGCGAAGCGCCAGTTAATATGGTCCATCTGCAGGATTGCATCGGGCTGCTACTGAAGGTACTGGAGCTGGAGCTGTGGGGCCTTACGCTCAACGGCTGCGCGGCCAGCCACCCCAGCCGACGCACGTTTTTTACTGCCGCTGCCACTCAGCTTGGCCTGGAGCCGCCTACTTTTGCTGAGGGCACCAGCGGCGGCAAACAGGTCGATTCATCGGTCATCCGCCAGCTCACCCAATACCAGTTCCGCCACGATGATGTGGTAGCCGCGCTGAGCTATTGCTGAGGGCGGCTTACCTTTGCAGCGTGGTAGATGAACGGATGACGATAGCAGTGCTGGGCGGTGGAGCAGCGGGATTTTTCGGGGCCATTGCCTGCGCCGAGGCAAACCCGGCGCTACGGGTGCTGCTGCTCGAAAAAACCGGCAAACTGCTGAGCAAGGTGCGGATTTCGGGCGGCGGGCGCTGCAACCTGACGCACGCCGCCGACACGCCGGCCCAGTTGGTGCAGCACTACCCGCGTGGCGGCGCGCAGCTCAAGCAGCCCTTCCACACATTTGGCGCGCCCGACACGGTCCGCTGGTTCGCCGACCGCGGCGTGCAGCTCAAAACCGAGCCCGACGGCCGCATGTTCCCCGTCACCGACTCGTCGGAAACCGTGGCCCAGTGCCTGCTCGATGCCGCCCGCCGGGCCGGCGTCGAAGTCCTGACCCACACGGCGGCCGACAGCATCCGGATGCTGCCAGAGGGTGGCTTTGAGCTGACGCTAAGCGGTTCGAGTGCCCCGCCGGTACTGCGCGTGGCGCGGCTGCTGGTAGCCACCGGCGCGCGCCCAAATCGGAGCAGTACAACTGGCTGCGGCAGCTGGGCCACGCGGTGCAGGAGCCCGTGCCGAGCCTGTTCACTTTCAACGTGCCCAACTCGCCACTGCGTGAGCTGCCGGGCGTGAGCGTGCCTCGGGCCCGCGTGCGGGTGGCCGGCGAAAAGCTCGATTACGAGGGCCCGGTGCTGATTACGCACTGGGGCCTGAGCGGGCCGGCGGTGCTCAAGCTCTCGGCCTGGGGCGCGCGCCGGCTGCACGAACTCAACTACCGCAGCATTGCATTGGTCAGCTGGTTGCCCGATTTCACGGAGGACACCCTGCGTAGTCATTTGCAGGAGCACCGGGGCCCCCACGGCCGCAAGCTGGTGGTATCTAACCCGCTGCTGGGGCTGCCGCAGCGGCTGTGGCGCACGCTGGCCGAGCAGGCCGGCATCGGCCCCGAAACCCGCTGGAACGAGCTGCCGGCCAAGCTGCAGAATCGCCTGATTGAAGCCCTGTTGCGCACGGCCCTGCCCGTGTCAGGTAAGACTACCTATAAGGAGGAGTTTGTGACCTGCGGAGGTATTTCGCTGGCCGAAATAAATATGCAAACCATGGAAAGCCGCCTTGTGCCAGGCCTGCACTTCGCGGGCGAAGTGCTCGATATCGACGGCATCACCGGCGGCTTCAACTTCCAGGCCGCCTGGACGACCGGCTTTCTGGCCGGCCGCGCCATGAGCCAAGTGGCCGCGCCGGTAACCCTGGCGGGTGTTTAGGAGTAAGTAAAGGCAAGGATTCTCCGTTTGGATCCTATTCTACCCTTACCTTAAAAACACCTCCCTATGGACGCTAAAGTAATGCAAGCCGGCCTCAACGAACTCATCGAAACCCTCAAGGATGGCCAGAAAGGCTACGCCGAGGCAATAACCGACGTAGAGGGCGCTGACCTGAAAGACCTTTTCAAGAAGTACGCTGCCCAGCGCGCCAGCTACATCACGGAGCTGGAAGACCAGATGTTCAAGCTCGACCTCAAGCCCGACGAGGAGTCGTCCATCACCAGCGCCGTGCACCGCGCCTTCATCAACCTCAAAGGCCTCGTAACCGGCAAGGACCGTCACGCGATTCTGGCCGAGTGTGAGCGGGGCGAAGATTACGCTAAAGCTGCCTACGAGAAGGCCACGAAAATGCAGGACGTGCCGGCCGCCCTTAAAACCGTTATCGACAAGCAGGCCGCCGGCATCAAAGAAGCCCACGACCATATCCGGGGCCTCCGCGACGCCTCCAAATAAACTACTGATTAGCGTTCTGCTATCAGTTCCAAGCAAAAGAGGACGCTTCTCCGGAAGCGTCCTCTTTTTGTTTTTGGAGTAGGCAAGCAATTCTTTACAAAGCTTAAAAGCAAAGAGCCCCTATCTCAGTAAGACAGGGGCTCTTTGCTTTATTTAGCTAATCTACGCTGATTAATCAGCGTAGATCAATAATTTATTCGTCGCGGCGCTTGCCTTTGTAGCCGCCGCCGAAGCTGCTGCCGCCGCGGTTGCCGCCATATGAACCACCGCTGCCACCTTCACGGTTGCTGCCGTAGCGGCTACCGCCGCCACTGTACGAGCCGCCACTTTTACCGCCGCCGTAGCTGCTGCCGCCTTCGCGACGGTCGCCGCCGTAGGAGCCGCCGCCGCGGTTGCCACCGCCGTACGAGCCGCCGCCTTCGCGACGCTCACCACCACCGAAACCACCGGGACCCCGCGCGGACGGTCGCCGCCACCGCGGTTGCCGCCTTCCTGCTGGGCATCACCTTCCTGAACGGGCGTAGCAATGTTGAAGGCTACCGGACGGCCCTGGATGGAGCTGCGGCCAAGCTGGGCCACAATTTCCTCCACAAACTCGTTCGGTACTTCCACGAAGCTGAACTTGTCGTAGAGGGCGATGTCGCCCACTTTGCTGGCCGTGAGGCTGGTGTTTTCGGCAATCAGGTCTACGATGTCGCGGGGATGCAGACGATCCTTCTTGCCCATCGTTACGAACAGGCGGGTGAAGCCGGCGCGGGCAGCACCCTGGGTGCGGCTGGCGTCGAGGCTTTCCTGGGCCCGCTTGTCCTCCTTCATCGTCATCTTCAGCAATGCAGCTGCGATGTCGAGGGAAGTGATGCTTTCGTCGATGCTCTGGTCGATGAGGCGCTGTACGCGGCTCACGTACTTGTCGAGGTTGCCCTTTTCAATTACGTCTTTAATCGAAGCGAGCATAAGCGTGGTTTTCACCTCCGACACGTCCTCAAACGAAGGCACGCGCTCCTGCTTGATGGTGGCCTTGGTGAAGCGCATGATGTCGCGCAGCTTGTAGATGTCGCGGCCGCTCACGAAGGTGAAGGCCTTGCCCTGCTTGCCGGCCCGGCCGGTGCGGCCGATACGGTGCACATAGTACTCCTCGTCGGCGGGCAGGTCGTAGTTTACTACTACTTCCACATTCTCCACGTCGATGCCGCGGGCGGCTACGTCGGTGGCTACCAGAATTTCGAGCGTGCCCTTGCGGAACTTGTCGAGCGTGTTCTGGCGCTGCTGCTGGCCCATGTCGCCGTGCAGACCCTCGGCGAAGTAGCCTTTGGCCTGCAGGTCGCCCACGATGTCGTCGACCATGCGCTTGGTGTTGGCGAACACGATGCCCGACTTGATATTGTACATATCAATGAGACGGGTCAGCACGTCCTTTTTCTGAGGACCACGCACCTCGAAGTAGCTCTGCTCGATGTTGGTGACGGTCATCTCCTGATGATTCACCTTCACAATTTGTGGGTCCTTCTGGTAGCGCTTGGTCATCTCCAGGATGGGCTTGCTCATCGTGGCGGAGAAAAAGACCGTCTGGCGCTCTTCAGGCATTTTCTTGAGCACCGTCTCGATATCGTCGCGGAAGCCCATGTCGAGCATTTCGTCGGCCTCATCGAGGATGATCATTTTGCAGTTTTCCAGCTTCAGCGTGCCGCGCTCGATGTGGTCCATTACGCGACCGGGCGTGCCGATTACGATCTGCACACCGCGCTCGAGGGCGCGGAACTGGCGGTCGTACGACGAGCCACCGTAAATCGGCACTACCGCAAGATTACGCTTGTACTTGCCGAGCTTCTGAATTTCGCCCGAAACCTGCACCGCCAGTTCGCGGGTGGGGCAGAGCACGAGGCACTGCACTTCGCGCGAATCGGTGTCGACCAGTTCGATAGCAGGGATGGCGAAGGCGGCCGTTTTGCCGGTGCCCGTCTGGGCCTGGCCGATTACGTCGCGGCCGGCGAGCAGCACGGGAATACCAGCGGCCTGAATAGGCGAGGCTTCTTCGTAGCCTACTTCAGCAATGGCGCGTTGCATTTCTTCAGAGAGGGTCAGCTCGCTGAACTTGGTTTTTGGTGTTTCCTGGTCCATGTCAGTGTTAATGGAGTGAGAGAGATAAGCTCTGAAAACAGCGGATTCAGCGACGCTCTTCTCCCACTCTCTCCACAACGACGACGAGTGACGGAATAACGGACGGAAGACAAAGCCGGCCCAACAAGTTTCTATAGGCAGCTCTAAGCTGCGCGGAACGTGGCCGTTCTCAAATGCGGGTGCAAAGGTATGGTTTTTTACCGGAAAAAGCGAATGAATTACAGGTTTTCAAGAATAGCTCTGCTGAGTAAAGGCGTAAGCCGTAGCCGAAGTATCTCTACTGCAACGCTAATACACTCGCTTGGTTATCTACTGCAACGCAGCGGTAGAGATGCTTTGCCTACGCTCCGACACTGGCTCGATACGCCACAGGCGCAGCGTGACACTCGTTCAAGGCTGCTCTACCAACCGCTAACGAAAAAAGCAGGCTCCCCGGGGGAGCCTGCTTTCGATGCTATCCGAAAAGAAAGTTCGCTTAGGCGAGCTTTACTTTAACGGCGTTCGGGCCTTTGCGGCCCTGGGCGATTTCGAATTCAACTTTGTCCTGGTCGCGGATTTCGTCGATGCACTCGGTCACGTGTACGAAAACGTCTTCGCCGGTCTCGTCCACTTTGATGAAACCAAAACCTTTGGTCTCGTTGAAGAATTTTACAGTTCCTGTCTGCATGGGTACTCTACTCTTGATGATGATGGATATTTTGTAGCAAGAAAAGCAGCCTGAACTTGATTAGGCTATCTTTTTAGGAGGAACTCAACCGGGCAACGAAGCCGCTTTTTCTTAACTTGGATCAAATATACAGGTATATTTTAGAACTGGAAGCCTGGCGCAACGACAAGCCCGAATTTTTAGTGTGCCTAGCCCGCCTTCTGAGGCTAACTGCCCGGCGGCTGTACCTTTGGAAACAATGGATACGCCTACTGCCCCCGCCTTTCGCTTCGCCCACACCCTAACGGTGCAGCCCGCCGACATCGACGACCTCGACCACGCCAACAATGTGCAGTACGTGCGCTGGGTGCAGGACACGGCTACTGCCCACTGGCACGCCGCCTACCCCGCCGGCACGCCCGGGCACGCCTATATATGGGTGGTGCGCGAGCACCGCATCCAGTACCGCCATCCGGCCCTGCTAGGCGACGAGCTGCGCTGCACCACCTGGATTGGCGAAGTACGCGGCGCCCAGTGCCAGCGGTTCGTCCGCATCGAGCGAGCCACCGATGGCAAGCTGCTCTGCGAAGCCGAGACGCAATGGGTACTACTGGACCCCATTAGCAAGCGGCCGATGCGGATTGAGTCCGGCATGCGGGACTATTTGTGGGGGCCGGTTTAGAGGTGGCTGTTCGTTATATTTCCGTCTGTGTCTGACTATCTTGCACTATGCTCACTCGCTTTATTATCTTCATTACCGTATTGCTACCGTTCTACTCGCCCCAAGCTCAAACGACAGCCAGCCACAAGACTTTCGTCAAAAGAGTAACGAAGCAGATAGCCTATGTGGGCCTTGTTAAATGCATATTGGTGAGCAAGTCTGCTTATACTCCCAAGCAATATCTTCGATTTGATTCGCTGCGAAATCGATGTACATCTGCCGAATTGACTGCTCTACTCAAGCATCGTTCACCCGCAGTGCGAGTCTATTCCTTCAGGGCTTTGTCAGAAAAACCGGAAGTGGACTTACTTCCACTGTTAGTTGAGCATCAATCTGACACGGCAGAATACGCATGGCGGTGTGCATGCGCCGGAGGAACTGATAAAGTGGTCGACGGTATGCTCCTAGATTATAAAGGAAGCTATCAGTACACTCAAGACACTCTGGTAAGTGAGCGGAAAATATTGTGGGAGGGACTAAATAAGGAATATTGGAAGCGGTTTGATAGAGAATTTGAAAGAGAAGAGCAACAAAGAGAAAAGCAGCAAACTGAAAAACAAGAAATCCGCTCAGAGCGACGAGAGAACCTCAATAAGAAGCGTCTAACGGCCCACGACGACAAATAAACACCCTATGCCCCACCCCGATAAACCCACCTTCCGCATCTCCTCCTCCTCAGCTGGCTCGGGCAAAACCTACCAGCTCACTAAGTAATACCTGAAGCTGGCGCTGGGTTCGGAGGACGCGGGCTATTTCAAGCGGATTCTGGCCATTACGTTCACCAACGACGCGGCGGGCGAGATGAAAAAGCGGATTCTGGAGGCACTGCGGCGGTTTGGGCGCCTGCCCCCAGGGCCAGCACTACTCGCCATTGACCGACATTATTACCCTAGCCGTAGCCGGCAACTGTGAAGCAGATTGGTAAAGAGTCAATGCTATCCTCCCCCTTATATGGGAACGGTCCGACTACGCCTGCGCGTAGTCGGACCGTTCCCATATAAGGGGGAGAACCTGGGGCTACAGCTGGGCGCCCTGATTTTTCATTTCCTGCTCCTGGGCGGCGTGGTTGGCAGCGAATTTGGCGCGCTGGGCTTCCGTGCGCTCGGTGCCCAGGCTGGCGAGGTGCTCGCGCAGCTTTTCGGCGGGCATATCGGCGCCGTAGGAGGGCGTGCCGGGCTGCTGCCGCCACGACTCGTACAGCGTGCCGTCGTCCACGGCGTCGAAGCCCAGTTCATCGACCAGCTTCATAACCTGCTTTTTGGCGGCGGCATCGTCGCTGGCTACGGGCAGGGCAATGCGGCCGGGCGTACCGGCGGGCTGGCCTTTGTTTTCGAGGTGGTCGGCGTAGATGTTGTTGAACACCTTTACCACCGGCCGGCCCAGGTGCTGCTGCACCCACTCGCTTTCGGTCAATGAGCCGCTTTGCAGCTCCGGAATCTGGCCGTCGCGCAGCATCGGGTAGTAGTTGCTGGTGTCGATGATGGGAACATCGGCGCTTACGCCCTCGAACAGGTTTTTGGGCAGGTCGGGTATGTTTTTGAGCGGAATGGTTACCACGATGATGTCGCCGTGGCGGGCGGCTTCGCGGGCCGTGGCGGGCGTGGCGCCGGTTTTTTGGGCTACATCCGTCAGCGTTTCGGGGCCGCGGGAGTTGGCAATAAGAACTGAGTGACCGAGGCTGACGAGTCGCACGGCAAGGGCGCTGCCGATGTGGCCGGCACCGATAATTCCAATATTCATGGCTGGGTTGTTAGCAAGTGAAATAGCCGCCGCAACTGCGCGGCGTGGTTCCAAGAACGCTCGGTTGGCTGGTTTGTTCGGGTTGGAGTCGGCCGGCAGCCCGGTTCCGCTCAGCCAGACGGCCCCAATCGGGGTACTCATGTAGTATGCTGGTAGAGGGATTAATTCGACCTTTGTCTGGCTATTCTACCCTCCCCTATGTCCCAGCCCACCTTCCGCATCTACTCCTCCTCGGCTGGCTCCGGCAAAACCTACCAGCTCACCAAAGAATACCTGAAGCTGGCGCTGGGCTCGGAGGATGCGGGCTACTTCAAGCGGATTCTGGCCATCACGTTCACCAACGACGCGGCGGGCGAAATGAAGCAGCGGATTCTGGGGGCGCTGCGGCGGTTCGCGCGGCTGCCCGGGGGCCAGCACGACCCGCTGCTGGCCGATATTGCCCAAGAACTGGCCGCCGAGGGGCCGCTGGCCCACCTGGAAACGGCCGAAGAGCGCGAGCGGGTGCTGCGCGAACGGGCGGCGGCCACGTTCCGGCTGGCGCTCTACCACTACGCCGACTTCGCGGTGAGTACCATCGACTCGTTCGTGCAGCGCATTGTAACGGCTTTTACCCGCGAACTGGGACTACCGGCCACGTTTGAGGTGGAGCTGGACAGCGCCCTGGTGCTGCAAGGCGCGGTGGCGTTGGTACTCGACCGGGTGAACCGCGACCCCAACGCGGACCTGCTTTCGCGCACGATTTCCGATTTCGCGCTCAACAAAGCCGAGGAAGGCAAGAGTTGGAACAACCTGCCCGAGGAGTTGGTCGAGTTCGGGCAGTTTCTGCTGAGCGAGCCGGTGCACGAGGCTATGCAGCAGCTGCAGGCCCTGAGCCTGGCCGACTACCGACGGCTGCACGAGGGCCTGCGGGCCCGGCAGCGCGAAATTGAGGACTTGGTGCAGCAAACCGCCGCCGTGGCCCTCGACGTGCTGGCAACGGCCGGGCTGGAGCCCGAGCACCTGGCCAGCGGAGCCAACGGCATCTATGGCCATTTCCAGAACTGGCGCCGCTGGCTGGAGGCCCCCGCCAAAGATGCCAGCTTCCCGACGGCCACCGCCCTCAAAACCATAGAAACCGACAAATGGGGCAGCGCCGCCGCCAAAAAGCAAGGCCGCGAGGACGATGTGGCGGCCGTGGCGCCGTTGCTGGCCGAAACCTTCGGGCAGCTGCAGGATCTGCGGGCGCGGCTGCTGCCCAGCTACCTGCTGGCCGCCGGCATGCTGCCCTACGTGTTTCAGGTGAGCTTGCTGAGTGAGCTGAGCAAGGCTGTGGAGCAGCTCAGCCGCGACCGGGGCGTGGTCCTGATTGCCGAATTCAACCGCCGCATTGCCCAGATTGTACTGCACGAGCCGGTGCCGTTCCTATACGAGCGGCTGGGCGACCGGTACCAGCATTTACTGATTGATGAGTTTCAGGATACCTCGGTGCTGCAGTGGAACAACCTGCTGCCGCTGGTGGAAAACGCCCTGGGTAGCGGCCACCTGAATTTGGCCGTGGGCGACGCCAAACAGGCCATTTACCGCTGGCGGGGCGGCGAGATGGAGCAGATTCTGCGCCTTTATAAAAAGGAAACTCACCACCTCTACGACCGGGTGCCCGACCCCGAAACCCGCCAGCGCCTGGCCGACCGCTACCAGACCGTTGACCAGGCCTTGGAGGCGCGCAACCTGAACATCAACTACCGCTCGGGCCGGAACATCATCGAGTTCAACAACGCCTTTTTCAGCCACGTAAGCGCCACCCACGGCGCGCTGCCGCTGGTGCAAGCGTTGTTTGATGCCGACTTCACGCAGCAGAGTCCGCCTGGCGCGGAGGCCGCGGCGGCCCACGTAGAGCTGCTGTTTACCGACGACGACGCGCCCGCCACCCGCTACGACGCGGCCCACGGCACCTTCACGCCCGACGCCTTGCCCGGCTACCTGCCCGGCCAGACGCTCGACTACGCCGAAAGCACGCTCTACCTCACGCTGCAGTTGGTGCAGCAGGCGCTGGCCGACGGCTACCGGCTCCAGGATATTGCCGTGCTCTGCCGCACCCGCGGCAACAGCCGCCACACCGCCAAATTCCTGAAAGAGCGGGGTTACGACATTATTTCGGCCGATTCGCTGTCGTTGGAGTTTGCCGAGGTGGTAAACCTGCTGGTGGCAGTGTTCCGGGTGCTCAACCGGCCTGATGACACGCTGGCCCGCGCCGAAGCGTTGCTGCTCGTCGACCGCGTGGTGCGCGGCCACGCCCCCACCCCCGACCGGGCCCGGCGTTGGGCCGAGCTGGCCAACGACAAGTCGGCCGAGCCGTTTTTTGAGGAGCTGCGCGCGCTGGGCTACGACCTCCAGGAGAAAGAAACCGGCAACCTGGGCCTCTACGAGCTGACGGAACGGCTTCTGGGCCTGTTCGGGCTGCTGGACCGGGCCGCCGAGCGCGAGTACCTGTTCCGGTTTCTGGACCTGACGCTCGAATACAGCCTGCGCTATGGCAACAACCTCAACAACTTCCTGGCCTACTGGGACCAGAAGAAGAGCAGCCTGAGCATCAATGCCCCCGCCGGCCGCGACGCGCTTACTATTACGACAGTGCACAAGGCCAAGGGCCTAGCCTACGGCGTAGTCATTGTGCCGTTTGCCGATTGGTCGCTGCGGCCGTTTATGGGCACGCTGCTCTGGGGCCGCCTGCCCAACGTAGCCGACCGGCCAATGGCCGAAATGCCCGGCGTGGCCGTGCTCAGCCAGAAGCAGGATTTGCTGCTCACGCCCCTGGCCGCCCAGTACACCGAAGAGCTGGAAAAGACGTTTCTGGAAGGCCTGAACATGCTTTACGTGGCCTTCACCCGGCCCCGCCACCGCCTCTACGTCATCACCAAAAAGCCCAAACCCGCCAAAGCCAGCGGCAAAAACGACGACGGCGAAACCGGCCCCGACAAGCCCGCCGGCACCGTGGCCGAGCTACTGCACCGCTACCTCGTGAGCACCGGCCAGTGGGACGACGAGCAGATGGCGTACTCCTTAGCTGTTAACTCAGAGCAATTAGCTGATAGCTCTTCGTTAGACGGAGCCAGCAACCAAAAACCAAAAACCAGCAACGAACAACCGACAGCCAACAACCAACTCCTACTGACCAACCTGACCAGCACGCCCTGGGAGCAGCGGCTGCGGCTGCGCAGGCACGCCAATACGGTGTTCGATTTTGATGAGCAGCAGGAGCAGCGCGAGTGGAACCGCCGCCTGCACTACGCCCTGCGCCGCGTGCGGCAGGCCGCCGACGTGGAGCGCGTGGCGTCCCAACTGGCGGCCGAGGGCATCATCAGCCTGCAGGAGCGCCCCGAGCTGCTGGCCCGGCTGCGTGAGGTAACCGACGACCCGCGGCTGGCGCACTATTTCAGCCCCGAGGTGGTGGCCGAGGCCGAGCGCGAAATTCTGGTAGGCGGCACTCGCAAGCAGGACTACAAGCCCGACCGCATCGTGTTCGAAACCACCCCCGACGGCTCGGGCCGCCGCGTCACGCTGCTCGATTTCAAGCTGCCGCCCGCCGAATACCGCCACCGGGTGCCGTTGCAGCAGTACGCCGCCCTATTCCGACAGCTGGGCTACGAGCAGGTACGTTGCGTGCTGTATTATTTTGATATCCGGGAAGTGGTGGAGTGGGTTGTGGGCGAATAAGGTGATGGCATAAGGGGCAATAGAGTTGATCCTTACAGGAAATCAGTAAATCCTTTTAAACGCAAAGCCCCTGACATCATGAATGTCAGGGGCTTTGCTGCTTATCAAGGTTAGCCGCTTTGCACGAGCGGGTTAGCTGCGCTGCCCTCGGGTGCTTTGCGCCGCTCTCAACAATAGCTATTTACCTTATTTCTTCGCCTTCGTTGGAGTTGTCGACTTCGTTGGGGTTGCCGATTTTGTTGGGGTTACCGGATCTGTTGGCTTCGTGAAACCGTCCTTTTGGGCTTTCTCCATTACGATGGTCATGCGCTTCTCGCTGTCGGGGTGGGAGGAGAAAAGCTGGGCGCCTTTACTGGCTTTGGCTCCGCCGGAGAGGTCGTTGAGCTTGCCGAAAGCGGTGGCCATGTACCAGGGATTCAATTTTTTGGCCTTAAGCAGGTCGTAGCCGTAGGAATCGGCGCTGCTTTCCTGGGCACGCGAGAACGAGGCGTTGGCCACGGCTTGGCCCAGGTCGCCGAGCTGGGAATCACTCAGAGCGCCGGCGGCTCCGCCCTGCGAGCTGGCCCCTTCTTTTAGCGCCGAGGCCATCAGGGCCGTGCGCATGGCATCCTTGGAATCTTTGTTTTTAACATGGCCGATTTCGTGGCCGATAACGCCCAGAATTTCCTGGTCGCTCATCAGGTCCATCAGGCCGGCAAACACCCGCACGCTGCCGTCGGCGCAGGCGAAGGCATTCACATCCTTCACCAAATACGCCTTGTAATTCATGGTCATGCCATCGTAGTTATCGAGGCCGGCCACAATCTTCTTCAGGCGCTGGGCGTAGGGCGAGTTGGCGGGGGCTACGGGGTTGTTCTCATCGCTCCACTTCACGTATTCCTTGGTGTGCTCGATTACCTCGGCATCGGAAACGGTAGCGGCCTTGGCGGCTTTCAGGCCCGCGCCAATAGTTTTGGGGTTGAGTTTGAACTGGGCCTGGGCACTGAGGCCGGAGCCGAGCAGCAAGCCGGAGGCCAGCAGCAGAACGGGTAAACGCTTACGCATAGGGAAGGGAGCTGGAATTGGTGGTAGGAAAGGATTGATGGAGAAGAAGCGTTAGTTAATGCGCCGAAACCGGCCTTCGCCCTGCACCAGAAAGTGCCACAGGTTGCGGGGATACTTGCTGATGGGCACCCCGGCCGGCACGGAGTCGCGTAGCGCCAGCGTAGCGCTGGCCGCTGTAAGCGGGCCGTGCAGCAGGCCGGTGGTTTTGAAATACACGGTGTCGGCCGTGAGGCGGGTTACTTCGGCCAGCAGGTAGGTCCCCTCCTCAGTCATGCCGATGGTTTTGTAACGGGTCCCCTCCTGCACACCAGTTTCTACAACCGGCTGATCAGCGGCTGACAGCGCTGTAACCGGCTTGGGGTCGCTAAACCAGCCTACTCCAAAAATGAAGACCAGCGTAAGTCCGAACAGAATGAGCACCGCGAAATTGGTGAGCGGGTAGCGGGCCTGTTGCTGCAGGGCCTGCACCGGCGGGCGGTGGCTTTCGGGCATCTGCTTGAGCTTGGCAATCGTCTGCTGGCAGTGGCCGCACACGGTTACGCTCATTTTGCCAAACGGGAAAATAGGGGTCCAGAACAGGCTGACGTAGCGGGAGAAAACTGTGGCGCTGAGCTGGCCGGTGATGCCGCAGTGCGTGCAGCTGGTGGTAAGCAGTGGGGCGGTGAGCAGGCGGGAGGTGCCGGTACCATAAAAAAATAGCATGCAGTAGTTTTAGGCAATAATTGCGGAGAAATGTACAACCTTCGAAGGCACGAATAACGGAGAAAATCCTGAATCCCTCACTACTCGTTAGATCTACCAGTTTCGGGGTACCCGGCCGCGAACCGCCTACCTTTGCGGCCCGCCCGTTTTGCCGCCTTCATGGAACCCACCGCTACGCCCGCGCCCCGCTCGGCCCTTACCTTTATCTTTATCACGCTGCTGCTTGATGTAACGGGCATTGGCATCATCATTCCCGTTATTCCGAAGCTGATTCAGCACCTGACCGGGGGCACCGTGAGCCAGGCGGCCCAGGTGGGCGGCTGGCTGGTGTTTGCCTACGCCGTGATGCAGTTCCTGTTTTCGCCGGTGCTGGGCAACCTCTCCGACCGGTTCGGGCGGCGGCCGGTGCTGCTGTTCTCGCTGCTCGGCTTCGGTATCGATTACCTGTTTCTGGCCTTCGCCCCTACCCTGGCCTGGCTGTTTGTGGGCCGGGCCATTGCGGGCATCACCGGGGCCAGCATCACAACGGCCTCGGCCTATATAGCCGACGTGTCGAAGCCCGAGGACCGGGCCCAGAACTTCGGCCTGATTGGGGCTGCTTTCGGGCTGGGCTTCATTCTGGGGCCGCTGATGGGCGGGGTACTGGGCGAATACAGCCACCAGCTGCCGTTTCTGGCCGCCGCCGGCCTCACGCTGCTCAACGTGGTGTACGGCTACTTTGTGCTGCCCGAATCACTGCCCCTGTCGCGGCGGCGGGCGTTTGCCTGGAAGCGGGCCAACCCCATCGGCAGCCTCAAAATGCTGGGCCGCTACCCCGTTATTCTGGGGCTGGTAGCCTCGCTGCTCTTCCTCTACGTAGCCGCCCACGCCACCCAAAGCACCTGGACCTACTACGTGATGGAGAAATTCAGCTGGAGCGAAAAATGGGTGGGCTACTCGCTGGCGGCCATTGGGCTGCTGGTGGCCATCGTACAGGGCGGGCTCATCCGGCGCATCAACCCGTTGCTGGGCCCCAAACGGTCGGTGTACCTGGGGTTGCTGCTGTATGCGGTGGGCTTCGTGCTGTTCGCGTTTGCCAGCAAGGGCTGGATGATGTTCGCCTTTCTGGTGCCCTACTGCCTGGGCGGCATTGCCGGCCCGGCGTTGCAGGGCATCATTTCGGGCCAGGTGCCGGCCAACGAGCAGGGCGAGCTGCAAGGCGCCCTCACCAGCCTGATGAGCCTCACCTCCATCGTGGGCCCGGTACTCATGACCGGCCTGTTTTCCTACTATACCAGCCCCAGTGCGCCGGTGTATTTCCCCGGCGCGCCCTTCATTCTGGCGGCCGTGCTCACCCTCATCAGTGTAGCCCTGGCCGCCCGCTCGCTGGCCAGCTACGTCGCGCCGGTGAACGAGTAAGGGGCATGGGAGTTCGGATGCTAAGCGTCCGTTTGCACTCGCAACTCGAGCTTATTTCCCGCCGGATTCAGGCCCTCGAACGCCCCATGTTCCAGCCCCACTGCATCTGGATGCAGGTAATAGTCGTTGGTTTCGACCACCTGGTGCCAGCGCAGGGTAGCCAGTTCCAGGTATATCAGCCAGGTAGTTCCGGCGGGCTCCTGCCCGGGATGCGGCTCCACCAGCTGCAGAAAAAGTCCGGCGGGCCACTCGCGGCATAAGTCGCTTACGAGCTGCCCATGCAGACCGGGTATTTCGGGCGCAGTATGCAGGCGGTAGAGCCCCGGAAAGTGTCCCTGGTCCTCCAGGTCGTCCCATGCCTCGAACCACCGCTCAAACTCCCGACTGACTGCCCCCGATTCCTGCTCGGTGATAAGCAAGCGAAGCTGCTCATTCTGGAACAGCACCACAGGCACTTCCGGAATTGGTGGCGGCTCAGGCGGCGGCTGGTAGCCAAACAGCTTCCGGATTGGTAGGATGATTTTTGAGCCGGCGCTCCAGACGCCGTAACCGATTCCCAAGACCAGCAACACTCCTACTCCCAGGACCACAACCAGTATGGCTACCAGCGTCACCAATACCGAGTTGCGCGCATCCTCCCATCAGGAAGTGGGGGGCACCGGCGGTGGCGGAAGGATGGTTTGTTGAACGGTGAAAGGCATGCGATGAGGCGAATCAGAGAAGTCTTTGTTAACTCAAGTTGCGGAGGGCGATGTAGGGGCGGGGCTTGCTCCCGCCCGCCGCTGGAACGAGGCGTTGCGGCCTTCATCCGCCGTTCAACGCTACTGTGTAATGGCGGGCGGGGGCAAGCCCCGCCCCTACGTCGTTCTCCGCAACCCACTCCGCAACTTAGGTTTTTCTGCAAACAGAAGCCGGTTTCTGAGCGAAAGGCACTGTACCTTTAAGTAGAATTCCTGACCCGCCGCGCATGCCCACTTCCCTCCCCGACCTGCCTCTTTTCGCTGTTGCTCCCACCCTCCCACTCGCCCGGCCCCTGCCCGACGCTACGCCCTTCCTGACCCGGGTGGCACGCGAGTTGGTGGCGCAGTACGGGCCGACGGGGGAGTTGTCGGATTTGGTGGTGGTGGTGCCCACGCGGCGGGCGGTGGTGTACCTGCAAAACGAGCTGAGCCTGGCCGCCGAGGCCGGACAGGCGGTGTGGAGCCCGCGGGTAGCGGCTATGGAAGACTACATGGTGGAGCTGGCCGGCGTGCGCGTCGAGGAGCCCATTGCCCTGCAGCTGCTGCTGTTTGAAATCCTGCAGGACATCGACCCCCAGCTCGATTTTGACCAGTTCGTGGGCTGGTCGGCGCTGCTGCTGCAGGACTTTTCGAGCCTCGACCAGAACCTGGCCTCGCCCCGCAAGGTATTCGAGTACCTGAGCCAGGCCAAGGCCCTGGAGCGCTGGGATTTAGGGGCCGAGTATCAGCCTGCAACTACCACTACTGCCTATTTCCGCTTCTGGGACGACCTCGACAAAGTGTACCTGCGCCTGAAAAAGCGGATGAAGCAGGGCCGCATTGCCTACCCCGGCTTGGCCTACCGGCTGGCCCAGCGCCGGGTGCGCGAGCAGCTGGATGCGGGCGAAACGCTGCCCCGTCACGTGTTCGTGGGCCTGGGTTTTCTGTCGAAGGCGGAGGAGCGGCTCATCCGCCACCTGCGCAAGGCCGGCCTCGCCGACGTGCTCTTCGACGGCGACGCGTTCTACCTGGAGCCCGGCTCGCCCAATCGCGCCGGCCAGCACCTGCGCCAGTATAAGGACCGGCTCGATTTGCCCTGGGACAACTTCGGCGGGCCGGCCGAGCTGCTGCGCCAGCTGCCGCGTACCGTGCGCATGGTGGGCGTGGCCAACTCCTCGATGCAGGGCAAGTTGGCCGGCCAGCTGCTGGCCGCCGCCCGCCAGGCCAACCCCAACGCCAAAGTAGCCGTGGTGCTGCCCGACGAAACGCTGCTGCTGCCGGTGCTTCACGGCCTGCCCCCGCGCGAGGTGCCCGAGTACAACGTTACGATGGGCCTCAATTTCCAGAGCACACCCCTGTTCAACCTCGTGGATTTGCTGTTTGAGGTGCACCTGACCGGCGTGCGCGAAGGCTCGCAGGAAACGGGCTACGGCGTGCCCCGCTACCACCACCTGGCCGTCAGCAAACTGCTGCAGCACCCGTTTCTGCGCCGCTACCAGAGCTGGCTCGATAAGCAGGACGACCCCGCCGGCCACGGCATGCTCGATAAAGTATGCCGCGCTATTGTGCAGCGCCACGCGGTGCTGCTGCCGGCCGAGGAGCTGGTAGAGCTGGGCCAGGGCCACCCGTTGCTCACGGCCCTGTTTGCTACCTGGAACAACTGCGACGACATCATTGCGGCCTGCAACACGCTCATCGACCTGCTCAAAAAGGCCTACCAGGACCAGCATTCCGCCATCGAGGCCGAGTACCTGTACCTGTTCTACACGCTCATCAAGCGGCTGCACTCGGTGTTCGACTGCCGGGAGCAGCGGCTGTCGGTACGCTCGTTCCGGCGGTTTCTGTACGAGCAGATGCGCAATACCCGGCTCCCTTTCAGCGGCGAGCCGATTGCCGATGTGCAGGTGATGGGCCTGCTCGAAACCCGGGCCCTCGACTTCGACCACGTCATCATCCTGAGCTGCAACGAGAACGTGCTGCCGGCCCCCAAGCGCCACAGCTCCCTGTTCCCCTACGACGTGCTCACGACCTTCGGCCTGCCCACCTACGCCGACCACGAGGCCGCCACCGCCCACCAGTTCTGGCGCCTGCTGCAGCGCGCAAGCAACGTTGATTTGCTGCACATTCTGCCCGGCGCCGAGGGCACCCGCACCGGCGAGCGAAGCCGCTTTCTGCTGCAGGTGGAAAACGACTTGGCCCTGCAGAACCCCCAGATGGAGCTGCTGGATTTGACGGTGACGGCTGATGCGGGCACCTCACCCCCTAGCCCCCTCTCCGAAAAAGGAGAGGGGGAACTAGCTACTAATCTTCTAGAGCTGGATAAACAACTAGAAACTAGTCTCCCCTCTCCTTTTTCGGGGAGGGGGCTAGGGGGTGAGGCGCCCGTTGGCACTGACCTTACCCTCGAAAAAGACGCCGGGATGCTGCTGGCGTTGCGGGAGCTGCTGCAGAAAGGCCTCTCGCCCACGGCCCTCAACCAGTACTTGGGCTGCTCGCTGCAGTTCTATTTCCAGCGGATTGCCCGCTTCCGCGAGAACGAGGAGGTGGAGGAAGCCCTCGGGCCCGACGGCTTCGGCACGGCCGTACACGAGGCGCTGGAGGAGCTACTGATGCCCTTTTCCCAGCAGCAGACGCCCGGCGCCCCGGCCCTCACGGCGGCCGATATTCCGGGTTTGCTGGCCTTGGCTCCGATTATGGTGGCCAAGGCCCTGCGCAAGGAGGTGGCCGGCCGCCACGCCCGCGCCGACGAGGGCCTCAACCACGTGCTGGGCCAGGTGGCCAAGCAGCTCGTGCGCCGCTACCTCGAAAGCCTGCTCGACACGGAAGGCGCCCTGCCCCTGCGCATCCAAAGCCTCGAAGAAGCCCTGCAGGCCACCGTGTACGTGGCCCTGGAAGGCGGCGAGAAGCTGCGCGTGAACCTGTTCGGCCTCGCCGACCGCGTAGACCAGCTGGCCAACGGCGACCTGCGGGTGGTGGATTATAAGTCGGGCCTCGTGGAGAAGTCGCACCTGCAGCTGCTCAAGCGCCTCGAAGCGCCGGCCGCGGCGTGGAGCGCCTGCTCACCGACGCCACCCCGGCCGCCGACAAAGTGCGTCAGCTCTGGCTCTACCGCTTCCTGCTGGCCCAGCAGGGCCGCCCCGCCGCCGACGCGGCCATCATCTCGCTACGCAACCTGGCGGCCGGCCCCATGTCGGCCGATATGGGCTTTCTGACGGCCGATGGCCAGGATTTCGGGCGCCACAGCGAGGAGCTGCTGGGCCAGCTGGTGCGCCGCATCCTCGACCCAGCCGAGCCCATCCGCAAAACTGACGACCTTGATAAGTGCCAGTACTGCGTTTATCGGGGCATTTGCGCCCGCTGACCCGGACGATTACGGTTCGGGGCGGGGCGGGACTGAGTTGTGCGCTCCATGCCGTAGGCCACCACGCGTACCTGATCGATATAAGGAGCGTGGGGCTGCTGATCCTGCTGCTGTATGCGGGCCTGGTAGGCCGCAACTTCCTGCTCAAGGACAATGACAAAAGTCACCCGCAGCAGGAACTGGGCCTGCGTGGGCCGGCCTTGGTAAACGGCCGGAATCCAACGATCGGGCTGCTGTTTGAGCACCGTCCACACGGCTTCCGTGCACTCTTTGGAAGGCGTGGTTACCACCTGGTAATCCTGGGTTTTACCTTGCTCATTCACGACGTAGGAGATAACCACTTCACCCTGCTGCTCCTGCATAAGGGACGCTACCGGATACCGAATGCTTTTGCCAATATCCGCCGTGCGCTTGGCGCGGCTGCCCACGAACTGCGGGGCGCGGCTGGGGCGCACCAGTTGCCAGTCGTCGTTCAGATACAGCAGGTAACGGGCCGTATCGGGGCGGCTGTAAGCAATGCGGCTCGAATCGTAGTTCATGCGCAGCGTCAGTTCGCCTTGCTGGTCGTAATACTCCCAGATGCCGGTGGGCCGGCCGTCGGTCAGTGCTCCTTTCTCGAATGTAACGGTCGGTACAGAGTCGGCATTTTTAGATTTACGTTCTTTCTTCTGCCCAAAAACCAGTAGCGGAGTAGCTGACAATAGTATTAGAAGAAGGAAATGTGGCTTACGCATGGTGGATAAGAGAAGGATTTGGGTGGATAAAGGGAGCGGAAAAGTAAGCGAAATTCTCCGGGTGTCCTGCCAACCAGCCAGCCAAATAGCGCCCCCCAGCCGCGGCGTAGCATCCTTGGGAATGCCCCATCCGACCAAGCATATCGTCATCGGTTCAGGATTACCGCTCTACCTTTCGCCTTCTAACTCCTAGCTTCCAACTTCTAGCTTCTTTAAAAAATGGACGAATTCATGCAGGCTGCTATTGATGAGGCGCGCCAGGGCCGCCAGGAAGGCGGTATTCCGATTGGCTCGGTGCTCGTGCGCGACGGCAAGCTCGTGAGCCGCGGGCGCAACAAGCGCGTGCAGGAGGGCAACGCCATCAAGCACGGCGAAATGGATGCGCTGATGAACGCCGGCCGCCAGCGCACCTACCGTGACACCGTGCTTTACACCACCCTGATGCCCTGCTTCATGTGCGCCGGCACCATTGTGCAGTTCAAAATCCCGAAAGTGGTAGTGGGTGAGTCGCGCACCTTCGGCGAATCGAAGGCGTTCCTCGAAAGCCACGGCGTAGAAGTGGAAATTCTCGACCTTGAAGAGTGCGTGAAGATGATGGAAAGCTTCATCAAAGAGGAGCCCGAACTCTGGAACGAAGACATTATGGAGTTATAAGCCCGTTGCTTACGTTAGGAGCCGGAAACACCTGCCGGGAATAGCGGCCGTTTCCGGCTCTTCTTTTTTCTTGCCATGTCTGATTTGCCCGAATCCAACGCCCCCTTCGCCGCCACCAAAAAGTGCCCCAACTGCGGGCGCTGGACGCAGTGGCAGCAGAAGCCCACCGACCGCTGCCAGCATTGCGGGCAGCAGCTCGAAGCGGCCCGGGCGCCTCCGATGAGCGCCGTCAGCAGCAAGCCGATGCGCCGCTTTCCAAGGGGCTGCTGCTGATTGAAATATCGCCCGACGATGGGCCGGTGCTGCGGTTTTTCAAATACCTCATCCGGGGCGGGCAGCTGGCTTTCGGGGCTTTCATGGCCTTTGTAATGTGGCTGCTGGCCGCCCTGGCCGGATGAGAAGCGGCCGCCACTTGCCCGCCGAGCTGCGCCACCCCCTGTTTGTAGCCGGGGTGGTCACTTATCTGCTACTTATACTGTACAAAACCGGCAGCCCGCTGGTAGCCGGCTGGCCCCAGCCGCCAGTTTTGCTGCGCGCCCACCTTGCCGACGCCCTGGCCCTGCCCCTGCTGCTCACGCTGGAGCTGTGGGGGCTGCGGCGCTTCTACTTCCGCCAGCCGGCCTTCGTACTGCCCCGCTCCTGGATTTTCAGCTCCTGGCTGGCCTTTAGCCTGTGGTTCGAGTGGCTACTGCCCCGCTTTGATGCCCGCGCCACCGCCGACTGGCGCGACGTGCTGGCCTACGCGCTGGGCGGGCTGGTATTTGCCCGCTGGATGAACCGCCCTGCCAGCCGCGCCATTCAACCCGAAGGCCCGCTATAAGCGAATAGCCCTGTATTCAGGCCCTGCCGGCACCCACCGGCGGGGCCTTGCGTTGCCTCCGCGCTGCAAATTGCATTACCGGCAATCAGGAGGCAGCGCACTCCGAATAGTTCTGCGTGCAGCCGCTCAACACTACCCTGACGATTCGCCCGCAGGGTTCCTCACAACGCGCTGAACGCTAATCGCCCAGCCTCTACTAACTATATGACCACTGACTTTCACCACGTACTGCTTGCTTATTGGGAGCAGTTTCTGTTTATGTTGCCCAAGCTCCTAATTGCCCTGGTGCTGCTAGCAATCGGCCTCTTTATTGCCGGCCGGCTCAGCGCGCTGCTCAGCCATCGCCTGCACCGCCGCTCCGCCGACCCGCTGCTGGCCGATTTCCTGACCCAGATCAGCAAATGGGTGCTAAGCCTGATTGCCTTACTTGTGGCCCTCAATGTGCTGGGCTTCTCGGGTGTGGTGGGCAGCCTGCTGGGCGCGGCTGGCGTATCGGCGTTTATTGTGGGCTTTGCGTTCAAGGATATTGCCGAGAACTTCCTGGCCGGCGTCATTCTGGCCTTCAACCGGCCGTTTCATATTGATGATACGGTTCAGATAAAAGACTTGGTGGGCCACGTGGTGGCCCTCAACCTGCGCACCACACTTGTTCGCACCTTCGATGGCAAGCATATTTTCATGCCCAACTCCATGGTGCTCAAAGAGCCCCTCACCAACTACACGCGCGACGGCGACCTGCGCTCCGACTTCCTGCTGACCGTGGAGCTGGCTCCTGCCGATACGCCCGCCGTGGCCACCGGTATCATCCTCGACTACCTGCAAACCGTGCCCGAGGTGCAGACCGGCACCAAATCGCCCTACGTGAACCTGGAGAAGGCTGCCGCCACTACCGTCGACCTGCGGGTGTATTTCTGGGGCGACTCGAACGACTACCGCCGGGGCGTGCTGCAGCTCAAAAGCCGCCTGATGCAGGAGGTGAAGCAGGAGCTTGTGGGGGCTGGCTTCAGCGTGCCGGCGCTGGCAGCCTAACATACTTCGGCCAGAATACGCGAACCGAGCGCGCTTTTCGTTAGGTTGCAGTTTCCTGCCTGCCGGGCCTTTCTGCTGCCCTCGCTGCCTATGTCTCAGAACTCCATTCATCGGCTGTTGCTGCCGCTGCTCATGTGGCGCGTACGCCACATAAGCGACCGGGCCTACCTGATTCTGGTTAGTATTCTGATTGGCCTGCTGGCAGGGCTGGCGGCAGTGGTACTCAAAACCTTGGTGCACGATACGCAGGGGCTGCTTAATGCCTGGGTGCCCCCGCAGTACCAGGTATTCAGCAGCTCCCTGTATCCCATTATCGGCATTGCCCTCACGGTGCTGTTCACGCGCTATTTTCTGGGCGGCGACCTGGGGCGGGGCATCGGGCCGGTGATATATAACGTGGCCCGCCAGGGCAGCGTCGTGCCGCGCAGCAAGCTGTACTCGCAGCTCGTATCGTCGTTCCTGACAGTTTCATTCGGTGGTTCGGCAGGTTTGGAGGCTCCCATTTCGGTTACCGGCGCCGCCATTGGCTCCAACGCCTCGCGGGTGCTGCGCATTGGGCGGCGGCAGCGGCGACTGCTCACGGCCTGCGGGGCGGCGGGCGGCATTGCGGCCATCTTCAACTCGCCCATCGCGGGGGTGCTGTTCGCCGTCGAGGTGCTGCTCTCCGAGCTGTCGGCGGCGTATTTCGTGCCGCTGCTCATCTCCTCGGCCACCGCCACCGTGGTGTCGAAAGCCCTGTACGCGGGCCAGCCTTTCGTGCTCATCACCACTAGCTGGCCCGTCGATGCCGTGCCGCTGTACCTGATGCTGGCGTTGTTCACGGCCCTGCTCTCGGTCTATATGATTCGGGTGTATTTCTGGGCCGACCGGCAATTCAGCTATTACTCCGGTGTTTTCTGGAAGGTGCTGTTCGGCGGCCTGGCTTTGGGGGGACTGGTTTTCCTGTTTCCGCCACTTTACGGCGAAGGCTACAACAGTGTGCAGCAGCTGCTGGGGGGCCACTCCGAGCAGCTTGTTAATGGCTCGCTCTTCGATGTTTTTAAAGACCAGAGTGCCTGGCTGGTGCTATTGGTGGCCGCGGGCAGTATGCTGCTGAAAGTGGTAGCTACCACCGTTACCATCGGCTCGGGCGGCAATGGCGGCATGTTCGGCTCGTCGCTGTTTGCCGGAGCACTGTGCGGCTTCATCTTCGCGCGCCTCATCAACCTGAGCGGTCTTTACCCGATTTCGGAGGTGCACTTTATTGTGCTGGGCATGGCCGGCACACTGGCCGGAGTAGTGCACGCCCCGCTCACGGCCATCTTCCTGATTGCTGAAATAACCGGCGGCTACGCCCTGTTTGTCCCCCTGATGCTCGTTACCTCAGGCTCCTACCTGATTACGCGCTACTTCGAACCCTACTCAGTGTACACCCGCAAGCTGGCCCAGAAGGGCGTGTACGTGAACCACGACCGTGACCGGGGTCTGCTGGCGCTGCTCGACGTAACGAGCCTGCTGCAAACCGATTTCCAGCCCGTGCGGCCCGACGACACGCTGGGCGAGCTGGTGCATACCTTCCGCCACACGTCGCGCAACCTGTTTCCGGTGGTCGATTACGACGATGGGGGCCGGCTGCTGGGCGTGGTCAGCCTCGATGCCGTTCGCCACGCCCTCTTCGACGATGCCCATTACACCACCACCCGCGTACGCGACCTGATGGACGAACCCCTGGCCATCGTGCGCCCCGACGACACGTTGCTCGACACGCTGCGCTGCATGGAGCAGCTCGATGCCTGGGCCCTGCCCGTGGTCGATGCCGACGACCGGTACCTGGGTTTCCTGCTCAAATCCACCATCCTGGCCAACTACCGCCGCCAGCTGCTCAAAGACAGCGGAGACTAGCTTTTTGACCTTTCAGCTGATAGCTCCATTCTGACTATCAGGCCCTTCCTTCCAAAGCGGCAGCGGCATTTCCTGTCAGGAGTATAGACAACCAAAACGCCACCTCGTTCTCGCCGGGCATCAAAGAGGTGCCCGTTGTACCTTGCGGCCTCTCACCGCTGTCTGGCACTGGTTAAGCGTGTTGCTTCGCGCACAAAAACCAACAGCCAGCAGCTACTAGCTAACAGCTCCAAACCTTGATTTACCTGTTTACCGACGGCTCATCGCGGGGCAACCCCGGGCCAGGCGGCTACGGCGCGCTTCTGCGCTTTGGCGCCCACGAGAAGGAACTCAGCGAGGGCTTCCGCCTGACCACCAACAACCGCATGGAGCTGCTGGCCGTGATTGTGGGCCTGGAGGCCGTCAACCGCCCCGAACTGCCCATCATGGTCGTCACCGATTCGCGCTACGTGGTGGACTCGGTGGAGAAGAAATGGGTGTTCGGCTGGGCCAACAAGGCCGATTTTGGTAAGAAAGCCAACGAGGATTTATGGCGGCGCTTCATCAAAATATACAAGCAGCGCACGGTGCAGTTCCGCTGGGTGCGGGGCCACAACGGCCACCCCGAAAACGAGCGGTGCGACCAGCTGGCCGTGCGCAGCGCCACCCGCGGCCCCCTGCTGATTGACGCCGGCTACGAGGCCCTGGCGTAGTGGTTAGTGAAGAATGGCTAACTCCTACTTCCAGTTCAAGCAGTTCCGCATCGAGCAAGGAGCCTGCGCCATGAAGGTATGCACCGACGCCTGTGTGCTGGGCGCGGTGACGGCCGTAGCAGGTGCGGCGCGGATACTCGACATTGGCACCGGCACCGGCCTGCTGGCCCTGATGGCGGCCCAGCGCAACCCTACGGCCAGCATCGAAGCTGTGGAGCTGGATGATTCTGCAGCGGCGCAGGCAGCGGCCAATTTTACAGCCAGCCCCTGGGCCGCCCGGCTACGGCTGCACGCACGGCCGCTGGCGCAGCTGGCCGCCGCTCGGCCCCAGCCTTTCGACCACATCATCTGTAACCCGCCCTTCTTCCGCCACGCCCTCCGCTCGCCCGATGCCCGGCGCACCACCGCCCGCCACGCCGACGACGACACGCTGAGCTTCGGCGAGCTGGCCTGCTTCGCCGCCGACTTCCTAACGCCCACCGGCCGCCTCACGGTGCTGCTGCCGCCCCCCGAAATGCAGGAGTTCGAGCGCGAGGCCGCTGCCGCGGGCCTGTTTCCGGCAACGCGGCTGGTACTCCGCCACCGCGCCACCAGCAAGCCGCTACGCCACATCGTGGCGTTCAGCCGACAGCCGGTTCTGGCCACGGAACAGGAACTACCCCTGCACGAGCCGGACTCGGAAGCCTATACCGCTTGGTTTCAGGAGCGACTGGGGCCGTTTTATCTGGCGTTGTAGCTCGGTTGTATTAGCTGCGGTGCCACAGTTTTTTGGCGTAGCACCACAGCCACACCGCCTACTCAGGATAGCGGCAGCAGGGTGGTTAGCACCTGCAGTTTTTGCTGGTGAAGCTGGCCGAGCAGGTCGGTAGGCAGCCGCGCGAAGTCGGTGGCGGGGTAGTGACGGAGTACCCGACCCTCGGCGAGCACCGTAATTTCGTCGCACAATTCTGTGAGGGAGCCTAGCAGGTGCGAGGTAAGCAGGATGCCGGTGCCCTGCTGGCGCAGGCGGCGCAGCACTTCCATCAGCAGCAAGTTGGCACTTAGGTCGAGGCCGTTAAAGGGCTCGTCGAGCACGAGGTAGCGGAAGTCCTGCACCAGCAGCGCCAGCAGGGCCAGCTTCTTCTTCATGCCGGCCGAGTAGTCTTCGGCGTACTGATCGAGGGGTAACTCCAGCAGCTCGTTCCAGGCCGCGAGGCTGGGCACCGGCCGGCCGCGGGCCTGCAGGCAGAACTCCACGTATTCGCGGCCGGTAATGCGCGGGTAGAAATACGGCTCGTAAGGCAGCAGACCGGTACACCCACGAATACTCCGGCCGTCGGTTTCGCGCACCGTGCCGCGGTAGTCGGCGTGCAGGCCGTAGAGACAGTGCAGCAACGTGGTTTTGCCCGCCCCGTTGGTCCCCACCAGCCCGTGCAGCGTACCCGGCCGCAACGCCAAGTCCACATGATGCAGCACCTTTTTGGAGCCAAAATCCTTACCCAAGCCTTCGATTAACAGCATATTTTTAGTTGCCAGTTATCAATTGAAGCTGTTTAGAAATTATAAATAATAGAACGTGATGCTGAGTGCAGCCGATTCATCTCTATCGTTTCGTAGCGGTCGTTCAACGAAGCAGTAGAGATGCTTCGGCTGCACTCAGCATCACGTTCTATTGACTTTTTAAACAGCTTCATTATCAGAACGTCATTCTTCGCTACGCTCTGAATGACGTTCTGCCAACTGAATTCACGCTTCCCTGTACTGCTCCAATCGGCTCCGGCTTTTCAGCAGCAAACCCAGAAAGCAGGACAGCAGCAGCACTAAGTAGGCCGGATTGCTGCCCAGAACCGACAGCCCTACCACTACTGCTCCAGCCTGAGTAAGACGGCCCAGCGTGGCGTGCGGGTAAAACGCATATTTGGCCAGCACAACCATCGTCAGGACGACGGCGCACCAGCCTAGCACCAGCGCCGTGCCACCCGCCCCAGCCGGGCCCAGGGCCAGCACCGCCGCCAGCGGGGCCACCGAGAGGCCGAAATATAACAGCCCCCACCCCACCCGCTGCCGTAGCCAAGCGCCCGGCGTCCGCAAGGCCGGCAGCAGCCAGCTCCAGGGCTCGGCCGACCGTACGTTTCCAGCGTGAGCAGCAGCCAGGCCAGCACCGCCAGGGCCGGACCGGTGCCGCCAGCGCGGGTGGCTATGGCCGCGCCTAGCAGCGCCAGCCACGCCAGCCCCAGCACCGCCGGCGGCCCACGCCCACCCACTCAAAGCAACGCTCCGAAACCACGTCGGCTGCCGTGCCCGGCTCGCGGGGGCGGCGGCGGCCGGCACCAACGCAGATGCAGCCGCGCCGGCCACTGTTAGCAAAGCTGGCACAGTGCGGCCCCAGCCCAGCAACACCAGCGCCACCGGCAGGCTGCCCAAAGCGTATTCCACTACCAGCCAATCTCGAAATCTGGGTGCAGCGAGGTGCAGAAAAGTCAGATCGGCGCGGCGGCGGTGCAGGCTGAACACGAACAGCACTACCACCAGCGGCACGGCCCACACCAGCGTGGGGTGCGTAGCCGCCGTGACCAGCGCCCGGGCCGTCGCCAGCCCCAGCAGCGTCCCTAGTACCAGCAGCCGCCACCACCCCAGCTCGTGCAGCTGCCGGCCCAATAACAGGGCCCGCAGGCGCAGGTAGTTTTGCATAGAAAGTTGGTTTGTCAGGGTGCTATAACTGCAGAGTTGACCGCTTATTGCGGCCCGCCTAGCACTCCTTGCTCCTCTTCCACGAAGACGACACCGTAATCCGCGGCCAGCTCGTCCAGGATTGGCTCGTAGAGTTCGGGCAAAGTTGGGATGACAACGCCCCGCTGCCGGAGCTGCCCGGTGGCCAGCCGGCGCACGGCCATGCCCAGCGGCAGGCCCACGGTTTTGGCCATGGCCGTGTGCGTAGCATCGTCGCCCAGTACTGCTACCGACGAAGTACGGCCGTGGCGCTGCCCGTCGAGCTCGTACTCGAACTGATGCTGCATCACAATCATGTCGCGGTCGGTGGGCGCCAGGGCCCACTTTTCGGTGAGCAGCTTTTCGAGCAGCTGGGCCGGCGTGGCATCGGCTTGGCCCACCGGCACATCATCAAACAGCCCCAGCCAGCCCAATTGCTGCATTTCTACCGATTCAGGGGACAAGTTCAGGTGCGTCGCGACGCGGGCGGCCAAGGGCTGGCCGGCGGTGGTCGGCAGCGGCAGATAGGCAGCTACCAGCTCGGCCCAGGTCAGGCTGGCGGGGTTGCCCAGCTGCACGGCATCATCGGTGAGGCCCAGGCGCACCAGCTGCTGCCAGGCGGCGCAGTAGCCCGGCCGGCGCAACGTGCCGCGCAACATGGTGCGCACGTGCTCCAGCGCGTAGGGGGCGCGGTAGCTGAGCGAGTCGCGGTTGGCGTAGCCCTCGAACTCGCCGAACCCGGGCACGGCCACTGTTTCGAGGCGCGTGAACAGCTGCTGGTATGGAATGAAACGCAGCCGGCCCTGCTCCAGGTATTTGGCCGTGCCCTGGCCCGCCAGCACCACGTTGCGTGGGTTCCAGGTAAACTTGTAGCGCCACGGGTTGCCCGCCTCGGCCTCGGGCGCCAGAAGGCCTCCGCAGTACGATTTGAACGAGGTGACCCGGCCGCCCTGCGCCCGGATTTCGGCCAGCACGCGCATGGCCGACATGTGGTCGAGGCCGGGGTCGAGGCCGCACTCCATGAGCAGCGTGGCGCCCGCCGCTTCGGCTGCCGGCCCCATCGCCCGGATTTCGTCGCTTACGTAGCTGGCCGTGGCCAGGTGCCGCCGGTGCCGCACGCAGGCCCGCGCTACCGGAGCATGAAACAAAGCCGGCAGCATCGATACGACCACGTCGGCTTCGGCTACGAGCTCTTCCAGCCGGTTTTCATCGTGTACATCGAACGGTACGGCCCAGGCATAGTCGGTGTGGGCGGCCAGCACCGGCGCTAGGTGCGCCGGCTGCACGTCGGCTACGGTCAGCTGCCAACCTTCGGCGGGAGCATGGTGCAGCAGATATTTAATAAGCGAAGAAGCCGAACGGCCGGCTCCCAGCAGCAGAATACGCGACATAAGTGGGTGAGTGGGTGGGGCGGCAAGATAGGGAAACAGGCATTGAGTGAGTTGGTAAACACTCACCACCCCATTTATCCGCCATTCTCGCAAAAAACCGTACATTCGTCGCCCCTTTTCACTTTGCCGGAGCCGCTTGCGGCACCCGCTCCTTTGCCCCGCATGGCCCACACCCTTACCCTGACTATTACGGCCGACATACTGGCTTCCGAAGCCGAACTGACGTCGGCCGAAACGGCCACCTGGCAGGCTGCCCAGGCTGCCACGGCCACGTCTCACTCCCCTTACTCCCACTTCCAGGTAGGCGCGGCCCTGCTGCTCGATGATGGTACTATATTCGGGGGTTCCAACCAGGAAAATGCCGCCTACCCCTCGGGCCTGTGCGCCGAGCGTACGGCGCTATTCGGGCTGGCCGTTTCGCAGCCTCAGCGCCGCATTGTAGGCATGGCGGTAGCGGCCCGCCCTGCTGGTGGCGACTTTGGGCCTGCCAACCCCTGTGGAGCCTGCCGGCAGGTAATGGCCGAGTACGAGCAGCGCCAGGAGCAGTCCATTCCGCTGTTGCTGCCCGGCCCCGATGGCAGTATCTACCGTTTCCCCTCCCTCTCTGCCCTGCTTCCCTTCGGCTTCAACGCCGACGACCTGCCAAAGGCCAAATAGGCCATTGGAGGGTTGCTTTTTCAGGCAAAATGATGGTCACAAAAGCGCTGACGGCGTTATCTGCAGCCCGAGTGCGACTATAGTGGCTGCGTCATCAGGCTGCCCGGGCATCAACTTACCGTTTCGCTACCTCCTCGTTTTATGGAACACTCGCTTACGGTTGCGCGCACGGCCCGCTATCAGCAGCTGGGCGAGTTGTCGGCGGCTACGCGGCGGGTGTGGTTTGTGGCGCATGGCTACGGGCAGCTGGCGGCCTATTTTGTGCGGCATTTCGCCCCCTTGGTGGCCGCCGACCCGCACTTGGTCATTATCGCGCCCGAGGGCTTGTCGCGTTTTTACCTCAACGGCACTGGCGGCCGGGTAGGTGCCACCTGGATGACCAAAGAAAACCGGCTGGCCGAAATTGACGACTATATAGCCTATCTTAATCAGCTGGCAGCCACCGTTCTGCCCCAGGCAGCGCCCGATGCGGCCGTTACGGTGCTGGGCTTCTCGCAGGGGGCAGCTACCATCAGTCGCTGGCTAACCCGCGCCGCGTTCCGGCCGGCACAGCTCATCCTCTGGGCCGGTGCCTTCCCACCCGATATGGATTTTTCGGTGGCTACCCGCTTGCTGAAAGGTTTGCCCGTAACGCTCGTCTGTGGTACCGAAGACGAGTTTATCAAAAATGAGGACCTGCAGAAGCAACAGGAGTTTCTGCGCCGGCTGGGCGTGGAGCCAACGTTGATCCGCTTTGCCGGTACGCATACCCTGGACCGGGAAACACTGCTGGAACTGGCAGTTTAAAGCCATTCTTTCGACGCAGCAGGAAGCCGGGGCAGGCCATGGAGTATGACCAATAACTCAACCTGGCGTCCTACTTCGTCAAAAAACGGTTCTACTCCTTTCTGATAACCGTGGCAGCCCCCTGGGCAGCGGGCAGAATCAGAACCTCGGCAATGTTGACGTGGGCCGGGCGCGTCACCATAAAGGCCAACAGGTCAGCTACATCTTCGGCACGCAGGGCCTCGTAGCCCTGGTACACGCCCGCGGCGCGCTGGGTGTCGCCCTTAAAGCGCACCTCCGAAAACTCGGTTTCTACGGCACCCGGGTTCACCTCAGCCACCCGAATGTGGTGGGGCAGCAAGTCGAGGCGCATGCCTTTGGTGAGGGCCGCTACGGCTGCTTTCGAGGCACAGTACACGTTGCCGTTGGCGTAGGTTTCGTGGCCCGCAATAGAGCCGATATTGATGATGTGGCCGGTGTTGCGGCGCGTCATGGCCGGTAGCACGGCCCGACTCACATAAAGCAGCCCCTTCACGTTGCCGTCGAGCATAGCATCCCAGTCGTTCGGGTCGCCCTGCTGAATGGGGGCCAGACCGTGGGCGTTGCCAGCATTATTGATGAGTACGTCCACATCGGCAAATTCGGCGGGTAGGCTGGCCACGGCCGCCTCCACAGCAGCGCGGTTGCGCACGTCAAACGTGAGCAGGTGGGTGGGTACATCGGCCAGTTCGCGAGCCAGTTCCTGCAGCCGCTCCAGCCGCCGCCCCGTTAGCACCAGCTTGAAGCCGGCGCGGCCCAGCGCCACTGCCGTTGCCCGCCCAATACCCGACGAAGCGCCGGTAATAAATGCCGTTTTCATTCTAGAAGGAAGCTAGGAATCAGGAGGCCGGGAGTGAAATAATTGAAGCTATTTAGAAACTCGCTGATACGAATAAGCACGTCATGCTTCGGTTCCGCCCAGCATAACGTTCTCATTCGTATCAACGTCCTACCGCCCCGACCAGATATTAAGGTACAGCGTAACGGTGTTGCTTTTCATGCTCTGAAGGCTACGGCTGTATACATCGTTGCCGGGCACATAGAGGTTTTTCAGGCCGTTGGAAAAGCGCAGCTCGGGCGAGAACTTGAAGAACGGGTAGAACAGATCGAGGCCCACGCCGTACTCGATGGCGAAGTCGGAATCAGCCGCCTGCAACAGGTTCACCTCGGGGTCTTTGCGGCGCCCTCCCATGTTCAGGCTCGGCCTCACGCCCGCAACCAAGTACACACGCGTGTTGCGCCGCCGTTGCGACTTCAACTTAAATAGCAGCGGGAAATCAACCTGCGTACTGCCGATTTCCTGATCCTCGATTTCCTTAGGGTCGTTGGGGTTGCGCTGCGTATCCTGCACATAGCCTTGGTCCTTGAACTCGATGCGGCGAGTCAGGAAGCTTACGCCGGGCGCAAAGGTGAGCGCCCCGTATTCGCCCAGCCGAAGCTCACCCAGAAAGCCTACCGAAAAGCCCGGGCTGATGATCGAGTTAGCCGATACTTTCTCTTGATCAGGATACCCGAAGCCCTGCTCAATCAGGTAGCGCGAGAAGTTAGGCGCCACGTACAGCCCCAGGTGCAGCGGCCGGTCGTCAAAGCCCAGCAGGTTGTCGGTCGTAACCGACTTTACCTGGCCATTACGGCCGATACTGGCCCGGCTACGGCTTGTTTTCTGGGCCGCTACACTTAGCGGCAGCGCCAGCACAGCTGCCGCCAGCAACGTGTAGCGCACTACTTTTGCGCCGTGTAAATGGAGCTGATTCCGAAGGTGAGTGGTTGCCATGCAGGAGAGTTGAAACCGACTTTGCGTAGAATTGCCAGAAAATCCGGGCCGTCCGGGAAGGCCTGCACCGACTCGGGCAGGTAGGTGTAGGCGGCGCGGTCCTTGGAGATAAGCTTGCCAAAAACCGGCAGAATATTCTTGAAATAGAAGTTGTAAGCCTGCTTCATGGGGAAAGCCGTGGGCTTGGAGAATTCCAGTATTACCAGCTTGCCGCCCGGCCGTAGCACCCGGCGCATTTCGATCAGGCCACGCTCCAGGTTGGCAAAGTTGCGCACCCCAAACGAGGCCGTTACCGCATCGAACGAGTTGTCTTCGTAGGGCAGGTTCTCCGAGTCGCCCAGCTCCAGCCGGATGCGGTGGCCTAGGCCCTTGGCCGCCAGCTTGCGGCGGCCCACATCCAGCATCCCTTCCGAAATATCCACGCCCGTTATCTGAGCATCGGGAGTGGCGGCGCGCAGTGTTTCGATGGCGAAATCGGCCGTGCCGGTGGCAATATCGAGGATACGGGCCGGGCGCAGCTGCTTCAACTCATCAACGGCCTTACGGCGCCAATAAATATCGGTGCCCGCACTCAGGAAGTGGTTGAGGAAGTCGTACTTACCCGCAATGCTGTTGAACATCTGGGCAACCTGCGACTTTTTGTCGGCGGCGTCATCTTTATAAGGTACTACAGACATGGCTCTTGGAGCAAGGAACGGCAGAAGGGCGAGCAAAATTGCCTCATTACAACGGCTTTTGCCCCATTATGTTAAAAAAAAGCGGGCCGGGCATATAGCCCGGCCCGCCCGTTTCATTCAGAAAATAGTCGGTTAGTCGTTGTCGGTCTTCACTTTAACCTTGTTGCCTTCCGCGTCTTTGGACTTGGCATCAATGGTACCGTCCTTGGTTACGGTCTTGCTTTTCTCGTCGTCAGGACCCTTGGTTTTCACCTTCACCTTGTCGCTGTCCTCGTCAACCTTGGTTTTCACCTTGGTGCCGTCTTCCAGCTTCACCTTGCTCTTACCGGGCTGCAGCGGTACGGTTGGCGTGGTGCCCATGCCCATGTTGCTACCGGTACCCGTGCCGCCCGAAGGAGCCGGAGCGGGAGCCGGACGGTTCATGTTCGGCATGCCTTCGCCTTCCTTCACAATCACGCGGAAGTCGGTGCGGCGGTTAAGCTGCATGTTCTCCGGCGAATCGTTGGGGGCTACCGGACGACGCTCGCCGTAGCTTACGGTTACCATGCGGGTTTCGGCAATGCCGGCCTTCTTAAGGTAGTTGTAGGCTACGTTCGCACGGTTCTGGCCCAGTACAATGTTGTACTCGTCAGTGTTGCGCGAGTCGGTGTTGCCTTCAATCGAGATGTTGATGCCGGGGTTGGCAGCCAGCAGCGCGCTCACCTTCTTCAACTCCACAATCGACTCGGGCCGCAGCGTGTACTTGTCGGTGTCGAAGTAAATCGGGTTGATGTTGGCCATGTTGGCCGCCGTCGTATCGATGTAGTTGACGTAGAAGTCCTTCTCAACTACGGTCGAGTCGTTGGTCGAAATCGGAACGGCAAACTCCTGGGTTTCGATGTTCTTGCCATCCTTGCTTACGGCCACTTGATACGTCCGGCCCGAAAGCACATTTACCTGGTACTCGCCGGTCAGCGGCTTGCTTACGTCGCGGTAGCTTAGGGCCGTTTTGTCGGCCTGAGTGCCGCTGAACACCAACTCGGCACCAGGAATGGCGCTGCTGTCCTGCATGGCCAGCACGCGGCCCCGAATGGTGGCGTTCTTGATGTAGTTGATGGTGTAGATGTCCTTCTCGCCGTAACCACCAATGCGGTACGACGACAGGTAGGCGTAAGAGGCATCGGGGCTCAGACGGTAGTACGTATCGTCATCGGGCGTGTTGATGGGGTAGCCCATGTTCTCGGGCCGGCCCCACTTGCGGCCAATTGAGTCGTACTCCGACTTGAAGATGTCGTAGCCACCCATGGTGTTATGGCCCCGCGAGGAGAAGTACATTGTCTTGCCGTCGCGGCTCAAATATGGGCTATCATCGTCGTAAGGCGTGTTGATGGCATTACCAATCGTCTTGGCCGGGCCCCAGTCGCCGCCGGGTACGCGCGTCGAGAAGTAAATATCGAGCGTACCGTCTTCCGAGTACTTGGCTGTCGAGAAGTAAATCGTCAGGCCGTCGGGCGTGATATAGGCGTCCGATTCGAAGGCCGGGGTGTTGATGTTCTTGTTCAGCCGCTTGGGTTCGGTCCAGTCGCTACCGCTTTTCTCCGCGTACAGAATGTCGCCATTCTCATCGTTGCGGTACATGAGCAGCTTGGTGTCGTTGTCGAACACCTGAATCGAGGCATCGTGGCCCTTGCCGTTGAGTACGCCGCTCAGCGAGCGGGGCTTATCCCAGTTGTCGTCGTCGATGCGGCGGGCCTCGTAGATGTTCTCATAGTACTGTCCGTCGGCGGCCAGTTTCTTGTTATCCGTCGCTTTGCCGTCGGCATTCACAACAGGAGCAGCGCTCATATTGTCGGAGCGCGAGGTGAAGAGCAGAATTTTATCGTCAGCCGAGATTACGGGGCTATGCTCCGACCACTGTGTGTTGATGGTTGGACCCAGATTCTTCACAAAAATATCCTTGGGGCTGTTGAACTGCACCTTGGCATTCTTGCTGTGCTGAATCAGTTGCGCCAGCTCACGCTTGCGGCTATCTTTGGTTTTGAGCGTCGCGTTATAGGCCTGGAAGTGCGAGATGGCCTCGTCGAAGTTGTAGTTCAGGTGGTCGACCCGGCCTAGCCAGTACTCTACGTCCTTGGCTACGTTCTTCTTTAGACGCTGTGCTTTATAAATATAGTCACTGGCTTTCTCCTTATCAAAGGACATGTAAGCAATACCCGCCCGGAACAGCGCCTGGGCGTTGTTTGGGTCTTTGGCCAGCACCTGCTCATAGTAAGGCAGCGAAGCGCGGTAGTTTTCCTGGCCGAAAAACTTATTGGCCGTTTTCAGTTGCTGACGGGTGCTTTGAGCCAGGGCAGGCTGGGCCATTGCAGTCGTGAGCATGACGGCACACGAGGCTTTTAATAACCTTCTGACTAAGTTGTCCATTGAGGAGGGGTTAGGGAAACGAGGGGGTTGCAAGGGAGAGAGTATCGACCGCCAATTACGCAGAGGTAATTTAGGGGTTGCCTCCTATTACTGAAATTTAACTGCAGAGTTGACAAAGCGGGCAAAAAAAGCGAAACCCAGGCGCTGGAAACCGCCTTTTGCCGCTTTATTTCACTCCGCCAACCAACAGCCTGCCTGTTTAGCGGGCAAAGATAGATATTTTATTATACAGCCTTGGTGCTATCCTATTCCACCGGAATCGGGCAATTAAGGCTTACATACCGCTTCTGTAGGGGAACTTTTACCCCGGTTTCAGAAGCCGACGAATGTGCAAATATAGACCAGCCTTATAAACTACAAGGTTTTTCTTCAAAAAATGATGGGCCTTTCCGGCCCGTCCGGAATATTTACCTTTGTCCTTTCCAATTAATTGCCCCAGATGCTTATTCAGGACGCCAGATTTTTAACGAGTAATTCGCGGGCCGAAGACTGCCCCGCTCCCACGATGCCCGAGTACGCCTTTATTGGCCGCTCCAACGTGGGCAAGTCGTCGCTCATCAATATGCTTACCAACCAGAAAGGGCTGGCCAAAACCTCGTCGCAACCCGGCAAAACCCAGCTTATCAACCACTTTCTGATCAACGAAGCGTGGTACCTGGTCGATTTGCCGGGCTACGGCTATGCCCGTATCAGCAAGGATGCCCGCGCCAAGTGGGCCCGCATGATCAACTTTTACCTGCGCCACCGGCCCAACCTAACCTGCGTGATGGTGCTGCTCGACTCGCGCCATACGCCGCAGGCCGTTGACCTGGAATTTATGGATCAACTCGGAACAGAAGGTGTGCCCTTTGTTATGGTGTTCACCAAGGCCGACAAGCAGTCGTCGTCGCGTACCAGCCAGAATGTGGTGCAGTACCTGGAAAAAATGCAGGAAACCTGGGACGAGCTGCCTCAATACTTTGTTACCTCGGCCGAGGACAAAATGGGCCGCGAAGAGCTGCTGGGCTTTGTTGCCGACACCAACCAGCAGCTAGCGGCCCAGGCCGGGGCCGACGCCTAAGCTGGCCTCGTTCTTGCAGCATGCCGACCAGCCGGAGTCGCGGCAACCCTTTCTTTCTCAACTCAATCTCGTTTCATTTGAAGATGAATAACGCATTTTATCTGCTTGGACTTGGGTGCCTGCTGGCCCTCCCGGCCGCCCCGGCCCTGGCCCAAACGGCCAGCCCTGCCCCCGCTACCGAAGCGGCCCACTCGGGCAAAACCATTCCGGTAGCCGAATACTACGAAGGCGGTCAGGAAGCCATGTATGCCTTTATCAACCAGCAGCTTAAGTACCCTGTAATGGCCCGTCGCAACCGGATTCAGGGTCAGTGTATCGTCAGCTTCACGCTCAACACCGATGGCACGCTCTCGGGCATTAAGCTAGTGAAACAGATTGGCGGCGGCTGCGGTGATGAAGCCCTGCGGCTGGTGCGGCTGCTTAAGTTCACCAAGCCCGACTACGCCGTACTGACCAGTCTGCCCATCACCTTTAAGCTGTAGCCAGCCGCAGGGCCCCGTTCGTGGGCGTTGCGTACCTTCGCCTCTTCAACCACTGCTTTTTTTGCTATGCCCTACGACCTGAAGGAAATTGCCGCCATCAGCGGAATGCCCGGTCTGTACCGCCTCGTTCGCCCTACCCGCGCCGGCGTTATCATCGAAGCCCTCAACGACAAGGGCAGCCGCTCGGTAGCCGCCGCGCAGAACAAGGTGTCGCTGCTCCAGGAAATTTCCATCTATACCCAGGACTACGACCAGACGGTTCCCCTGACAGAGGTATTTGACCGGATTCATCAGCAGCACGGCGCCGAGCTGAGGCTGAGCAGTAAGTCGAACGACCAGGAGCTGGTGTCGTTTATGGAAGGTATCATTCCTGATTACGACCGCGAGCGGGTGTACCTGTCCGACATCAAGAAGCTGGTGCAGTGGTACAACATCGTCAGCCAGCGCCTCGAGTACCAGGCTCCGGCTACCGAGGACGAAGACTCGGAGGAAGCGGCGCCTAAGGCGGCCACTACGGATGAAGCTCAGAAGCCCAAGAAGAAAACCGCTGCCAAGAAACTGGCCGAGCCCGCCGATGGTGAGGCGATGAGCACGGCTGGCATTATTGCCGCCCCCGAGGCCGACACTGCCCCCGGTAACCCTGAGGCCGCCGTGGCCAAGCCCGCCAAGAAAGCTGCCCCCAAGAAAAAGGCCGAGTAAGTCCGGCACCCACAAAAAGCCGCCGGCGGCCCAAGCGGCGCGCGCTTTTTGTGGTGCCGGGGCGCCGTTTATTTTGCCTCGCTCTGCAGTAGCTCGGCAGCCAGAAACTCCTCGGCTTTCTCTACCATTTCGGTTGAGCCGATGAATACCGGGCAGCGCTGGTGCATGTCGGTTGGCTCCAGCTCCAGGGTGCGGCGGCGGCCGTCGCTCGATTTGCCGCCCGCCTGCTCTACAATAAATGCCAGCGGATTGCACTCGTACATGAGGCGCAGCTTGCCGTTGGGCACTTTGCTTGTGCCGGGGTAGATGTAGACGCCGCCCTTGAGCAGGTTGCGGTGGAAATCGGCTACCAGCGAGCCGATGTAGCGGGCCGAATAGCTCTGCTCTTTGCAGTAGGCTACGTAGTTTTTCATCCCCTCAGAAAAGTACTCCGACGTACCCTCGTTTACGGAGTACACTTTGCCCGTAGCAGGAATCTGAATGTTGGGGTGCGAGAGGAATAACTCGCCCAGGCTGGGCTCATACGTAAAGCCGTTCACGCCATTACCGGTCGTGTACACCATCATGGTGCTGGAGCCGTAAATCACGTAGCCGGCTGCTACCTGGTGGGTGCCGGTCTGCATGCAGTCCTGGGCCGTACCCTCGCTGCCAGTGGGCGATACGCGGCGGTAGATGCTGAAAATAGTGCCGATGCTTACGTTCACATCGATGTTGCTCGAACCGTCGAGCGGGTCGATGGCTACCACATACTTACCCTGCGTATTACCGGTCTGGATCATCTCCTCATCCTCTTCCGAGATGATAGTGCAGACCTCGCCCCCGTTGCGCAGGGCGCGGATGAAGCGGATATTGGCAATAACGTCGAGCTTCTGCTGGTCTTCGCCCTGCACGTTGCGGTTGCCGTAAGCGCCGGCAATATCAATAAGGCCCGAGCGGTTGATTTCGCGGTTGACGATTTTAGCGGCCAAGGCAATATCGCGCAGTAGTTGGCTCAGCTCGCCGGTAGCGTAGGGGAAATCCTCCTGCTTGCGCATGATGAAGCGGTCGAGGGTGGTGCCGACGGGCAGGGCGAGCTTGTCGTGATTGTCCATTAGAAGATGTGGGAAGATTAGATTCGGGGGGAAAGTCCAAAAGTAACCAATTCGGGGCGGCCAAAGCGAATCTTCGCTCCGGTATTCACGGTATCGTTTGCAGACGCGGCGAAGGTGAAGCCGCGCCCCGGCCCTACATTTGGGGCCATGCACGACTCAGCGCAACTAAAAATTTACAAATTTGGTGGGGCCTCAGTGAAGGATGCCGCCGCCCTTCGCAACCTGGGCCGCATTGTGACCGAGCACGGCCGGCCAAGCCCGCTGGTGATAGTGGTATCGGCCATGGGCAAAACCACCAACGCCCTGGAGGCCCTGTTGCAGCTGGCGCACGCCGGCCAGCCCTACGCTACCCAGCTGGCCACGCTGCGCGACTTCCATATGGGCGTGGCCACTGAGTTGCAGCTACCCGCCGACGAGCTGTTGCGGGAGCTGTTTACCATGCTTGAAACGCAACTGGCCACCGCCGCTACGGTAGCCACCGCCGACTTCGACCGCCATTACGACCAGGTAGTAAGCTGCGGCGAGCTGCTTTCCACACGCATTGTGGCCGCGTTTCTGGAGGCCCGCTGGCTCGACTGCCGCCCCCTCATCCGCACCGATGAAACCTGGCGCGAAGGCCGCCTCGACTGGGCCGCCACTGAGGCCGCCCTGCGGGCTGCGCTGCCACTGGAAGGGCTGGCCCAGGGCCCGCCGGTAGTTACCCAGGGCTTTGTGGGCGGCACGGCCGGCGGCCTCACCACTACGCTGGGCCGCGAGGGTTCCGACTTCACGGCCGCCATTCTGGCCTACTGCCTGGGCGCGGGGTCGGTCACCATCTGGAAAGATGTGGCCGGCTTGCTCAATGCCGACCCGAAGATCTTCGCCGATACGGTGTGCTATCCTGAAATCAGCTACCAGGAAACTATCGAAATGGCTTATTACGGCGCCTCGGTCATTCACCCCAAAACCATTAAACCACTGGCCGTACGCAGTATTCCACTGCTAGTAAAGTCGTTCCTTGACCCGGCCGCTGAGGGTACGCGCATTCACGACTGCCGCCACGGCCTGTTGGTACCGGCTTTCATCCGCAAAGCCGACCAGTGCCTGATTTCCTTTGAGTCGAAGGGTTTGGATTTTATTTCGGAGGAAAACTTGGAGGTGATTTTCGGGGTGCTGGCGCAGGTGCGGCTAAAAATCCGACTCATGCAGAACTCGGCTATCAGCTTCTCGGTATGCACCGACTTTGTGCCCGCCCGCCTCGAACAGCTGCTGGCGCGGCTGCGCGACCAGTTTACCATCCATTACAATACCGGCCTGGAGCTCTACACCATTAAAAACTACGATACTCCCAGCCTGCAGCGCTTGACGGCCGGCCGCGAGCTGCTGCTGGAGCAGCGCACCCGCCAGACATTTCAGTTCGTGTGCCGGGGCGTTGGGGAAATTCAGGGCTAAAAGAACGTCATTCAGCGCGAAGCGAAGAATCTCGCGTGCCACAGTAAAGTCCTGCAACAACACCTCAATGGTTCACGCGAGATTCTTCGCTTCGCGCCGAATGACGTTCTTTGCTATTCCTATTCTTCCAGCTTTTGCACTACGTATGACTCCCGAATTCATCCTCGTAACGCCTCAGGCGCGGCCCCAGGTGGCCCTGATCCAGCTTAACCGGCCCAAGGAGCTCAACGCCCTCAACCTGCAGCTGATGCAGGAAGTGGCCGCCGCCCTCAAGGAACTCGACCAGAACCCCGAGGTGCGCGTGATTGTGCTGGCAGGCAACGAGCGGGCCTTTGCCGCCGGCGCCGACATCAAGCAGATGGCCGGCCGCACGGCCATCGATATGCTGCTGATTGACCAGTTCAGCATTTGGGACCAGATCCGGCGCACCACCAAGCCGCTGCTGGCCGCCGTGTCGGGCTTTGCATTGGGCGGAGGCTGCGAACTGGCCATGACCTGCGACATGATTGTGGCCTCGGAAACGGCCAAGTTCGGGCAGCCCGAAATCCGCATTGGCACTATGCCCGGCGCGGGCGGCACCCAGCGCCTCACCCGGGCCATTGGCAAGGCCCGGGCCATGGAAATGGTGCTTACCGGCGAGCCTATGGGGGCCGATGAGGCTGCCCGCCACGGCCTCGTGAACCGGGTGGTGCCCGTGGGCCAGTACCTGGAAGAAGCCTTCCGGCTGGCCGCGAGCATCGCCAAAATGTCGCCGATAGCGGCCCGGTTGGCCAAAGAATCGGTAAATCGCGCCTTCGAAACCCATCTCGATGAGGGCCTGCACTTCGAGCGCAAGAACTTCTACATGACCTTCGCTTCCGAAGACCAGAAGGAAGGCATGGCGGCCTTCGTAGAAAAGCGCCCGGCAGAGTTTAAGGGGCGGTAGCAGTGAGTAAGTTGTCATTCCGACGCAGAAGGAATCTGGGGCAATTTGTTGAACAACGGCTTTCAACAGCTTGCCCCAGATTCCTCCTGCGTCGGAATGACAACTTACCGGACTTCATTACCCAAAACGCTCCAAATGAAACATTTTTTCTTTCGCAACGCTTATAGCCTTATCTTTGCGGAGAATCATTCTTACCTGTGCACACGCATCATCCCCATCATCCGGCTCCTACGCCTGAGCAGCTGCAGCAGCAGTTGGCCGACGCCGGCCTGCGCGCTACCCGCCAGCGTCTCCTGATTCTGGAGAGTCTGCTGGTATTGCCGGGCCACCCTACTGCCGAGCAGGTGCATCAGCGGGTAATCGGGCAGTTGTCGTCGGTGTCGCTGGGTACTGTGTACAAGGCGCTCGACTCGTTTGTGGTGGCTGGCCTTACGCGCCGGGTGGCTTCGGCCGAGGGCTCGCGCCGCCGCTACGACGCCGACTGTACGGAGCACCACCATTTGGTTTGCGCCGACACCCGGGAAATCATCGATTACTGCGACCCGCAGCTTGATGAGCTTATCCGGAATTTTTTTGCGGCCAAAGGGCTGCCGGGCTTCCAGCCCCACTCCTTCTCGCTACACGTAACCGGCAGCCGCGTGGCCGACCTGCCCGCTGCCGGTCTGCCTACTGCCGGCCTGACCAAGCAGCCCTCCTGACGGCTGGCGACGACGCTAGTTCTTTTAAACGTTTTTTTTTGATTTGCCGCCCGGCTTCGGGTGGTGGTCAGTTTACGGGCTTACCGGTCCGGTTTATTAGTAGTTCACATTCAACCTTAAGTTTTAAAGCACATGGCAGTTCTTGTTGGTAAACGCGCTCCTTCTTTCAAAGCCACCGCCGTTATTGATGGCGAATTCGAGGAGGATTTCTCCCTCGACCGGTATTTGGGCAAGAAGCACGTTATTTTCTATTTCTACCCCGCCGACTTCACGTTCGTTTGCCCCACCGAAATCATTGCTTTTGAAGACCGTCTGGCTGATTTCGAGGCGAAGGGCGTAGCCATCGTAGGTTGCTCGACCGACACGCACTTCTCGCACTTCGCCTGGCTGCAAACGCCCCGCGACAACGGCGGCATACAGGGTGTAACCTACCCACTGGTAGCCGACGCGACCAAAACCATTGCCTCCAACTACGACGTGCTTGGCGGCCACTACGACTACAACGAAGCGGGCGAAATGACTTTCATCGGCTCGCCTATGGCCTACCGCGGCCTGTTCCTGATTGACAAGGACGGCATTGTGCGCCACCAGGTAGTAAACGACGGGCCGCTGGGCCGTAGCATCGACGAAGCCATGCGCATGGTGGATGCCCTGCAGTACTTCGAGGAGAAAGGCGAGGTGTGCCCCGCCAACTGGGAAGAGGGCAAGGAGGGGATGCAGGCCACCCGCGAGGGCGTAGCCAACTACCTTGGCAAGCAGGCCGCTCACTAAGTTAGAGGGTAGAGGTAAGAGAGGCATTCTGACCTCTCACTTCCTCTATCATGCCACTTCAGCAAGCCTTCACCCGGTTGGGTGGGGGCTTTTGCTTTATAGTGAGGCGAAGGGCGTACTTTTGTGGTGGGCTGCTTCGTGCTGTCCGTTCCGCTTTGGCTTCCTTTCGCTTCGTCTTGCGTCTGTTATATTCTTTTGGTCTGCGTTTGTATGCGCTGCTGCTACAGCTGCTGAGCCCCTTTGTGCCCAAGGCTGCCGCCTGGACGGCCGGGCGGCGCGGGCTGCTGGGCCGCATACAGGGGCAGCTGCGCCAGGAAACGGCCCCACTGGTGTGGTTTCATTGCGCTTCGCTGGGTGAGTTCGAGCAGGGCCGCCCCCTCATGGAAGCCTACCGGGCCGAACATCCTGAGCATAAGCTGGTGCTCACCTTTTTCTCGCCCTCGGGCTACGAAGTGCGCCACAACTGGCCCGGAGCCGATTACGTGTTTTACCTGCCGCTCGATACGGGCGCCAATGCCCGGGCTTTTCTGGATGCGGTGCAGCCCCGGCTGGCCGTGTTCGTGAAGTACGAGTTCTGGTACTACTTTCTGCGTGAACTGCAGCGCCGGGCAATTCCGGCCATCTGCGTATCGGCTATTTTCCGGCCCGAACAAGTGTTTTTCCATCCTTGGGGTGGCTTTTTTCGCCGTATCCTGAGCTTCTTCACGCATATCTTCACCCAGAACCAAGCCTCGGCCGAACTGCTGCGCGGTGCCGGCCTGAGTGGGGTGAGCGTAGCCGGCGACACCCGCTTCGATACGGTGGTGCGTACCGCCTCAGCCCCGCCCCGCCACCTGCCCCTGATCGAAGCCTTCACCGACGACTGGTGCCCGGTGCTGATTGTGGGCAGCAGCTGGGCCGAAGATATAGCCGTTCTTACGCCGCTGCTGCTGAAATACCAGCAGGAGTTGCGCTTTATTGTGGCTCCGCACGAAATAACCGAGGCCAACCTGCGCCGGGTTGAGGCCACGCTGCCCGGCCAGGTGGTACGCTACTCGCAGGCTAAGACGGCTACCGTGGCGCAGGCCCGGCTGCTGCTCATCGACAACGTGGGGCTGCTGAGTTCCCTGTACCGCTTCGGCCACTTCGCCTACATTGGCGGGGCTTTCGGCAAGGGCCTGCACAACACACTCGAAGCCGCCGCCTTTGGCTTACCACTGTTTTTTGGCCCCACCTACCACAAGTTTCAGGAAGCCCAGGACCTCGTGGAGTTGGGGTGCGCCTTCCCCGTAACTTCAACCGACGAGCTGCTGAAGGCCTTCGGACTCCTTTATTACCGCGAAGAAGCCCGACTGCAGGTGCAGGACCAAAGCCTCGACTACGTGCACGACCACAGCGGCGCTACCCGCAAAATTATGGGTTGGGTGCAGGGCGAGCCGGTGAAATAAAGCAGGTGGCGCCGGGCCTCCAGCACGCCTGATGTGCAGGAGGCCCGCTGGCGTCAGCGCATAACCCGCTCCGGCCTTGTTTCCTTACTACCCCAAATGTCTTTTGCCATCAGCCGCTTACCCTGTGCCAGCACACCCGGCGCCCGTCAAATTCTACCTATGATAACCACCTCAACATTTCTCTGGGCATGACCGGAATCATTGTCAGATCGACCGGCTCGTGGTATGTGGTGCGCGAAATCAGCACTGGGCTGTTCCACCACTGCCGGCTGCGGGGCAAGTTCAAAAACCAGGGCCTGAAAGTGAGCAACCCGCTGGCCGTGGGCGACGAGGTGGAGTTTACGGTAGAAGAACAGACCGAGGGCGCGGGCGTCATTCACCACATTGCGCCGCGCCGCAACTACATCATCCGCCGCTCGGTACACAAAACCGAGCATGCCCACATCGTGGCCGCCAACCTCGACCAGGCCCTGCTGGTGGTAACACTGGCCTCGCCGGCCACCTCGTTCGGCTTCATCGACCGGTTTCTGGTAACGGCCGAGGCTTACCACATTTCCACCACGCTCATCTTCAACAAAACCGACCTCTACGACGACGACCTCAACGACTATCAGGGCCAGATTCAGCAGCTGTATGAGCGCCTGGGCTACCCCGGCCTGCGCTGCTCGGCTCACACCGGCGAGGGTCTGGAAGATGTTGATGCCCTGCTCGATGGGAAGGTGTCGCTGCTCTCGGGCCACTCGGGCGTGGGTAAAAGCACGCTCATCAACGCCCTGGTGCCCGACCTCGACCTGAAGACGGCTGAAATCAGCCAGTTTTCTGATAAAGGTGTGCACACCACCACCTACGCCGAAATGCTCGAAGTACGCCCTGGCACTTACCTCATCGATACGCCCGGCATCAAGGAGCTGGGCCTCGTGGACATGAAAGCCGGCGAGTTGGCCCATTATTTCCCCGAAATGCGCGCCCTGCTGAACCAGTGCCGCTACCACAACTGCCAGCACCTGCACGAGCCCGGCTGCGCCGTGCGCGAAGCCGTAGACGAGGGCCGCATTGCCCTCCCCCGCTACGACAGCTATGTAAGCATGCAGCAGGCGGACGATAACAGGAAGTAGAACGGGTAGGGTGCGGGGCTTGCCCCCGCCCGCCGTTGACCGAATCTGGCAGAACCGTTCAACGGCGGGCGGGGGCAAGCCCCGCACCCTACCCGTTCTTCGGCATAGCACGCTAACGAAAAGCGCCAACCCATTACGGATTGGCGCTTTTTTATGTAAACTGCCAGAACGAAAGCTAACAGCTCTCAACTAACAACTCCAAATTTAAACGTCCAGCTTGGCGTACTTGGCGTTCTTCTCAATGAAGTCGCGGCGGGGGGCTACCTCGTCGCCCATCAGCATCGAGAACAGGTGGTCGGCTTCGGCGGCGGAGTCCACGTTTACCTGCTTGAGCGAGCGGGTGGAGGGCTGCATGGTGGTGCTCCAGAGCTGCTCGGCGTTCATCTCGCCCAGACCCTTGTAGCGCTGCACGTTTACGGTTTCGGGCTTACCCCGGCCCAGTTCTTCCTGGGCGGCCACGCGCTCTTCCTCGGTCCAGCAGTAGCGCTCCTCCTTGCCTTTCTTCACGAGGTAGAGCGGCGGCAGGGCGATGTAGATGTAGCCCTTATCCACTAATTCGCGCATGTAGCGGAAGAAGAAGGTCAGAATCAGCGTCCGGATGTGGGAGCCGTCGATGTCGGCGTCGGTCATGATGATGACCTTGTGGTAGCGTAGCTTTTTGATGTTGAGCGCCTTGGAATCGGCCTCAATGCCGTTCTCCGGATCGGCGGCCACCCCGAAGCTCACGCCCAGGGCCGTAATCATGTTCCGGATTTCCTCGTTTTCCAGAATGCGGTGCTCCTGGGCCTTCTCCACGTTGAGAATCTTACCTCGCAGCGGCAGAATAGCCTGGAAGGCCCGGTTGCGGCCCTGCTTGGCAGTTCCACCGGCCGAGTCACCTTCCACCAGGTAAATCTCACAGATGGCGGGGTCCGACTCGGAGCAGTCGGCCAGCTTGCCGGGCAGCGAGGTGGAGCCGAGCACCGACTTGCGCTGCACCATTTCGCGGGCCTTTTTGGCGGCAATCCGGGCCTTGGCAGCCAGAATTACTTTCTCCACGATGATGCCGGCTTCCTTAGGGTTCTCCTCCAGGTACTGGGCCAGAATCTCGCCCACCGCGGTGTTCACCGCACCGTTCACCTCGTTGTTACCCAACTTGGCTTTGGTCTGGCCCTCGAACTGGGGCTCCTGCACCTTCACCGAAATAACGGCCGTCAGACCCTCGCGGAAGTCCTCGCCCGAGATTTCCACCTTGGCCTTCTCCAGCTTGCCCGACTTGTCGGCGTAGGCCTTGAGCGTGCGCGTGAGGGCCGAGCGGAAGCCGGCCACGTGGGTACCGCCCTCGTGGGTATTGATGTTGTTGACGTAGGAGAAAATGTTCTCCTGGTACGAATCGTTGTACTGCAGGGCCACCTCCACCGGCGTGTTGCCCTTCTCGCTGATTACGTGAATGGGGGCCGGCATCAGGGCATGGCGCTCCGTGCCGTCGAGGTACTGCACGAACTCGGCCAGGCCGCCCGTCGAGTAAAATTCCTCACCACGAAACTCGGCCCCGTTTTCGCCGGGCTCGCGGCGGTCGGTAAGCGTGATGCGAATACCGCTGTTCAGGTACGACAGCTCGCGCAGGCGGCCAGCAATGGTGACGTACTTGTACACACTCTCGGTGAAGATGCTGTCGTCGGGCAGGAATTCCACCTGGGTGCCGTGCTCGTCGGTGGTCCCGATTTCGCGCACTGGGTACTGCGGAATGCCGATTTTGTACTCCTGCTCGTACATTTTACCGTTGCGGCGCACGGTTACTTTCAGGTCCTGGCTGAGCGCGTTCACGCAGCTCACGCCCACGCCGTGCAGGCCGCCCGATACTTTGTAAGAGTCCTTATCAAACTTGCCGCCGGCGTGCAGCACGGTCATCACCACTTCGAGGGCCGAGCGGCCTTCCTTCTCGTGGAAATCGACGGGAATGCCGCGGCCGTTGTCGCGGACGGTAACGGAGTTGTTTTCGTTGATGGTAACGTGGATCGTGTCGCAGTGGCCGGCCAGGGCTTCGTCGATGGAGTTATCGACCACTTCCCACACCAGATGGTGCAGGCCTCTAATGCCAGTGTCGCCGATGTACATCGACGGGCGTTTGCGCACGGCTTCGAGCCCTTCGAGTACCTGAATGCTATTGGCCGAGTACTCGGCGGGGGCTACTTTTTCAGTGATTTCGCTCATGTGTCAGAGGGGGTTCAGCGCGAAGTGCGTAAGTAGGCAAAGATACCGAAAAAATCCGGTTTTTGCCAGCGCCGGGGCCGGTTTCGTGTGGTAGCAAGGGGCCAAAAAAAGCCCGGCCTACGGGGACGGAAGCCAGGCTTTTTATTGGATTAGAACCAGTGCTACTGGACCTGTGCCCGCAGCTGACTTACGCCACTGCCCGACTCCAGCCGCACCTGATAAATGCCGGATTTCTCGCCGCTCAGGTCAAGCTTGGTTTCGGTCCCGCGCGAGATGTCGAAGGTGCGACGCTGCACCTGGCGGCCCAGCACATCGAACACCGTGAGCGTAGCTGCCCCGGTGTGGGCCGCTGCGGGCCACTGCACCCGGAACTGCCCGTTGGCGCTGGGGTTGGGGCTGAGGCTGGCGCCCAACACCAACGTAGACCCGCGGGCACTCAGCACGGGGCTGGTTAGCTTGTTGGCGCCCGTTCCGGTAGCCGATATGTTCCCGCTCCACACAGCTGTAGGGCTGGCGGCATCCACGAACAGGTGGTCGATTGTGCTTTCCAGCCGGATCCAGGTCTTGCCGTTATCCTGGCTGTATGATGAGCCTTGGTCGCCGTTGCCCAAGTCGAGGCCCACCGACAGGTAGTTGCCGTTGCCCGGTACCCGAACCAGGCCAAAACCGTGCAGCGGGCCGGTATAGGTAAGCCGGGTCCAGGTAGCACCGCCGTCGGCACTGCTGAAGAGTTCGTGCTGTGTATCGTTGACCGAGGGTATCACTGCCAGTCCGTTCAGCTCGTCGCGGAAGGCGAGGGTGCTTACCGGGTCGCCGGAAGGGACTATCTGCTTGGCTACCTGCCAGGTTACCCCCCGGTCTTTCGACCGGAAGATGTCGCCTTCGTTGTTGGGAAACCAAATGGAATTACCAACCGCGGCAACCGGAGAGTAGGTGCCGTATTCGCCGGCGGTGCCGGTAGGTACGTTGGCCGAGCGGGTCCAGGTGGCGCCGCCGTCGGAGGTGTAATAAATTTCCAGGCCCCCGCCGTTGCGCCCGTCCACGTCACCCATCACCATGCCATTGGTGGCATTGAAGAAGTATACCGAGTTAGGGTAGCTGTTGGCCTCGCTGAACATGACAGCCGTGGACTGCACCACCCAGGTAAGACCCCCATCGGTGGTCTTGAACACCCGGCCACCGCCACTAGCGGTGCGGAAGGTCGATACCCACGCGGTAGTGGCACTAATGGCCGATATACTGGTAAGCGTTTCGGAACTGCCGATGCCCGTTACCTGCCGTACTGTCCAATTCTGCCCCCCATTAACGGTGAGGGCAACCTGGTTGGTGCGCACATTGGCCGCAGAGGGCGCCAGCAGCGCGCTCGACATAGCCCAGGCCGTGTTGGCATCAATGGCATCGGTGTAGGCCGCTGCAGCCTGCGGCTGCGCGAAGCTAAACGGCTGGGTTACCCACTGGGCCTGCGCAGTGGCAGTAGTCAGCAATAAACCGGCAACGAGTTGTACAACTATTTTCATATTGAAAAGGGAAAAAGGTGGAATTAAGGAGTGAAATAAAATGGCAGTTTCAGACGGATTGCTTTCGGGATGGGGCCGCCTGCCGGGCAAACGAGCTATACTTAACTAGGCTTCAATATAGTTGTATTTAGATGAAATCACCCGCTAATCCCCCACCGCTTCTGCTGCCATTCAGCCGTGTTCTGTGCCTGCCCGGTCTCGCTAAAATGCACACGCCCGCTGTGGCAGCAGGCGTGTGGCATTTTAGTGAGACCGGGATTCGGGGTAATGAGCCCGGAAGCACCGGGACGTTACGGACAGGCTTTTAAAACGGCGGCGGTCCGTCGTCGAAGTTGCTGCGCGGGAAGGGTTGGGCCGGCGGCGGCGAGTCGTTGTTGATGCGCGAGCCCAGGCGGATGGTGTTGGGGGCGAAACCGGACTGGTCGTCGTCGAAAGTGCTGGTAGGGAAGGAACTGGGGTTGAAGCCATCATCGAAGCCGCCGGCGCCGTCGAGGTCGGCGAACTTGGTGAACTTACCGATGAACTTGAGCTGCACGGTTTCCAGGGAGCCGTTCCGGTGCTTGGCGATGATAACCTCGCCCGTGCCTTGGGTGGGGTTGCCCATCTCGTCCTCCGTAATTTTGTAGTACTCGGGGCGGTAGAGGAAGATTACCATGTCGGCATCCTGCTCGATGGAGCCCGATTCACGCAGGTCACTGAGCTGGGGCTTCTTGTCGCCGCCGCGGGTTTCCACCGAGCGCGAGAGCTGCGAGAGGGCCAGTACGGGCACGTTCAGCTCCTTGGCAATGCCCTTGAGCGCCCGCGAGATACTGGCAATTTCCTGCTCACGGTTGCCAGCGCCCTTGCCGTCGGTGTTGCCGGTCATCAACTGCAGATAGTCGATGATAATCATCGAAATATCGTGGTGGGCCTTAAGGCGGCGGCACTTGGTGCGTAGCTCCCGGATGCTGAGGCCGGGCGTATCGTCGATGTAAATTGGGGCCGACGAGAGGTTGGATATCTTGTGGTTGAGCTGGGCCCACTCGTGGTCGGCCAGGTTGCCCTTCTTGATTTTCTCCGAATCCAGCTCCGCCTCGGCCGAAATCAGACGATTCACAAGCTGCAGCGACGACATTTCGAGCGAGAAGATGGCCACGGGCTTCTTGAACTCGACCGCCGCATTACGCATGGCCGACACCACAAAAGCCGTGTTGTGGGTCACAGTGCAGTCGGCCAGCAGAAACAGCCGGTTGCCGTCGATGCTGAAGCCGTAGTAGTCGTCTTCCTTGTCGAATTCGACCGAAATGCCGGTCATGCGCCAATCGACCACCGAAGCCCAGGGCTGGGCCTTTTTGCGGGCCACGCGCACCGGCACACAGTTGATGTCGCCGTAGATACGGACGCGGTACACCTCGCTCTCGTAGCCGATAGCGCTGATGGCGGCCCGCTTTTTCTTCAGCGAGGTGCGGAAGCCTAGCGAGTCGGCCAGAAACTTGATCTGTCGGGCCAGGCGGTGGTTTTTCTGGGTGATTTCGTAGCCGTTACTCACCGGGTCGAGGTGGCCATCGGAGTCGATAAGGCTGGCCAGCAGGAGCAGGCGATTTTCGCGGCTGTTGCTCAGGTACTGCTGCGGAATATGCTTGTCGCCGAGTACGCCCAGCTGGCGCAGCTCATCCTGCACCGAATACTGCGCGATGCTACCACCCTGCCGGCCCCGGGTAATGCCGTAGCTGTTGCAGCGGTTTTCAGCTACGCCCACCGTCACCTGCATATCCAGCGCGGCGGCGTATTCGTGCAGGTAATCGATGATTTCCGGATCCTGACCCGTGATGCGGCAGTTATCGGAAGACCCGTCGCCCAGCCACAGGCCCAAAAAATATGGATCTAGGGGTACTTGCTGCGCCGCATATTCCACGGGAACCTTATAGCCCTTGTAGTTCGAGCGGAACTTGGGGCTTTTCTGCAGCCAGTCGCGCACTTCGATGTTGAGCACGTCGCCGTGGCGGTGCGGACCCTCGGTGCGGCTGCGCTTGAGCGAGAGAATGTGGCTTTCGTTGACGCGGTAGGCCTCGCCCTTATTCTGGCGCACCCAGTACATGTTTTCGCGGCCCCGGGCAATGTTGAGCACTCGACGCGGGGTTGAGTCGTCGCCCATCAGCAGCTCGCCTTCGCGCACGTCTTCCACGTTGCGCAGCGTGCCGTCGAACATGAGCACTTTGGTACCCTTGCCCAGACACTTGCCCATGCCCGGTCGAGCGGCAATTATCACTAGGTCAGAGTTTTGCCAGCCGCTCGTTACCCTATCCAGAGCAGAGAAGCCCGAGGGCACACCAGTGAGGCCGTCCTTTTGGTCCTTCTTTTCTTCGAGTTCCTTGATGGCCTTGCCCATCAGGCTGCGCATGTCGTCGAAGTTTTTGCGGATATTCGACTCCGACACTTCAAACAGGGCCTGCTCAGTGGAGTCGAGCAGGTTGAATACGTCGGTGGTGTCCTCGAAGGCGTCGCGCTGGATGGTGCTGGCAATGTTGATGAGCTCCCGCTTGATGGCGTTTTCGGTGATGATGCGGGAGTGATACTCGATGTTGGCCGCTGAATTGACCTTGAACGTGAGCTGGGCCACGTAGTGGGTGCCGCCGGCCGACTCCAGCTCGCCCATCTCGCGCAGCTCGTGCGTGACGGTGAGAATGTCAATCGGCTCCGACTTATCGAACAGGTTCAGGATGGCTTTGAAGATGCGCTGGTGGCCATCTTTGTAGAAGCTCTGGGGCTTGAGGATGTCGATGACGGTAGTCAGGGCATCTTTTTCGAGCATGAGCGCCCCAAGTACGGCCGCCTCCAGCTCCAGCGCCTGGGGTGGCAGCTTACCCGCCGGCCCGCCCTGGGGCAGGTGGGCTGGGCGGCTGTTCCAGGCCGCTTTAGCCCTCGAACCTGCTTGCTTGAGGCGGTCATCCATCCGATCGTTCATCTAAAATAATACACTACAAGGTAAGCACACCGGACGAGTTTCGCGACGGGTATTTTCGCGGCCGGCTTCCCGGCCCAACGCAGCTGTCCGGCCAAAGGGCTACAAAGCTAACGGCTGGGCTTTACAATCCGGGAACAGGGATAAAGGTTTCTTTGAGTTCAGAGGTTGGGGTTGAGCGTCATTCAGAGCGCAGCGAAGAATCTCGCTCGGCTAAGCCCAACTTCCAGCCCCCAAAACCCCAAATTACTACCTTTGCCGCCCTCACTCCTGCTGTCTCTATGACTTCTGCTGCTCCTTCTTCGCTCTATCGCCTGCACCTGATTGCCACTGGCGGCAGCATTATGCACAACCTAGCGCTGGCCCTGCACCGGCGCGGGGCCCACGTAACGGGCTCCGACGACGAAATATTTGAACCCGCCAAAAGCCGGCTGGCCGCCGCCGGGCTGCTGCCCGAAGCCGAAGGCTGGTTTCCGAAGAAAATTACGGCCGACCTCGACGCCGTGATTGTGGGCATGCACGCCCGCCCCGACAACCCCGAGCTGCTGCGGGCGCAGGAGCTGGGCCTGCGGGTGTACTCGTTTCCGGAGTTCATCTACGAGGCCTCGAAGGACAAGCAGCGCATCGTAATCGGGGGCTCGCATGGTAAAACCAGCATTACCTCGCTTATCCTGCACGTGCTGCGCTACCACGGCCGCAAGTTCGATTACGCTGTCGGGGCCCAGCTGGAGGGCTTCGAGCTGATGGTACAGCTTACCGACGACGCGCCCATTATCATTATTGAGGGCGACGAGTACCTGGCCTCCCCCATCGACCGGCGACCCAAGTTCCACCTCTACCAGCACCACATCGGTGTTATTTCGGGCATCAGCTGGGACCACATCAACGTGTTCCCGACCGAGGAAATCTACCGCGAGCAGTTCCGGATCTTCGCCGAGATGACGCCCAAGGCCGGGGTGCTGATTTATGACCGCGACGACGAGCAGACCCAGCTGGTAACCGTGCCCAGCTCCCCCGACGTGAAGTACATCGGCTACGGGCCCCACGAAAACGTAGTGCGCGACGGCCAGACTTTTCTGGTGACGAAAAAGGATGAGGAAGTGCCGGTGAAGATATTCGGGGAGCACAACCTGCGCAATATTTCGGCGGCCAAGGAGGTGTGCAAGCAGCTCGGTATCAAGGGCAAGGAGTTTTATGAGGCGCTGGGCTCGTTTAAGGGCGCGGCGCGGCGGCTGGAGCTGGTGCGCGAGGGCGAGGGGTCGGTGGTGTACAAGGACTTTGCCCACGCCCCGAGCAAGCTAAAGGCCACGGCCACGGCCTTCAAGAAGCAGTTTCCAAAGCGGCGGCTGGTGGCCTGCCTGGAACTGCACACGTTCAGCTCGCTCAACCCCGAGTTCCTGCCCCAGTACGCCCACACCTTCGATGCGCCCGATGTGGCCGTGGTATACTTCAACCCGGCCGTGCTGGCCCACAAGCGCCTGCCGGCCCTGCCGCCCGAAGCGGTGCAGGCCGCTTTCCAGCGCCCCGACCTGCGCGTGTTCACCGACAGCCGCGAGCTGGCCGACTTCCTGCACGCCCAGAACTGGGCCGACACCAACCTGCTGATGATGTCGTCGGGCACCTTCGACGGGCTGGATCTGGCCCGGCTGGCCGAGGAGGTGGTACGGTAGGATGCGGGGCTTGGCCCCGCCCCTACACCGGGCAAGAGGCCCAACCGTTGGCGTTCTGTACCACGCACAAAAAAGCGCCGGCCACACAAGTGGCCGCGCTTTTGGTAGCATCCGGAATGAGCGGAATGTCTTTTGGTTACTTAGCCAGGGGCAGAATAACGCCGTCGATAACGTGGGTTACGCCGTTGCTCGAAATAACGTCGGCTACCTGTACGGTGGCGGGAGCGTCTTTGCCGTTGCCAACCATTACTACGCCATCCTTCACCATTACTTTCAGCTTCTCACCGTTCACGGTGGTCAGCTCCTGGCCGTCCTTCAGGTCCTGGGCCACAATGCGGCCGGGGATGACGTGGTAGGTGAGTACGGCCGCCAGCTTGTCTTTGCTTTCGGGCTTGAGCAGGCCGGCCAGAGCGCCGTTGGGCAGCTTGTCGAAGGCGGCGTTGGTGGGGGCGAATACCGTGAACGGACCGGGGCCGCTAAGCGTGCCATCGAGGCCGGCGGCCTGCACGGCTTTCACGAGGGTGCTTACGCTGGTGGCCATTACGGCATTCTGCACGATGGTATTGCTGGGCAACATGGCTACGCCATCTACCATTACGCCCTCGGGCTTGCCCATGCGCGCGTCGTCGGCCATCATAGCCGTCGAGTCGACGGTGGTGATAGTGGTGCTGTCAACAACCACGTCGTGTTTTCGGTGGTGGTATCGCCGCAGCTGGCCAAACCAAAGCTGAGGGAGCCGGCGGCCAGCAGGGCCAGGGTAGAGGAACGCAGAATCTTGTGCATGAAAAGAGAAAAAAGGGAAAGAGAAGAACTGCCACCACCATCCGGCGGGGCGTGCGAAGCTACGAACCAAAGGTGAATCCGGATGTTTGGCCGGCTGCTAAATTCCTACCTTTGCCTGCCGCCGCAACCCCGGCCGGCCGGGGGCGTAAGGCCCCTCAGATTTTCCTTCCACTTACTGTTTCCATTTCTCATTTCCACAGCCAACACCATGAAAACTGCCGAAATCCACACCAGCAAGGGCGTTATGAAGGTTGAGTTCTACGAGCAGGACGCGCCGAAAACTGTTAAGAACTTCACCGACCTGGCCGAAAAAGGCTTCTACGACGGCCTCAAGTTTCACCGCGTAATTCCCAACTTCGTGATTCAGGGCGGTTGCCCCAACTCGCGCGACGGCGCCAAGGGCAGCCCCGGCACCGGCGGCCCGGGCTACAAAATCGACTGTGAGCTGAACGGTGACCACCAGTACCACGAGCGCGGCGCCCTGAGCATGGCCCACGCCGGCCGCAACACCGGCGGCTCGCAGTTCTTCATCGTGCACTCGCGCGACAACACCGCCCACCTCGACCGCAACCACACCGTGTTCGGCAAAGTGGTAGAGGGCCTCGACATCATCGAGCAGATCAAAGCCGACGACGAAATCGAGAAAATTGTCGTGAGCGAGCAGGCCTAGCCTAGCCGCCCAACCCGCTCTAAGAAGCCTCCGTCAGCCTCGGCCGACGGAGGCTTTTTTGCGGACCGGCTGCTTGGGTTGCAAATCCGCCGTGAGGGGCGCGTAAACCCAAGGACCACGGTGTTATTACCTGTGCCTTTTACTTTCTTCAACATGAAGATTCCTTTCAATACCCGCTTACTCCCATGTTATGTGCTCGGGGCAGCCCTGCTGCTGGGTGGCATCAGCTGCGCCGCCTTCAAGTCCGATATGGATTCGAGCAACCCCGTAATAGCGGCTCAGGCCCAGCGCATCAGCGACATCCGCAACCAAATCAAAAACCAGGAGCGGCTGGTAGACACCGAGAAAGCCAAGCTGAAGTCGTTGGAGTACCAGCCCAAGAGCGCCGAGCAGGAGCTCAAGGCCCGCAAGCTGTAATTGCTAAAGCCCGCGCCCGGAAATCCAAAGGGTAAGCAAGCATACATATAAGTAAGGCGTTGTACTTTATTATTCGTTTCCAAAAAACAAGGCACAACACCGTGCTCACCTCAAACGCGCGCACCAATCGGTACGCGGGGCGTTTGAGGTGTCAGCCGTTATTACCACGTTATGCCATGTCGGACGAGGTAAGATGCGGGGGCTTCGCTTCGCTGTTCTTCCGTTGCCCCCGCCTGCCCGGCAGCTCCGCCAGCCTACTCGGGTTGGCTCCGGCGGCAGGCTTCCAAAGCGCATCAGGCAACGAGGCTGTTTACGAAGTCGTCGATGTCGAAAGCTCGCCTCCTTACCCATTGCTGCCGTAATCATGCCGCAGGAGGCGCTCCAGGCTTATTCCCTGGGTTTTGAGCGCGTGGTCTATGTTGACCATGATGTAGTTGTCATCCAGCACCGCGAAGCGGATGGCAACGGCTTGGTAGTGCGGGCGCAGTTGCGGGTCGGGTAGGTCGGACACGGCTTGCAGGGCGGTATGGACCACCCGCGGTACGGCATCGTGCAGGCCGGTGATGAAGGTGGTGAGGTACTGCGCCTTGTTCGGCAGCTTAGCCAGCGCGTGCAGGGCGGTGATGCGCTGCTGCTGGTCGGGGCTGGCGGCGAAGGGTAGCAGCAACGGGCCGTAGTCGGTACCGGTTTCTTGCAGCACGTAAGTGGCGAAGTCCAGCGTTTGCGTATCCTGAATGCGGTCGAGGTTGGCCGCAATAACGGGAAGCCAGTCGGCGCTGTGGCTTTTGGCGTACCATACCACGCTTTGCAGCACACCCAACAGGTTATCGGGCACGAGAGCCAGCAGGCGCGGCCGGCCCTGGGCGTAGTCGAAGCGTAGCAGCAGCTGGGCCAGCAGCAGCCGGAGGCGGGCGTCATCCCCTGGCTCGTAGGCGGCCAGGGCTTGCAGCACGGGCGGGCTCAACTGCTTCTTGCCCTTTAGCCCCACCACACATTCGGCCCGCACGCTGGCTTCGGTGGTGGTTTGGAACAGGTGCAGCAGCGCCGCTTCCGGCCCGCCCCGGTTGTAGCCGAACCAGCCCGCTTGCTCATCCGCTATTACTTCATCAAGCCAGCGTTCATACCAGTCCAGAAAATTGGCCTCGTAGGCAAAACCGGGTAAGTAACGTTCCCAGCTAACGTTGACCACGCGGCCGGCAAAGGGGCCGTTGAGCACCAAGGCGTGGTAGTTGGCGCAGCCTTGGTCGCCCAGGGGTAACAGGCCGGCATACAATTCCCCCATCGCCCGCTCAAAGGCCTCGTCCGCCATGTCCTGCTCCTCTTCAATGGCGCGGGTCAGCTCTTTCCACTGCGCGTCCGTCATGCCCGGTTGCAGGCGGCAGGGCTGACGCAGGTACTGCGCCGGGTCGTCCACCAGCCCATTTAGCCCGTGCCCCAACGGGTAGATGCCATAGAACGGCCCCGCCCCGCCGTTGCCCACCTCGCGCATAAAGCAGCGGTAAGCCTCGGGCAGCCGGATGCCATAATCGGCCTCTACTTGTTGCAACGCCGCTTCCGCAACTGGCTCCTGCAACTGATAATGATGACTGTCTGCCCCAAATACCTTTAGATCGGTATCAGCCGCACGGGCAGCAGGCAGCTTGGCCTTGATGCGGGCAATCTGGGCGGCATAATGATCCGTTTCTAAGTGGCTAATCATTCGTGGTAGCAGAAAAAAAGAAGGTCGTGAAGAGACTATTTTAGGCAACTTTTTTTTAACGACGCAAAAAACGGTTTACCCAATCCTTATCCCACTGCCGTTCCGGGGAAGGGAGCTATGGATTTAAGATACACAGCAAAACGCCCCGCGCACCAATCGGTACGCGGGGCGCCAGGCTCCCCCTCTCCCAGAGGAGAGGGGGCCGGGGGGTGAGATGCTACCGGCGGCGGCCGCGCTGGGGCTTTTCCTCTTCGTCGTCCTCGTCTTCGTCGTCATCTTCGCCGAAGCTGGGCATGGTGAACATCGACGAGAGCAGGTCCTTGAACTGGGCGCCGGCGGTGAGGCGGTTGCGCGAAATCAGGCTGTACTCTGAAAGACCATGGAGCAGGAACTCCATCAGGAAGTAGGTGGCTTCGGCGTCCTCGTTGGGGTGCAGCTCGGTTACGATGTCGCGCAGGCCGGGCACTTGGTCGAGGGCGGCGCGGTAATCGGTCGTGCTCAGGTCGTGGAGCAGGTCTACGGTGTGGCCGCTGCCAAACCACTCCTGCACCGTTTTGTAAGGCGAGGGGCGGCCTTTGAGCTTCTTAGCCTTGTCGGGGTCGGGGAAGTAGTTGAGGAACAGCGTGCGGATGGCCTTGCCCATGAGCTTCTCGGCCACGATGCCGGCTCCCTCCTGCTCGCCCTCGTACACCAGCTCCACCTTGCCCGTAACGGCCGGCACGGCAGTAATAAAGTCGCTCACGCGCACGTACGTGGTCTTTTCGCCATTCACCAGCGCCCGGCGCTCAGCCCCGGCCACTACCTGCTCGAATGCCGAGATGGTGAGGCGGGCCGATACGCCGCTCTTGGCATCGACGAACTCGGAGCCGCGGGCCTCAATGGCCACCTGCTCCACCAAGTCAGATACGATGTCGTTCAGCGTTACCATGCCCCGCTGCGCCGGCTTGATGCGGGCTTCCTGCTGGGTGATGCGCTTGCCGATTTCGATGCTCTTGGGGTAGTGGGTGATGATCTGGGCGTCAATCCGGTCCTTGAGGGGCGTGACGATGGAGCCACGGTTGGTGTAGTCCTCGGGGTTGGCCGTGAACACGAACTGCAGATCCAGCGGCAGCCGCACCTTGAAACCCCGAATCTGGATGTCGCCTTCTTGCAAAATATTGAACAGCGACACCTGGATGCGGGCCTGCAGGTCGGGCAGCTCGTTGATGACAAAAATGCCCCGGTGCGCCCTTGGAATGAGTCCGAAGTGAATCACGCGCTCATCGGAATACGGCAGCTTGAGCGTGGCGGCCTTGATGGGGTCGGCGTCGCCAATCAGGTCGGCCACCGATACGTCGGGCGTCGCCAGCTTCTCGGTGTAGCGGTCGGCGCGCGGCAGCCAGGAAACGGGCGTATCGTCGCCTTTCTCGGCTAGCAGGTTCTTGGCGAACACGCTCAGCGGCTGCAGCGGGTCGTCGTTCAGCTCCGAGCCTGCTACCATGGGCACGTACTCATCGAGCAGGCCAATGAGCAGACGGGCAATGCGGGTTTTGGCCTGACCGCGCAAACCCAGTAAGTTGATGTGGTGGCCGGCCAGAATAGCGCGCTGCAGCTCCGGAATCACCGTTTCTTCGTAGCCGAAGATGCCGGGAAACACGTCTTCACCGCTTTGCAGCTTTTTAATAAGGTTGTCGCGCAGCTCGGTTTTAACGGAGCGGGGCTGATAGCCGGATTTTTTGAGGGCCCCGAGGGTGGTTATCTTCTGAAGTTGGTCAGCGGAAAGCGAATCGTAAGCGGGCATATATGGGGAGTAGTGGAATGTTCTGAATTGTAGAGACGCGTCTTCGCGTCTTGGCATTGAACGGGGGCGTAAGGTTCGCCCGGAATCGATGAACGGGTCGTTCAACGCCGAGACGCGAAGGGTCGCGTCTCTACATCCGCTCGGTTTACAGGCTCTTGCGGCGGTTTTTCTTGTAGTCCTCAAAAATCAGGTGGCCCAGGCCCTTGAGGCTGGAGTAGTAGGCCTTGCCCTGGTTCACCTCGGTAAACTCCTCCACGAAGCGCTTCAAATACGGGTCGTCGGCAATCATGAAGGTGGTGATGGGCACTTTGAGGCGGCGGGCGGCGGCGGCCAGGTTCAGGGTTTTGTTGATGACTTTGCGGTCGAGGCCGAACGAGTTTTTGTAGTAGCCGCCAGCTTCTTTCAGGCAGGTGGGCTTACCATCGGTAATCATAAAGATTTGCTTATTGGACGTTTTGCGCTTGCGCAGCAGGTCGAGGGCCAGCTCCAGGCCGGCCACGGTGTTGGTGTGATAAGGGCCCACCTGCAGGTAGGGCAGCTCCTTCACCTCAATCTGCCAGGCATCGTTGCCGAACACGATGACGTCGAGAAAATCCTTGGGGTACTTCTGCTTCACGAGCTCGGCCAGGGCCATCGCCACCTTTTTGGCGGGCGTGATGCGGTCTTCGCCGTACAGAATCATCGAGTGCGAGATGTCGATCATGAGCACCGTGCTGGTCTGGGTCTTGTGCTCGTTCTCGCGCACCTCCAGGTCGCCTTCGGTCAGCATGAAGTCGTCGCCGCTGCCGATGCCATGGTTGAGCTGGGCGTTGCGGATGCTCTCGGTCATGGAAATCTGGTCGAGCGAGTCGCCGAACCGGAATTCGCGCATGTCGGTGCTCTGCTCGTCGCCCTGGCCGGTGTGGGGCGTGCGGTGGTTGCCGGTGCCCGATTTCTTGAGCTTGCCGAAGATTTCTTCCAGCGCCGACTTACGGATTTTCTGCTCACTCTTGGCCGTAATCTCGAAGGAACCGGGCTCCTGGGCATTCTCATCGATGTAGCCCTTCTTCTTGAGGTCTTCGATGAAGTTGCCCATGCCGTAACCATCGTCGGTCAGACCGTACTGCTTGTCCAGCTCGTTGAGCCACGAAAGGGCCTCACCCACGTCGCCGCTGGTGATGGTAACGAGCTGCATGAATATTTTAAACAGGGAGTCGAAGCCCTTATCAGTCGTTTCTTCGGGCACGTAATCCCGGAATCGGAAGCCTGCGGACATAGAAATTAATCGGGAGAGGTAAAGCGGAGCTTATCCGCACTAGGCCCAACACGGCCCAGCGGCGGAATGTTTCTTGGGGCCGAAAGGAGCGGGAATACTGGGCAGAAGAACGTTTATGCTGATGTTGTTACGAAATAAACAGTCATGCTGAGCGCAGCCGAAGCATCTCTACCGCTTCGTTGCAATCACAGAGAAGCGGTAGAGATGCTTCGGCTGCGCTCAGCATGACGTTTTGGGTTTTCTCTCGTCTCATTCTTCCCTCTCCTTACCCACGCCACGCCAAGGCCCGCACCAGCGCTGTGCGGGCCGCCTTCAGCTGGCGCACGGGCCAGGGCAGCCGGTTTAGCGAGACGCTCAGAAATGGGGTTTCCGTGGAGCCGAAGCTGGCGTAGAACCGGTCGAGGCTGGGCACCTGGGGCGACTCGAAATCGAAGCGCAGCGGCTGGCCGGCGTAGCGTTGCAGCAGCGCATCCACAATCACCGAAATAGCCCGCTGCTCCTTGCCCAGCCGGCTGGAGCTGTTGAACAGGTAAATGAGCTGGCCATTGAATTTCCACAGCAGCACGGCCGCTACCACCTCGCCGGCCGGGGTGCGGGCCTGCCACAGCTCAGCCATTCCGTGCTGGTGGGCGGCGGCGTACAGCGCCCGCAGCAGCGGATACTCGTAGGCCTCACCCAGCAGCCCGGCAATGTTGGCGGCCGTGTTTTCCGCAAACAGCCGAATCATCGTTTCCAATGCTTCCGGCCCGGCCACCGCCTCCACGCGCAGACCATGGGGCTGAGCCTGACGCAACTGCCGGCGGCGGCTGGCATGGTAGCCGGCAGCCAGCTGCGGGTAGTCGGGCCGTAGGTCTATATAATAGGTGTGGCGAGTGGTCGCCCCAAAGTCCGCCAGCACCGGCGCATCGGCGCTCAGCAGCCCCGTATTGGCGGTGTTGAAAGCATAGCGGGTGATAAAGCGAAACTCGCGCTGCAGCAGCGCCCCAATTTGCTGCCAGTCGGCGGGCGTGGGTGCCTCTTGGCTGAACAGGCCCAGCTGCTGCGTGAACACCGGCTGGCGCAGGAAGCGGAAACCGAATTTCGAGTGTACCGGCAGCGGCAGCCCAGCCACGTAACGGCCCTGCGCGTCGTGCTTTACCAGCGCGGCCCAGCCCGGCGACACAATATCGAGGTACCAGCTGAGCGCGTATATCAGGCCGTTGGGGTCGGCGGTAATCAGCGCATCCCATTGGGAACGGTTAAGGCTCTCGGGGCCGACGTAGCGGAACATGGCGGGAAGCACGGGTTTCAGCAGTAGCTAAACATCCGGCAAAGATGCACGTTTAGCAATATCGGCACTGCGGCCCAGTTTCCGGCGGCCGTCGTTTTACCTGTCTGCCCTCAATTCTCACGCATATGAAAGCTATCTGGAACAATACCGTCGTTGCTGAGAGCAACGATACTGTAGTAGTGGAAAACAACCACTATTTCCCCATCGACTCCATTAAGCAGGAGTATTTCGAAGACAGTATTGCCCACACCAGCTGCCCCTGGAAAGGCCGGGCCAGCTACTACTCGCTACGGGTGAATGGCGAACTGAACAAGGATGCCGTTTGGTTCTACCCTGAGCCGAAGGAAGCCGCCAACCACATCCAAGGGCGGGTGGCCTTCTGGAAGGGCGTGCGGGTAGAGGCCTGAGCCGTTGCCGAACTGCCCGGACCGGTACCAGAACGGATGGTTCGGGTTGCCAGACTCCCAGACAAGCAGAAAAATACAACTCAATCTTTGTACATTGCGTTTAATCGGTCAAAATCCTCTCCCGGATAGCTCCCAGTGCCGGCAACCGCCGGAGCCATACTTGCATCTTCCCTAATTTTTCACCTATGCGTATTTCTTCTCTTTCCTATTTGCTGCTGGCGGCCGGCGTTGCCTCTTCTGCCCTGTCGGCCTGCGATTCTACGCGCCAGGTAGCTACTACCGAGTCATCGTCGAGCCCCCTGCCCTCCACTCCCGCCATCGATGAAGGCGACGTTACATTCTCTCAGGAAGCAACTCAGGGCGAGTACCGCTTCCAGGTGAAAACTTTCGGCTCGGATGCCTCACGCGTTATCAGCATCCGCTCCTACCGTGGCTCTTCGCTCACCACCGACCCCATCCGCACGTCGGTAACGGGGGCCGTTACGAGCGTTATGGCGGCCGATATGAACGGCAACGGCAAGCCCGAGCTATACGTGATGACCGATAACAAGAAAGCGAACGGCGGCCTCTATGGCTTCGAGTTCAACGAGCGGGGCTATGCTCCTATCTCGATGCCCGGCACGCCTGCCGGCCAGCCCGGTTCGGGTTACATGGGCCAGGACACCTACCAGATCAGCGGTAATAAGCTCATGCGCACTTTCCCCATCACGCCCGCCGATGGCTCGGCCTCAACTGGCAGCCGCACCGTAGAGTACACCCTCGATGGTACCGGCAAGCTGGTAATGGGCCAGTCGATGGACCGCTAGAGCTTAGAGCTTAGAAAATATATAAAAAGTCCCCGCTGTGGTTACGGCGGGGATTTTTATGTTGTTGCAATTCGGGGTGGGCCTGTTCGGCCCGGCCGCCTGGCAGTGGCATTGCCGTGGCTAGTCAATCCACTTAAACTTGTACTCCAGACGCGGGATGGGCATGCGGTCGGCCACGCGGCGCAGGCGGTTGGGCAATGCCACTACATAGTCGCGGGCCTTTTCGGCAGCCGGGTTCAAGCCAGTCATCCCTTCAATTTTCCACTCCTGAATGAGCGTGTCGAGAATTTCGGTGTAGTCGTGGCTGGTGTACACCCCCAGGCGCTGGGCGGCGTCGGTGAAGTGGCCGAAGGTTTTACCCATCTCCACGCCCATCTCGCGCATGTAGTGGGCCGGCATCACAATCTTCTTGCGCATCATATCCTCGAAGGCCAGCATCATTTCGGATGGATCGACTTCGAAAATCTTCTCCACGAAGGTTTTGTACACGCGGGCGTGGCGGTTTTCATCGCCCGCAATCATGCCGCAGAGGCGGGAAAGTTGGTCGTCGCCGGCGGTGCGGGCCAGCTGGCCTACCCGGCGGTGCGAGATATTAGTGGCCATTTCCTGGTACGAAGTGTACACGAAGGCGCGGTAGGGGTCGTGGGCAGTGCCCAAGTCGAAGCCGTCGTTGATTAGGTAATGGGTGCTGATTTCAAACTCGCGCATATTTACGCGGCCCGTAAGGTACAGGTAGCGGTTGAGCAGGTCGCCGTGGCGGTTTTCCTCCGACGTCCAGCCCCGGATCCACTGGGCCCAGCCGTTGTTGGGGTCGCGGTTAAGGTCATCGAGCTGATGAAACCAGGCCTCATAGTTGGGCAGGGCCTCTTCGGTGATGGTGTCGCCGATGAGCACGGCCAACAGGTCGTAGCTGAGTCCCTGGGCCCGCTCGCGCAACAGCTTCACTTCGTCGAAGAAGGTATCCTGACGCGAATCGGGCAGAAAGTCGGCGGGCTGCCAGCTGGTTTCTACGCTCTTGAGAAACGTGCCCATATTTTCTTTCAGGAAACCCTCCATACTCTGGAGTACTTCACTACGGGTGGTAACGGAGGCAGTAATCATGGCGAATGGGAGAGTGAGGGAGTACGGTAAAAAGCTAAAGATATGTACTTACTACACCTCAGCTGTCAAATACCTTCCTTTCGGGCTATACAAAATTATGGCCTCCCTGCAGGGTTTAAGCCGATACAGCTTGGTTTATAGCGCCTTACTGCGGACTCCGGCAGCCGTGTGGCAACCGGCCTGAGCCGGCAGCCCGACCCGCTGGCAGCCAGCCGGGCATTAACCAGCCGGGCCCCGCCGGGCGTCAGCAGCCAGGCCACATCGGCCCGCGTGGCAAGCCGGGCCAAGGCTGGCCCAAAGACCCGGGTACCGGCAAGCGCCGCCAGCAGCTGCGACTGCGCGGGGCTGTAGCTGGGCCAGCCGGCCAGCATGAGCACCTGTTTTGGCCCCGGCGGCCAGAGCACCGGCGCGAAGGGCGAGTTCGACTTGTACGTAGCCGCCAAGCCATCGGTAACCAGCACGGCGCTGCGGCCGGCAGCGGCCAGTAGCCTACGCTGCTGCTGCTCGTTGGCAGCCCGCTCCTGCCTCAGTATGTGGCGCCGATGAGTGGTTTTGTAGGCGTAGGCGCCGGTTGACAGCAGCAGCGCCAGCCCTGCCAGGTAGTGGCTTGTGCCGGCCACTGGCGGGCGGCGCGGCAGCAGGCCCCGACGCACCATAAAAATCAGGTTGGCCAGCAGCCAGAAATCGAGGAGCGGCAGGGCGGCGCGGGGCGGCAGCTTCAGCAGCGTGCCCAGCCCCAGCAGCAGCCCGATAAAGCCGGCCTGCACGAGCCAGAACAACCGCTGGCCCACCGGCCGGCGGCGGCCCACTACCAGGCCCGACAGCCCCAGCAACAGCAGCAGCGGAAAGTAGTCGCGCCCTAGCCCCTTCAGGGTGCGGCCAAACTTGGCCGGGGCCGTGCGGCGTAGAAACTCGGCGGGCCGGGCCCGTACCAGCCGCCCGAAAAAGGCTTCGCCGGTAAGCGTGGAGTCGGAGTACATCCAGCTGCGGGCAGCCGCCAGGGCGAGGCGGTCGGTGGGGTTGAGCACGCGGGTGGCGGGCGGCGCGGTGGTCAGGCGGTAATCGTTGAAAGAGGCCACCTGCGTATCGAAACGGCGGTAGGCGGCAGCCTTTTCGCCCTGGCCCACCACCAGGGCCAACGCCCCCACCAGCAGCAGTTGGCCGGCCAGCACGCCCAGCCCTCGACCATCACGTAGTGTTGCGGCCCCTGGGCAACGTGGTGTACCTGCTGCCACCCTACTGCACCACCGATGCGGAGCTGGAGCTACTCTACGC
>NZ_QVLT01000039.1 GCF_003417065.2 Hymenobacter lapidiphilus | reverse complement strand
GCTTCCGACCCCACAGTTCGCTCCAGAATTTAACGCCCGATCAAGTAATGGCAGCCGCTATTACAGTCGAGCTTCAAAACGCCTGAGCCTCTAGTTTTGGGCGGTCCAGCTATTGGGGGGAGGTCAAAACGCCTGAGCCTCTAGTTTTGGGCGGTCCAGCTATTGGGGGGAGGTCAAAGTTACCGTCCTCCGTCTTTTCATATTGCACATTCAGCAGCACCGATAAGGTGCGTACGGCCTCGTCGGAGCCATGGAGCAGCACCCAGTTTTTGCCCAGGTCTTTGTCGGTGGCATACTTTTTCAGTTGCTCGGCCGTGTCGCGGGCTACATCGAAGCTGACCAGCGCATAGTTGATGCGGCCGGCCGAAGCTGCCAGGCTGGCTTCGATGGCTTTCATATCGTCGGTGAGGCGGGGGCAGGCGTAGCCGCAGTTGGTGAAAACAATGGCCAGCACCGTGGGCTTACCGGCCAGCTCCGACAGCAGCAACGGCTTTTTATCCTGGGTTTCAAAAGTGTCGAGGAGCTGGTACACGCTTTCCGCCGGCAGGCCGGCAACCGGGCGGGTGGTTGTGGGAGCAGTCGGCGGAACCAGCGAGGCTTTGGCGGCTTCTTCCTGATGGGAGCTGCAGCCGGCCAGCAGCAGGAAAGAGAGGGCCAGCAGAAGGGTTTGTTTCATGATTAAATGCTTTTGGCGCAGCGGAAGCCCAGGTTTTGAATGCAGAAATTGCCTTTTAAGCTGCCCCGGTAGCCGTAGCGCATGAAGCCGGCGTAGTCGGTTTTGTCTTTCACATTCACGGCCCCGGCGGCGCAAAAGGCCTGTACTTCGTCGGTGGTATTGCCCCGCGAGTCGGTGGAGCCCACGAAGCTGTTGAAGTCGAAGGTCCACTCCCAAATCAGGCCGTGCATATCATACAGGCCGTATTGGTTGAGGTAGGTCGACTTCACCGGCGGCAGCACTTTCGGGTTGGGCCGCTTGTACCAATCCAAGATGTAGTCGGTGAGGGAGTCGAACCGGATGTTGCGCGGTTTGCCGTTGCCGGCTAACTCCCACTCGGCCACGGTGGGCAGGCGCTTGCCTTGCCATCTGGAGTAGGCCTGCGCGGCGAACCACGACACGCTTACCACCGGGGCCTGCAAGAGCTTTGCATCGGCAGGGGCTAGGGTAGTGTCGGTGGCCCAATGGTGGAGGTAGTTTTTGTCGGCGAAAAGCCGGTTTACCCGTGACCGGCGCCAGGCCGGATTTTGCTTCACGAACCCGATAAATTCGGCGTTGGTTACCGCGTACTCGTCGATCCGGAAAGCGGCCACGGGCACAGGCATGGTAGTGGCGGTGCGAAAAAACGGCTCATATACGCCTTTCGCAACGGTATGCATCGGTTTTCCCTTGGCCCGGCCAGGCTGCGCGCCGGCACCGATTGAAGCCGCAAACAGCAGAATCAGAAAGACGAAACGCTTCATGTTTTCCATACCACCAACTGCTTCAACGGGGCAAAACCGCCTACTTGTTCGACTTGAAAACTGCCGGGTTTTCTTCGCCGCTCACTTTAATCTGGGCAATGGCGCCCTTGTTGAACGCCCGGTAGATGGAGTGGTCCACCAGGTTCAGCACGCCGGGCACCTGCAACGACATTTCCACGGTGCTGGAGCCGCCGGCCGGAATGAGCGTGGTCTGCACGTTGTGGTTCACCGCGCTGCCGCCTTCCATGTACACTTTGTCGAATATTTCGCCGATGGCGTGGAACGAGGAAATCAGGTTGGGCCCGCCATTGCCCACAAACAGCCGGACGTTTTCGCCCACGTTGGCCTGCAGCGCGTTTTTGCCGGTGGTGGAGCGCACGCGGCCGTTAAACAGCACGTAATCGGCCTGTTCCTTAATGGCCTTTTCCTCATCGAAGGGCTGCAGACCCTTCTCGTCAAACTTGCCTTTAGTGTAGAAGTCGCCCTGCATCAGGTAAAACTCCCGGTCTACTTTGGGCAGGCCTTCGGCGGGCTCTACCAGAATGAGGCCGTACATGCCGTTGGCGATATGCATGCCCACCGGGCCGGTGGCGCAGTGGTACACAAACAGGCCCGGTTGCAGCACCCGAAACTGGAAGTTGGCACTTTGCCCCGGCGCCACGTTTGTGGCTTCGGCACCACCGCCGGGGCCGTTCACGGCGTGCAGGTCAATGTTATGCACCACCTTGCTATCGGCCGCGTTTTTCAGGGTGAAATCGACCAAGTCGCCGACCCGCACCCGGATGAACTTACCGGGTACTTTGCCGCCGAAGGTCCAGAAGGTGTATTCCGTGTCGTCGGAAATTTTCATCACCTTCTCAATAACCTCCAGCTCCACCATCACCTTTTTGGGCGTATTGTAGGTGAGGGGCTTGGGCACCAGCGGGGCATCGGTGAGCTCGGCCGTTACGGTGCCGGTCAGCGGGGCGTTCAGGTCCACTGCCGCCGTATCGGCGGGCTTGTCTTTACCGGTTTCCTGGCAGGAGAGCAGGAGGGCAGACGTGGAAAGGGCCGTTACCAAAAGTCCGATTCGGACTTGCGAGAATTTAGTCAGGAAGCGCATACGCTGGGTTCTGTAAACTTGAAAGAGGTGCACTATCCGATAGTATTGCCGGCAAACCGGCGCCTGCGTAACACGCTGAAATGCTCCTCCGGCTACTGCGCCTGGCCGGCCGGAAGGGCATTCGGCGGTTGGGGCTGGCTACTTCTTCGCTACCAGCGTGCGCATATATTCCAGCACCTCACGGCCTTCCGTTTCCGAGAGGCCCTGGTTAGGCATGCGCACCATGCACTGTTCCAGGGCTTTCTGGGCTTCCGGATCGGTTTCGAGCATTTTGTCGGTGTGTACTATCATGTTCAGAATCCATTCCGGCGCGCGGGTTTCCGTAATATTCTCCCAACCGGGCCCTACCACGCGGTTGGAACCCATGCTGTGGCACGACTGACATTTCAGCTCTGACAAGGCCTTGCCCTTGGCGGCCATGGCTTTGTCGACGATAGGACTCAGCTTCACCTGGTCGGCGGTGAAGATTCCAGCACTGGCTTCCTCAGTCCCGGCCTTGGCCAGGGTTTTTTTGGCCGCCTCCGATTCGTAGACGCTGCCCGTACTGGTGGTCGTCTCAGTTGGGGTTTCGCTGCCGCCACAGGCGCTGAAGGCGGTAGCGCCCGCGAACAGCGCCGTTGCCAGGACCAGGGAGCGGATGGAGGGGAGGTTGGTTGAAAATGCCATCGGGAAGGGGTTGGGAAAGAGTGAAATGAAATCAGGGAAAAGCCCGGTTTCAGCTCATCAAAGCTATGGTACCCGGTTGGCGCTTTCCATGACGAAAATCAAACCCCTGGCTGACAGAAATCATGTGTCCAGCCTGGAAAGCCAGATAATTTTACATCTGATACCTTCTGACCCACGCTGCCCCGTATGCTTGCACCGCCCGATTCCTGGCCGCCCGCCCGTCGGTGGGTACAGTTGGCCCTTGTTAATCTGGCGGTGGCGGCTTTGCTGGGGGCGCTGATGCGGTACATCTTCCTGTGGGAAGTGCCCGGTGTGGAATACCGCAACATCATGCACTCGCACAGCCACGGGGCCATGCTGGGCTGGGTCTACTTGGTGCTGTTCGCGGGCTATGTGCTGCTGGCTGGTCCTGAACGGCGGGCTTACACCTATCTGTTCTGGGCCACCCAGCTGACCGTAGTGGCCATTTTTGGCCTGTTCGCGGTGCAGGGCTATTCGGTTGCCTCCATTTCGGCTACCTCACTGCACGTGCTGCTCTCGTACGTGTCCGTGGGGCTGCTCTGGCCCGATTTGCGCCGGAAGCTGGATGGCTCAGCCGCGCTGCCCTACCTGCTGGCGGGCCTGGGCAGCATCGTGCTTTCTACGCTGGGGCTGTGGGCGCTGGGAGCCATCATGAGCGCCAAGCCTCCCAACATGACCCTGTTTTACCTGGCCATTCAGTTTTTCCTGCACGGGCAGCTCAACGGGTGGTTTATGTTCGGCACGCTGGGGCTGGTAGTGGCTTACCTCGAAAAGCGGCAGCTACCCCTAAACGTAGCCCGTCTGCGGCAGGCGTTTGTGCTGCTGCTGTGCAGTCTGCTGCCTACTTATGGCCTGGCGGTGGCCTGGGCCGAGCGGCATCCGGCCATTTATGCGGTTACCGCGCTGGGCGTACTGCTACAGTTGCTGGGCGTGGTGCAGTGGCTGCGGGCGGTGTGGCCGGCGCTGCGGCAGCTGATGGCGCCGCTCGCGCCACTATTGCGCGGGCTATGGGCCTTCGGAATTGGCTCGCTGGCCTTCAAAGCCGTGGTACACGCGGCTGTGGCCGTGCCCTACGTGGCCATCATGTCGTTTACGGTGCGCAACTTCGTTATTGGTTTTGTGCACCTGGTTACGCTGGGTGCTACCACGCTCACAGTTTTGGCCCTGTTACATGCGCAAGGACTCATTTCGTTGCGGGGGCGGGCGGCGCGGTTGGGGGCCTGGCTGCTGCTGGCGGGCTTCGTGCTCACGGAGCTGCTGCTGTTTCTGCAGGGGCTGATGCTCTGGCTCGACTGGAGCTTTATCCCGGCTTACCACAGTATCCTGTTTCTGGCAACGCTGCTGCTGCCTGCCGGGGCGCTACTGCTGGCCTTCAGGGCCGCCCGGACCAAGTTGCCGGCTGGTTGAGCCCTGCGCCCATACGCTGGTATTGCAGGTTCGGCTAAGGTTGAACCGAAATGTCAGTTATGCAGCGTGAATAGCGGTAGGGGCTGCAGTTGAGCGTATTTGCTGCCCAACTGCTGAATTTCGGCCTGATGCAGCTGCAGATAGTTGTTGAAGCGCATGGCCGCCTGGTCGTAGCGCGACCGGAAACCCACCAGCTCCGCATCGGCCTCCTGAATTTGGCCGGTCAGCATCAAAACAGGCGTAGCCTCTACATTGGGCGAAGTGGGTAGCGGCACCAGCCCGTATACCGCCTGCAAGAGCGAATCCTGGGCCGAATCGTAGGCGTCAATCAGGCCCGAGTCGGCCATGGTTTGCTGGGTGTAGCGGCGGGTGGGCAGCCGGTCGTTGGCGTACTGCAGGCGGGCCAGCGCGGCGCGGTCGGTGCCCGGCAGGCCGCTTAGCTCGCGCAACAGCTGCTTGGTATCACGCTGCTTGCCGTCATCCGACTGTTGCATCTCGCTCCAGCGGGCCGCCACCGTATCGCGCAGAATATTAAGTTGGACCTTCACGGCCTGGGCCGAAGCCGGGTCGATGGGGGCCGGAGTACGATTGCAGCTGGCCATCAGCAACCCCAGCGCCAGCAATAGCGCGACAAAACGCATCATAAAAAACGAGGAATAAAATCGGATAAGCCCCGAACGAAGATACCGGCGAAATCTTTCCCTCAACCGGAAAAAAGTGCTCCAGCATCCATCAGCGCCCGTACAGTTTACCAACCACTAAATCGGTTTGAATTGCTCAAAGATTTGGCGGCAGTCGTGGCAGTAATGCACGGCGCGGCAGAGCGTGGCGCCGAAGGGCGTGCGCAGTTCCGTGTTGGTGGTGTGGCAGCGCGGGCACTCGGCGTACTCCAGAATATCGAGGTCGAGGAGGCCGCCGTTGAGCTTGGGCGGCGTGGCCAGCCCATGGCGGCGCAGGCCCTCGCGGCCCCGGTCGGTTACCATATCCGATGTCCAGGGGTCGCGGAGGCTGATTTCGGTGGTGACGCGCGGAATGCCGTGGGCCTTGAGGGTCGTTTCCACGTCGCGGCGCATGTAATCCATGGCCGGGCAGCCGGCAAAGGTAGGCGTCAGGCGCACGTACACGCCCCCGTCCTCCTCCACCCGCACCTCCCGAATCACGCCCAGATCCACAAGCGAAATCGTCGGAATTTCAGGGTCGGTGACGGCTTGCAGCCAGTTGAGAATTTGAGCTTCGGTGAGCATGGCGAGCTGATATTGGAGTAAGGTGACCCTCAAAACGGTCATGCTGATCTTGTCGAAGCATCTCTACCTTCGTTGAATTACTATTATAACGAAGCGGTAGAGATGCTTCGGCTGCGCTCAGCATGACAGGTTCTTCAACTTAACGAACCTAATTCTACCAGTCGGCCGTGGGGTCGAGGCGGAACACTTCGGCCATTTCGTCGAGTAGCGGCTGCAGATGCTCAGTGTGCTGGCCGTGGCGGCCGCCGGTTACGGGCGTCAGCAGGCGCAGGTCGGGCAGAACCAGAGACGTTTGGGCCAGCACTTTGCTGATGCTGGCTTCCCAGCGGCGCTGCAACTCCACTTCGCCAATAAACAGACCGCTGCTGATGATTTCGGGTTCGGCTTCCGTTGTTTCGAAGATGCCCAGCGCGTAGGGCAGCGTGAACTCCAGGGCTGCCTGCATCCGCTCAATGGCTTCCTCGGTGGCCGTGCCCAGGCGCTTCACCCAGGTGTTGGCGTGCAATACGTGGTACTTCAGCTCGCCCTTCACCTTGCGGGCTACCAGGGCCAGCGGCTCATACGAGCTGTCGGCCAGCGCCTCGAAGCGCAACAGCTCGGCGTGGTCGAACAGGAAGTGGCGCATCAGGCTGAAATCGTATTCACCGATGGGCAGCTCCGTGAGTTGGCAGCAATGGAACTGGGGTGTGTTGCGGGTGAATGCCACCGTGTCGGGCTCGGCCTCGCCCAGCTCGTGCAGCAGCATGTACAGCTGCAGCGAGTGGCCCAGCTTGTCCTGCGCCATGCTCGAAAAGGCAATATCCTCCTCCAGAATCGGGCCCAGGCCGTTCCATTCGGAGTTGCGGTGACCCAGAATCAGCTGGTCGTCGGCGAGGCGGTAAAGTAGGTCGAGCTTCGGGTTCATATAGTTGATATGCTGATTATCCTTCCTGCTTGAACCGGTCGATGCGGTCCTGCACTTTGTAGGAAATGGCTTCGCGGTACTTCTTATCGGGCGTGGTCGTCCACATGTCGCGGTCGTCGTCGTCGGAGCGCAGCAGGTCGGCACTGCGCACTACCCACACATTCACCACCGGGCGCTGGTCGCCGAAAGAAGCCTTGGCGGCCTGTAACGCCGCTTCGGGCGAGGCGGCCGATACCTGTCCTACATGGGCGTGGGCCTTGCCACGCTTCTTGAGGTGGAAAATATCGTAGGATTCCAGCCCGGAAGCATCGGCCGTGCCTATCTCGTCGGCAGGCAGTAGCGGCAGCCGGTCATACACCGACTGCTGGTCGTCGCCGTACTCGGTTACCTTGATGGCGGAGGTAAGCACCACCCACATGCCCGTGCACGGAAAGCGCCGGCTGAACTGCTCCTTGCCAAATAGAAAGGCCACATCTGCCTCGGGCGCATGCACCGGCCCGACGTATACGTAGGCCGTGTTTTCCTTGCGCTGGTGAAATACTTCGTAGGTCGGAAACTGGTCCAGCGCCGCCTTATCGGGCGGGGGCAGCGCCGAATCGGGCAGTTCCAGCCGGCTTATGCGCGGGTCGAGAGAAAAAAGCATTTTCAGTAATGTGCAAAATGAGGAAGATGCACCGAATGGGAGAAATAGGTTTGTGAACTACCATCACATTTTCCTATTCCTCTCATTTGGTGCATTAATGATCTAAGCCAATGGGCGGACGTAGCGGGCCTGAGGCTGCTGCATGGCCCGGCGCACCCAGGCACCGTTTTCCTCGGCGGCGCGGCGTACGGCAATGCGCTCGGCGTTGCAGGGGCCGTCGCCGTTAATCACGCGCTTGAAGTCTTCCCAATCGGGCTCCGAAAACTCCCACACGCCGTCCTCGTTTTTGTGCAGGTTCGCGTCGGGCAGCGTCAGGCCGATTTCCCAGATTTTGGGCACGTACATATCCAGGAACTGCTGGCGGCAGGCGTCGTTGGTGGCCATCTTCACCTTCCAGCGCATCAGGATTTCGGTATGCGTGCTCATCTTGTCCGAAGGACCGAAGAAGGTCATGATGGCGGGCCACCAGCGGTTGAGGGCCTCCTGCATCATGCGGCGCTGGATGGGCGTGCCGGTAGCCAAGTGCACCACGGCATCGTGGCCATACTTAAGGTGGAAGGCTTCCTCAGCGCAAATCCGGTCGAGGGCCCGGCAATAAGGGCCATAGCTGCCCTTGGCGTTGGCCATCTGGTTTACGATGGCGCCAGCATCAATCAGCCACGAAATCACGTTCGAGTCGGCCCAGGTGGGCGTAGGGTAATTGAAGACGTTGCTGTACTTGCTCTTGCCGTTAATCAGGTCCGACAGCATCTGCTCCCGGGTTTTGCCCAGCGTTTCGGCGGCCGAATACAGTAGCTGAGCGTGGCCTACTTCGTCCTGCACCTTGGCCATCTGGGCCATCTTGCGGCGGAAACCGGGGGCGCGGGTAATCCAGGTGCCCTCGGGCAGCGAACCGATGATTTCGGAGTGCGCGTGCTGCTCAATCATGCGCGTGAGCTGCTTGCGGTAGAGCTGGGGCATCCAGTCGGTAGGCTCGATTTTCTCGCCCCGGGCAATGTGGGCCTCAAACTCGGCCAGCAGAATCGGGTCTTCGTTTTCAAGGCCGGTGGTAGCCTGGTTTGGAATATCGTGGGTAGAAGCGGAACCGTACATGGTGGGAATTTTTAGAGGTGAGACAGGAGTGTTTGGTATCGAGAAAACGTCATTCAGAGTACAGCGAAGAATCTCGCATGAATTCATTAGAACAGTCATTATTCAACGAGTGCGAGCGAGAATCTTCGCTTCGCTCTGAATAACGTTCTCTTACTTTTTTAACAACGCACTTCCAGCCCGAAAAGAAGCTGGTTGGCGAGGCGGTGGGCAATGTCGGGGGGCGTGAGCGAACCGCCGGGGCGGTACCAGGTGGGCAGCCAGTTGAGGGAAGCCAGCAGCGTGAGGGCGGCAAACGCCGGGTCGGGCGCATACAGCTCGCCGGCGGAAGCGCCCTCGGCAATCAGCTCACGAAAACCAGCTTCGTACCGCTCGCGCAGGGCCAGAAACTCGGTGCGGGCCGGTTCGGAGAGGTGCCGCCACTCGTGCAGAAACACGGCCGAAGCAGCCACATCAGTAGTGAGCACCCGCACGTGGCTCTCCACGGCCCGGCGCAGGCGCGGGGCGGCTGGTAGCGCGGTATCAGTGGTAGCCTCATCGAACCCGGCGAAAAACTCATCGGCCAGCCGGAAGCAGATGCGGTGCAGCAGCTCTTCTTTGCTGCGGATGTGCGAGTAGATGCTGCCCGCCTCCATGCCCAGCGCGGCGGCCAACTCGCGCATGCTCGTGGCCGCAAAGCCGCGGGTGCGAAACAGGGCCGTGGCCGTCTGGTCAATCTGGTCTTTGCGTGAAAGCTGGATAGTTTCCATGAAAGGGCGGGTGGGAAGAGCGGAGGAGAGCAGGAGTCAAATGTACGATTCCTAACGTTCGTTAGCAAAGAAAAGTTTGCCATCCTATCCGAACTATCCGCCAAGCAGTCAGGGTTTTGAAATCCGGCCGGTGGCTAACCGCAGTGCACTTCCCCTCACCGCGTACCTTTGTAGCCCCGCCACCCGGCGGCCCTACGCTATTCAAATCAGCGAAATCACGGTTAATCAGCGAAAATCAACGATTTATGACCCCTCTCGATAAAGTAGGCGAGTTCGGCCTGATTGGCCGCATCCAGCAAACCGTAGAACTCACCCAGCCCAGCACCATCCTCGGCATCGGCGACGACGCTGCTATTCTGGCCCCGGCCGCCGGGCAGGAGCTGGTCATTAGCACCGATTTGCTAACCGAAGGCGTGCATTTCGACCTCACGTTCTGCCCGCTCAAACACCTGGGCTATAAGGCCGTGGCCGTCAACGTGTCGGACATTGCCGCCATGAACGCGCTGCCGACCCAGATTGTGGTGGCGGTGAGCATTCCGCCCCGCTTCACCGTGGAAGCCGTGGAGGAACTATTCGAAGGCGTAAAACTGGCCTGCGAAGCCTACAACGTCGATTTAGTGGGTGGCGACACTACCGGCAGCCGCGCCGGCCTCACCATTAGCGTAACGGCCCTGGGCCAAGTGGAAGCTGGCAAAGCCGTGCGCCGCAGCGGGGCCGGCCCCAACGATTTGCTGTGCGTAACCGGCGACCTGGGCGGCGCTTACCTGGGCCTGCAGGTGCTGGAGCGCGAAAAGCAGGTCTGGCAGGCCGACCCTGAATCCCAACCCGAGCTCGACAAGTACCCCTACGTGCTCCAGCGCCAGCTCCGCCCCGAAGCCCGTATGGACGTTATCCACGAGCTGCGCGAGCTGGGCGTGGTGCCCACCAGCATGATTGACGTGTCGGACGGGCTGGCTTCCGAGGTGCTGCACCTCTGCCAGGCCAGCGGTACCGGGGCGCGCATTTTCACCGAGAATCTGCCCATCGCCAACCCCACGCTCGAAGTGGCCGGCGAATTCAACCTCGACCCTATCATGTGCATGCTCAACGGCGGCGAAGACTACGAACTGCTGTTCACTGTCCCGCTCGCCGACCACGCCAAGCTCAAAAACCACCCCGATATCACCATCATCGGCCACATGGTCGAGAAGAGCGAAGGCGCCAACCTCATCACCAAAGCCGGCCAGCCAGTACCGTTGAAAGCCCAGGGGTTTAGCCATTTTGGGTAGTGTCAAGAATGGAACCCTGTCATCCCTGAGCAAAGCGAAGGGCCTTATCACGTACGAGTGCCGTAACAACGGTCTGTTCAAACGTGATAAGGTCTTCGCTTTGCTCAGGATGACACGGCTTTTTTAGTCCTCCGGGTAGGGGATGTAGACGAAGTTGGTGAACTCCTCGTCGAGCACGAAGAGGCAGCAGTACTCGTTCGGCTCGCGGTAGGTTTGCTGGAAGGCCTCGATGCCTTCTTCGCTGATGATGCCCTGCTGCACGAATAGCTCCAGGTAGCTGGCGAAAACGTGCCACTCCAGGTTCAGCTCGTCGGCATTCACGAGCAGGCCGCCCAGCGGCACTTCCTGGCGGGCAAACACGAAAATGGGATACTTCGAAATGTCGCGCTTGCGGATTTGCGACGACGCTTCGCTGAGCGTATCGGAAACGGTGGCGAAATCCTTGGTGATGGTACCGAGGTATTTGCCGTTCAGTTCGGGGTCGTTGGTGTAGTCCATGTGATATGGTATAAATCTGTCATCCTGAGCGAAGCGAAGACCTTATCACATGTAAACGATACGTTCGAGCGTGATAAGGTCCTTCGCTCCGCTTGGGATGACAGACTATGTTCATGTTTCCAGAAAAATCTAATCAGGATTTTCAGTCGCAATCAATACGTCCTTCTTCGCTCGCGTCCAGCCCTTTAATTCCTTCTCACGAGCAATGGCTGCTTTGCTGTCTTGATGCTCTTCAAAGTAAAGCAGATTGTAACAGAAATACTTGCCTGCAAAGGTTTGGGCTGAACCACGATTAGTATAGTGTTGAGCCATCCGACTTGTGAGGTCGTTGGTTATGCCGATGTACAGAACTTTCCTCGCCGGGTTTGTGGTGATGTACACGTAGTAGGACATGACAACGACACGTTAAGGTGTGATAAGGTCTTCGCTCCGCTCAGGATGACAGCTGGCTACCGCAGCTCCAGCAGCACCACGTTCTCCACGTGGTGAGTATGCGGGAACATGTCCACGGGCTGCACTTTCACCACTTGGTACGCCTCGTCCAGTAGCTCCAGGTCGCGGGCCTGGGTGGCGGGGTTGCAGCTGACGTAGACGATGCGGGGGGCGCGCATTTCGAGCAGGCGGGCCACCACGTCGGGGTGCATTCCGGCGCGGGGCGGGTCGGTGATGACGACATCGGGGCGGCCGTGCTTGGCGATGAACTCGGCGTTGAGCACGTCCTTCATGTCGCCGGCGTAGAACTCGGTGTTGGTCGTGCCGTTGATTTCGGAGTTGATGTAGGCATCCTTCACGGCCGACTCCACGTACTCGACGCCCACCACGTGGCGGGCCTGCCGGGCCACGAAGTTGGCGATGGTGCCGGCGCCAGTGTAGAGGTCGTACACCAGCTCCGAACCCGTGAGCTGGGCGAAGTCGCGGGTGATTTTGTAGAGGTTGTAGGCGCCTTCCGAGTTGGTCTGGTAGAACGATTTCGGCCCCACGCGGAAGCGCAGGCCCTCCATCTCTTCGTGGATGTGCGGCTCGCCCCGGTAGCACACCACCTCCAGGTCGTTGAAGGTTTCGTTGCCCTTGTCGTTGAGCACGTAGTTGAGCGAAGTGATTTGCGGGAACCGCTCGGCCAGGAAATCCAGCAGCGGCACCAGCGCGTCGTGGGCGTAGTAGCACTGCAGAATCACCATCAGGTCGCCGGTATTGGCCGTCCGGATAATGAGGTTGCGCAGGAAGCCTTCTTGGGTGACGAGGTTGTTGAAGGGCAAGTCGTGCTCCAGGGCGTAGTCGCGCACCGCCAGTCGGATCTGGTTGCTCGGGTCGGGTTGCAGCCAGCAGTGGTTCACGTCCAGAATCTTATCGAAGCGGCCGGGCGTGTGGAAGCCCAGCACGCGCCGCTCGTAGTCGTGGCCGCTGGCAATCTGCTCGTTGGTCAGCCAGCCGTTGTGGCTGAAGGTGTACTCCAGCTTGTTGCGGTAGTAGGTCTGGTCGGGCGAGGGGGTGATGGGCAGGATTTCGGGCAGCGCCACCTTGCCGATGCGCTGCAGGGTGTCGGCCACCTGCTGGTGTTTGAACTTCAGCTGAGTGTCGTACCCCAAGTGCTGCCATTTGCAGCCCCCGCAGGTACCGAAATGCTCGCAGAACGGCGTCACGCGCAGTTCGGAGTACTTATGGAACTTGGTGGGCACGGCCTCCAGAAAGTTCTTCTTGGACTTGGTCACGCGCAGGTCCACCACGTCGCCGGGCGCTACCTGGGTCACAAAAATGACCAGATTCTCGCGGCGCACCAGGCACTTGCCCTCGGCCACCATGTCGGTAATTTCGACTTCGCGGAGCAGCTCCGCCGGGATGTTTTTAACAGATTTCCTCACCCTGCAAAGCTAATCACTGATTCGCGCTGATTCTTCGCTGATGCAACTGATTTTGTAGTCGGCAGGTGTGAGAAGCTTCCTTTAGGCGTCGATTGCAGGTTGGCGGCGTAATTTGCGGGCAGGTTTATTCCTGCTGACTTCTGCTGATTATGAAAGATAAAGTAGTGCTGATTACGGGCGGTACGTCGGGCATTGGCCGGGCCACGGCCCTGGAGTTTGGGCGGGCGGGCGCTAAAGTGGCCTTTACCGGCCGTAACGAAGCCCGGCTGGCCGAAACTGCCGCTGAAATGGCTGCTTTGGACATTGCCCATCTGGCTATCCGGGCCGATGTGGGCGTAGAGGCCGATTCGGAGCGGGCCGTGGCCGAAACGGTGGCCGCTTTCGGCGGGCTCGACGTGCTCATCAATAACGCCGGCATCAGTATGCGGGCCCTGTTTCGGGATGCTGATTTGGACGTTATCCGGCAGCTGATGCAGACCAACTTTTTCGGCACCGTGTACGCCACCAAGTTTGCGCTGCCCTATGTTACGGCCGCCAAGGGCTCAATTGTGGGCATTAGCAGCATTGCGGGCTACCGGGGGCTGCCGGGGCGCACGGGCTACTCGGCCTCCAAATTTGCCATGCACGGCTTCCTGGAGGCGTTGCGCACCGAGCTGCTGCCCCAGGGCGTGCACGTGCTGCTGGCCTGCCCGGGCTTCACGGCCTCCAACATCCGCAACGTGGCCCTGGCCGCCGACGGCAAAGCCCAAGGCGAGTCGCCCCGCGACGAAGGGGCCATGATGAGCAGCGAAGTAGTGGCCCGGCACCTGCTGGAAGCCGTGCGCCAGCGCCGCCGCGACCTCATCCTCACCAGCCAGGGTAAGCTCACCGTGTGGCTCAACCGCCTGCTCCCCGGCCTGGCCGATAAGCTCGTGCTCAAGCATTTCCGCAAGGAAGAGTCGGACTTCAAGCTGTAGAACGTCCGTTCCGCTACAGCACAGTGCTAGCGCCGCCGCATTTTTTGCAGCAGCGCCACGGCTTCGGGGGCCGCGCCGGTAGCCAGGGCGAGGCCGCCGTACACGGCCGTGATGACGGTGGAGCGCAGCAGCATCGTGAGCAGGGGAGAGGCCAGCGTAGGTGCCAGCCAGCCGGCCAGTCCGGCGGCGGCCGTGATGAGCAGGATGAGCGGAATCTGCCAGGTAAAAGGCTGCATCCGGAAGCTGTGCCACACAAACCAGGTGCGGGCCAAGTTGATGCTGACCTGCGCCGCCACCGCCGCCACGGCCGCGCCCACCATGCCCAAGCGCGGAATCAGCAGCAGGTTCAGCACCACAATCAGCAGCGAAAGCGAGGCGTTGAACACCAGATCGAAACGGTAGCGCGGCGAGGTGACCAGAATGAGGCCGTTGAGACCCGTGATGCCGTCGAAGAGGCGGCTGCCCAGCAGCAGCAGCACCACCAGCGTGCCTTGGGCGTATTCGGCCCGCATGAGCGAGTAGATGAACGGCAGGTTGAGGCCGATGCCCAGCGCCAGCAGGCAGCCGATAAGGGCGTTGAGGCGGGTGGTACGCCGGTAGAAATCGGCCATGCCCACCAGGTTCTGCTCTTTCCAATAGTCGGCCAGCAGCGGGAAGGCAATTTTGTTGAGGGAGCGGGCCGGAATAGCCAGCGCCGTGCTGATGTTGAAGGCAATGGCGTAGATGCCGGCCGCCGCCAGGCTCACCTGCGAGCCCACCATCAGCGTGTCGATATACATAATGATGGAGCCGGAGAGTGAGCTGAGCAGCGTGAAGGCGCCCATGCTGAACAGCTCGCGCACCGGCCGCACCGCCAGTACCGCCCGCCGGGGCCGCCAGTGCAGCTCGTCGATGCGCAGCAGATACCCCGTAAGTAGCAGCACCAGAAGCCCGTTTACGCCAATAAACCAGAGCACGTAGCCGTGAAACGACAGCAGCCCCTGCGCAAACAGCAGCGCCCCGCCCAGAATGAGTAGCCGCAGCAAAATATCCTGCAGAAACGACGAGAAGGCCGTGTGGTAGAGCGCCTTCAGGTAAGCATCTAGTAGCGAGTACAGCAGGGTGAAGAGCGCAAAAACGATTCCCCAGGCGTAGTAGGGGCCCAGCGCCGCGACTTCCGTCTCATAAAAGCCCAGCAGTACCGGCTTGCCCAGCCAGAATAGGACCGCCACCGCCACAAAGCTCAGCAGCGGCACGCCCAGCAGGAAGGGCAGGAAGCCGTGGTGGCCGTTTTCGCGGTTGCGGAAGTAGGGGAAAAACCGGATGCCGACGCTGGCAAACCCAAACGCCGCCACCTGCGCCAGTAGCGTCGAGACCGAGGCCAGCGTAGTGGTAACGCCCAGCTGCCCGGGCTCGAAAAACCGCGGCAGCACCAGCGTGGTGCTCACGAAGCCCAGCGCCAGCCCGAGGTAGGAAATGACGGTGTTGCGCAGCCCCTGCCGCTGAACGATACCCAAAATTTAGAAGTGAGAGGCGAGAAGTGAGAAGTGAAAAATGGAATTTTCGTTCGAATGGCTTGCTGCCGCTAGTCAGAACAAAAGTCTCATCTCTCACCTCTCACCAGCTCATGTCTAAGTAAAATATCCTGACCATTGACGAAGGCCACGTTGCGGCCGCGAAGGTACTCCATGATGGCGCGGAACTGCACGGGGCCGTTGTGCTGATTGGCCGGGTCGAAGTTCTCGTTGTGCCAGAGTACCGTGCAGACGCCCCTGAACCGCTCGATTTCCTGGAACATCGGCGTGAGGGCCGGCAGAATTTCATCGGGGGCCAGCTGCAGGTAGCGGGGGTGGTGGAGGGTGGCGTCCATCACGTTGAGCGGGATTTCGAGGAAGTTGCCGGGTTGTCCGCGTTGGAAGTTGAAAGGATTGAAAGGCAGGCAATAAGAATTACGAAAGCCGTAGTGCTCGGCGAAGCCCAGCGTCGAATCGTAGGTAAAGGCTAGGTCGCCCAGTAATTCGGGCGTGATGCGCGGTTCCCATTGCAGATAATGGAAGCGGATGCCGGGAACATCCGTGGGCTCGCTCCTCATCTTCACCATGGCTTCCTGAGTCAGTTGGTTGAGGTTGGTGGCCGTGCCCAAACTGGCGTGCAATTGAATCTCGGCCCCGGCCGCATTCAGAGCCCCTATATCTGCCCTGACTGAGTTAAGAGAGTAGTCGGCGTTGGGGGTACCGTTGGCCGCTTTGCGGTGCTCGGGCAGAAAGAAGAACGTGCTTTTCGCGCCGTATATGGCCACTGTTTGCTGCACCAGCTCCAGGTTGTCCCAGGCATCCTTTTGGGTGAAGTGCCGCCATAGCTGCCGCCCAAATTCTGGTAGATTACCGCGCCGCAACGCTGCTTTGGCCGGTTGCTTCCAGGCGTTGCGCAGGTTGTCGATATCGTGGGTGATGAAGGAGGCCCAGGCCGCTCCACCGGCCCAGCGGCGCGGGTGCAACGTCTGGCCGGTTACGTGCTCGACGGCCGTTTTTAGGATATCGAAGTAGTAGTTGACCACTGGCACGGCCACGAAGCCGTAGCGGGCCTGCACGCTGGCCGCGTACGGGAAACGCCCGTGCTGGTCGCGTTCCGCCGAGAAGAACTCCTGCCAGCCGCTAAGCAGGTAAAAGGCGGCCGAAATGATATCAGTGTTGATACGCGCTCGGCTGGCTGGCAGCAGTTCCAGTAGCGGCAGTTGGCGGTTATCATCGAAGAAGAACGGCAGCCGCTGCTCATTCCATTCGCGCCAGTGCGGCTCAGAAGGGTAAGGGGCAGCGGCGGCAAAAAAGCCGTGCGCAACTGCCGCAACCTCAATCTGTGGCTGAATAGCCGAGTAGCCAATGCGAACTGCCGGCACATCCACATACGCCGCCCAAAAATGCTGCAGCACGTAGGTCAGTCGTACTTCGGCGGTAAGGGTGGTAATAGCGGGCAGCGGCGGAGGAACCATATCGCAAAGTAAAACAGAACAGCTCCGCGCGCCTCTGCGCATGCCTCCGCGCGCCTCTACGGGAAACTACACCCGCGCCGTTGGGGCCGTTTCTGCCAGCCACTCCCGCAGCACCTGCGCCGCCCGCTGCTGGCTGCGGCCCTCTTCGGGAGTGCCCAGTGTGGCGTTGTAATAACTGGCCCGCTGGTACAAATCAGCTGGCTTTGACAGCTGCATCTGCCGCAGCCAGACGCCCAGAGCCGGCAGCGTGTCAGCCCGCTCTATCAAGCCGTGGGCCACGTAGCCATAGTAATCGTCGGCTATGCCGTGGGTGCCGAAGCGGAAATAAACGCTGGCCAAATTGAGCAGCGTGGCCTCCAGGTGGGTGCTGGTGTCAGCGGCTAGCAGCGCATCGTGCTCACTTAAAAACTCGAATACGTTTTGCTGGCGGGCATCGGAAAACTGCAGCGCCGGGTGCCGGGCGGCCAGAAACGAGAAGTCGCGGGTGTCGCCGGGGTGGGGGCGGAAGGTGAAGGTGAGGTCGGGAAATTCGGCCAGCAAGTAGTCGAGGGCGGCGGTGATGGCGGCGGTATCGTCGAGGGTGTTGCAGGCCAGCGCCACCCGGCGCACGGCGGGCGCACGGTTGCGGCGGGCCAGGAAGGCATCGGCCTTAGGCATGCCTACCAGCGCCACCTGGCCGGCTACGGAGCCGCACTGGCGGTATTTGTCCAGCGCATCCTGCCCTTCTAGCAAGCTCAATCCAAAGCCCAGTGGTGGAAAGCTGGTGCTCACGGTGGCGTGCTGCACGTAGGCGGTAGGCCCGCCCTCGGCCTGGCAGGCCAGCAGCAGGGCCCGGGCGTCGTCGTTGTGGTCGTTGGCAAACACCACGGCCCGGGGCCGGTAGTGGCGCAATGCCCGCCGGTACACCTCGTAGTAGCCGACGGCGTTGAAAATCAAATCGAAGAACCGCCCGGCCCGTTCGCCTTCGGTGCGCTGCAGAGCCCGGTACACGCCCGGCAACTGCCCATAGTACAGCAGCTTGCGCCGCAGCGAAAGACGGTTAACTGCCCCGTTGTAACGGCCAATCTGTTTGCTTTGGCCGGCCACCAGCACGGCGTCGGGCAGGGCCTCGCGCAGAAACTGCAGCGAGTCGTAGTTGTTCTGGCTCACCACGTACAGCCACACCTTGCCGTGCAGGTCTTCGGGGTTGCGCACCTTCCGAAACACGTTGCCCACCAGCCGCAGCCCCGCGTAGCCGGCCACTTTCAGCAGCCGTTTCCAGGGGCTGGCCGGCGAAATGGGCTCCAGCGCGTGGGCGGGCAGCGAGGCAAACAGGTCAGTAAAGCGCAGCTGCAAAATGTCGCGCAGGCGGGTTACCTCACCCCCCCGGCTCCCCTCTCCGCCGGAGAGGGGGGAGCCTGACGATTCGGACGGTAGCGGGGGATGGGACATTAAAGAGGAATGGAACTGGATTACAACGCCTCCCAGGTCAGCGGGGTACCGGCTTGCAGGGCCTGGCGGGCGGGCTTGCCGAGGATCTGGTCGAAGTAGCGAGGGGGCAGGCCGTCGCCGGGGCGCACTACGCGCAGGTTGTCTTTCGTGAAAACCTCACCAGCGGCTATATCCTGGGCCACGTACAACGAGCGTTTGTAGAGGCGACTTTTCTCCTCGGCCCGCTGTACGCCGTACTGCACCTGACCCAGCGCCTGCCAGGCCCGCTCGGTTTCGGTTACGAGCTGGGCCACTTCCTCGGGCTCCAGCGAGAAGGCCGAATCCACCCCGCCATCGGCGCGGCGCAGGGTTACGTGCTTCTCGATAACGCAGGCGCCGAGGGCCACGGCGGCTACCGAGGCGCCGATGCCCATCGTGTGGTCGGAGAGGCCCACCAGCGTGTCGGGGAAGAGCTGCTGGAAGTGGGGCAGCGTGCGCAGGTTGGTGTTGAGGGGCGTGGCGGGGTAGGTGCTGGTGCACTTGAGCAGCACCAACTCACGGCAGCCGGCTTCGCGCAGCACCTGCACGGCCTCGGCTACTTCGGCCAGCGTGCTGGCCCCGGTGCTCATTATCACGGGTTTGTCGGTGGCGGCCACCCGGCGCAGCAGCGGCCAGTCGGTGTTTTCGAAGGAGGCAATCTTGTAGGCCGGCACGTCGAGCGTTTCCAGAAAATCGACGGCCGTCTCATCAAACGGCGAGCTGAAAGCCAGCATACCGTGCTGCCGGGCGCGCTCGAACAGCGGCTGGTGCCACTCCCAGGGCGTATGCGCCTCCTGATACAGCTCGTGCAGCTCGCGGCCGTACCAGAGCGAGGCAGGGTCGTCGATGCGGTAGGCCCCGGGCAGGGTCATGGTATCGGCGGTGTAGGTCTGGAGCTTGATGGCGTGCGCCCCGGCGGCAGCCATGGCATCCACGATGGCCAGGCCGCGCTGCAAATCCTGGTTGTGGTTGCCGCTGAGCTCGGCAATGATGAACGGCGGCTGGTCGGGGCCCACGAGGCGGGAGCCAAAGGAGATGGTCATGGGGCAAAAATACGCAGCCCGCCGCTAGCCGTAGTGTTCCTCCTCGGTGGGCAGTAATGATATCGGTTCCGGAGCTGGCCCGCCCAGGCTTTGCAGCTGCGCCCGGCCTTGCCAATGCTGCTCGGCTTGGTGCACGTAGCCGATAACCAGAATGCTGAGGGCGGCAGAGGCAATATCAGCCACATCGGAAAACACGCTGAACGGCATGGCACCCAAAAGTTGCGGCATCGTTTCGGCCTTTTTCATCGCCGTATTGGCCATCGAGTTGCCGAAAACATGCACCAGATATGCCACCCACCACCAGCGTAGCACCGTGCGCGAATCGGTGGCCGCCGAGGTGGTGGCTCCTGTATCGTACCAGATTTCCTTCATGATGGAGTAGGGCCGAAATAGATTCAGCACCGGAATAAACCAGCTACCCACCGCCCAGCCATCCGTGTGGTCGGGGCGTCGGCCAATCTTCCACAGGTTGTAATAAGCCCGCCGGAACCATTGTAGAAAAAACACGATGGCAAGAATATGCACTGGGATTTGTAGCAGTGTCACCCCGGCCTGCAGGAGGATAACCAGCTGCCCAAAGCCATACGGCTCTTCCACTGGGTAATCGGCTGGCAGGCTCATAAACAGGATGTTGGCTGCCAGGCTGGCCGCGCCAAAGGCAATAATCAATTTGAACAGCAGGCGGCTTCGGTAAGCCCGTTGGGCATTATCGCGTGGCGAAATAGTAGCAGTCACAGTAGCGGAATAGAGGCCTAAGAATGGAGCTGATTTCAGCCCGTGCCCAGCCAGACAAACGTAAGCGAATCAGCCGGATTTATAGTGCCCTTCTGCTGAAAACCGGCCCGCTCGAAGGCATGAACCGAGGCGGCGTTAGCAGCCTGCACATGGCCCAGTACCCGGCGCACCCGCGGGAATTGCGCCAGCAGCCGCCGCGTGCCGGCCAGCAGCAGCAGCGGCGCCAGCCCCCGGCCCCGGAAATCGGCATCGAGCAGGTAGCTGAGCGTGGCCGTTTCAGCTTCTACCGTAAACCGGATGAGCCCCGCCGGGCGACCCGTGGCAGCGTCTTGAGCCAGTAGCAGCAGGGCGTGGTCGTCAGCCAGCCGAGCTGCAAACCACCGCTCATGGTCGGCCTCGGCCACTGGTTCGGGGTTGAAGGAGAATCGACGCACGGCCGGTTCGTTGGCCCAGGCCAGCAGCTGAGCCGAGTCGGCGGGGGTGGCGGGGCGCAGGGCGAAGGGCGGCGGGGGCCGCCGCAGGGCCTGAAACTCCTGACGCAAGCGTACGGGGGCTTGGCCGTCGAACACCCGGTGTTGGGCCTTTTGCAGCTGGGAAGCCAACCGGCCCGCTTCGGAGGAAGTGAGGATGTTGGCCGCCGCCGTGAAGGGCCGGGCCAGCCCGGCCCCGCGCAGGTAGTGGTCGAGGTCGTGCTGATTGTCGGCGGTAGGTAGCAGCAGCAGCAGGCCGCCGCCGGCCGCGCAGTATTCGTAGCTCACGGTGCTGGCCGAGCATACGGCCGCGCCGCACTCACGCATCAGGGCGGCCAGCTCCGGGGCGGCTAGGTGGCGGTGCAGCGTGAGATTCGGCTGGTCGGTGGCCCAGGCGTGCAAGGCCTCCCAGCCCTGATAGGCCCCTCCCACCACCGCGTGTACCCGGCGCAAGCCCGGCAGCGCCAGCAGCCCGGCGGCCACGCGGCGGGTCTGGTGGGTGGGGTCGGCCCCGCCCAGGCACACGAATACTACGGCTGGGTCGGGCTCCGCCGCGTCATTTTCGGCTGGCTCGTGCTGGAAAGCGGCCCGCAGCGGTGCGTAAGCGGGCCCGTTGAGCAGGCGGGCTCCCGGCTGGCGCAGCTCGTAATCAGCAGTAGTAAGGCCGCCAGCGGGATTGAGTACCAAGTCGGCGGCCAGCGGGTAGGCGTGCAAATCGTCGAGGTACACCAGCCGGTGCACGGCCCCGCGCACGGTATTCTGGTAGTCGTAGCGGAAATCGTAGCCGTCGAGCACCAGCACGTCGTCGGGCCGGAGCAGGCGGGCGGCCAAGTCGGCGGCTTCCTCGGGCAGCGGGCGGGCGGGTAGAGCCTGCACCAGCAGGCCGGCGGCCGTGAGCTGCTGCGTAAGGGCCGCATCGGGCTCCCGAATCAGGAACAGCTGCTCCGGAAAATCGGCCCGCAGGATTTCGGCCAGCGCCAGCAGCCGCATCACGTGGCCCAGGCCAATGCAGGCGTTTCCATCGGCACGGAGTAGGAGGCGCATAAATCTAAGCGCTATGCTTAATGTTACTGGATTTTAACTTTAGCAATGTCCCGATAACGATTGATGTAATTGAATACGCAATCATTGTATCTTGGCTCATGCTTCCTCCTATTGAAATCATTGTGAGGCAAATCCCAACAACTGAAATTAAAATCAAGATAATTTTAGTTGAAATAAGATCATTATTATAATCTGGCAAGTGGTTGAAGTAGATAAAATAAACTATAGATGTGGGAATTGAAAAGATAAAGCCGAATAGTAGAAAGAGTAAGTACATAGATATAGAGTCAAATAATTGGTTAGGAGTTTCTTTTAATAATATGTCAATGAATATTAACAGTAAGGGGCTTATTAGAATCACTAACAACCAATGAAATATAGGATAGCTTCTGCGCATAAAAATCTAAATGTAAAGAGTGTGAACATATTAATAAGTTTGAATTTATTAGTATGTATACATAGCTATTGTCTGCAATATAACAGGATGCGAAATATTTCAACTACAGCTTCTTCTGCTCAATATGAGCATTTATAGCTACTAACTCCGGGTGCCTGTCAAGTAAGTCAATCAGCTCCTCAGTCGCTAAAGTATCAGCTTGATGCTCTTCTATCAGCCGGCGAATCAGCTCAAAATCCTCGGCCGTATCGACGGTGATGCGGTAGTTGCTGCGGTTGGTGGGGCGGGTTACGTGGGCGAAGTCCACCCGGCCCGAGCGGTTCTGGTGGATGTAGGGCGTGACGTGCTCCCGGTCGGCAGCGGTGGTAGCGTGTTGATAGGCTTTCTCCAGCAGTTCCCGCGAGAAGACCTCGAAATCGAAACCCCGCGGATAGGTGCGCACCAGCACGTTGGAGAGGTAGAGGCGCGGGTTGTCGGCCGCCAGATACTCCTGCACGGCTTGCGCAATCAGCCCATCATCCAGCAGCGGGCAGTCGGAGGTTACGCGCACGATAACGTCCAGCTCGTGCGCGGCGGCGCACTGCTGGTAGCGGGCCAGTACGTCGTCTTCGGGGCCGCGGGTAACGGGCAAGCTGTGGGCCGCCGCGAAATCGGCCAGCGGGTCGTCGGTGGCGTTGGTGGTGATGGCCAGATAAACAGGTAGTCCGCTGGCTTGCAGCCGCTCGATATGGTACGCCAGCAGCGGCCGGCCGCCAATCGGCTGCAGCACTTTGCCCGGCAGCCGGGTGCTGGTCATGCGGGCCTGCGAAATGATGCCAACCTTTTTCACGCCGGTTCCTGCTGCGAAATGAACTCCCGAATGCAGTCAATCACATAATGTTGCTCCTCATCGGTGAGGCTGGGGAACAGCGGGATGCTGAGGCAGTGGGCGTAGTAGGCTTCGGCCTGCGGAAAGTCGCCTTCCAACCAACCCAGACTTTGGTAGTAGGGCATCCGATGTACCGGAATGTAGTGTACCTGCGCAAAAATCTGCTTTTCGCGCAACGCATCGTACAGGCCTCGGCGGTCGGCTACCTGAATCACATACAAGTGGTAGGCGTGGCCCGGTGCGCCGGCCAGGGGCCGAACGGCGGGTAGTTCGGCGAAAGCTGCATCGTAGCGGGCGGCCAGCGTACGGCGGCGCGCCATGCCCTCGTCGGCGCGCTGCAGCTGGCTGATGCCCAGGGCGCACAGCATGTCGGGCAGGCGGTAGTTATAGCCTAGCTCCTGCATCTCCATGTACCAGCCGCCTTCATCGGGGCGGCTGAGTTGTTTGGCTTCTTTGGTGATGCCGTGGGTGCGCAGGCGCAGCAAGTGCTCGTACAGGTCGCGGCGGTTGGTGGTAATCATGCCGCCCTCGCCGGTGGCAATGTGCTTCACGGGGTGGAAGCTGAAGATGGCCAGATCGGCGAACTGGCCGTTGCCGCAGTTCTGGGCCTGGCCCTGGCTATCCACGAACGACCCGCCAGGCGCGTGGCAGCTGTCTTCGAGCAGCCAGAGGCCGAACTCGTCGCAAAGCTGGCGGGCCTGCTCCAAGTTCACCGGCAGGCCCGCGAAATCTACCGGAATCAGCCCGTGGAAATAGCCTTTGGGGTGGCTTTCGAGCAGCTGGCGCACGGCTGCCAGGTCGATGAGCGCGGTGGCGGGGTCGATATCAACGAAATGCACCTCGCCGCCGCAGTAGCGTACGCAGTTGGCCGAGGCAGCAAATGTGATGGGCGTGGTGATAACGCGTTGGCCGGGCTGCACGCCTAGCGCCAGCGCGCATAGGTGCAGCGCCGCCGTACCATTGCTCACCGCCACTGCGTATTCAGCCCCCACGTAAGCCGCAAATTTTTCTTCAAACTCCGCCACCAGCGGCCCCTGGGTGAGATAGTCGGAGCGCAGGGCAGCCAGCACGGCCTGTTCATCATCGGCGGTGATGTGCTGACGGCCGTAGGCAATGGGGCGGGTTGGCTGGAAATGGGAGGCGTTCATAAACCCAAAAGTATGGCGGCGGGCTGGTTGTTTAGAAGTCGCTTTTCAACGGGTTTTTCTCGCAGAAGCGAAGAGAGGATAAAAGGAAATCCTCTCTTCGCTTCTGCACATTCCTGCATGAGCCTCCGCGAGAAAACGCTATCAGACCTTCCCTACACTACAAAATCCGCGTCCACGTGCAGGCGGATTTCCTCGCGGATTTGCTCGGCCGAGAGCCAGTCGGTGTTGTTGCTGGAGTCGTAATGGAAGCCGGGCTCGGTGCGGCGGCCGTGGAAGTGGGCGATGAACTCGTCCACATCCCAGCGCGGGGTGAAGGGCAGAATGACGTAATATTTGTCGAGCTCGACGGTGCTCAGGGCGTCGGTTTCGGTAATCATTTCCTCGTGCAGCTTCTCGCCGGGCCGGATGCCCACGACTTCCTGCCGGCAGTTGGGGCCGATGGCTTCGGCCACTTCCGTGATTTTATAGCTCGGAATTTTGGGTACAAAAATCTCGCCGCCCCAGCTGTTTTCCAGCGCATACAGCACCAAGTCCACGCCCTCATCGAGCGAGATGTGGAAGCGCGTCATGTCGGGGTGGGTGATCGGCAGTACACCCGACGCACGGCGCTGCAGGAAAAATGGTACCACTGAGCCCCGCGAGCCGATTACGTTGCCGTAGCGCACCACCGAAAAGCGCAAATCGCGCGAGCCCTTCATGTTGTTGGCGGCCACAAACAGCTTGTCGGAGCAGAGCTTGGTGGCGCCGTAGAGGTTAATTGGCGCGGCGGCCTTGTCGGTGCTCAGGGCCACCACGTCGGTTATGCCGCAGTCGAGGGCCGCGTTAATCACATTCTCGGCCCCGAAAATATTGGTTTTAATGCACTCCATCGGGTTGTACTCGGCGGCGGGCACCTGCTTGAGGGCGGCGGCGTGCACAATGATGTCGATACCCTCGCAGGCCCGCTTGAGCCGCTCGCCGTCGCGCACATCGCCGATGAAGTAGCGGATAGCCGGAAACTCGGAATGCGGAAACAGCTGCGACATCTCGTACTGCTTGAGCTCATCGCGCGAGTACACCACCAGCCGTTTCACCTGCGGATAGAGCCGGAACACGGTTTCGACGAACTGCTTGCCGAACGAACCGGTGCCGCCGGTTACCAGAATGGATTTATGGTTGAGGTCGAGGGCCATGAGAAAGGTAATGAGAGAAGGAAGTGCCGGCTCGATAAGCAGCCGGGATGGGGGAGGGCAAAAGTAGGCAGTTATCAGTTGCCAGTGGTGAGTTGCCAGGCAAAGGAACGTCATTCAGAGCGCAGCGAAGAATCTCGCTCACTACGGTTGCGCGACGATTGTTCAACGAGTTCAAGCGAGATTCTTCGCTTCGCTCTGAATGACGTTCCTTTGCCTGGCAACTAGCAACTAGCAACTGAATGATACTGGCAACTGATGCCCCCGTCAAGCTCGTCATCTGGGACCTCGACGACACGTTCTGGCAGGGCACGCTCTCGGAAGGCGCGGTAACGGCAGTGGAGGCCAACCTGCAGCTGGTGCGCGACACGGCGGCCCGCGGTATTGTGCACACCATCGTCAGCAAAAACGACTTTGCCCCGGCTGAGGCGCGGCTGCGGGAGCTGGGAATCTGGGAGCTGTTCGTGTTCCCGCGCATCAGCTGGCAGCCCAAGGGCCCCATTATTAAGGAGCTGCTGACCCAGATGCAGTTGCGGGCGCCAAATGTCCTGTTTCTCGACGACAACCCCGCCAACCGGGCCGAAGCGCAGTTCTACAATCCTGATTTGCAGGTCGCTGACCCCACCGAGCTGCCCCAACTGGCCCCGTTGCTGCGCGCCAGCGGCCAGCCCGACCCCACGCTCTCGCGCTTGGCGCAATACAAGCTGTTGGAGCGCCAACAGCAAGCCCGTATCCAGTACGATGACAACCTGGCCTTCCTGCGCGATGCCCAGGTGCAAGTGGAATTCCGTGAGGGCCCGGCTGCGGTGATGCCCGATTTGGGCCGGCTCGAAGAGCTCATCAACCGCTCCAACCAACTCAATTTCACCAAGCGCCGCGTAACGCTGCCCGAGTTGGAGGTCAGCCTGCGCGACCCGGCCCGCCGTTGGGGCACCGTGCGCGTGCACGACCGGTTCGGCGACTATGGCCTAGTGGGCATCTATTGCCTTCATGTGGCCGAAAACCGGCTGGAGCAACTCGTGTTTTCCTGCCGTATTCTGCACCTGGGCATCGAGCAGTTCACCTACGCTTACCTGGGTTTTCCGGCGCTGGAAGTGCGGGGCGAAGTGGCCACTGAACTAAGCCCAACCGAAAAACCTACCTGGATTACCAGCGGAGCTGCTGTCACCGCGCCCGAAATCCCAGCTACCCCGGTGGCGGGCACGCCCCAAAAGCGGCTGCGGGTGCTGCTGAAGGGCGGCTGCGACTTGGGCCAGCTCACGCCCTTCCTGCAGGCCTTCGACCTCGACGTAACCGAGGAGTTCAACTTCAACAACGAGCACCAGATTCCGGTACATCTGGAGCACACGCTGCTGCTGCGCGCCACCCGCGAGTGGTCCGCCGCCGAGCAGCAGCGCTTGGCCGCCGCGTTGCCTTTCTTGGGCCGCGAGGCTTTCGACACGCGCCTCTGGGAGTCTGGTTACGACGTGCTGGTGTACAGCCCGTTGATGGACTACACCCAGCCGCTGTACCGCGAGCGTACTACCGGCCACCGTGTACCCTTCGGCGCCTACCAGAATATTACGGCCGAGCCGCCCGCCGCGCTGGCCGACCGCTACGCCCAGCGCCGTTTTCAGCGAATGGATGAGGATTTTCTGCGCCGTTTCGCCCGCGAGTTTGCGCCCGAAGGCCCGATTTCGCCCGCCGAGTTTCAGCAGAACCTGCGCTGGCTACGGGCCCAGGTGCCGGCTCGCGTGCCCGTTTTCCTGCTCAACGGGGCCGAAATCGACGTGCCCGACTCGGGCGAAACCGGGGCCCAGGCACGTCACGAACTTATGAACCAGGCGTTGGCCGAATTCGTGACTTCGGCCGAAAACTGCTTCATCCTCGACGTGCGCGAGTTCGTGCAGACGCCTGCCGACGTGACTAACAACCTGCGCCACTACCACCGCCGCCACTACCGCACCCTGGCCCAGCACCTGGCCCAGGCCATCGGCGCGTGGCAGGGGCAGGGCCTGAGCCATTCGCCGTGGGCCGATTGGAAAGCCCGCGCCATTGGGCTGCTGCCGGCCAAGCTGCGCGGCGTGTTGGGGCGGTGATAAGTAGGGGAAAGTCGAATCGAGTGAAGGTCATTCTGAGCGCAGCCGAAGAATCTCTACCGCTTCGTTGGGGCAACAGGATTGCCATTGCGGTAGAGAATCTTCGGCTGCGCTCAGAATGACGTTCTTTTTCTCCCTTCTCACTCGCCTCGACCAATCAGCCTAGCCAGCCTTTCCGTGAGGGCGCGGCGGGAGTAGCGGGCGGGGCGGGGGCCGGGCAGGTCGAGGTTGGAGTTGATGCGCCAGCGGGCCACCAGGCCCTCAAAGGCGTCGAGCAGGTCGGCGTAGGCATCGGGGGGCAGGGTGCGGCCGGCCCCGGTTTCGCGCAGCAGCAGGTCGGCGTCGGAACCGATGGGTCCCACGCACAGAATCGGCTTGTTGGCGGCCAGATACTCGAATACTTTGCCCGGCAGAATGCCCCGGTTGTTGGCCACATCCGGAATGGCCAGCAGCAGGGCCGTGCTCCGCAGCAAGTAGCCCACCGACTCGTGGTGAGGCACAAAGGGTACAAACTCAATGCGCCCGGCCAGTCCGGCCGCTTCGGCCTGCTGCCGGATGCCGTCGGAAACCTTGCCCACGAAGCGCAGGCGCAACGGTACGTCGGGGTGGCGGCGGGCGCACTCGGCGGCGGCGGCCAGCAGTTGGTCGAGGCGGTAGGTTTCCGAAATAGTGCCAGTGTGCGTTACCAGCAGCGCGTCGGTGGGCGGCTGGCTGGGCTCCCGGAAATCGGCCTCGTCGTAGCCGTTGGGCAGCACCTGGATGTTGGCCGGGTCGATGTTGGTCGACTTCGCCGCAAAAATTCGCTTGGTGTGGGCGCTGGTCACCAGCACCACATCGGCCTGTTCCAGCACCTGGCGCTCGTAGCGGGCATCGAGCCAGCGGGCGGGAGGCAGGTGGTTCAGCTCCTTGTAGTAGTAGATATCGGTCCAGGGGTCGCGCAAATCGGCCAGCCAGCGCAGGCCGTAGCGGCGCTTCAGCTCCAGCCCGATCAGCTGGGTGGAGTGGGGCGGCGACGAAGTGAGCACGGCGTCGAATTGCTCGCCGGCGGCCACCAGTCTGGCCACGGCGTCGAGCACGAAACGGTTCCAACCCCGGCGCGCATCGGGAATGAACAGGTTGCCGCGCACGAACTTGAACAGCTGCTGGCTGCGGCTGGCCTTGTTCTCGCCCACAAAACCCCCGTAGGGCACCTGCCGCCGGCCCGTCAGGCGCTTGTAGCTGTCGAAGGGCTCAAACGTACTAGTCCGAATCACGCGCACGCTCGCCGGCACATCGGCGGCCAGGCTTTCATCGAGTACCGGGTAAGCCGCCTGCGCCGGATCGACGGTGATGACCGTGGGCTCGATGCCGAACTCGGGCAGATGCTTGACGAACTTGAGGCTGCGCTGCACGCCCGCGCCGCCCGAAGGCGGCCAGTAGTAGGTAATAACAAGCAGGCGAAGCGGGCGAACAGAATCGGGCACAGTGCGGCGGGCGGGCGGTGAAGTGCGAAGGTAACGCGCTGACGGCTTTTCGGGCTTTTCTGGTTACTTTTGAATCGCTGATTTACGCTGATTAATCGTGATTTCGCTGATTATGACGGTTTGACGTCTGCAATCAGTGAAATCATGACTGATCAGCGTAAATCAGCGATTCAATCAGCGCAAATCAGTGATTCATGTTCGATAGCCTCTCAACCAAGCTCGATAAAGCCTTTAAAACCCTTAAAGGCCAGGGCAGCATTACCGAAATTAACGTCGCGGCCACCGTAAAGGAGATTCGCCGGGCGTTGGTGGACGCCGACGTGAACTACAAAGTCGCCAAGGAAGTCACCGACAAAATCAAGGAAGAGGCCATGGGCCGCGACGTGCTGGTAGCCGTGTCGCCGGGCCAGCTGATGACCAAAATTGTCTATGATGAGCTCACCCAGCTCATGGGCGGCGAAAAGCAGGACATCCAGGTGAAGGGCGACCCGGCCGTGATTCTGCTTTCGGGTCTGCAGGGCTCGGGCAAAACCACGTTTGCCGGCAAGCTGGCGGCCCACCTCAAAAAGCAGGGCCGCAACGTGCTGCTGGTGGCCTGCGACGTGTACCGCCCCGCCGCCATCGACCAGCTGAAAGTGCTGGCCGAGCAGGTGGGCGTAGACGTGTACTCGGAGCCGGACAACAAGAACCCGGTGGACATTTCGCGCAACGCCATCGAGTTCGCGCGCAAAAACAACAAGAAGGTCGTCATCATCGACACCGCCGGCCGTTTGGCCGTCGATGAGCAGATGATGGCCGAAATCGAGCAGGTGAAGCGGGCCGTAAACCCCTCCGAAACCCTGTTCGTAGTGGACTCGATGACGGGCCAGGACGCGGTGAACACGGCCAAAACCTTCAACGACCGCCTCAACTTCGACGGCGTGGTGCTCACCAAGCTCGACGGCGACTCGCGTGGCGGCGCGGCCCTCAGCATCCGGGCGGTGGTGGAAAAGCCCATCAAGTTCATCTCGACGGGCGAGAAGATGGAGGCCCTCGACCTATTTTACCCCGACCGCATGGCCCAGCGCATCCTGGGCATGGGCGACGTGATTTCGCTGGTAGAACGCGCGCAGCAGCAGTTTGACGAGGAAGAGGCCAAGCGCATCAACCAGAAAATCCGCAAGAATCAGTTCAACTTCGACGACTTCCTCTCTCAGTTAGAGCAAATCAAGAAGATGGGCAACATCAAAGACCTGGTAGGCATGATTCCGGGTATGGGTAAGGCCATGAAGGATGTGGAAATCGACGACGATGCCTTCAAGCCTATCGAAGCCATCATCAAGAGCATGACGCCCAAGGAGCGCGCCCAACCCGAGCTGCTCAACGGCTCGCGCCGCCGCCGCCTGGCCCTGGGCTCCGGTACCGATATTCAGCAGGTAAACGCGCTGATGAAGCAATTTGAGGACATGCGCAAGGTGATGCGTACTATGAATAAAATGAGCAGCACCAAGGGCGGCATGGCCCAGATGGCCAAAATGATGGGTATGAAAGGCCCGTTGCGCTAGCGCACGGATTAGTAAGAATTGTGAAGGATTTAGCTCCGCTGTTCTGAGGTTCACGGATTTTGTGAACATACTCAAACGGCCCCGGTAGCAGTTGCTGCCGGGGTCGTTTCGTGTTGTTTCCGCTTGAACTTTATTGTTTGCAACGGGGCCCTCTGGTGTTAAGCCCGCTCGAACGGATTAGCCGGCACTACCAGCAGCACCTTTTCGCGCTCGACCACTACCTGGCCCGGCTTGGCGCCGCGGGGTTTGCGCACGTACTTTTTGGGCGTGTAGATAACCGGGCACAGCGAATCGTTCTGGCGGCGCGAGTACCAGGCGGCCAGCTGGGCGGCCCGCTCCAGCACCGGCGCGGGTACCGGCTGGCCCGGTCGCTGCCGGATGACTACGTGCGAGCCGGTAACGTCCTTGGCGTGCAGCCAGAGGTCGTCTTTGTGAGCGTAGCGCTGGGTGAGCAGGTCGTTGTTGACGGCGTTACGACCCACCAGAATCGAGAAGCCAGAATCCTCGAACACCTTGAAGGGTAGTTCGGCGGCGGCGGCTTTGGTAGCGGCGGCGGCATCGAGGGCGTGTTGCTTGCGCCACTGCCGCAGGGCCCGCAGCTCGCCAACGGGTAACGCCGCCAGCTCCTCCAGCAACTCCAGGGCCCCGAATGCTTCGGCTTCGCGGCGGTCGGCGCGCTCGGCCAACTCGCGGGTTTCGCGCTGCTGGTTTTTGGCCTTGCGGTACAGGTTCTGGGCCGTGCGCTGGGGCGTTTCGGTGGGCTTCAGCTTGATGACGCGCCGCTGGCCGGGCTGGTAAAAGTCCTCTACCTCCACTTCGGCCGCGCCCGCCGGAATCTGGCTTAGGTGAGCCATAATCAGGTCGGCAGTCTGGCGGTAGCCGCTGGTGTTTTCGAGGGCGTGCAGGCGGTTGCGGGCGTGCTGGGCGGCCGTGGCGGCCATGTCGGCGCGCTTTTCCAGCAGCTGCTGCACCTGGCGCAACTCGGTTTCGTAGGCCTGGCGGCCCAGCAGCCGCGGCACGAAGCGGCGTAGCGCCCCAATTGGGTCGGTGGCCGGCAGCTCGGCTTCCACCTCGCCCACGGGCAGCAGGCTAAAGCGGGTGCGGTTGCCGAGCCGCACGATATAGAAGGCGGCGGGCTGCTCCAGTTGGCTCACCACCTGCGCTACCAGCTCGCGCTTGGTTTCCAGCGAAGCCGGGTCGTAGCCCAGGGTGAGCAGATAGGCCCGGCCCAGGTCGCCGAGGGCGGGGTAGGCCTTGGCCGGGTCGCTTTCCGACACTGGGCTAGCTTCGGGTGCGGGGTTAGCGGGAGGGCACAGGTCGGCGTCGGCCACATAGCGCGGGTGAAACAGCTCGGCCGGGGCCGCCGGGTCGGCGGGATGGAACACGGCATTGGGCCGGGTGCCGTAGAGCTTGAGCACCAGCCGCGCTCCGCCCTCAAAGTCAAGCTGTAGCACCCGGTCGTGGGGCCAGGCGGCTACGGCCGCCACCCGCTGGCCCAGTAAGCTGGGTAGCAAATCCACCGAGTTTTGGCGGGTGCGCTGGAAGCTTTCGGGCAGGGCCAGCAGCGTGCCGGCGGCGGCCAACGTAAGCCGAAGCCAAAATTCGGCCCCACCGTTGGTCAGGCCAATCACCAGCTCGTCGCGTTCCTGCGAGAAGCAGGCAACTACCTGATAGCCGGCCAACTGGTGGGTTAAAGCGGGCGCCAGCTGACGCAGAAAGTAGTAGTTGGCGGGCATCGATAAAGAAAATACGGGAGCAGGAAGGCCGTTCCGTACGCCGGAACGGCCGGGGCGCAAATTGCGCAAATAACGCCGCAATCAGCCCTTTGCCGCGATGCAACTATTTCTGCCCGTCCCGAATCCTGCTACAAATGAAGTTAGCCCTTGCTACCCCGGTCCTGTTCCTCCATCCGTTAAGTAAGCCGCATGAAAAAGCCCTGCCACATACCCACCGCGCTGCTGCTGTTGGCGCTGCTGGCTGCCTGTACCAGCTGCGGCTCCGAGGCTGAGCCGAAGGTGGTAGCTACCGCCTTCGGCAAGGATTTCGACCTGCACTACCGGCAGTCGGCAACCATGCCTTCGGTCGCATCGCCGGAGCTAACGGTGCTGGTAGAGGATTTGCAGTTCAGCATCTGCCCGAGCAACGCCCGGTGTTCTGTTCCTGATCATGTGCTGCCGACGTTGGCCATCAGCGGGCACGATGGCCAGACGCAGTTGCTGAAATTGCCCTCGTCGGGGCGACTGATAGTGAACAGTGAGTATCCAGATACGACCAGTGTGCGGGCCAATGGCCGCCGCTACGTAGTACATTACACGAGCTGGAAGCTGGCGGCCAACAAGCAGGATAACCCTGCCAAGCAGGATTTTACCATCAGCCTGCGGGTTGAAAAAACCTAGTGGCCGGGCGGCGGCCGGACTGCCGCTAAATTTGTTCCAACTGGCTGCGCGTAAGTTCGCTGGCGGTCTGGTTGCCGGTGTTTACGGTCGATTTGGGCTCGATCATCAGAATCCATGTTTCCTCCGCGCTGTGCGGGCGGTGGTCGGTGCCGCGGGGCACTACCAGCAGCTCGCCGGGGTGCAGCGAGGCCGTGGTGCCGTCGCGGAAGTCAATTAATAACTGGCCTTTCACGACCATAAACAACTCGTCTTCGGCGGCGTGGTTGTGCCAGATGAACTCGCCCTGCACCCGCGCAATTTTCAGGTGCTGGTCGTTGAGCTCCCCAATTACGCGCGGGTTCCAATGGTCGGTGAACTGCGCAAACTTGTCTTCGAGGCGGATAACATTCATCTTCGGTGAGAATTGGGGGATCAGAGAGCCGAGAAGCTGATATGGCGCACGCTACCTCATTCCCCGCGACTTGGGCCAACCACTGACCACTAACAACCTACCACCAGGCCGTCGTAAGCCAGGCGGATGTTTTCGGGCAGAGTGGCTTCCACGTTGTGGTGGCGGCCCAGCTGGTGGCTGATGTGGGTGAGGTAGCCGCGGGCCGGAGCCAAGTCTTCGAGAATGGCAACGGCCTGCTGCAGCGTGAAATGGGAAATGTGCTGCTCGTGGCGCAGGGCGTTGAGCACGATGATTTCTGAGCCGCGCATCAGCTCCATCGACTCGGGGCTGAGGTAGTTGGCATCGGTAATGTAGGTGAACCCGCCCACCCGGTAGCCCAGTACCGGCAGCTTGTAGTGCAGCGCCCGGATGGGCTGAAACGGCACGCCAGCCACCTCAAAAATGTCCGTGTCGCTTTCAATCGGGTGGAGCTCTACCTGTGGTATGCCGGGGTATTTGCGGTCGGCAAAAATGTAGGCATACTCCTGCTGCAGCTGCGCCAGCACCCGGGGCTCGGCATGCAGAGGCATATCCTGCTGCTGCCGGAAGTTGTAGGCCCGGATGTCGTCGAGGCCAGCCGTGTGGTCCTTGTGCTCGTGGGTGAATACAACGGCATCGAGGTGGTCAACTTGCGCGCGCAATACCTGCTGCCGGAAGTCGGGGCCCGAGTCGATGACGATGCTTTTGCCCGCTACCTGCAGGTGCACCGATACGCGCAGGCGCTTGTCGCGGTAATCAACCGAGCGGCATACGTCGCAGGTGCACCCAATTGCGGGTACTCCCTGCGACGTACCCGTACCCAGAAAAGTGATTTGCATGAACAGAAGCTAGAAGCTAGAAGTTAGAAGCCAGGTGTTAGAAGGAGTAGGCAAGTAAGCATTCTGACTTCTAGCTCCTAACTCCTGGCTTCTTCGATTATCCCACGTACTGCTTCACCACGCGCACCAGGGCGTCGAAATCGAGCGGCTTGGGCAGGTAATCGGTTACGCCGGCTTCGCGGAACTGCTCCATCGAGTAGTTGTTGGCGTTGCCGGTAATAGCAATTACCGGGATTTTGGCAATGCGCGGGTCGGGGTTGCGGCGGATTTCGCGGGTGCATTCCATGCCGTCTTTCACCGGAATGTTGATGTCCATCAGCACGCAGTCGATGAGCTGGCTTTCGATCTGCCGGATGACTTCGCCCCCGTTTTTAGCCGACACAATGCGGTACTGCTGCAGCTCCAGAATTTTTTTAGTCAGGTTAAGAATAACAGAGCTGTCCTCGGCGATGAGGATGGTTTTTGGGTTTGAGTTTTCCATAGGTGGTGGGCAGAGAGGGAGTTGGTTGTGTAAAAGGAGAGAGAGGGGGGCAGTGGTGCCTTGCCCCATCAGGGAGCCTGTGTCAGGGCAGGATAAACGGCTCTGAATTCTGCAAATAAAACAAGTAAAAGTTGAAAATCCGCAGCAGTGTTTTCCGTATTCTGGTCGCGCAGCTTTAGCTCCAGATACTTTACGCCTTCGGCCAGCGCCAAGATGCCTAAGGTAAAGCCTGTTCCCTTGAGCTGGTGCAGGTGAGGCAGAATAGCGGCGTACTGGCCATCGGCCACCAAGGCGGCCGCCTCGCTCAGCACCTGGTCGGCTTCCTGCTCGAAATCGGTGTAGAGCTGGGCCGCGAACTCGCCGCCCCCCAGCTGGCGCAATTGCTCCACAATGGCCATATCTACCACCACAATTCCTGCGGCGGCTTCGGCAGGCAGTGTAGGAGCAGCAGTTTCGGGAGCCTGGGTGCCATTGGTTGGGGCAGCCGGCGCGGCAGCAGGAGCGGCGGCAGAGGCTACCTGGCTGAGTACGGCCTGGGCTGCGGGGCTGCTCCAGCGGCGCAGCATGGCGTACAAATCCTGGCTTTTTACGGGCTTGGCAATGTAGTCGTCCATGCCCTCTTCTATGAAGCGTTTGGCATCTTCGCGCATCGAGTAGGCCGTCATGGCTACTACCGGCGGGCAGCCGGGGCCCAGGCGGCGGCGGATTTCGCGCATGGCCGTCACGCCGTCCATCTCCGGCATCTGAATGTCCATGAAAATGAGGTCGTAGCGGGTATCAGGCGCAATGGCCCGGCTGATGGCTTCAAAACCATCGGCGGCCACTGTTACGGTGCAGCCCAGCTTGTCGAGCAGGCGCGAGGCCACTTTCTGATTGATGGGGTTGTCGTCGACGAGCAGAATGCGCGGGTTGGTTTCGAAACGCACCACCTCCTGGGGCCGCTCGCGGGCCAGCCGGCGCTCTTGCACAATTTCCTCCTCGTTGTGGGCCACCTGGCAGCGAATGGTAAACCAGAACGTCGAGCCCTCGCCCACGTTGGAGTACACCCCAATTTCGCCGCCCAGCATATCGGCCAGCTGCTTGCTGATGGCCAGTCCCAGGCCAGTTCCGCCAAAGGCTTTAGTGGGCGTGGTATCGAGCTGGGTGAAGTTGGTGAAGAGCAGCTTCTCGTCGTCGGGCGAAATACCGATGCCCGAATCCTGCACCGCGAAGCGTAGTTCGTACTTGTCCTCAAACGCCCCTTCGGCGGCAGTGTCAGCCGTTTCCTCCGCTTCGGCAGCCGCCACCACCGATACGACGATGCTGACCGTACCCTGCGAGGTAAACTTGATAGCGTTGGAGGTGAGGTTACTTAGAACCTGGAGCAGGCGCGTTTCATCGGTAATGATGAAGCGCGGCGTGTTGGGCGTGAGGTGGTAGGTAAACTTGAGCCGTTTCTGGCTGGCGCGGTTCGAAAACAGCGAGTAAATCTTTTCGAGCGTATAGTGCAGGTCGATGCCCGTCTCGTTGAGCTGGAGCTTGCCGGCCTGGATTTTCGACAGATCCAGAATGTCGTTCAGAATGGCCAGCAGTGCGTCCGACGATTTGCGCAGCGTGTCCACGTACTCCTCCTGCTCCTCGCTGGCTACCGTCTGGTGCAGCAGGTCAATCATGCCGATGATGCCGTTCATGGGCGTGCGCAGCTCGTGGCTCATGTTGGCCAGAAACAGCGTTTTGGCCTCCAGCGCCTGCTCGGCGGCTTCCTTGGCCAGGCGCAAGTCGTCCTGCATCTGCTTGAGGCCGGTAATGTCGCGCCCGATGCCTTCCGTGCCGTTCAGCTGGCTGCCAGCCACGTCGCCCAGCAGCCGGCGCGCGTTCACCAGCACGCTCACGGCGTGGCCGTCTTTGTGGCGCATGGCCACTTCAAAGTTGCGCGCCTCGCCATTCTCGCGCACCTGCTGCAACAGGTTGTCGCGCTCGTGCGGATTGATGTAAAAGTCACCGATAAACCGGCCGATGGCCTCTTCCGCCTGGTAGCCCAGCATGTCGTATACGGAGGGGCTAAGCAGTGTAATGATGCCCTGCGTGTCGGTGCGGTAGTACACATCCTGAAACGACTCAAAAATGGCGCGGAATTTCTCCTCCTGAGCTACCAGCTCCAGCTGCGAGCGTTTTTTGTCGGTAATGTCGTGGGCAATGCCCGAAATTTCCTCAAACGAGCCGTCTTCGAGATAGATTGGGTTGAGGTAGATTTCGCGCCACGAGTCCTGGCCCTTGGCATCGCGCAGGCGCACCTCGAAACGCTGCGGGTGCCCCTGGAAAGCGCGGCGGTAATTGCTGATGAAGGCCTCGCGGGCCTCGGGGTCCATCAGGGCCACATCGGCCTGCCACATGTTCATGCCCAAGGCCGGGTACACACCGTTGCGGCGCAGGAAATAGGCGGCGTAGTTGCGGTTGAATGAGGCCAGCCGGGCGCGGGTATCCAACGACCACATCAGGTGCGAGCCGCTCTCGAAAATGGCATTCAGGCGGGCATTCTGCTTCTGAATCTGGACCTCGTTGCGCTTGCGCTCAATGGCCAGCGCTACCTGGTTGGAGATGAAGTGTAGAATCTCGATGTCGGAGGGCGCGTAGGCATCGGCCTTCTGGTAGTCCTGCACCGCAATTACGCCGATAATCCGCTCGCCAATGCTCAGCGGCGAGCATAGCATTACCTCCGGCATCAGGCCGTAGGCCGTTACGGCCCCGTCGGACACCAGCTGCTGCAGATCTTCGCGCAGCAGATACAGCGGCCGGCCCGTGCGAATAATATGCTCCGAAATACCCGTCGAGAAGGGCCGCGTCATCATGGCCTGCTCGCCGGGGGCATTCTGATCGACGAAATAAGCAAACTGCAACTGGGTGCGGGCCTCGTCGCAGAGAGCGATGTAGAAGTTATTGGTTTCAATAATCTTGCTCAGCTCGCGGTGAATGGCCCCGTACAGCGACAACAGATCCTTGGAGCTAATGGCCAGGTTGGCAATGCTGTAATACACCTTCTGCAGCCGCTCGGCCTTTATCCGGTCGGTGATATCGTGCAGAATGGCGCGGGTGCTCACCGGCTCGTTGTCCTGCCAGGAGCAGGAAATGGAGCCAATCAAATGCACGGGCTTGCCCGACTTAGTCAGGAAAACGGTTTCGAGCTTGTTGACTTTCTCGCCCTTGTACAGGTTGCGCAACTGGTAAAGCAGCTTGGCCTTGTAGTACGGATGCACCACGCTGGCCAGTGTGAGCGAGGGCAGCTCCTCATCGTCGTAGCCCAGCTTCTCCTTCCAGGCCTTGTTCACGAACAGAAAGCGGTTGTCAATGCTCAGGTTCTGAATCAGGTCGTGAGCGTTGTCGAGAAAGTCCTGCAGGCGGTTGCGGTTGTCGGTAAGGGCCCGCACGGCTACCTGCTTGTCGGTGATGTCGCGGCCTACAAACAGCACGCCGGTAATGGCCCCGTCGATGTCGCGCTCAAACTCGGAGTGCCAGAAGAAGGTACGCCCCCGGCCATAAATTGTCAGCAGCGAATGCTCAAAGAAGTCCTGTACTTCCTGCGTTTCCAGTGCCCGCTGAAAGGCGTAGCGGCGGGGCTCCTGCTCGCTGGGAGGCGCAAACAGGCCAAAATACTCTCGCCCAATCAGCGTATCGGCCAAGTGCCCGGTTACCTCGCAGAAGTAGGTGTTTACATCCTGAATGATACCTTGGCGGTCGAGTAGCAGGTAGCACATGCCGGCCCGGCTGAGCACGTCGCGCAGCTGGCCGCGCGAAAAGCTTTCGGAAGATAATCCGGTGGCTTCTGCCGCCGTGCCGCAGAGGCGTATTGCTGCAGGTCGCGCAGGGCCAGTAGTAGCAGTGGTCCGCCCTCGGCCGTTGGCCCGGCCAGGCGGCTAACGAGGGCCCGGGCCGCGAGCCGGTCGCCCCCGCCG
>NZ_QVLT01000038.1 GCF_003417065.2 Hymenobacter lapidiphilus | reverse complement strand
GTTCGGGCAGCCGCCGCACGGGCCGCTCGGCCGGCCGCGAAGGCCGCGCCGACGGCGGTAGCACCTCACCCTCCGCCGATTCCTGATGTTTAGCCTTTCTAACGCTATGCACGCTTTATCGCGCGGATTTATGGTTCTGGCGGGCGGGCTGTTGCTGGCCGCCTGCGACCCGGCCGAGGTCTACGAAAAAAACATCGATCTGACCTCGCCTGCCGGCGACCCCTATGTGTGGGCCGTACAGAATAAGCCTACGTTCGAGTTTGAAATAACTGACCCAGCGCCCCGCTACGACGTGTTTCTCAACGTCCGCAACACGGCCGACTACAGCTACTACAACCTCTACGCCCGCGTGACACTTACGGGTCCTGATGGTAAGATTATATCGCGCAAGCTGCACGATATGAACCTGATGGACCCTAAAACCGGTGAGCCCTTGGGCAACGGCAGCGGCGACATCTTCGACCACCGTATTCTGGCCCTGCCCAACCAGGAGTTCAGCCAGCCTGGCACCTACCGCATTCAGCTGGAGCAGTACATGCGCCAGGATCAGCTGCCCGGCATCATGGCTGTAGGCGTGCGCGTAGCCCGCCACGAAGCCGGTAAGTAAGAAGGAATGGTGAGCTGCTGCTTGTAGCTGAGTGAAAACCGGTAGTTCCGGCAAAGAGCAGGGCGCTGCCCGTTGAAACAGTTTGTTTCGACGGGCCCGCGCCCTGCTCTTTGCCGGAACTGGTATTCTTGTAGCCGACAGTTGAAAGGACAGTAGCTTAAATCCGCTCCACTTTCACTGCGTTCTGGCCTTTACGACCATCGACAATATCGAAGCTGACGCGGTCATTTTCGCGAATTTCGTGAACGAGACCGGTTTGGTGGACGAAGATTTCCTGGTTGTCTTCGTCCTGCACAATGAAGCCGAAGCCTTTAGCTTCGTTGAAAAATTTAACGGTGCCTGTTTTCATAGAGGTGCTGAGTGGTTGAGGAAATGAAGAAAAGGAAAGCAAGAGTGCGTGGAGTCAATACCATAACTAAGCGCGGTAAATCTACGCTGTTTTTTAAATCAACAAAAAAACCAGGCTGCAGAACGTGACTGCCGGGGCTACGTATGTAACGACACTGCCACCTAAGCTTTCCGAATCCATGTCTGACAACGCCCAGAAGCCCGCTACTACACCCGAAACTCTTGCCAACGCGCTGCCGCCCGAGCTACGCGCTCCGGCCAACTCGCCTGCCGGCCAGCCCGTGGCCAATGACGAGTTCAACCATGAGCAGAACGAGGTATCCGGCGCCAGCCGGGGCGAATTCGGCCGCCAGTCGGACCAGGGGGCTACCCAGGGTGGCTACGGCAACGAAACCAGCCGTGGTGCCGACACCTACGCCGGCCCGCCGGTGCAGGCGCCGGCCACCTCAGGCTACGTGGGCGAGCGGGCGCAGGTCGAGCAAGGTTTCCCTTCGACCGAAAACGGTAGTTTCGGTACCGTAGCCGTGGGTGCCGGGCATGATGCCCCCGAATCGGCTGTTGGGCCGCTGTTTGGCAACGATAACGACGCCCCAACCGGCACCGGCTCGGCTTACGCGCAGAACTACGGTACCTCCTCGCTGGGTGGGCAGTCCAATGCTGAGCCAGGCCCGGCCGACAAGCACCGCAACCAAGGCGAAGATTACACGCCTGGCCACCCCGAAGGTGGCCCCGCAGGGCAGCGCACCGGCCAAGCTCCGGGTAACGCTGGTTACGGCAGCGGCGAGGCGGGCGCCACCCCGCCCACCCGCGCTGGCCGCAGTGGCTATGAGGCCGCCGGGTCGGCTGATGCGGAGGGGAGCGAGGCACAGGGATTCGGCTCGAAAGGCGGTTCCTACAACGACGAGTACGACGACTCGGAGCCAGCGGGCACCGACGGCTCGCCCGCCAAGGGCGACTTTGATAAAGAGCAGGCCGCCCGCAACTACGGCCAGGCATCGGATGAGCGCACCGGTTCGCCCGACTCGCCCGACTACGGCGCCAGCCCCGGTCCGCCCAAGAAATAAGTCAGCTAATAAAACGAGGCCCGCAATGCCTGCTCGATTAGGGCAGACATTGCGGGCCTCCGTTTTGTTGGTTGACTGGCTGTTGTTTTGCAGCTGAATCTTTTGGCTCATGTCGCTTAAACGCCCGTGAATTGCAAAGAGCGTTGGCTGGATGAGGCCGAGGAAGCGTGCGTTGAAACCCTCGACAACTTTCGGTTTTTCAACAACATCCTTTCTTCACTCTTCGGACCACACCACCAACGCCTTCCTGACGGCCATTTTGCTGTACGAACCGGTAGCGGGCTATACTGCAGCCATTGCCATTGGGGCCACGTGCACGCTCAACGATGGGCACTGGCTCATCTGGCTACTTCAACTCTATATAAGGCAGCAGCTTTTCGAAGGTCGCCTCGTCGAGGATGCGGATTTTGCGCAGGTCGGTGGGCTGCTGGAAGGGGCCGTGCTGCTGCCGATAGGCCACCAGCACGCGGGCCAGGCGTTTGCCCAGGTAAGGATGGGCTTGAAGCACCTCGAAGGAGGAGGCGTTGACGTCGAGGCGGGCCGGGGTAAAGCCGGGAGCCACGAAGGTGTATTTTCGCAGGCTGTCGATCAGGTCGGGCGCGTCGCGGAAGGCGAAAATTTCGGCCAACTGATCTTCCTGCCGGAAGCCGCCCAGGCGTTGGCCGTACTCGACTACCCGCCGCGCATAGCCCCTCCCAATGCCTCGAATCTGCATTAGTTGGGTGGTGTCGGCCCCGTTCAAATCGAAAGCCGCCAGATTGCGGGGCTTGGGCACGAAGACCGGCTTGGATTCGAAGGGTGGGCGCTCGGGAAACTGGCCGTTTTTGGCGAATGCACGCTGCTCGCGGGGCGGTAGTTGCTCGGGCAGCTGGATGTAGGGCGCGAGGCGGGCGTAGGTAGTGTCGGAGAGGCCGTAGGCTTTGCGCAGCTGTTCTTTGGCCCGAAAACCGCCCACGGCCACGCGGTATTTTACCAGCCGCTCAGCGAGCCAGGCCGGTAGTCCCCGAGCCTGCCAGTCGCGGGCCGAAAAGGTGTTGGGGTCGAAGGGCGCCAGCGGCACCTGGGGCACCCGCTCGCGGGCGGCATAGCGGCGGCGGGGGTAGCGGCTGGAGTAGCGGTTCTCGAAATCGGGCCGAACGGTGCGGCGGGCTGCCAGCTCGGCAGCCCAGGCATTGAGACGGCGCTGGTCGGGTGCCGGATCGTAGGTAGGCAAGGCGGGGCGAAGCAATGCCGGTAAGGCCAGCAGCAGCCCCAGCAGTGCCAGCAGCACCACAAGGCCCGAGGTTTCGCGCCGCGAAAAACCAAAATAGCGCCGTACTACCCGGCGCAGACCCGCCAGCGGCCCGGCCGTACGCCCACGGTCCCGACGGGCAGACGGCGTAGCGGGCGGTTGGGGCCGTGGGGCAGCAGAAGGCATAACGGATACGGTTTAGCATGGCATAAAGCGCTCAGTTTAAACCGAATTCCGCACAAAGTCAATCCACTGGCAAATGCCCCGACTAAAATGGGCCAAACCGTCCCCCAATTCACGCTTTCGCTTGGCTTGGTCTTTCGACTCGTCCAAACTAACGTTCCCCACTAACCACTACTCCCGCATCTTCACTTTTACCTCGTAGCGGTAGCGGGGCGGGCCGCCGAGTGGAATGGCGAAGAAGGGCAGGGCCACGTCGTACTGGTCGGTGACGTAAAAAACCAGGTCGTTGGGGGCTTTAGAGAGGGTGGTGAGCTGGAAGTCGAGCGAGAGGCCGTGCTCCTTGGCCGCCACGATGTGGGTGCTGGCGGCCCAGGCGTTATTGCCGCTTATGGTGGCCGGATGGCCGTTTTTGGCCACGCTGAAAATCTTCAACTGCACACCGCCGTCCACATCAAAATTGCTCTGCCGTATGCTCACCACCCGGTCATTCACGAAGGGGTAGAGGTGCGTTTTGGCCCCGACTACCGGCGTCAGGCGGAACGAGTATTCGTAGGTGAAGGCGTTGCCGCCCTCCACGGGAATATTTTCGGTGGGCGAGGAGCTGAGAAAGTAGCGGTACAGGTTGCCATCGTCGCCGCTCAGGCCCTGGGCAATCAGCTTGAACACGTAGCCGTCGAACTCGGACGTCAGCTCGCCTTCGAGCGGGTTGAGGGGGCCGAAGGTGTACCAGCGGTTGTCGTAGGCGGGCTCGGAGCCAAAGGTTTTTTGGGCCAGCAGCGTGCCGGCGCGGTACTTGCCGCGGGGCGTGGTAGCGCGGGCATCGGGGGCCGAGTGGGCGTTGGGGCCGCCGTAAAGGCTGAAGTTAGTTGTCGTGTTCCAGCCGAACTTGGGCTCGTCGTGGCGGCCGCCGCAGTCGGGGTCGAACACGCGGATGTACACCGGCTGGCGCCTTTCCTTGGGCACCAGAAAAAAGAACGTCTGGCTGAAGTCGTCGTCGCCCCAGCTGGGGTCGGCCTGGGCCCCAAACGTAACCAGAAAGGGGACATTCTCGCCGGGGTTGGGCGCCGCCTGGGCCCGAGCCTGCCCTGTCGGCAGCAGGAGTGCTCCAAGCAGTGGCAGAATAAGCAGAACGGAGCGCGAAAGGAGCGAAAGCATAGTCCGAAAGTAGCGCCCGCCCGGCAATTTCCCGGCAATTGGGGCCTAAATTGGCCGGTGGCCGTTGCCGAACCGGCTGGCTTCGCGTATCATTACGGCACAAACCCGCCCACCGCTGCTCGATACTATGTCTGCTTATCCCGTTGCTACAACCGAATTTCTGGAAGCCCTGACCGCTGACGTGGAGCGGGTGCGCGAGGTGACCAACCGCCGTTTCCGGGCGCTGGGCAGCGAGCAGCTTAACCGGGGGCCGGGACCGGGCCGCTGGAGCGTGGGTCAGTGCCTGGAGCACCTCAACCTGATTGGCGGCCTGTACCTGCCCGTCATGAACCGCAAAATTCAGGCGGCCCAGCAGCGTGGCACCCGCCCGGCCGATACCGTGAAGCACGGCTACTTCGGCCAGAAGCTGACGGCTGCCATGCGCGTGCCAGCCACCGAGAAGCCCCTTAAGTCGCCGCAGCAGTACGCGCCCAGCGGCTCGCGGCTGCCAGGCACGGTAGTGGAGGTGTTCACCCGCCAGCTCGACGAACTGAGCAACCTGCTCAGCCAGGCCCGCCGCATCAACATGAACGCCATTCGTATTCCTAACCCGGTAATTCCGCTGCTGCTGCCGCCCCTGCCCGACGTTTTCGAGCTGTTGGTTGAGCATCTCAAGCGCCACCTGCTGCAGGCCGAGCGCGTGCTCGACGGGCTGGAGGCAGGGAATGAGGAGGTGAAATAGGGGAGGCGGTGCGTTTGCTATGTGAGCGGTCCTGCCGGCGCGAGCTGCGCAAACGACCCCCGAACGTTAAACTCACCGTCTTCCTATTTCATCCTGAGCCGTGTGGAATCCGGCGGTAGCGGGCATCAGGGGGGTACTGAATTAGTTGAACCCTTCGTTTTAGCCCTATGCGCCCTTTCCTGCTTAGCCTGTTGGCCCTGCTGATGCTGCTGACTCCCGGTTCTTCGCAAACCAGCCCCGCCGACCGCCCCGACAGTGGGCCGAACTCCGCCACCTGGCTGAAAATCGACCAGCTGCTGGCTAAGGGCCAGACGGCTTCGGCCGCCAAGCTGCTGGAGCCGCTATACCAGCAGGCCCGCCGCCGGCCCCAGGCCGCGCCCGAATACGTGCGTACGCTGCTGTACAAGCTGCGCCTGCTGGAAAACAAGGAGGAAGAAGCTGATGTGAAGGCCATTGCGCTGCTGGAAGCCGATGTGAAAACGGCGCAGTTCCCGGCCCGCCCGGTGCTGCACAGCCTGCTGGCCCAGCTCTATGGCCGCTACTACGACCAGCACCGCTACCAGCTGTACGACCGCACCAACGCTGCCCGCCCCGATACGGCCGACCAGAGCCGCGCCGACCTGCGCACCTGGGACGCCGCCCGCCTGGCCGCGGCCGTGGTGCGCCATTACCAGGCCTCGGTAGCCGACGAGCCCCGGCGCCAGCAGCAACTACAGCTAGCCGACCTGGGCTACCTGAGCCGCGGGGCCGATGCCGCCGGCCGCGCCCGCCGCCCCACGCTGTTCGATTTGCTGGCCTTCCGGGCCGTGGGGGCGCTGGGCAATGACGAGCTGTACATCACGAAGCCCGCCCAGCAGTTCCGCCTGACCGACCCCCAGCTGTTTGGCTCCGCCGCCGAGTTTGCCCGCTTGAAGCTGGAAGCCCCGGCCGCCGACTCGCTCAACGGCCAGTTCCACGCGCTGCAGGTGCTACAGCAGCTGCTGGCCTTCCGCCTCCAGAACTCCGCCGCTCACCCCGAAGCCCTGGCCGACGCCGATTTGCAGCGCCTGGAGTTCGTGCAGCAGCACGCCACGCTGGAAGACAAGACGGAGCTGTACCGCGCCGTCCTCCGGCGGGCCGCCGAAACCTACCAGGCCACGCCGCTGGCCGCCGAGTTCGGGGCTGCCGAAGCCGCAGCTGGGAAGAAGACGAACCCGCCAAAGCCCACGCGCTGGCCCTGGCGGTAGAAAAGCAATATCCCAAAACGCGCGGCGCCGGGCAGGCCGCCGCCCTGCGCCAGCGGCTGGAGCGCGTGGAAGTTGGGTTTACGACTGAGGAGGTGCTGCTGCCCGGGCAGCCCTGGCTGCTGCAGCTGACCGTGCGCAACGCCCCGCGCCTCTACGCCACGGCTTACCGCCTAAGCAACGCCCAGCAGCTGCGGCAGCTGGAGCGACGGGAGCTGTATCAAAACAAAACGCTGCAGCAACGCTACGCCCGCGCCCTGGCCGCCAAACCGGCCGCCACCTGGGCGCTGGAAGTGCCCGGCCCGGTCGATTTCCGCAGCCACACCATGCAGCAGGCCGGCCCGGCGTTACCGCTGGGCCGCTACCTCATCGTGCTTAGCACCACACCCAATAGTCCCACCAAGGAGCAGCCCGGCACAGTTACGGCCTACAGCGAGGTGCCGGTAAGCGAGCTAAGCTACCTAAGCCGCAGCGCCGCCAATACCGACGGGCCCGAGCTGCTGGTGCTGCACCGGCAGTCGGGCGCGCCGCTGGCCGGCGTGCGGGTGCTGCCATTGTTTCAGTCGTACAACCAAGCCAAGCGCCAGTACGAGCAGCGGCGGGGTGAGGTGAAAAGTACTAATGTCGAGGGCCTGACCCAACTGCCGCTGGGAGTGAAAACTGGCCAGAACACGCAGCTGCAAGCCGCCTTATTTACGCAGGGCTCCGACTCGCTGTTGATGACGGAAAACAGGGGCTACTATGGCCCACGCCGTAACTTGGCTGATGAGGAAGATGAGTCCGAAAGCACCACCTTCCTGTATACTGATCGGGCCATTTACCGGCCTGGGCAAACTATCTATTTCAAAGGAATTGTTGCCGACGAGCGAAAAGGGCGCCTGATGGTGCTGGCCAACTTCAAGGAGACTGTGGAGTTGCACGATGTGAATGGCCAGGTAGTGCAGCGAGCCGAATTTCAGACCAATAAATTCGGCTCCTTTCACGGTTCCTTCGTGCTGCCAACTGGTTTGCTGAATGGCCAGATGAGTTTGGTGGCCAATGAAGCGGACGACACCAGAGACGTCTATTTCGCCGTCGAAGATTACAAGCGGCCTACCTTCCAGGTCACGCTGGCGCCGGTACAGGGCACGCCCGTAATGGGACAAGAAGTTACGGTGCGCGGTACGGCCACCGCCTACGCCGGCCAGCCCGTTGATGGCGCCACGGTGCAGTACCGGGTGGTGCGGCGCACGTTCTGGCCCTGGTTTGGGCGCGGCTTCTACGGCGGGGGCGGCGGCGGTCCGGCCGAGCAGGAAATTGCGAATGGTACGGCCCGCACCGATTCGGCCGGCGGTTTTGCCGTTACGTTCGTGGCCCAGCCCGGCGAGACTGGTGCCGGCGGCAAGCGCGGGCCCGGCAGCCCGGGCTACGTGTTCGAGGTAACGGCCGACGTGACGGACGCGGCCGGCGAAACCCGCACCGGCCAGCAGCGCGTCAGCCTGGGCGCCGCGGCCCTCACGCTGCAACTGCAGGTGCCCGCGCTGCTCAACCGCGCCGAATTGCCTTCCAAGGAGAAGTTGCAGCTGCTGACAACCAACGCCACCGGCGAGGCCCTGCCAGCCATCGGCGAGTTGCGCCTCTACCGTCTCACGTCGCTCGGCACCGCCTTCCGGCCCCGGCCGTGGGCGCGGCCCGAGCGCGAGGCCCTGAGCCGCGAGGAGTTCCGCCGGCAGTTTCCGCTTGATGCCTACGCTCAGGAAGACAACGACAGCACCTGGGCCCGCACGCTGGTATCCACGCTCCCTTTCAACACCGAGAAGACGCCCCAACTACCCGAGCTGGCCGCCCAGCTGGCCCGCCAGCAGCCCGGCCGCTACCTGCTCGAAGCTACCACCGCACCAGCCAAAGCCGGCCAGCCGGCGGCGAAAGCCGAACAGTTCTTCACCCTCTTCGACCCCGCCGCCGCCCAGCTGCCGGTGCCCGCTACCGATTGGTTTGTGGCCCTGCAGGACAGCGTGCGGCCCGGTGGCGTGGCGCGCTTCCTGGTGGGCAGCTCGCTGGCCGATGCCCGCGTACTGCTGGCCGCCGAAGCCAACGGCCAGCCCCTGCGCTCGGAGTGGCTGACGCTGCGCGCCGGTGAGCAGCGCGTGGTGGAAGTGCCGGTGCCCGCTGCGGTGGGTGAAACGCAGCTGTACGTCCACCTTACGCAGGTGCGCGACAACCGCCTCTACACCCACATGGCCCCGGTGCAGGTGGCCGAGCCGCCCGCCCCGCTGGTGCTCGACATTGCCACCTTCCGCGATAAGCTGCAGCCAGGCCAGCAGGAAACCTGGCGCGTTACCATCAGGCAAACTGATGGCAAATCAGCCGATGCCGAGCTGCTGGCCACGCTCTACGACCAGTCGCTCGACGTATTCCGCCCCCACGATTTTCAGCCGCTGGCCTTTCCCCGGCAATACTTCCAGCCAACGCTGGCCTGGCAGGGCCGTTTTGATACAACGGAAGGGCAGGGGCTATTCGATACTCAGCCATCCACCGACTCACCTGGTGAGGTGAATTATCCCCATCTCAATATGTGGGGCTATTTGGGGGAGGATGTTATCACGCAGCGCAGTAGAGGAACGCTCCAAATGAATGTGGCGATGGAAGCCGATAGTAAGCAACTGAGTGAAGTAGTCGTTACGGGTAATGCATCGTCGGCGGATATGGCGGCGTCTGCGCCAATGTCCCAGGCTCTTGCTGGCAAAGCAGCCGGGGTTCAGATAGCAGGGTCCGGTCCTGAGACAACTCAGAAATCCCTCCAGCCTGACCTGAGCAACGTGCAGGCCCGCACCGATTTCCGCGAAACGGCCTTCTGGCTACCCGAATTGCGCACTAACGCCCAAGGCGAAACCGTGCTCGAATTCCAGATGCCCGAGGCCGTAACGCGTTGGCAGCTGCTTATGCTGGCCCACGACCGGCAGTTGCGCACCGGCCAGCTGCGCCGCGAGCTAGTAACCCAGAAGAAGCTGCAGGTAACGGCCAACGCCCCGCGCTTCTTCCGCGAGGGCGACCAGCTCATCTTCCAAGCCAAACTCAGCAACCTCACCGATGAGGCTTTGGCCGGTACCGCCCAGCTTTTCCTGCTCGATGCCCGAACCCAGCAGCCTCTGGAGGCCCGCCTGTTGCAAAGCCCGGCCCAGCTCGCCTTCGACCTGAAGGGCAATCAGAGCCAAGCCCTCAGTTGGAGCATCACCCTGCCCGAAACGGCCGAGGGCCAGCTGCCCCTGGAGGCCGTAACCTATAAGGTGGTGGCGAAGGCAGGGTTGTCGGTTGTCAGTGAGCAGTTGTCAGGCAAGCAGAAGCGCCAGCGCCGCAAAAACGGCCCGACAACTGATAAACAACAACTAACAACTGTTGAAGATGGCGAGCAGAACACGCTGCCGGTGCTGCCCAACCGGCTGCTGGTAACCGAGAGCCTGCCGCTGCCCATTGTGGGGCCGGCTACGCGCGAGTTCGAGCTGAAGAAGCTGACCAGCACTACGTCGGCTACCCGGCGCAACTATTCGCTCACACTGGAAATGACGCCCAACCCGGCCTGGTACGCCGTGCAGGCGCTGCCCTACCTGATGGAGTACCCCTACGAGTGCTCCGAGCAGGTTTTCAGCCGCCTCTACGCCAACCTGCTGGCCGCCAAAATCCTGACCAGCAATCCGGCCCTGAAAACCACGCTGGCCGAGTGGCAGCGCGCCGCCCAGGCCGGCGACAAAGCAGCCCTTAGCAGTAAGCTGGAGCAGAACCCGGAACTGAAAAACCTGCTGCTCCAGGAGACGCCCTGGGTGCGCGATGCCCAGAGCGAAACCGAGCGCATGCGCCGCCTGGCCGAGCTGTTCGACGAGCCCCGCCTGAAAGCCGAAACCGCCCGCGCTCTGGCCAAGCTGCGCCAGCAACAGCTACCCGACGGTTCGTTTCCGTGGTTTGAAAAGATGCCCGCCGACCGCTACATCACCCAGCTCATCGTGGCTGGTTTTGGCAAGCTGCAGCGCCTGGGCGCTTTCGATGTCCTGAAAGACGAGCAGGCCCGGCCGCTGCTGCAAAACGCGCTGGCGTATCTCGATGGCGAATTGCAGCAGGATTACGCCCGCCTGCGCAAGCAGCCCAAGGTCGATTTGAAGGCTGATAACCTAAACGATTTGCAGATTCAGGCCCTGTACGCCCGCAGCTTCTGGCCGGCACCGGCCGTGCCCAAGGCGGCCCAATCGGCGCAGAGCTACTATCAGCAGCAGGCCGCCACTTACTGGTCCGGCCGCACCCGCTACCTGCAGGCCCAGACGGCCCTGGCCCTGCACCGCGCCAAAGCGCAGCCCGCTGCCGTGGGCCAGATGATGACCGCGCTCAGCGAAAACGCCCTGCACAGCGACGAGCTGGGGATGTACTGGAAAGACGTGCGCGCCGGCTATTATTGGCGCGAGGCCCCCACCGAAACCCAGGCCACGCTCATCGAAGCCTACGACGAAATCAAAAACGACCAGAAATCGGTGGATGAAATGAAGCTCTGGCTGCTCAAGCAGAAGCAGGTGCAGAACTGGGCCAGCACCCGCGCCACCGCCGACGCCTGCTACGCCCTGCTGCTGCGCGGCTCCGACTGGCTGAAACCCGCCACCGAGCCGCTCACAGTAACGGTAGGCGGGCAGCCCGCCCAACCCACCAGCCAGCAGGCCGGCACCGGCTACTACAAAATCACCTGGCCGGCTGCCGAAATCAGGCCCGCCCAGGGCCGCGTAACGGTGCGCAAGCCCGATGCCGGCGTGGCCTGGGGGGCGCTCTACTGGCAGTATTTCGAGCAGCTCGATAAGATAACGCCCGCCGCCACCGGCCTGCAACTAGAGCGCCGCCTCTACCGCGAGCAGCGCACTGCCGCCGGCCCGGTGCTGGAACCGCTCACGGCCACGGCCCCGTTGCGCGTCGGCGACGTGCTGGTGGTGCGCCTGGTGCTGCGCGCCGACCGCGACCTGGAATATGTGCATCTCAAGGACCAGCGCGCCGCCGGCCTTGAGCTCATCGGCCAGACCAGCGGCTACCGCTACCAAGGCGGCTTAGGCTACTACGAGAGCCCCCGCGACGCGGCTACCAACTTTTTCATCAGCTATTTCCCCAAGGGTACCCACACCTTCGAGTACCGCCTGCGGGCGGCGCAGGCCGGCAATTTCAGCGGCGGCCTCTCGCAACTGCAGTGCCTCTACGCCCCCGAGTTCACCACTCATTCGGCCGGTACCCGGGTAAGCATCGCGGAGCAGAAATAGCGTGGGCCGGAAGTCTTGTCGGGAGCGTTGCTGCCAGCCGGCGAGGCTTCCGGAAACCGGCTGTTTCACAGGCTGGTTGGGCATTGCCTTTGATTGGTTTTTTCGCCACTCACAGCCTTATAGGCCTGATTATGACCTGAATTCAAGGATTGGGGTTGAGTTTGGCGACCTGACGCCGTACCTTTGCCCCTCGTTTACTGAAGGAAAGAAAGGAAAAGTTGATGCGTAAATTACTTGTGCTACTCTCCGCGCTGCTACTCGGCAGCGCCCCCGCCTGGGCCCAGGACGATGCCAAAACGGCCGTCACGATTATTCCCACCAGCCTGCCTGGCGAAGAAGAATTATCGGCTCAGGAGCGCGCCGAGCGCGACTTTCTGATGCCCACTCGCCGCAAGCGCGCCGCCGCCATCGAGGCCGTAGAAGAGAAGGCCCGCGCCGCCGAAGCCGCGGTGGAGGCCGTTGCCAAAGCGGCCCGCTCAGCAGCACAGGTGGAAGCTGAAAAAAACGCCCCGCCAGTATCGGTACCCGCGCCGACTGAAGAGCGCAAAAAAGTTGTCAAGCACAAAACTGGCCGCCGCTAAACCTAGTCGGTTCCTACCAAAACCAACGCGCGCCCGGCTATTGCCGGGCGGCGCGTTGCGTATAACGCAGATGAGTAGCTTCGGGCTACTCGGTGGGCGGCTCCGAAAAAGTGGGCGTTTCGTCTTCGGCGGGCTCTTCAGGCAGCGCGGGGGCGCGGCCGTAGCGGGGCGTGCGAACCGTGGCCCGCTCCTCGGCCCGGCCTAGCAGCCAGCCATAGCCCAGCTGCAGGGCCGCCCGCGACCCTCGGTCGCGCAGCACGAAACCGCCTTCCTGCGGCGTGCCGTTAGCGTCTAAGTAACTCAGACGCTGGGTACGAGACTCAACCAAGGGCCGTAGCCCCTGCGTGTAAGTCATGCTGAGCAGCAGGTTGTGGCTGGGGGTGAGTGCGTAGCGCAACCGCACGTCGCCGCTCAGCAGCCAAGTGCTACGGTGCCGCTGGCGGCTATCATATACTACCACCGGCCGGCCCGGCGCGGGCTGGCGCTGGCCCGGGTTGAGTTCGTTCAAGCGGTCGGTGGGGTAGGAGCGGGTCAGCCAGGCCACCGCGGCCCCTAGGGTCGCGTCGAGGCTGAGGCGGGGGCCGAACGTCAGCAGTTCGGGGCGGCGCAGGGCTAGGCCGGTTTGCAGCAGCGGCCCCGGTCCTATTCCCGAAGACCGGCTGCCATCGCGCAGCTTGTACTTAATGCCCGGCTGCAATTCAGTAAGTCCCATCATGGTTTCGAGCGCCCATTGTGGGGCAAGCGGCCAGGCCAGCCGTAACTCGCCCGTGAGCCCGAGCGTGTTGCCAGCCCGAAACGCGCGGGGCGTACCAGCGGAACGCTCCATAGTAGTCAGCGAGAAAGCTGGCCCGACGTTTAAACTCAACTGGAGCCGCGGTTGGGCCAAGGCACCTGCCAGCGGCAACAGCCCAACCAGCAGGCCGCCGGCTATTCGGTAGAGATAAAAACCCATTGGCTGCGGTAGTAAGGACGGCAAGAAAGCAGGTCCGGTATCGGACGTTTGCTTCTAACGATTCCCCCGCCCCCGCAGTGTAGTCTCCTCAAACAAAAAAGCCGACCCCTGGGCCGGCTTTTCACTGCTATATCGACTGTTCAGGCTTCCTGAGGCATCAGGCGCACCACCAGCCCATCAATGCGCGGGTTGAGGCGAATCTGGCACGAGAGGCGGCTGCCCTGCGTCATCACGGGCAGGCTTTCGAGCATGGCCAGCTCGTCGTCGGAAGGTTCCGGCAGCTCGGGGCCGGCCAGCACCTCCATGTGGCAGGTGCCGCACAGCGCCATGCCGCCGCAGGTAGCCTGAATGTCGTAGCCGTCGGCCTTCATGATTTCCATCAGGCTCAGCCCCATATCGGTGGGGGCTACAATTTCGTGGCGGTGCCCGGGAGACTCCTCCACGTACACCCGTACATCGTCGGTCATTGTTTTTTGAGAAGTTAGGAGCTAGGAGCTAGGAGCTAGAAGGAAAATGAGTCGGGCTGATTGACAAAGCCGCCCCAGATTCTACCTTCTAGCTCCTGACTCCTATCTTCTAAAGAGTAGGTACCCCGTTCACCGTGGTGTACTTGAGGGTGTATTTTTTGTCGGGATAAATGTACTTGAAGGCGCCCTGGCACATGAGGGCGGCCTCGTGGAAGCCGCACAGAATCAGTTTCAGCTTGCCGGGGTAGGTGTTGATGTCGCCGATGGCGAAGATGCCGGGCACGGAGGTCGAGTAGTCGACGGTGTTCACTTCCACCGCGTTGTCGTCGATGCCCAAGCCCCACTCGCCGATTGGGCCGAGCTTGGGCGTGAGGCCGAAGAGCGGAATAAACGAGTCGGCTTCCAGCTGCCGGGCCTCGCCGCCGTTGGCCGTAATGGTAACGCCATTGAGGCGGCCGTTGCCGTGCACATGCGTTACGTTGCTGCTGAGCACCAGATTCACCTTGCCGGCCTCGTGCAGCTTCTGCACTTTTTCGGCCGAGTCGGCGGCCCCGCGGAACGTAGTGCCGCGGTGGACCAGCGTCACTTCCTTGGCCACGTTGGCCAGGAAAATCGTCCAGTCGAGGGCCGAGTCGCCGCCGCCGGCAATTACCAGCCGCTGGTCGCGGAACGTTTCGGGGTCGCGCACCATGTAGTGCACGCCCTTGCCGTTTTCGAAAGTGGTCAGGTCTTCGATGGCGGGCTTGCGGGGCTCAAACGACCCCAAGCCACCGGCAATGGCCACGGCTTTGCAGCTGATCTGGGTGCCGTCGGTGGTTACCAGTTCAAACGAGCCGTCGTCGAGCTTGCGGAATTCCTCCACCCGCTCGCCGAGCGTGAACGTGGGGTGGAAAGGCTCAATCTGGCGCATCAGGTTCGTTACCAGGTCGCCGGCTAGTATCTCGGGAAAGCCCGGAATATCGTAAATCGGCTTCTTGGGGTAGATTTCCGACAGCTGCCCGCCCACCTGCGGTAGGGCGTCGACTACGTGGCAGCGGAGCTTCAACAGCCCGGCCTCAAATACGGCAAACAGCCCCACCGGGCCAGCCCCGATAATGCAGATATCGGTCGAAATGGAATTGGTCATGGAGTAAGCGAAAGATAAACTACACGGCCCCACTAGGGCCGTATGCGTAACAACAAAACCGGTCAAATCGTTGGCCGAAAGGGCCGGTAACTGCCGGGGCCAGGCGCTACGCGGCCGCAAAGATACGCAGCCTGCCCGCCTAATGCCTATCGCAACAGCCAAGTATCCACCATCCGGCCCCAGACTGCTTCGGCTTATAGCCCGCCGCCGCCAAAGGCTCTGGTACTGCGACAGGAGACAGGGCGTGCTGATAAACAAAAAAACGCCCTCAGCGTGATGCTGAGGGCGTTTTTAGTGGTCGTGTAAGGAGTCGAACCTTAAACCTTCTGATTCGTAGTCAGATGCTCTATCCAGTTGAGCTACACAACCCTGTTTACCGTAGTGCGGATGCGTTTATCCGTTTTGGTTGTGCAAAGATAGCAGCTAAAATCGGGGTGGCGCAAACCGGAAGGCAAAAAAAGAGTGCTGCCAGCCTGCAAGCGGCTGAATGACAGCCGGATTTTTTTTATTCCAATGTTTCGCTCTGCTTCAAACTGCGCTTCAGGGCCCGGGTGAACACGAAGTACAGCCCGAAAGCCGACACAGCCAGTAGCACCGCCACGAGTACCTTGCCGGCCGTGCCCGTATCGGGGTTCTGAATGAGCAGCAGCACATCCTGGGCTTTGGTGCCGAGCCAGTAGAAGAACAACGTGCGGGGCAGCATGCCGATAACCGAAGCCGTCAGGAACTGCTGCTTCGGCACGCCCATCACGGTCAGAATAAAGGTAATCATGGCGAAGGGCAGCACCGGCGAAAGGCGCGTGAGCAGCACCAGCCGCCAGCTGTCGGCCCGCATTTCGCCCATTACGGCGTGGGCCTTCGGGAACTGCTCCAGCAGCCGGATGAGCTTGCCCTTATCGAGGTTATGAGCAATGAGGTAGCCTCCGTAAGCGGCCAGCATGTAGGCCAGCAGCATTCCCGGAAAGCCTTCCCAGCCGAAGAAAAAGGCCGTAATCAGGACTACTACCGTGGTGTGGGTGAGCGAGAGAGTCATGGTGGCAGCAACCACCACAAAGTAGAGCAGCATCAGGCCCAGGCTGGGGTTTTGAAGCCAGTGCGGGTTTTCGTGCAGAGTCCACGTTAGCACACTGTCGCCGATGATGGGCAGCACCGTGAGCAGCACCAGGGCGGTAAGCGTGGATTTGTTCTGGTGAAAGAGGGTTTTCAGAAACGACATAGGTAGAAGCAGCAAGCGGCGGGCCGGCGCTACAGAGCCGGTCCGCCGCTAAGAACGTAAGAAAGGCGCCAACGGCCGGACCCGCCCCGCGGCCCGAAGCAGAATGCACTCCGGCAAAGGCTCGTACCTTTGCCGGGCAACTGATTTTCCACCCGCTTACCGCCCTCTGCCGCATGAAATTCGGAACCAAAGCTATCCACGCCGGCGTGCATCCTGACCCCGCCACCGGGGCCATCATGACGCCTATCTACCAGACTTCAACCTACGTACAGACTTCTCCTGGCCAGCACAAGGGCTACGAATACTCGCGCACCCACAACCCCACCCGCACCCAGCTGCAGGACGCGCTGGCGGCCCTCGACAACGGCCAGCACGGCCTGGCTTTCGCCTCGGGTATGGCCGCCATCGACTGCGTAGTGAAACTGCTGCAGCCCGGCGACGAGGTTATCTGCACCGACGATTTGTACGGCGGCTCCTACCGGCTCTTCACGAAGGTGTACGCGCCCTACGGTATCAACTTCCACTTCGTGCCCATGCACGACATGGCGGCCGTGGAGGCGGCTGTAACCGAGCGTACGAAGCTGATTTGGGTGGAAACGCCCAGCAACCCGCTGCTTAACATCATCGATATTGAAGCCGCCGCCGCCGTGGCCAAAAAGGCCGGCGCCCTGCTGGCTGTCGATAACACCTTCTCGACGCCCTACCTGCAGAACCCGCTCGATCTGGGCGCCGATATCGTGGTGTACTCGCTCACCAAATACATGGGTGGCCACTCCGATACGGTGATGGGTGCGCTGGTTGTCAACGACGACGAGCTGCACGAGAAGCTGGCATTCTACCAGAACTCCTGCGGCGGCACGCCCGGCCCGCAGGACTGTTTCCTGGTGCTGCGCGGCCTCAAAACCCTGCACGTACGCATGCAGCGCCACTGCGAAAACGGCCGCCAGGTAGCCGAGTACCTGCAGCAGCACCCGAAAGTGGAGAAGGTGTACTGGCCCGGCCTCGAAAACCACCCCAACCGCGCCGTAGCCGCCCGGCAGATGCGCGACTTCGGCGGCATGGTGTCGTTCGTGCTCAAGGGCGACAAGCAGGCCGATGCCGTGGCGGTGCTCGAAAAGTTCGAGCTCTTCACGCTGGCCGAAAGCCTGGGCGGCGTTGAGAGCCTCTCGGGCCACCCCGCCACCATGACGCACGCCAGCATTCCGGCCGAGCAACGCCGCAAGTCGGGCCTGTCCGATTCGCTTATCCGCCTGAGCGTGGGTATTGAGGACATCGAGGACCTGCTGGCTGACCTCAAGCAGGCAATAGGCTAATACTGCCCACCAGACTTCTATCCCGCACTGCCCGGCCATTAGGTCGGGCAGTGCTTTTTTAGGTGCGCCCCCAAATACTTCGCCCTGCAACACGAGAATTTTGTGCCTGGCAGAAATATTAAATAAAAAGCAGAATAAGTTGTGAATACGGGAGGGTGAACTATCTTAACTCATCCGTAGCCGTCTGATTTACAGCGGGCCAGGAAGCTTGACCAACATTCACTGCTCACTCTTGCTGTTTTCTTATGAAAGGACTTCTCCTCTTTCCGCTACTGGCCATTGCCCTCGTCGGCCAGGCCCAGGGCCAGAACATTGCCGTAACCGGCCGGGTGCTTAGCGCCACCGGCACGGCCCAACCGGGCGTAACAGTGCTCGAAAAAGGCACCGCCAACGGTACTTCCACCGATGCCGATGGCCGCTTCCGGCTCACGGTAGCCCCCACGGCTACACTGGTGGTATCGGCCGTTGGCTCGGCCACGCAGCAGATTCCGGTGAACGGCCGCAGCAGTTTCGATGTGCGCCTGGTCGATAATGAAACGGCCCTGAACGAAGTAGTAGTAACCGGCTCGCGGGCCACCGAAGGCCGCTCCAATATCCTCACCACTGCCCCGGTCGACGTGATTTCGGCCCGCGAGATTAAGGTATTCGCCCAAACCGATGTCTCGCAGATTCTGACGTATATCGCGCCCTCGTTCCAGTCGTCGCGGCAGTCGATTTCCGACGGTACCGACCACATCGACCCGGCCTCGCTGCGTGGCCTCGGCCCCGACCAGGTGCTGGTACTCGTCAATGGCAAGCGCCGCCACTCTACGGCCCTGGTCAACATCAACGGCACGGTGGGCCGTGGCTCGGTGGGCACCGACCTCAACACGATTCCCAACGCCGCCATCAAGCGCATCGAAGTGCTACGCGACGGGGCAGCGGCCCAGTACGGCTCCGATGCCATTGCGGGCGTTATCAATGTGCAGCTGAAGGACGATACCACTGGCCTGCAGATCAGCAGCACCGTGGGCCAGCATTACGAGGACGACGGCGAGCTGTACCAGGCCGATGCCAACCTGGGCGTGGGCCTCAACGGCCGCGGCTACCTCAACCTGAGCGGGCAGTTTAGCAGCCGCAGCTACACCAACCGTACGGGCACCGATACGGCGCCGCTTATTTACCTGGGCTCGGGCGGTAACTACCCCGCCAGCGCCAGCACCGAGCAGGCCCGCCGCGACCTGAAAGCCCAGGACGACGCGCTGGTGACCCGCAACGGCTACGACCGTAACAACCTGCGGCTGGGCCAGTCGGAATCCAATGGCTACGTTGGTTTTCTGAACCTGGGCTACAAGCTGCTGCCGGGGTTGGAAGCGTACGTAACGGCCGGCGGTTCGCGGCGCACGGGCCGGGCGGCCGGCTTTTACCGCCTGCCTAACCAGGCCACCCAGTCCGACCTCACCGTTTACCCCAATGGTTTTCTACCCTTCATCAACACCGTCATCGTCGACCAGTCGGTAATTGCCGGTCTGCGCACTCGCCTGGGCGGTTTTGATGTGGATTTGAGCAACACCTTCGGCCGGAACGCCATCGATTTCAATATCACCAACACACTCAATGCCTCGTACCCCGTGGGCCTGAGCCCGACGCGCTTCTACGCCGGGGCGCTGGCTTTCCGCCAGAACACGAGCAACCTCAGCTTCACCCGCCGCTTTACTGATGTGGGCGGGCTGAGCAACCTGAACGTGGCCTTCGGGGGCGAGTACCGCGACGATAACTACCAGATCAAGGCCGGCGACCCCGGCTCATACGCCAACTTCGGCCGTCTTATTGGTACTACGCCCACGGCCTCGGGCTCGCAGGTGTTCCCCGGTTACCAGCCCTCCGACGCCCTCGACCGCTCACGCACCAATACGGCCGGCTACATCGATCTGGAAAGCGACATTACCGAGAAGCTGCTGGTGGGCATAGCCGGCCGGGCCGAGCGCTACTCTGACTTCGGCAACAACGTGAGCGGCAAGTTGGCCGCCCGCTACAGCGTAACACCCGATGTGGCTATTCGCGGGGCTATCAGCAACGGTTTCCGGGCTCCTTCGCTTCAGCAGCGCTATTTCACCAACACCAGCACCCAGTTCATTCAGGGCGCGGCCAACCAGGTGCTCACCGTCAACAACGATAACCCCATCGTGCGCAACGGTTTCTCGCCCACCGGCACGGGCCAGCAGGGCTTCGGAATTCAGCCCCTCAAGCAGGAGAAGTCGCGCAACTACAGCCTGGGCGTAACGGCGCGGGTGCTGAAAACGGCCACCCTGACCATTGACGCGTACCAGATTGAGATTCGGGACCGGATTGTACTCTCCTCGCAGTTCAACCGCAACAACCCCACCGTGAACACGATTCTCGGCAGCCTGCCCGTCAGCCAGGTGCAGTTCTTCGCCAACGCCATCGACACCCGCACCCGCGGTATCGATATTGTGGCCAACAACCGTAGCCAGCTCGGGCCGGGCCGCCTCACGCTCACGCTGGCGGCCAACGTCAACAAAACCACCGTCGAGAAAATCAACAGCTCGCCCACCATCGACGCCGACCAGTCGGGCCTGCAGAACACGCTGTTTGACCGCCAGCAGCGCAACCGGGTCGAGGATGCCCAGCCCCGCAGCAAAATCAACCTGACGGCTGGCTACAACATCGGTATTCTGGGCATTGAAGCCCGCACGGTGCGCTTTGGCGAGGTGGAGTACCGCGACGCCCGCCTGGGCAGCCCGGCCGGCAACCCCAACTTCCTGTACTCGTCCATCGACCAGACGTTCGCAGCCAAATGGATAACCGACCTGACGGTAAGCGTACAGGTAACCAAGCTGATCGGACTATCGGTAGGGGCCAACAACATCTTCAACGTCTATCCCGACAAGTTCAAAGTTGATCCCCGCAACAGCGCCACCAACTTCTCCGTCGACCCGCTGATGAACTACAACTCCACCCTCGACAACACCAACCGGGGCCGTACCATTTACAACCCCAACCAGTTCGGCTACAACGGCGGCTTTTACTTTGCCCGCCTGCTGGTTAACCTGCCCACCGGCAACTAGATTCCACCCTCCGATCAACAAAATGGCCGGCGCTCTTTGCAAAGGGAGCCGGCCATTTTGTTGATCGGAGGGTGGAAAGAGGCGGCTGAAGGCCTGCTACTTCCCTGCCGAGTTGGAATCGAGGATTTTGAATAGCTCGTTGAGCTTGGGCGTGAGGATGATTTCGGTGCGGCGGTTAAGGGCTTTGCTTTCGGCCGAGGTGTTGGGGGCCACGGGCACGTATTGCGAGCGGCCCGAGGCCGTTACACGCTCCGGAGCCACGCCGCCGGTGGTCAGCAGGCGGGCAATTTCCGTGGCCCGCAGCACGCTCAGGTCCCAGTTATCGGTCATGGCGCCCACAGCCCGGCTGAAGGGTACGTTGTCGGTGTGGCCTTCCACTACCACGTTCACGTCGGGCTGTTGCTGGAGCACGGTGGCCAGCTGGCGCAGCGCATCCTGGCCCTTGGGGTCTACTTTGGTCGAGCCGGTTTTGAACAGCAGCTGCTCGGAAAGCGAGACGTACACCTTGCCGTTGCGCATTTCCACCTGCAGCTCGGTGCCTTTGAAGCCGCGCAGCGCGTTGCTCACGCTGGCTTTGAGGGCATCCACGGCGCGGTCTTTCTCGGCCAGCGCCTTTTGCAGCTCGCCCAGCTTGGCTTCGCGGGTCGTCAGGTCCTGGTTGAGGCGGTCGATGTCGGCGCGGCTTTTCTGGAGGCTCTGGTCCAGCTCGCCCAGCTCGGCCTCGCGGCGGGCCAGGTCCTGGGCTACCTTGTTGTAGTCGGTGGTTTTGTTGGCCAGCGTCCGGTCCGAGTTTTTCAGCAGCCGGTCGTAGCTGTCGGTGAGCTGCTCGTAGAGCTGGCGGGTACGGGCCAGGTTGCGGCCGGTTTCGGTCGAGTCGTCGGTGAGGCGGCGGTTCTGCAGCCGCAGACGGCTTAGCTCGTCGCCGGCTTTTTTGAGCTCGGCCACATTCTGGCGGTTCTGGCGCTCGGCCTCTGTTTTGGCTTGTTCGGTAGCCGACTGACGGGCCCGCAAGTCGTCGTACTTCTTGGAGGCTACGCAGCTGGGCAGGGCCAAAGAGGCCAGTATGGCGCCCATTGCCAGGGCGGAAGGAAAGGAGTTCTTCACTACGAAAACGAGTAGAAAGCCGAAAGAAAATATGACCGGCCCGCAGCCGGCTTCCGGCAAGATACAGTCCGCCGGCCGCTTCGGCCCCAGCCCGGCAACGGGGGGCACTTTGCCCCGGCGTTTCACGCTTCTGGATTCCGCCGTAACTTGCACCCCCCAACCCGCGCCCGCCCGCCCGGCGCGGGCCCGTACTCCCTTCTGAACCCACGCCTTCCTGTTACTTATGTCGTCCTGGTTTAATCGCAAAGAAAAAGGCATCGTAACGCCCACCGACCAGAAAAAGGAAACCCCCGACGGCCTCTGGTACAAGTGTCCCGAGTGCAAAACGGTGGCCACTATGGTCGAGCACAAGCGCTTGCTCTGCACCTGCGGCAACTGCGGCTACCACGACCGGGTGGAGGCCGTAGAGTACTTCAATTTCCTCTTCGATGGTGGCCATTTCGAGGAGCTCGACGCCAATATGCATTCGGCCGATCCGCTAAACTTCGTCGATACCAAGGCCTACCCGCAGCGCCTTGTAGCCACCGAGAAAAGCACCGGTCTGCGCGATGCCGTACGCACCGCCCACGGCCAGCTCGATGGCCTGGGCCTGGTAGTGGCGGCCATGGACTTCAAGTTTATCGGCGGCTCGATGGGCTCGGTGGTGGGCGAGAAGATTGCCCGCGCCATCGACTACGCCCGCGAAAACCGCTTGCCCTTTCTCATGATTTCGCGCTCGGGCGGCGCCCGCATGATGGAAGCCGGCTTCTCGCTGATGCAGATGGCCAAGACCTCGGCCCGGCTGGCGCTGCTCTCCGAGGCCGGCCTGCCCTACATCTCGCTGCTCACCGATCCTACCACGGGTGGCGTTACGGCCTCGTTTGCCATGCTCGGCGACTTCAATATTGCCGAACCCGGCGCGCTCATCGGCTTTGCCGGCCCGCGCGTTATCAAGGAAACTATTGGTAAAGACCTGCCCAAGGGCTTCCAGAGCGCCGAGTTCGTACTCGAGCACGGCTTCCTCGATTTTATCGTCGACCGCAAGGAGCTGAAGACGCGGCTGCACACGTTGCTCTCTATGCTGCAGGCTGGTAAAGGCGCTGAAACTGAGCCTGCTTAGGCTGCCCGATCAGTAGGCAGGCTCCCAGGCCCAATTTTCGGCAAGCTTTTTGGAAAGAAGCCCGTCAGATGCGCTGTAGGCGCCTCGGGCGGGCTTCCGGCTGTTACAGCGGCTCGTTACCAGAGGCCGGGTATAGATAAGCGTCTATATTTGCCGAACTTTTTTTCTCAAACCTAGTAAGTACCTCTGACCAGGTAAACTGACTCTTTCTCTCACCAATCTGTTGAATTTTATGACTTCCCGCACCTCCCTCTTTACTCTTCTGATGGCCTTCGTGCTGTTCATCAGCTCCTGCGCTACTTCGCAGCCCCGCAACCCCAACATCCCGGAGGCTGATACAAACGGCACGGGTCCCCGCAAAACCGGCATGAGCAAAACGGCTAAAGGTGGCCTGCTCGGCGCTGGTGGCGGCGCAATTGTAGGTGGCGTACTCGGCCGCGTGATTGGTGGCAAAAGCGGCACAGCTGCTGGTGCTATCATCGGTGCTGCCGTAGGTGGTACGGGCGGCGCCCTCATCGGCCGCAAAATGGACAAGCAGGCCGAAGAGCTGCAGCGCGACATGGCTAACGCCAAGGTGGAGCGTGTAGGCGAAGGCATCAAGATCACCTTCGATTCGGGCATCCTCTTCGATACCAACAAGAGCGACCTGCGCGCCGCTTCGATGACCGAAATCCAGAAGATGGCTGAAACGCTGAAGAAGTACCCCGACACCAACGTAATTGTGGAAGGCCACACCGATGCTTCGGGTTCGGATGCCATCAACAACCCGCTTTCGCAGCGCCGGGCCCAGGCCGTGGCTAACTACACGGTTAGCCAGGGCGTAGATGCCAGCCGCGTTACGACTGAAGGCTACGGCTCGAGCCAGCCTATTGCCGACAACACCACCGAAGCCGGCAAGCAGGCTAACCGCCGCGTTGAAATTGCCATCTTCGCCAACGAGAAGATGAAGAAGGCCGCCGAAAACGGTACGCTGTAACTAAAGGCCGGGCATCCGCTGCCTGCTTTGATAGGAAAAGCCCCCTCGTTGAGGGGGCTTTTTTTGTGCCCTTCCCGACCCCTCCGGCGCGGTGGTCGGAAACTGCACCCACTGCGTCAGTGAGAGGTGGAAAACTGTGGCTTCGAAATCTGCTAGTAAGGGCGCTGGCAGTGCAGGCCTTTGCATTCGGGAGGTTTGCCCTGCGTCCGTGGCTGAATGCCAGAACGGAGGGTGAGAGTAGCATGTGGCTGAAATGGGAGAAGTGCTGAAAAGTGCAACAGGTGCCGCCGGACTTACCGGAAACTGCCAACCTGGATATAGCCGGAGTCGTTAAAACGCTCATCGGCAGGCTGCTTTGGCCTGGATATTCCCTAAGCAACAGACTGCCGGCCCAGCGGCCACCGCGCCGAACACTTGATCCACTCACTAAAGCTGAATGACCATGAAAATGATACGCTGGACTTTTATGCTGCTGATTGCAGCCCTGATGATGAGTTGCTCGACTTACCGTGGCGCTAACGACACGGGCAAAGGCGCCATTATCGGCGGGGGTAGCGGCGCGGCTGCCGGCGCCGTAATTGGCGGTGCCAAAGGCGCCATTATTGGTGGCGCCGTGGGTGCCGGCGCCGGGGCCGTTATTGGCAACGAGAAGCAGAAGCGCAAAGACGAACGTCGCCGGGCCCGGGAAACCAGCAACCCGAACCTGTAAGCGCATCGCAAAAAGCAGCTTAGGTAAGGCTGCCTTCGAAAACTAATTGTGCTGATTCTTGGGCCCATTCGCTACCGGCGAGTGGGCCCAGTTGTTTCTGGCAGGATGGTTGTGAGGCGGCTTCCGGCGGGTAGCTTTGCCGGCCCGTAGCCAGCTAGCTGGTCCGTAGTTTTTTCTTCACTTCCTCATCTTTCTTGTTTTCCGATGACTAATCTTCGCTCCCTATTTGTGTTGCTGCTGGCCGTACTGCTGCTAGGCGGCAATTTCGCCGAGGCACAAACCACTAAAGAGAAAAAGCCCTGGAGCAAAACCGCTAAAGGCGGAATAATCGGCGGCCTGGGCGGAGCCGCCGGCGGGGCCATTCTGGGCCGCGTGATTGGCGGTAAGTCGGGCACGGCCAAAGGTGCTATCATCGGGGCCGCCGTGGGCGGGGCCGGGGGCGCCCTCATCGGGCGCCGGATGGATAAGCAGGCCGCCGAGCTGCAGCGCGAAATGGCCGGTGCCACTGTTGAGCGGGTGGGCGAGGGCATCAAAATCACCTTCGACTCGGGGCTGCTGTTCGCCAAGAACTCGGCGAGCCTGACGGCCGCGGCTCAGAACAACATCCAGGAGCTGGCCAAAACGCTCGTGAAGTACGGCGACACCAACGTGATTGTGGAAGGCCACACCGATACCAGCGGCTCCGACGCCGTCAACAACCCGCTTTCGCAGCGCCGGGCCCAGGCCGTGGCCAACTACACTCAGCAGCAGGGCGTGGATGCCTCGCGCTTCACGGTAACCGGCTACGGCTCGAAACAGCCGGTAGCCGACAACTCGACCGAAAGCGGCCGGGTGGCTAACCGCCGGGTGGAAGTGGCTATTTTCGCCAACGAAAAGCTGAAGAAAGCCGCCGAGAAAGGCACCATCTAGGCACCAGTTATCGTCTTTTGAAAAGCAGGGGCTTCCTTTCGGGGAGGCTCCTGCTTTTTTGTGGCCCGGCGGGCGCAACCTGCTGCCCGGCCCGGCGGTACAACCGCGTATGCCTATCGCCTACACCGCTTCCGCCGCCGAGAAAACCCGGCAGAACTACGAGGAGCTCCAGCGCTTCTACCCACCCCTGACGCTCGATAAGCCCCGCCGCTCGCCTATGCGCGAGCTGATTTCGACCGTCCTGTCGCACCGCACCACCCACGCCGATGAAGAGTTGGCCTACGACCGGATGCTGGAAACCTTCGGCGACTGGGCCGGGGTGGAGGCGGCCCCGACCGTGGAACTGGCTCATGCCATTCGCACTACCCGCTGGCCCGATACGCAGGCGCCGCGCATTCAGGAAATTCTGCGCCGCATAAAAGCCGAGCGGGGCGAGTTTGCGCTGGATTTCCTGGCCGAGTGGCCCACCGACAAGGCCATGGGCTGGCTGCACGACATGCCCGGTATCGGGCTGAAAACCGCCTCGCTGGTGCTGCTATTCAACTTCCACAAGCCCGTGCTGCCCGTTGATACCCATGTACACCGCATTGCCCAGCGCGTGGGCATGATTCCACCCAAAGCCTCGGCCGATAAGGCCCACCAGCTACTGCTGGCCCAGCTGCCGGCCGATGCGCTGGTGCTACTCAACTTCCACAAGCATAACTACTGGCACGGCCAGAAGGTGTGCTTCTACACCAAGCCTGATTGTGCCCGTTGCCCGCTCAAGGGCTTTTGCAACTACTACCTCGAACACTACGGCCCCGCCACGCCCGAGGCGCTGGCCGCCACTCCGGCCCGCTGGGATTTGGCCTGGGGCGAGCTGCAGCACTAGCTTACGGCTGAGAGTGGTTAGTTGTCAGCCTGCGTTCATTAGAATCTGTTTCAGGCTAATAGCGCGTAGCTTGCGGTGTGAAGCTGTCAGCACAAAAGCTAACAGCTAATAGCTCTCAGCTAACAACTCAAAAAATGCGTCTGGTTCGTCATCCGGTTCTGTGCAATTACTACGTTACCTACCGGTGCAACGCCAAGTGCTCGTTCTGTGATATTTGGGAGAAGCCTTCGCCCTATATCACGCTCGAAGACGTAACCCAGAACTTGCGCGACCTGAAGCGGCTGGGCGTGTCGGTGGTGGACTTTACGGGCGGCGAGCCGCTGCTGCACCGCCAGATTCACGAGTTTGTGGGGTTGGCCCACGACATGGGCTTCATCACGACGCTGACTACCAACTGCCTGCTCTACCCCAAGTACGCCGAGCGGCTGCGCGGCAAGGTGGACATGCTGCATTTCTCGCTCGATTCCAGCGAGAAGGAAGTGCACGATCGGGGTCGGGGCGTGGCCTGCTTCGATTTTGTGCTCGAAAGCATCCGGGTGGCCCGCGAGCTGGGCGAGCGGCCCGACGTGCTGTTCACCGTGTTCCGCCAGAACCTGGCCGACCTGGAGCGCGTGTACGAGCAGATTACGCGGCCCAACGAATTGGTGCTCATCCTCAACCCTGCCTTTGAGTACGGCGACGTGGAAACCGGCGAGCAACTGACGCCCGAGGAGCTCGACTACCTCTCGGCCTTTGGCAAGCGCAAGGGCGTGTACCTCAACGAGGCCTTCATCCAGCTGCGGCGCGATGGGGGCAACCACGTAGCCGACCCGGTGTGCCGGGCGGCCAGTACCACGCTGGTCGTGTCGCCCTCCAACGAGCTGGTGCTGCCCTGCTACCACCTCGGCGAAAAGAAATTCCCGATTGAAGGCCGCCTGTTCGACCTCTACAACTCGGTCGAAGTGCAGCAGCTGGCCGCGCTCGAAGGCCGCCTGCCCGCCTGCGAAGGCTGCACCATCAACTGCTACATGCAGCCCAGCTTCGCCGTTGAAACCAGCAAGTACTTCTGGCAGGCGCTGCCCAGCACCATCAAATACAACTGGGAAAAAGGCACCTGGAAACGCATGCTGACGCGGTGATAAATTGAAAAAAAGCGTGTCAAGCTGAGCGTAGCCGAAGCATATCGCGTGCAATGGCGATTCAGCCCCTAGATTTACTTTGGCAACATCAGCGGTAGAGATGCTTCGGCAAGCTCAGCATGACGTTCCTGTTTATAGCCTTCACCTGCCTACTTTATCTCATGCCCCTCATTCTGCCCGTTCAAGGAAAACACCCGCAGCTTGGCCCCGACTGTTTTGTGGCCGATAACGCCACCATTGTGGGCGACGTGACGCTGGGCCGCGCCTGTACCGTGTGGTTCGGGGCGTGGTGCGCGGCGACGTGAACTCCATCCGCATCGGCGACCAGACCAATATTCAGGACGGGGCGGTGCTGCACTGCACGTACCTGAAGGCGGCCACGGTGGTAGGCTCGCGGGTGAGCATCGGCCACCGCGCCATCGTGCACGGCTGCACCGTGGAGGATGACGTGCTGATTGGCATGGGTGCCATCGTGATGGACCACGCCGTGGTGGGTGCGGGCTGCATTATAGCGGCCGGGGCGGTGGTGCTGGAAAACATGCACTGCGAGCCGGGCTATCTGTACGCCGGGGTGCCGGCCCGCCGCATAAAGCCCGTTACGGAGCAGCAGCGCGCTGGCCTGCTCCAAACAGCCGACAATTACGTGCTGTACGCCAGCTGGTTTCAGACTGAGGACGCTCAGCCCGAAAAGTCGGTTGACTAAAGCCAAATTTCATCAACAGGCACCAACCAAAAGCGCCTCCCCGATTTGGGAAGGCGCTTTTTGTTAGGGGTAGTTTGATGCCTACGCGGCCGGCCGCTACAGATGCGGCATTGCGCCGGTTTCGGCTTCCGCTTCCTGGCCGTTGAGCAACCGTAGCTGCACCAGCTCGACGGCGCGACGGGAGCGTTTGAGCACCCGGAACTCGTAGTTGTCGAGCGTGGCCACGTCGCCCACCTCGGGGATGTTGCCATAGAGCACATTGAGCAGGCCGCCCACGGTTTCGTAGTCGCCGCCCTCGGGCAGGGGGTAGGGCAGGTGCTCGTTGGCGTCGGGGATGGGCGTGGCCGTGTTTACGCGGTATTCGGTTTCCGATACCTTCTCTACCACCGGCACTTCGTTGTCGTACTCGTCCTGGATTTCGCCCACCAGCTCCTCCATAATGTCCTCAATCGTGACGATGCCCGACACGCCGCCGAACTCGTCGCTGACGACGGCCATGTGCATGTGCTTGCGCTGAAACTGGCGCAGTAGCCGGTTGATTTTTTTGGTTTCGGGTACGAAGTAAGCCGGGCGCATGATTTTGCCCAGCTCCAGCGGCTCGTGCCGCCGGATAATCTGGAGCAGATCCTTCACGTAGAGCACGCCCACGATGTTATCGATATTGACCTCAAAAACCGGGATGCGCGAGTAGCCCTCGGTGTACACCATTTCCAGCACGGCATCTTCGGGCGTGTTGATTTCCAGGGCTACCAGCTTGGTGCGTGGCACCATAATCTGCTTTACCATCCGGTCGTTGAACTCGAACACATTTTCGAGTAGCTCGTGCTCCGACTCCTGAATTTCGCCGCTCTGTTTGCTCTGGTCGAGTAGCATGCGCAGCTCCTCACTGGTGTGCACTTCCGCCCCGTGCATCGAGGCCACCCCAAAAAGTCGTAGCACGAGGTCTGACATTCGGTCGAGTACCCAAATAAGGGGAAAGGTAATAAAAGCGAAGGCCCGCAGCGGAATGGCAATGGCTATGCTGGTGCTTTCGGGCTTCTGAATGGCCAGCACCTTGGGAGCCTGCTCGCCCAGCACAATGTGCAGGATGGTAATGAGCGAGAACGAGGTGACGATGGATATCTGGTGGACCACCGTGGAGGAAACTACCAGGCCAAGCTGGGCAATAATGGCCATAATAATCTCGGCTACCACACTTTCCCCAATCCAGCCCAGAGCCAGCGAGGCCAGTGTAATACCGAGCTGGCAGGCCGAGAGGTAGTGGTTCATCTCGTGCAGCATGCCCAGCAATAGCTGCGCGATGCGGTTGCCGCTCTGCGCCTTCAGTTCAATCTGGGAGATACGGACCTTGACGAAAGCGAATTCGGCGGCCACAAAAAATCCGTTGGCGGCAACCAGCAGGATAGTCAATAAAATGTTTAAGCCCATAGTTGCGGCGGCAGGCTCAACCGGCCCGGCCATCCTTTGTACTGCGAAAGTACGACATTCGCTCTAAGGGGTTGGGATAAGAACGCGAATACCGGGTACCGAAGGTGGCTGGCTGGCCAGTTGCTAACCAAGGCAAACCTAGTCGGTAGGTAGCTGTTGCCGTTTCTGCCGACCTTTGTTGTCGTTGAGCTTTACTTCCTGCTTTTAATATGTCCACGATTCATCGTTTTATCCTGCTGCTGCTGGCGCTGCTGTTGCCCCTGGGCATGCGGGCGCAGGTATTGCAGCCTACCAAGCTCACCACCACCATCAGCCAGCCTACAGCTAAAGTAGGCGAGCAGCTGGAGCTCATCATCAACGCCCGTATGGAGGCCACCTGGCACCTGTACGCCACCAACTTCGACCCCGACTTAGGCCCCACGGTTTTTAGTTTGAAGTTTGCCAAAAGCCCGGCCTACGAGTTGGTAGGCCCGCCCAAATCGGTGGGCGAGACCAAGCACTACGACGACGTATTCAAGGGTGACGTCACGTACTTCGAGAAAACCGGCCAGATTCGTCAGCGCATCCGGGTACTGCAGCCCGGCGCTTTGGTTATCAAGGCCGAAGCCGAGTTCCAGAGCTGCACCGATGTGGACGGCCGCTGCATTCCGGGTGATGCCAGCCTGAGCTTCGGCCCGCTGGAAGTAACCGGCACTGCCGCGCTGGCCGCCGCTGCCACCCCCGCCACCAAGGCAACTGCTAACGAGGTAGCTCCGGCCGTCCCCGGCACCGCGGCCCCGGCTCCCGCCAACGTTGCCACTACTGTTCTCGCCGCCACGCCCAACGATACGCCTGTTGTAGCCGGTGGTAGTGTTGCTGTTGTTTCGGCGGTGGCGGGCACGCCGGCCGCCAGCGCGGCCACGGTAAAGTCTACGGCCGTCGAGTCGGCGGGCGGACTGTGGGGGTTTGCCTTCGCGGCCTTCGTATTCGGACTGGGCGCTTTGCTCACGCCCTGCGTGTTTCCGCTTATTCCGATGACGGTTTCGTTCTTCACCAGCGGCTCCGACAGCCGGCAGCGCGGCATCTTTAAGGCCGCCGTGTACGGGCTCAGTATCATCGTTATCTATGTTTTGATTGGCGTAGTTGTGTCGGCGCTGCTGGGCGAAGATGGCCCCAACCTGATTGCCACGCACTGGCTGCCCAACCTGATTTTCTTCGCCGTGTTCGTGGTATTCGGCCTCTCGTTTCTGGGCCTGTTCGAAATCACGCTGCCCCACAGCATGGTGAACAAGATTGATGCCCAGGCCGACAAAGGCGGCTGGGCGGGCGTGTTCTTCATGGCCCTCACGCTGGTGCTGGTGTCGTTCTCCTGCACCGGACCCATCGTGGCTACCATTCTGGGCCTGGCCGCTAGGGGCGAGCGGGTGGCCCCGGTGGTGGGCATGCTGGGCTTTTCGCTGGCCTTCGCGCTGCCCTTCACGCTGTTTGCCATCTTCCCGACTTGGCTGAAAAGCCTGCCCCGCTCGGGTGGCTGGCTGAATACGGTGAAGGTGACGCTGGGCTTCGTGGAGCTGATGCTGGCCCTCAAGTTCCTGAGCATGGCCGACCTGGCATACCACTGGGACCTACTGCCGCGCGACGTTTATCTGGTCCTCTGGATTGCCCTCTCGGGCCTGCTGGGCCTATACCTGCTGGGCCGCTTCAAACTCTCCCACGATTCCGACCTCGCGCACCTGAGCGTGGGCCGGTTGCTGATGGCCGTGCTAGTGTTCAGCTTTATGACGTACCTGGTGCCTGGCCTATTTGGCGCGCCGCTGCCGCTGCTGGCTGGCTACCTGCCCCCCCAGAGTCGCTCCGACTTTATGGTAGCCACCGTGGGCACAATGCAAGGCAGCGCGGTTGATGCCGCGCCCGTGGGTGGCTGCGAGCCGCCCCGCTACGGCGACTTTCTGGAGCTGCCCCACGGCCTGTCCGGCTACTTCGACCTGGAGCAGGCCCGCCGCTGCGCCCAGGCCCAAAACAAGCCGTTGTTCATCGATTTCACCGGCCACGCCTGCGTGAACTGCCGCAAAATGGAAGCCACCGTCTGGAGCGACCCCCAGGTGCTGAAACGCCTGCGCGAAGAGTTCGTGGTGGTGGCGCTCTACGTTGATGACAAAACCGACCTGCCCGCCCAGGAAGCGTATACCTCGGCCTACGATGGCAAGCTAAAAAGCACAATTGGCAAGAAAAACGCTGATCTGCAGGTAACGGGCTTCAACGTAAACGCTCAGCCTTACTACGTGCTGCTCGACCCTAACGCTCCCGCCAACCAAACCGGAGTGTTGGCCCCGCCGCTCGGCTACGAGCCCGATGCGGCTGCCTTCGTCCGTTTTCTGGATGCGGGCCTGGTCCGCTACCGCCAGCGGCTGGCTAACCGCTAACCTAGGCCCCAGATAGAGAAAGGCAAAAAGCTCCCGACGGTGTGTCGGGAGCCTTTATTCAAAAACTCGAATGGATTTGCGGCTAAAATAGCCGACCTTTGCGGCAAGTTTTAGCACTATGCTGCCACATCTTCCGAAAAGCAGTCCAAAGAGCAGGAAAATAGTAAAATGAAAAAAAGAAGGCGGCACCCACCCAGATGCCGCCTCTCAATTCAGAACGTACCCACCCAGATACGTCCCGGTAATCCCTTCCCACTTAACCCCACCAAATCGTTATTGCTTTAGAAGAAGGAACCGAACCTTCGCACGATAGTTAGCCAGTAACCGGGCTGTTTTTTATCAAATCCTCACCCCCGGGAGAGGAGAATATGTCTACCAGTTTCATCATGCTACAGTATCGGAATAGTCCTGCGCCATTTGCACCGGATTATGACAAATGTAGATAACATATCGATGGAATGAAATATGTTAAGATATGTTGGATAAAAATTTATACTATTTTTAAGCAATAGATCGTTTGATTAAAATATACATAATCAAAGTTTAAAACAATGGCACGTAATTACGAACTTGACGACACCGACCGGAAAATTCTGGCCCTGCTTATTGACGACGCTAAAACCCCATATACTGAGATTGCCCGTAAGGTGCATGTGTCGGGCGGAACGGTGCATGTGCGCATGGCCCGCCTAGAGGAGTTGGGTATTGTGCAGGGGGCAACCCTCAAGATTGATTATCAGAAGCTGGGCTACGGAGTGCGGGCTTTTCTGGGTATTTACTTGCAGAAGAGCTCGGTGTATGAGGGGGTAGTGAAGGCTCTGAGCGAAATTCCGGAAGTCGTCAGCATCGATTTTACCACCGGCGCCTACGGCATCTTCGCCCGCCTGATTTGCCGCGACACCAACCATCTGCGCGAAGTCCTCCACGGTCAGATTCAACTCATCGACGGTATTGAGCGCACCGAAACGCTCATCTCGCTCGAAGAAGCATTTAACCGGCCCATTCAGTTGCCTGAAATAAAGGAGGACAACGAATAGAAGCTGGCGTGGGCACTGTTATCAGCAGCAGTGCCCATGTCAGCAAATAGACTCCGGTAAGCTGGAATAGTGTTATAAGAAGAAAAATGCGATGTTAGTTGCCATTTTATGGTAGCTAATCTATATTTAGTAGCCAGTAGCTAGCGCTTTACCCTGGCTGCTTATGAGAATTCGCTACGTTTTTCTCCTTGTAGCCGCAGGTGCGGTGCGGCTAAGCCAGGGGCAGAGCCTGCCGGCCGTTTACCTCGACGACCAGAGCCGGCCCACAGTGCCCGACAGCGCAACCCACTACCGGGTAGTGGAGCGCCGCAACGAGCTGCTGGGCACCCACGCCATGCGCGAGTTCTCCCTGCTGGGCGAACTGCTGCTGAAAGGCACGCTCTCGTCCATCGATCCGCCGGTGCGCAACGGCCCGCTCACCTGGTACCATCCGGAAGGCAGCCGCGCCGCCCAGGTGCATTACCGCGACGATGAAGCCAACGGCCTGTATGTGGGCTGGTACGAGGATGGCCGCGTCAGCCAGCGGGGCGACTATGTGCAGGGGCAGCGGGCTGGCCGCTGGCTTTCGGTGCATCGCAACGGCCAGAAACGGTCGGAAGGGTACTACAACGCCGGCCGGCCGGTGGGCGAGTGGCGCTATTACTACGATACGGGCGAGTTGAGCGCCATTGAGATGCCCGACCGCCAGGGCCGGCCGCTGGCGCTGGCCTTTTTCAACAAGGATGGCTCGCCCTATATGCAGCCCGTGCAGGTGCGCAAGCTGCCCCGCTTCCCGGGTGGCGAGGCGGCGCTGCTCAGCTTCGTGGCCCAGAACACCACGTATCCGCGCGAGGTGCGCCGCAAGGGCATTGTGGGCAATGTGCTGGTTAGCTACACGGTGGGCGAAGATGGCCGCGTGGGCCAGGTGCGGATAGCGCAGGGCCTGGCTGCCGAAGCCGACCGTGAGGCTCTGCGGGTGGTAGCTGCCCTGCCTCGCTTTGAACCCGGCCGCGAATACAACCTGCCCACGGCCATGACCTTTACCATTCCCATCTACTTTGGGCCGGGCTTTTCGCTGGCCTCGGGCCTGAAGCCGCCCCAGACGCCGCCCTCCGAGGCCCGCGCCGCTGCCCCCGAAGCCACGGACTGAGCCGCCGACACAACGTACCGCATAAAGAAGCCTCCGTGCTACCTGACCCTTGGGGCCGGCAGCACGGAGGCTTCTTTACTTACTGGACTGGGTTAAACTAAGCCGTTACCTGGGCGTCGAGCTTCTGAGCCAGTACGTGCTTGGGTACGGCACCTACCTGCTTGTCTACTACCTGTCCGTTTTTGAAAACGAGCAGCGTAGGAATGCTGCGGATGCCGAATTTGGCCGAAGTCTGGGGGTTGGCGTCTACGTCGACTTTGCCGATAATGGCTTTGCCTTCGTACTCACCGGCCAGCTCTTCTACCACCGGGCCTACCATGCGGCAGGGGCCGCACCACTCGGCCCAGAAATCCACAAGCACGGGCTTATCGGAGTTGATGATCTGGTCGAAATTGGCGTCGGTAATCTCAATGGCTTTATGTCCCATGATGAATGTCAGGTTTGGGGTGAAAGATGTTACGCGGCTATACGGGCTATCGGCCCGCAAGGTAGCAGATTGTGATTCAACAAGACCCAGTCCGGAAAGTTCGATCGGGGCAATGAGGCCCCTCAACCACTCGATGCAGCCACCTACCTGCCTATTGGTAGCGGCGTAGGAGCCATCTCCTACAGCCCTATAAATTCTACGTGGCAATGAGCCGGCCATAATTTCATCCGAACCCGGATTAGCTGCATTATTGCTACCGCAGCTTATGCGCTGATCAGTAATGTCGGGGCTCCAACTGTTGCGGCTCTACGTTATTTCAGCTACCCAGAAAATCTACTTGAATAACTGCAAAACGCTTCAGGGGCGGGGAAGCTGCCGCTGACGGTCAATCTCGTTCAGGTCGGCTTCTCCCTGCTCCACCGATACCCACTCCCAGATTGGCCGCTTATTGGTGCCCCCATGGGCGGTAATCCGTAGGTAATTAAGGCCAGCGGGATTGGGAATGACGAGTTGGCAGGGCAAACCTGGCAACTCCAAACACAGCCGCAGCATCCGGCCGGGGTAGGGCCAGGGAATTTCCAGGTATTCGTGGGGCTTGAGCTCACCAGCCGGCTGGGTATCGACTGTGAACTGCACCGGAGTCGATGAGGCATCAGCGTAGCGGTACATATAAATGTAGGCCGTATCGGTGCGGGGCGGCGCTGGCAGCAGCGGGTTCGGGAACTGTCCGGCCGCGCCGGTGCGCATGTCCACGGCGTAGCCCATTGGCTCAGCCCATTGGCTCAGCCGAGTGGTCGACGCCGGAGGTCAGCAGGGCTCCGGCCAGTCCGCCCACGACGGCCGCACTGCCAGTGGCTCGGGCCTGCATGTAGGCTACGTCGGTAGGCGCTTCGCCCACAAAGGTGAAAAAGTCGCGGTGACGGTGGAGCGGGAAAAACTGCTTCTGGTGCTGCACAAACAGCTGGCGACCATCCGAAAAGCCCCAGACCTGCTTCATGGGCTGACTCTGGTTCTTCTCGTTTAAAATTTTAACCCGCAACCGGGGTATGCCGAGCCAGAGCAGCCGAGCTTGTGGCGGCCCGAAGCCAAAAGCCACGATATCGGTTGAGGCGCTCAGCTCGGGGGCAGGCGTGTTGGCCAGAAACTGCTCGAAGGTGTAGTAAACGCCCGGCCGGGGAAATTCCCGCAGAATGGCGGGCCCGGTTCCGGCAGTAGCCGTGGCGGAGGTGGTAGGTACGTCGGTGGGCAGTTGGGCGAGGGTAAGCGCCGGGCCAGTGGTGCGTTCGGCCCAATTGTGCGTGGTGAGCTGCTCCAGGCACTTTTGCAGCAGCAGCGCCACGTGCTCGGCGTGGAGCGAAGTGGTTTCGAGGGCGCGCGAAGAAGTGTGCGCTGACACGCTGCGCACAAAATGGTAGCCGTCGGGCAGATGCTCGTACACGTCGGCTGCCAGGTCGGCGCTGGCTTTTTCGGTCAGGCCATTGAGCTGCTCGCCCACCCGCAGCTGGCGCAGGCACAGTACAATGGCATGGTCGTCGGGCCGGGCCGGCAGCTGCTGCCGGAGCAAATCAGTCAGCTCTGCTTCCAGGCCCCGCCGGAACATAACCGGCTTCGAGCGATTGTCGAGGCCCCGGTACACCATGCCAATCAGTGGCTTGCCCGGCCGGCCGTCCACCACCTGCTCCACATGCACCGTGCGGGAGGGCAGGTTTATTCTTTGATACCTCACGTCGAGATAATACTGCGCCATGGCTGCCGGCGCCAGCAAAACACTCCACAACACTGCCAGCACCACAAGGCCCCGGCGAAATAATAACGACATCCTGCAGTGTAGCATAGCCCGAAAAAAACCGCCGCTACAACTCAGCGAGGTATAGCGGCAGTAAAAATCAGCGTAATCAATTACATCTGCAACAACTGGAGTTTATATCAGCTGGCAGGCTTCGATTTCCATTTCGCGCATCCGGCGGATGAACTCCTTGGGCTCGATGCGGTAGCGGCGCGAGTAAGTGTCCACGGCCAGGTGCTCGTGAGGCTCGGCAAACTTGATTTCGAGCTTTTTGGAACCAGCGGCCCCTTCCACGGCCTCCATAAAACGGTCCATGAAGGGCTCAGTGATGGTGCGCAAATCGAGTTGCACGCGCACGCCGTTGGCCAGCTTTTCGGCCACGTTAAAGAGCGGTTCCATGGTCATGATTTTGAACTCGAACTGGTCGGAGTCGCGGAAGCGCTGGGCGTACTTGCCCCGGATGAACATGGGCGGCACCTGCTCCTTATCGTAGTTGCGGGGGTTAATAAGGGCCGAGAACTTGGAGTAATCGTCGCGGAACAAAGCCAGGTTGAGGCTGGCATCGTAGTCTTCAATGTTGAAGCTGACGAAGGGCTGGCCGGTTTTGGTGGTCTTGAACAGCACGTTGGAAATAAGGCCGGCCACCGTAATGTCGCGGTTCTTGTAGGTCTCAATCTTGTCGAGTCCGCAGGTGCAGTAGGAGTCGATTTCCAGCTTAAAATCGTCGAGGGGGTGGCCCGAGAGGTAGAATCCTACTACTTCCTTTTCGCGGCGCAGCTTCTCGGTGGGGCTCCAAGGCTCCATGTCCTGGATTTTGGGCATCGGGATGGCCATTTCGCCGCCGCCGCCGCCAAACAGGCTCTGCTGGGCCGACTCCTTAGCTGCCTGGTGCTGCTGGCCCACTTTCATGGCCTTCTCAATCAGACTCTGGTCGTTGCCCGGTGCTTCCAGAAACTGGCGGCGGTGGTAACGGTCGAACGAGTCGAAGGCGCCGGCCTGGGCCATGCTCTCGAAGGTTTTCTTGTTCACGGCCCGCAGGTTTACGCGGCGCGAGAAGTCGAAAATGTCGCCGTAGGGCCCATTCTGGTCGCGCTCCTGCACGATTTCCTCCACCGCAGCCTCGCCCGCGCCCTTCACGGCCGCCATTCCGAAACGAATCTGGCCCTGCTTGTTCACGTTGAACTTGAGGATGGATTCGTTGACGTCGGGCCCGAGTACGGCCACGTTTTGCTTGCGGGCTTCCTCGATAAAGAAGGTCACCTTTTTGATGTCGCCCATGTTGTTGGTGAGCACCGCCGCCATGTACTCGGCCGGGTAATGGGCCTTGAGGTAGCCGGTTTGGTAGGCTACCAGCGAGTAGGCGGCCGAGTGGGAGCGGTTGAAGCCGTAGGCCGCAAACTTCTCCATCACGTCGAATACCTCGTTGGCCTTTTTGGCCACGATGCCGTGCAGCTTCTTGGCCCCCTCGCAGAATTTGTCCCGCTCCTGGGCCATCTTCTTCATGTCCTTTTTACCCATGGCCCGGCGCAGCAAGTCGGCGCCACCGAGCGAGTAGCCGGCCAGAATCTGGGCCGCCTGCATGATCTGCTCCTGGTACACCATGATGCCCTGGGAGTAGTTCAGGATCGGTTCCAGCAGTTCGTGCGGATAGTCGACTGCCTCGCGGCCGTGCTTGCGGTTGATGAAGTTGGGGATGAACTGCATCGGGCCAGGCCGGTAGAGGGCGTTCATGGCAATCAGGTCCTCGATGTTGGTGGGCTTGAGGTCCTTGAGGTACATGCGCATGCCCTCGCTCTCGAACTGGAACGTGCCGATGGTGTCGCCGCGCTGGTACAGTTCGTAGGTTTTAAGGTCGTCAATCGGAATCTCATCAATGTCGATTTTGACGCCGTGGTTGCGCTCAATCAGGTTGATGGCGTCCACGATAATCGTGAGCGTCTTCAAACCCAGGAAGTCCATTTTCAGCATCCCGGCACTCTCAATCACCTTACCGTCGAACTGGGTGATGAGCAGCTCCGACTCTTTGGACGTCGAAACCGGGATGTACTTGGTGATGTCGTCGGGGGCGATGATGATGCCGGCCGCGTGAATGCCGGTGTTGCGCACCGAGCCTTCGAGCTGGGTGGCGAGGCGCAGAATGTGGCCCCGCAGGTTGTCGGGCGCTTCGTCGCGCCGAATCATGTCGAGCTCCTGGTTTTCGGCGAAGGCCTTGGTGAGCGTGGTGCCCACTTGGTCGGGCACCATTTTCACGAGGTCGTTGGCCACTGGCAGCGGTAAATCCATTACCCGCGACACATCCTTGATGCTCGACTTGGCAGCCATGGTGCCGAAGGTGATAATCTGGGCCACCTGGGTCTTGCCGTACTTGCCCACCACGTAGTCAATCACGCGCTGGCGGTTCACGTCGTCGAAGTCGATGTCAATATCGGGCATGGAAACCCGCTCGGGGTTTAGGAAACGCTCGAACAGCAGCGAGTACTTAATCGGGTCGATGTTGGTGATACCGACGCAGTAAGCCACGGCCGAACCGGCGGCCGAGCCCCGGCCCGGACCCACGGCCACGCCAATGTTGCGGCCATGGTTGATGAAGTCCTGGGTGATGAGGAAGTAGCCCGCGAAACCCATCGTCTCAATCACGCGCAACTCGTAGTCCAGCCGCTCCTCAATTTCGGGGGTGCGGTCGGAGTAGCGGCGCTTTTCGCCCTCGAACGCGCCTTTGTAGGTGAGATGGCGCAGGAAGGCATCGGCGTTGGCGTGCTCGGCTGGAATCGGGAAGTTGGGTAGTAGAATGTCACGCTGCAGCACGGGCGGCGTGATTTTGTCCACGATTTCGTTCGTGTTATCCACACTCGCGGGCACATCGGCGAACAGGGCGTTCATCTCGGCTTGGCTCTTGAAATAGAACTGGTCGTTGGCGAAGCCGAAGCGCGACTTGGGCCGCGGGGCCTGGGCCTCCTCATCAATGCGCTGGAGCTGGCGGCGCACGGCGGCATCCTGGCCCGCCAATGGCCGCAGGTTGTCGAGGTGGTCATATAGGACTTTGTTGTCCTGCGAAATCATCCGGAAATACTGGGTCTGGAAGTCGCCCACCGGGATGCTGTGCTCCTCGCCGGTGTTCACGCACAGCAGAATGTCGTGCGGCGCGAAGTCCGTCTGGTCGACGTAGTGCGAGTCGTTGGTGCAGATGACCTTGACGTTGTACTTTTTGGCCAGCCCGAGCAGCACCTGGTTCACGTCTTCCTGGCTTTTACCGGTGCCATCGAAGTTCATCAGCCCGTGCCGCTGAATCTCGATGTAGTAATCGTCCTCGAACACGTCAATCCACCACTTCAGCAACTCCTCGGCCTGGGCCTCGCCCTGAAACAGAATGGCCTGGGGAATCTCGGCGCCGATGCAGCAAGAAGTGGCAATCAGGCCCTTGTGGTACTGGAGTAGCAGCTCCTTATCAATGCGCGGGAACTTGCCGTACACGCCCTCGATAAAGCTCATCGAACAGAGCTTGCTCAGGTTGTGGTAGCCGTCTTGGTCCTTGGCCAGCAGCAGCTGGTGGTAGCGCTTGTCCCGCTCGCCCTTCTCGCGGCTGAACGCCTTCTTGTGGCGGTCGGCCACCATGTAAAACTCGCAGCCCACAATGGGCTTCACGTTGTACTTGTTGGCTTCGGCCACGAAGTTGAACGCCCCGAACATGTTGCCGTGGTCAGTCAGGGCCACGGCCGGCATGCCATCGGCCTGGGCCTTTTTCATCAGGCCCGAAATGGAGGCCTGCCCATCGAGCAGCGAATATTGGGTGTGCGAGTGCAGGTGCGAGAAGACGGGCATAAGCGGGGCGCTGCGGGCCATCAGGACCCGCCGCGAAAGGTAAAGTTACCGCCGCCGAGCCGGAAAGGAAAGTTGCGAAAGCAACGCTTTTTGCGTAATCAGAAGAAAGGCAGGCCGCGTTCCAGCTCCTGCAGCATAGCCTAGTCCCAGGCGGCCGGAATGCACCAGTGTTGAGCTTTGTGGAAGTGGTAAAGCCCTGCTAAAGGAGCGGTTCTAAATACCTTCGTCCGGGGCTGTAACCGAGTCCATAGTTTCTTCGGGCTGGGCTCAACGGGCTCCGGTGCCAGTTCCCCCACCGAATCGGCCGGCTCCGAATCCACCTGGATGGTATCGGGCTGAATATCGAACAGGGTGGGGGCAGCGGCCTCCAGATTCTCCTCATTATTATCTGGCTGGTCTTCGCGGGGCTGGCTGCGGGCCTCCCCACGCCCGGCCGGTGGGCGCGCGTAGTGCTGCACGGCCCAGCCACCCGCCCCGATGCCGGCCAGCAGCACCAGTACCAGCGCCACCCGGGGCCACTGCA
>NZ_QVLT01000037.1 GCF_003417065.2 Hymenobacter lapidiphilus | reverse complement strand
TCGGCGGCGGGTGCCGGCGGAGCCAGGCCCGGCGGGGCCGGCGCGGCTCGGCGGCGGCCGGAGCAGCCGCAACCGGGGCGGCTGCCGGAGCTGGCCGGCGCATCAGACGTCGGCGGATGGGCTCGGGTTCCGGCTCGGGTTCGAGGTATTCCATCAGCTGGAAGGCCGAAAGACCCAGCTGCAGGTCGTCGGCAATATCGGTCAGGTTCTGGCTGCTGGTGGTCAGCTCCTGCATGCTAGTGGAAAGCTGCTTGGCGGTGCCGGCCACCTGCTGGGTGCCCGAGGCCGTCTGCTCGGCAATGGCTACTACTTCTTCCACGTACTTCACCACGTCGCCGATACTCGTTTTCTGAATTTCGGTGGCCGTAAGAATGTCGCGGCTGGTACGCAGGGTTTCGCCGCTGCTGGTAGCAATGTTTTTAAAGGCCGAGCTGGCCTCGAAGGTGGCGTTTTTACCCTTGAGTACCCGGCCTTCCATGGTGCTGATAGCGGTAGCGGCCGAAGTGGTGTCCTTGCGTACATCCTCTACCAGCGTGGCAATTTCGCTGGCCGATTTGCGGGAGCCTTCGGCCAGCTTCCGGATTTCTTCGGCTACTACGGCAAAGCCACGGCCGGCCTCCCCGGCCCGGGCGGCCTCAATAGCCGCGTTCAGGGCCAGCAGGTTGGTTTGGGAGGCAATGTCGGTAATAACGCCCAGCGACTTGCTGATTTCGCCCGAACGCGTGCTCAGTACTTCGATGGTTTTCGAGGTCTGGGCGGCGGCCGAGCTGATTTCCTCCATGTTCTTCACCACTTCGGCCACCGTTTTCAGGCCCAGCTGCGAGGTCTGCTCACCGAGGATGGCCGCCTTAATACCGACATCGGCTTTACCGGCGGTTTCCTTGGTGGCCTGCATGATTTCCTCAATCAGCTTGAAGGCCTGGTCGGTCTTGAGAGCTTGGTTCTGGGCACCTTCGGCCATTTGCTGCATGGCGCGGGCCACATCGGCCGTTACCTGGCTCATGGCCTGCCCCTTCTCCACCATCTCCTCCGACGACTCGCCCACAATCTGCGACGACTCGTTGATTTCGCCCAGCAACTCGTTGAGGTTGTCAACGGCCAGGTTCAGGGCGTCGGCCATGGCCCGAATGTCGCCGGTGGTTTCAATCTCGGCCCGCTGCTGCAAGTCGCCTTCCGAAATGGCCCGCACCACGCGGCTTACTTCGAGTACCGGCGAGGCAATGGATTCTATGAGGGCGTTGAGCGTGTCCACGAGCTCTTTCCACGAGCCCGACACGTCGGTTACGGTGGCCCGCTCGGTGAGCTTGCCCTCCACTCCGGCTACTTTGGCTACCCGGCTTACTTCCACGGCCAAACGATTCAGGTCATCCACCATGCGGTTGATGGTGTCGGCCAGATCGGCCACTTCGCCCTGGGCGCCCAGCGTCAGCTTCTGGGTCAAGTCGCCCTGGCTTACGGCGGTTACTACTTTCACGAGGCCCCGCACCTGGGTGGTGAGGTTGGCGGCCATAGTATTTACGTTGTCGGTCAGCTGCTTCCACACGCCATCCACGTTGGGCACGTTGGCCTGTCCACCCAAGCGGCCCTCGGTGCCCACCTCCTGGGCCACGCGGGTTACTTCGCCGGCAAACACGTTCAGCGAGTCCACCATCTGGTTGATGTTGTCCTTGAGGTCGAGCAGCTCGCCTTTCACGTCAACCGACACCTTCTGGCTCAAATCACCCCGGGCTACGGCCGAGGTTACGTTGGCAATGTCGCGCACCTGGCTCGTGAGCGAGGCGGCCATGAAGTTCACGTTATCGGTCAGGTCTTTCCAGGTACCGCGCACGTTGGGCACGTTGGCCTGGCCGCCGAGGCGGCCCTCGGTGCCTACTTCGCGGGCCACGCGGGTCACCTCGTCACCGAAGGTGTTGAGCGAATCCACCATCTGGTTGAGGTTTTCTTTGAGCTGAAACAGCTCGCCTTTTACATCAACCGATACTTTCTGGCTCAGGTCGCCTTTGGCTACGGCCGTGGCCACGTTGGCAATGTCGCGCACCTGAGAAGTCAGGTTGCTGGCCATCGTGTTCACGTTGTCCGTCAGGTCTTTCCAGGTACCCGAAACGCTTGGCACATTAGCCTGGCCGCCCAGAATACCCTCGGTGCCTACTTCGCGGGCCACGCGGGTTACTTCGCCGGCAAACACGTTGAGCGAGTCCACCATCTGGTTGAGGATGTCCTTGAGCTCCAGGATTTCGCCCTTCACGTCCACGGTCATCTTCTGCGTCAGGTCGCCTTTGGCTACGGCCGTGGCCACGTTGGCAATGTCGCGCACCTGAGAAGTCAGGTTGCTGGCCATCGTGTTCACGTTATCCGTCAGCTCTTTCCAAGTGCCGGCCACGTTGGGCACGGAGGCCTGGCCGCCGAGCTTGCCCTCGGTGCCTACTTCCTGAGCCACGCGGGTTACTTCGCCGGCAAACAGGTTGAGCGAGTCCACCATCTGGTTCAGGTTCTGCTTCAGATCGAGCAGCTCGCCTTTCACATCGACGGTGATTTTCTGGCTCAGGTCGCCTTTGGCTACGGCCGTGGCCACGTTGGCAATGTCGCGCACCTGAGAAGTCAGGTTGCTGGCCATCGTGTTTACGTTATCCGTCAGGTCTTTCCATACCCCGCCCACGTTGGGCACGGAAGCCTGGCCGCCGAGCTTGCCTTCGGTGCCTACTTCCTGGGCCACGCGGGTTACTTCGCCGGCAAACAGGTTGAGGTTGTCGATGGTCTTGTTGATGGTTTCAGCCATCACCTTGAAGTCGCCCGAAACCGGAATCTGGAACGTCTCGTCGAGGTTGCCGCGGCTGATGTTCTTGAGCACCTTGCCTACTTCGAGTACCGGCACGGCAATGCTATCCACCAAGCCGTTGATGTTGTTGATCATGTCGCGCCAGAAGCCGGCGGCGCTTTCAACCGAGGCCCGGGCCTTCAGATTGCCCTCCACGCCGGCCACCTTCGAAATACGCGACACCTCGCCGCCCACGCCGGCAATCATGTCCACCATCGAGTTGTAGGCCTCGGCTATTTCGGCGAAGATGTCGTCGTTCTGCTTGGTCAGCCGCACACTCACGTCGCCCTTCTTAAAGGCATCGAGCGCATAAAGCACCCGGTTGAGCTGGTCGTTGATATAGTCCGAATCGGAACTCTTAGTCGATAATTGACGGGAATCCTCTGCTCCTTTTTTACGCGTGTGGTCGCTGCGGACCGGTAGCGAAGCCGCGCCGGGAGCCTTTGCAGTAACAGTGTCCGGGGTCGTGGTGGCCGGACGGGTGGATTGGGACGTCTTTGCTGAAGCCATAGGGAGGAAGAGTAACCAAATCCGCGCAGCATGGGCTGAGCGCAAACAAAACTGCCAGGATGGGATTTCTTAGCCAACAAAGGTAGCAGAACTGCCGATTCGGCCATACCCCATTCCGGTATCCGTCATAAAAAGTCCGCATGTTTCTGCTTGACCGCTGCCGGGTGGGGCTTAGCAGCTAGCCACCAACCTGCTAGCCTGGCACTCTGGCCGCATGCGTCCCCGGTTACTCCTATATATAAGGAGGGCAGCCTACCCGCTTATTGGGAGGCCGTTAGGAAGGGGGCGGATTATTGCAGCATCTTTGCGGCAAAATTCAACTTTTGCGCGGGCCAACCCGTTTCCTAGTTCACACCCGTTCCGCGTCCCCCCCACCCTATGGTCAAAAATTTAGTTATCGTCGAGTCGCCTGCCAAAGCTAAAACCATCGAGGGATACCTCGGCAAAGACTTCGTTGTGCGCTCGTCATTCGGGCACGTCCGCGACTTGCCCAAGGATAACAATGCTATTGATATTGCCAACGGCTTCAAACCTACCTACGTCGTTTCAGCCGATAAGCGCGACATTATCAGCCAGTTGAAGAAGCTGGCCAAGGAGGCCGAAATTGTATGGCTGGCCAGTGACGACGACCGCGAGGGTGAAGCTATCAGCTGGCACCTGGCTGAAACGCTGAACCTGAACAGCGAGAAAACGCGGCGCATCGTGTTCCGCGAAATCACCAAGACCGCCATTCTCAAAGCCATTGAGAACCCGCGCGAAATCGACCTGAACCTGGTGAATGCCCAGCAGGCCCGGCGGGTGCTCGACCGGCTGGTAGGCTTCGAGCTGAGCCCGGTGCTGTGGAAAAAAGTGAAAGCCGGCCTATCGGCGGGCCGGGTGCAGAGCGTGGCCGTGCGGCTGGTGGTGGACCGTGAGCGGGAAATCAGCGGCTTCACGGTGACTTCGGCCTACCGGATAGTGGCCCGTTTCGATGCCGGCCGGGGGGCAGTGCTCGAAGCAGAGCTGCCCACCCGCTACAAAACCCGCGCCGAAGCGGAGTCCTTCCTGGCCCGTTGCGTGGGTGCCGATTACGCCATCCAGAACCTGGAGCAGAAGCCCGGCAAGCGCACCCCCGCCCCACCCTTTACAACCTCCACGCTGCAGCAGGAAGCCTCGCGCAAGCTCGGCTTCTCGGTAGCCCAAACCATGAGCGTGGCCCAGAAGCTCTACGAAGCCGGCCGTATCAGCTACATGCGGACCGACTCGCTGAACCTGTCGGAAGACGCCATTGCGGCCGCCAAAGCCGCAATTACCGACGCGTACGGCGCTGAGTACGCCCATACGCGCCACTTCAAAACCAAGTCGGCCTCGGCCCAGGAGGCTCACGAAGCCATCCGCCCCACCGACTTCACGCTGCTCAAAGCTGGCTCGGACTCGCAGGAGCAGCGCCTTTACGACCTCATCCGCAAGCGGGCCATGGCTTCGCAAATGGCCGACGCCGTGATTGAGCGTACGGTGGCCACCATTGGCATCAGCACCCAGCCGGGCGTTACGCTCACGGCCAGCGGCGAGGTTATCACGTTCGAAGGTTTTCTCAAAGCATACACTGAAAGCAAAGATGACGACGAGCAGGACAGCGACGAGCCCGCCGAATCGTCGTTCTCGCGCGGATTGCCGCCGCTTAGCGTGGGCCAGCAGCTGCCGCTGCAGCAGTTTACCGCCACCGAGCGGTTTGCCTCGCCGGCCGCCCGCTTCACGGAAGCTTCGCTGGTGAAGAAGCTGGAGGAAATGGGTATCGGCCGGCCTTCCACTTACGCGCCCACCATCAGCACCATTCAGAAGCGCGGCTACGTGGAGAAGGACTCGCGCGATGGCAAGGAGCGCAAGTTCCATGTGCTGACGCTGGATGGGCAGCAGGTAAAAACGGAAGTCAAAACCGAAACCTACGGCGCCGATAAGGCCAAGCTTTTCCCGACCGATGTGGCCATGGTGGTAACCGACTTTTTGGTTGAGCACTTCCCTGCCATCGTGGATTTCCAGTTCACGGCAAAGGTAGAGGACGAGTTCGACCGCATTGCCGACGGCCTCGACAACTGGACCGATATGCTGAGCGGCTTCTACACGCCTTTCCACAAAACCGTGGAGCTGGGCGAGGAGATTGAGCGCAGCACGCTGGGCAGCACCCGCGAAATCGGCCTGCACCCCGAAACGGGCCAGAAGCTGACTGCCCGCCTCGGCCGCTACGGCCCCTACGTGCAGATTGAGCCGCTGGAAGGCGCCCCCGAGGATGAAAAGCCGGTGTACGCCAGCCTGCGCAAAGGCCAGTTTATCGAGAGCCTGACCATCGAAGAGGCCCTCGACCTGTTCAAGCTGCCGCGGGTGGTGGGCGAGTTTGAGGAGAAGAGCATGACGGCCGCCCTCGGCCGCTTCGGCCCCTATATCCGCCACGACAGCAAGTTCTACTCGCTGCGCAAAGACCAGGACCCGCACACCATCACGGGCGACGAGGGTGTGGAGTTGATTGAGGCCAAGCGCAAGGCCGATGCCGAGCGGCTGATCAAGGCTTTCCCCGAAAACCTCGACATCCAGGTGCTTAACGGTCGTTTTGGGCCATACATCGTGGCGGGCAAGAAGAATGTAAAGATTCCGAAAGGCGAGGAGCCCACGGAACTGACGCTGGAACGCTGCCTGGAGTTGGCCGAAGCCACCCCCGACAAGCCCGCCCGCGGCAGCCGTTTCGCTAAGAAGGCTGCCCCCGCAGCCGAGGGAAAAACCGATACACCGGCCAAGAAGGCCGCCGCTAAAAAACCAGCCGCCAAGAAGAAGGCACCGGCCAAGAAAGCAGCCAGCGCAACGGCCAAGAAACCAGCGGCGAAGAAGCCAACGAAAAAGGCTGAATAGCCCAAAAAGCTGAACCACCTTTCCCGGTATCGTGCTTCGTGCCGGGCCGTACTTTCGCAAAGCTCCGGCCGTAACTGGCCGGAGCTTTTTTGTGGTTGAAGCAGCAAATAACTAATCTGCGGGCGCGTTCAGGCTTTCTACTCTTGAATCCATCCTAGATGCGAAAAAGCTGTTTACTCCTGCTGCCCTTGCTGCTGAACTGCACCGGGCCCAACGCTGAATCGACGGCCGGCCCGCTTACCACCATTGGCGCTGATGCCACGGCGGAAGCCCCCAAGCCGCCGCTACCCGCCCCGCCGGCACCTGCCTTGTACTCCTGGCTGCCGCCGGGCCGCTACCGGCCCAGCCAGACGGTGGCCGCCCGGTTTGCGCCGCCGGCCGGCTATCAGCGGATGGCGGTGGCGGCCGGCTCGTTTGGGCAGTGGCTGCGGTACCTGCCGCTGCTGCCGGCCGGCGTGCCCGTGAAGCTCTACAACGGTCAGCCCAAAGACCGCCAGGATGTGCACGCGGCCGTGCTTGATATAGATGTGGGCAGCCGCGACCTGCAGCAGTGTGCCGACGCCGTTATCCGGCTGCGCGCCGAATACCTGTTCGGCCAGAACCCCGACCAAGTGCATTTCCACCTGACCAGCGGCGACGACATTGACTTCAGAGACTGGTACTCGGGCCGGGGCTTTACGGTGCAGGGCGACGACGTGCTGCCCGCCGCCCGGCCTGCCGAAGCACCCAGCCACGCTAATTTCCGCCGCTACCTCGACCAGATTTTCACCTACGCTGGCACCCGTTCACTGAGCAGGGAGCTGCAGCCCACGCCCCTGGCGCAGGTGCAGGCCGGCGACGTGCTCATCCGGGGCGGCTCGCCGGGCCACGCTGTACTGGTGCTCGATGTGGCGGTGCAGCCCACCACTGGCCGCCGCCTGGTGCTGCTGGCCCAGAGCTACATGCCCGCCCAACAGATGCACGTGCTTACCAACCTTTGGGACGAAACCGGTCTGGGTGCCTGGTTCTACCTCGACCCGCAGCAGGAGCGCGTGGGCACGCCGGAATGGACATTCATAAGAACTGAGCTGGGCCGGTTTGAGTAGAGCAGAAAACAGCTGTTGTAACGGTCATTCTGATGCAGAACGAATATCGCGTGCAGCAGTAAACTCAGTTCCTTGTGCAACGTCAGCGCGCGAGATTCCATCTGCATCGGAATGACTGCCTCAACCCACCATCACGCACTAGACTATGAAGAAGAAGATTGTAGCCTTAACCGGCGCCGGCATTTCGGCAGAAAGTGGACTGGCAACGTTCCGAGGCTCCGATGGGCTCTGGGAGGGCCACCGCATCGAGGACGTGGCCACGCCCGAAGGCTGGGCCAGAAACCCGGCTCTGGTGCTGGATTTCTACAACCAGCGCCGCGCCGCCGCCCGGGCCGCCCGGCCCAACGCCGGCCACTTGGCCCTGGCCGCGCTGGAAGACCAGTTTGAGGTGGTAGTAATAACCCAGAACGTGGACGATTTGCACGAGCGGGCCGGCTCGACCAGGGTGCTGCACCTACACGGCAAGCTGTTCGAGAGCCGCAGCTCACGCCACGAGGAGCTGGTGTACCCGATGAGCGGCGACCGGATTGAGCTGGGCGAGACCTGTGCGAAGGGCCACCAGCTGCGGCCCAATATCGTGTGGTTTGGCGAGGCTGTGCCCATGATGGAAGTGTCCATGGAAGAAGTAGAAACCGCCGACGTGCTGCTGGTCGTGGGCACTTCGCTGCAGGTGTATCCGGCGGCAGGCCTGGTTGATTATGTGCCCCGCAACGCGCCCATTTACATCATCGACCCCAGCCGGCCGCCGGTATCCAACCGCCCGCGCCTGCACTTCTTTACCGAGCCCGCCACCACCGGCCTACCCCGCGTGGCGCAGCAGCTGCGGCAGGAGCTGGCGGATGAGTGGCCATTAGGCCAAACCTGATTCGCGTTGGTCGATATATAAGCAGCCGCAAAATGAATATTTTTATAAGATATATATAATTTAGCATCTTGAAAACATTATATTTCATCTTATCGCCTGGGCCATGCAAAAACGTTTATCCCTCTCGTTAGTAGCTATTATAGGCGTGGGCCTTGGCTCGGCCCTAGGCCAAAACAGCACTCCGGCGGGCGGAGGTGGCTACTCGCCGCCAGTTGGCATCTGCCTCACGGGCGAGCAACGGGTTGAAATCGATACTATGCTGGCCCGCAACGTGCGCCAACTCATCAGCCAGGGCCTTCTGCCTGCTGAGCCAGCCCGGCCGGAGGCGGCCGTTCTGCTCGACTGGCCGCTACGCCAGGCAGCGGGCTTCAAGTACAACAGCATTTACGGGGTTTCTAACTTTGTCGACCATAACCCGACAATTGGGAAACTCCAGGACTGGAACTGCAATACCCGCACCTACGACACGGGCAACTACAACCACGCCGGCACCGATATTTTCCTCTGGCCCTTCGACCAGAACATGATGGAGAGCGGACAGGCGCAGATTACAGCGGCGGCTCCCGGCGTTATTATCGGCCGCTACGACGGTAACTTCGACCTCAACTGCGTTCTGTCCAATGCCAACTGGAACGCGGTGTATCTGCGCCATACCGATGGGTCGGTAACCTGGTACGGGCACATGAAAACCGGATCGGTGACCAGCAAGCAACTCGGCGCAACAGTTGCTGCGGGCGAAGTACTGGGCACGGTGGGCAGTTCGGGTAGCTCCACCGGCCCCCACCTGCACTTCGAGCTGCATGATGCACAGGGCAAGATAATAGACCCGTATGCTGGCCCCTGCGGCGCGGCGACCAGCTCCTGGACGGCGCAAAAGCCCTACTACGAACCCACTATCAATACCATACTCACCCATCAGCAGGCGCCGGTATTCGAAGCCTGCCCTAAACCCGACCAAACCAACCTAAGCGACAACCTGACGGCCGGCGAAACTGCCTATTTCGCCGCCTATTACCACGACCAGCGCCAGGGGCAAGCAAGCATCTATACTGTTTACCGGCCCAATAATACTGTCTTTTCCACCTGGACCCACAGCTCACCGGCAGCTCATTACGCCGCCTCTTACTGGTACTGGCCGCTCAAAATGCCCACAACGGCTGTACCCGGTAGCTGGCGGTTCGAAGTAGCCTATGAAGGCACTGTAGTTAAGCACGAATTCACGGTGGGCAAAACCGTTACGGCTCTTGCCAGCGCACGCCAGGCAGCGGCCTTTACGCTGGCCCCCAACCCGGCTCGCCAGCGGGCCACGCTCACGCTGGCCGGGCCGCCTGCCGCCGGGGCCGAAGCGGTTATTCGTACCATGCTGGGACAAGTGGTGAGCCGGCAGCCGCTGGCAACCCGCCTCACCGAGCTGGCTTTACCGGCTTCTCCTGGCCTATACCTGGTTACGCTGCCTACCACCGAGGGGCCTGCTACCCAAAAGCTGCTGATTGAGTAATTTCGGGCTGCCTCCCGGCAAGTCTCACTACTTCTCCCCTCCCTTTCTTCTATGGCCTCTATTGTCGGGCACTGCGTGCTGGGTGCCACGCTGGCTAAGCTGCTGCTACCCGAACGCCGCTATTGGCCCTACTGGCTGCTGGCCGCCGCCTGCGCCTTTCTGCCCGATGCCGACGTGGTCGGTTTCAAGCTGCATATTGCCTACGACAGCCTGTGGGGCCACCGCGGCCTGAGCCATTCGCTGGTGGCGGCCGTGGTAGTGGCTACTGTGGTGGTGCTGTTGGTAGGTGGCCGGGCCGGCGCGCCGCCGCGTGGGCGGCTGTGGGCTTTGCTGTTTTTGGCTACCGCCTCGCATGGCGTGCTCGATGCCATGACCACCGGGGGGCTGGGCGTGGCCTTTTTCAGTCCTTTTGATGCGGAGCGGCACTTTTTCGGGTTCCGGCCGATTGCGGTTTCGCCCATTGGTATAAAAAACTTCCTGGGCGAATGGGGCGCCCGGGTGTTGCGGAGCGAAGTAAAATGGGTACTGCTGCCGTGCGCGCTGGTGCTGCTGGTGCAGGCAGCCGTACTACGCAGGCAGCGAGTGGCCTGAAGCGCATAGCAGGCACAGAAATTAAAGCCGGATTAAATCGGAATATGGCCCGGCCCGTAGAAGAAAACCCTACATCCTCCCTTCTATGGTAATTAGCTACGCCCGTACGCTGTTAACGGGCCTGAGCCTGACAGCTTCCCTGTCGGTTTTCGCCCAAACGCCCCCGGCCCACAAGGTGTTTCTGCTGGGTAACACGGCCGGCCTCAACCTGCCGGTCCGCCACCTCAACGCCCTGCGCCGCGTGCTGGAGCAGCAAACCGGCCCGTTTACCGTCGTGCATTTGGGAGATGTAGTGAGCCCCGAGGGCCTGGGCGGCAAGCAGGATTCCAGCCGCACCGGCCAAACGGCACGCATTGACGCCCTCATTTCCTTGGTGCAGGGGCTGCCCAACGGCAAGCTTTACTTTGTGCCCGGCGATAAGGACTGGGCTGACTCGGGGCCAGACGGCCTGAAGCGGGTGCGGCGGCTCGAAAAGTATATCGAGGAGCACAACGGCGAGCACACGTTCATTCCCGAAAACGGCTGCCCCGGCCCCTATATCGTAGACATAGCGCCGCTGGTACGGCTGGTGGCTCTCAACTCGCCCTGGTTCACCCACCCCTACAGCAAACCCGAGGCCCCCGATACCGACTGCTCGACGCTGACCCAGGAAGAGTTCCGCGAGCAGCTCCAGGATGTGCTCGACGATACCAAGGGCCGCAACGTGCTGCTCGTAGGCCACCAGCCCGTCGTCAGCAACGGCGAGTACGGCGGGCACCTGCCGCTGGGCCGCTACCTGTGGCCTCCAGTTGTTGGCGCCTTCGGCGCCGCCTACCACCAAAACGTGGGCACGCCCCGCGACCTGGCCAACCCGGGCTACCAGCAGTTCCAGCGCGAAGTACTCAACACCCTGCGCGACCACCCCGGCACAGTGTACGCCGCCGCCCACGATTACAGCCTCCAACTCACCTCCCAGCAGGGCAGCTACCACCTTGTAGCGGGCTCGTTTGCCGAAGCCCGCCACGTGGCCGGTAACTCCGACTCGCAGTTCAACGAGGCCAAGCAGGGATTTTCGGAGCTTGATTACTACAACGATGGCACCGTGAAAACCACTTTTTTCACGTTTGATGATAGCGCGGCCCCGGCTGCCTCCGGCCGGACCCGCTTGGTCTACTACGACAAAGTGGCCGAAAGCCCCTTACAGTCGGCTTACTCAGAGACGCTGTTTCAGAGCGCCTGCCAGGAGCCACGTTTGCCTAATGTGCCGGTCAACAGCTTTATTCCTGAGTGTCTCTCGGCCCCTAGGGGTGTGGCTGAGCTTAAGCCCGACGCTCCTTTTGCAGCCTTACAGACGCTGCCGGCTGGTGCCCAGTATGGCGGTACCAAATCGTCGCGTTTCTGGCTCGGGCCGGGGTACCGCACGTCCTGGACTCAGCCCGTGCAGGTGCGCACGCTTAACCTGGGCACCGAACTGGGGGGGCTGCGGCCCTTTGGGCGGGGCGGCGGACGCCAGACGACTTCGCTCAAGCTGATTGCTGCCGACTCGTCGGAGTACGTGTTCCGGTCGGTTGACAAGGACGTAACCAAGATTCTGCCGCCCGAGCTACGCCGCTCGTTTGCCGCCGATGTGCTGCGCGACATCACGCCTACGGCCCACCCCTACTCGGCGCTGGTTATCAGCTCGCTGCTCGATAAAACCGACATTCTGCACGCCCGGCCCCGGCTGTTCGTGCTGCCCGATAACCAGCAGCTCGGCCCCTATCGCACCGACTATACCGGCCTGCTGGGCACGCTCGAAAACCGCCCACAGGACCCCAAGCCCAACCTGCCGGGCTTCGCGGGCGCCGACAATATCCGCCGCTCGTTCAGCTTCTTCCGCCAGCTCTACAAAGACAACGACAACCGTGTGGATGCCGTGGCGCTGGGCCGGGCCCGGGCCTTCGATATGCTGGTGGCCGACTTCGGCAAGCATGAGGACAACTGGAAGTGGGCGGCTTACGAAGACGGCAAAAAAGCCCTCTACAAACCCATTCCGCGCGACCGGGACCAGGCGTTTACCCTCTGGAATGGCAAGTTGACTTACCTGGCCAACCGTGAGTGGGCGTTGCCCAGCATCGAGGATTTCCAGGGCGAGTTCAACGACATGAAGAGCCTGAACTGGCCCGCCCGCCATCTCGACCGGTTCCTGCTGCAAAGCCTGAACCGCCAGCAGTGGCAGGAAATCGCGAAGTATCTGCAGAACACCATTACCCCGGCCGCTATTGATGAGGCCACGGCTTCACTACCCTCTGAACTCAGGACCCTCTCAACCGACGAGCTCAACCGCAAGCTTAAATCCCGCATCCAGCAACTGCCTGTGGCCCTGGACCGCTACTACCTGCTGCTAGCCCAGCGCGTTGATGTGGTGGGCTCCAACAAGGGCGAGGTATTCCAGGTGAACCGCCTGGCCGACGGCACGGTGCGGGTGCAGCTATTCGACCGCGCCAGTGAGGGCGACGAGCCCAACGGCCCTGCCCTGTTCGACCGGACGTTTCAGCCCAAGGAAACCGAGGAAATCAGCCTGTACGGGCTCGATGGCCGCGACGTATTTACAGTAACCGGCGAGGCCAAAAACAGCGTTCTGGTGCGCATTATCGGCGGATCGGGCAAAGACCAGATTGCCGATAACTCGCAGGTGCGCGGCCTGCGTACGCTCACTAAAGTGTACGACGTACCCGGCACCGACATGCAGCTGAGTTCCGAGGCCGACAACCGCACCTCAACCAAACCCGGCGTGAATGCCTACGACCGGGAGCAGTTCGAGTTCGACTCGTACCGGCCTACCATTGGGCTGGGCTACAACCGCAACGACGGCTTTGCGGCCAGCGCGGGCGTCTCGCTTCTGCGCCAGGGCTTTCGCAAGCCTGGCTATAAAAACCGCTACGATTTCCTGCTTGAAGGCAGCACCGGCGGCCAGCGCCAGTTCACGGCCAGCACCCGCCACCGCTACGCCATCGGGAAGGTCGATGCCGGGGCTTCGTTCAGCTACGGCAGCTACTTCCCGTTCTATAACTTCTTCGGCCTGGGCAACAACACGCCTCTCGACCAGGACCGCTACGACGACAATTTTTACCGGGCCCGCTACAAGGGCATAATCCTCAACGCCTTCCTGGAGCGCACCTTTTTCCAGCGGAGCGTACTGCGCGTGGGCCCCAGCTACGAGTACTACAACAACGATTTTGCCGCCGACAGCTACCTGGGCACGTACCCGCTCCGCCCCGACGTGCCCGCTTCCGACCCGGTCATCAACACCGGCTTCCAGCGCCTGGTAGGCCTGAACGCGCTGTTCGACCTCGATTTGCGCGACCGGCCCAACTTTGCCCAGCGCGGGGTGCGCCTGCTGGTTCAGCACGATTCCTACCACCAGCTCAACGGCAGCAAGGGCAACTTCGGGCTCACCCAGGGCTTTGCCCAGTACTACGGCACAGCCCGGCTGCTCATTCCGATGACGCTGGTGGTGAAGGGCGGCGGCGCCAGAAACTACGGCAACAACGACGACATCCCGTTCTACAAATTCACCAGCCTGGGCCTGCGCGAAGGATTGCGCGGCTATTACCGTAACCGTTTCAGCGGCGACGCCAGCCTCTACCTCAACACAGAGCTGCGCCTGGCGCTGGGCCGCAGCAAAAACGGTTTCCTGCCCTTCTCCTACGGCGCTTTCGGGTTCTACGACCGGGGCCGGGTGTACCTGAACGGCACCTCGCCCGGCGGCTGGCACCAGGGCTACGGCGCGGGCGTGTATCTGGCCCCCGTATCCGACCAGTTTGCCTTCTCAGTTTCCTATCAGAAATCGGTGGAAAACAACCTGCTCCAGTTCGGTTTGGGTTTTCGCATTGATAAGTAGCGCCTGATAGCTGTTGCAGAGGGCGGTATAGGGGCGGGACTTGCCCCTATACCGCCGTCAGAACAATGTATTGAACAGCTGTTCTAAGGTGCCGCAAAGCACGTGTTAAAGGCGGGCGGGGGCAGGCCCCGCCCTTACTCCGTCCTCCGTAACTTGGGTTAGCTGAATGCCCTCTTATATTTGCCCATGCACTTTCCTCTCCTCAAGTTAGCCGCTATTGATATTGGGTCGAACGCCGTGCGCTGCCAGATTTCGGCCGTGCTGCACCACGAAGACCGATACCGGCTGAAGCGGGTCGAGTATATTCGCTATCCGTTGCGGCTGGGCGAAGACGTGTTTGCCACCGGCCGTATTTCAGAGGCCAAGCAGGCGAAGTTTATCAAGTTCCTGCACGCGCTGCGCCTGCTGATGGAAGTGCACGATGTGGCGCCCAACCACTACCTCATCTGCGCTACCTCGGCCATGCGTACTGCCCAGAACGGCCCCGAAGTGGTGGCCCTCATCCAGCAGAAGCTGGGCATGCTGGTGAACGTGATTGACGGCCAGGCCGAGGCCCTCTACATCAATCGCGTAATCGAGCACCTGCTCGAAGACAACAAGCACTACCTGCACATCGACGTCGCGGCGGCAGCACCGAGTTCAACATTTACCACAACCGCCGCAAAGTGGCTTCGCAGTCGTTCGAAGTGGGCAGCATCAGGCGCATGCAACAGGAAGAAGCCGGCCTGAGCACCGAGGCCATGCGTGAAACCTGGCAGCGTATGGAAGACTGGGTGCGCGAAAACGCCCGGCGCTACCACGTCACGCGGGCCATCGGCACGGGCGGCAACATCAACAAAATCTACAGCATGGCCCAGGCCGGCACCCCCCTGGACAAGCCCGTAACCCGCCAGCGTATTGCCGACCTGCTGGAGCGCATCACTAATATGAGCATGGATGAGCGCGTGAACGTGGCCCTGCTCAACCCCGACCGCGCCGACGTTATTGTGCCGGCCGGCCACATTTACCTCTCGGCCATGGAATGGGCCGATGTGCAGCACATGTTCGTGCCCGATATTGGCCTCAAGGACGGTATGCTGCAGACCCTGTTTGAGGAGCACTTCGAGGAGTTCCGCGCCCGCGACGACCACCGCCCCGGCGGCCCTACTACCACCATCCAGAGCCGGCCTACCGAAACGGAGTAGCGACAGTTGATAGCCAAAGATGAGATAGAACGTCATTCAGAGCGAAGCGAAGAATCTCGCGTGCTGACGTTGCAAAGCTGTTGTTCAACGAGCCCCGAGCGAGATTCTTCGCTTCGCTCTGAATGACGTTCTATCTTACTTCTCTTATCTGCGCAATAAAATTTACGCCAGGTCGGCCTCTTCCTGGGCGTCGTAGTCGACGTTGGCGCTCATCGGAACCTCCTTCTGGCGAGGCACAGTTTCGGGCGCAGTTTTGCCGGACGCGGGAGGCAGCATTTCGGAGGTAATGACTACTACCGCCTCCTTGGGCTGGGCATTGGCATCCTCGGAAGAGGCCCGGATATTGGCCACCGAAAGCCAGTCATCGTAGAGTGCCTCTTCGGGCATAACCGTGAAGCTGCGGCTGTAGAACTCCTTGTGCAGGTTGGAAACGGGCTCGTCTTCCTGCGGCGTGCGGCGCACGTAGGCGCCGTCTTCGCGCATCACGTAGGTGTTCTGGTTGTCGAGCAGGTTGTAGTAGAGGATGTTGATGGCCTCGCGCTTGATCTGGGGGTTGGCCAGCAGAAACAACGCCTCCAGCCGCCGCTCGAAGGAGCGTACCATCATATCGGCCGAGCCGGCGTACACTTTGGGGTTGCCAGCCTGGTGGAAATAGAACAGCCGGGCGTGCTCCAGATAGTCGCCTACAATGCTGCGCACCTCGATGTTCTCGCTCAGGCCCGCCCGGCCCGGGCGCAGGCAGCAGATGCCACGCACGATAAACCGGATGGGCACGCCGGCCTTGCTGGCCTTGTAGAACTCGTCAATCATCTCCTTGTCTTCCAGCGAGTTCATCTTCATCACGATGCCGCTGGGCAGGCCTTTCTTGGCGTTCTTTACCTCTTCCCGAATCAGGCACACCAACTGCTGGCGCATGTCTTTGGGGGCCGTAATCAGGTATTCGTATTCGTCGGGCTGGCTGTGGCCGGTTATCACGTTGAAGAATTCCGACACGTCGTGGCCATACACTTCGTCGGTCGTGAGCAGGCTCACATCGGTGTAGATGCGCGAGGTCTGCTCGTTGTAGTTGCCGGTGCCCAGGTGCACGTAGCGCGTCACTTTCTCGCCTTCGCGGCGGATAATCATGAGCATCTTGGTGTGGGTCTTGAACTTGCTGACCCCGTAAATCACGAAGCAGCCGGCCTTTTCGAGCCGCGCGCCCTCCCGGATGTTGCGCTCCTCATCAAACCGCGCCTTCACCTCGAACAGCACCGATACGTGTTTGCCATTTTCGGCCGCCTTGAGCAGCGCGGCCGTTACCCGCGAGTCGTCGGCGAGGCGGTAAATGGTCTGCTTGATGCCCAGTACGTGCGGGTCCTCTGCCGCCTGTTCCAGCAGCCGCACCACCGGGTCGATGCTGTTGTAGGGATGGTGCAGCAGCACATCCTGGTGCTTGAGGTAGTCAAACAGGTTTTCCTCCACCGTTTCGGGCAGCGTGATGGGCGGCACCGGGGCCGGCTGCTTAAAGCCCTTGCCCCGGAAATTGGGGTGCTTCAGAATCTGCAGCAGGCCGCGCATATCAATCATCGAGTTGATAACGAACACGTTACCGTTGTCGATATTCCACCGTTCGCGCAGTACCTGCATCAGGAACGCGGCGGCATTGGGCTCCACTTCCAGGCGCACCACGCGGCCTTTTTTACGGGTTTTGAGGCCCGATTGAATCTCCTTGATGAAGTTAGCGTCAATGTCGTCCGACTCTTCCAGCGTGAAGTCGCCGTTGCGGGTAATCCGGAACATATCGGCCGACAGAATCTCGACGTTGCGGAATAACTTGGGCAGGTTGGCCCGCACGATTTCCTCAATGGGCACGAACAGCACCTTGTCGCGCCGCGTCAGCTCGAAGAAGCGCGACAGGTTCTGCGGAATCTGCACGAATGTGAGCCGCTCCTGCCCCTTCTCCATCTCAATATCACCCGAACCCGTGCGCGTCACTACCCCGAAGATGAGCATCTGGTTCATCATCAGCGGGAAGCCGTGGTAGGAGTCGTACACCATGGGCGTGAGCAGCGGGAACACGGTGTTTTTGAAGTAGCCGTCGGCCTTTTTCAGCTCCACCTCCGTCAGGTCGCTCAGAGCCAGCACGTTGAAGCCGTGCTTTTCGAACTGCGGCTTCAAATCGTTCACATACGTCATCGACTGGTCGTTGACGAACCGATGGGCAAAATCGAGCAGCTTGCGCCGGAAGGGCATTTCGCGCAGCCCCGAGTAGTCCACCCGCTCCTTGCCGTAGTCGATATAGTTGTAAAGTGAGCCCACCCGAATCATGAAGAACTCGTCGAGGTTGCTGCTGGTAATGGCCATAAAGCGCAGCCGGTCGAAAAGCGAGCGACTGGTGTCGCGGGCCTGGTCGAGCACCCGGTAGTTGAAGCGCAGCCAGCTCAGGTCGCGGCTGATGTACTTGCTCTTACGAATCAGGTCGGCAGATTTGAAGATTTTCATAGGATAGCAGGCTTTAAGTGGCAAAATACGGGAAAACCGTGCCGTTACATGTTTTTGGGGCGGGAAATGCTGCGCGCATGGCCCGCCGTTGTGGCCGGCAGTGAAATACAATGGCGCCGGCATAGAAAATGATTCGCCCTGATGGACTACCTGTCGGTCCAATTCCATTCTTGGCCTGCTTCGTCACTCACGAGCCTACAAACAGAACAGCGCCGACCAACCGGCCGGCGCTGCATGGCGAATAATCAACGGTAAGCCTGGGCTTATTACGGTCAGGTAAGCTTATCGGGCTCGATTTCCGGCTCCGGGGCGGGCTTTGCCGGCGGAGTGGGTCGGGGCCGCCGCCGGTCGGTGGTAACGAGCAAGGCCAGGGCCGTGAGCGAGAGGCGCAGGAGCCATTTGCGGCTAAGCATATTTAGCGGGCGAAGAAGGCATTGTTGTTCTCTACCGTCAGGTCGCAGCGGCTGCCGCCGGTGTTTTCCTCGCACGAGGTACCCACGATTTCGTTGCTCTCGAAGTTGAAGTAGCAGAACGTGCAGCCCACGCTGGTGAGAATGTAACGCGGTGCGTTGGAACTCAGGTACAGGCTGTTATTAGACGAAGTCAGCAGCGGAATGGCCATGGCCCGGAACATGCCGTCGCGCAGGCCCAGGCCCACGAGGTAGTAGATGGCTTTGTCTTTGGGCGTTTCCTGGACCTTGCGGATAATGGTTTTATTGATGGATGTACCGTCGCCGAACTGCCGGGTGAATCGGGTGGCCAGCTCCTGCTTGGGCGTCATGTAATCTACCTTGTCGTTTACTACCTGGGCAATCTGCTTGCTGGTAGCTTCCATCTGCCGCCGGCTCAGCGCGTCGGGGTCGTTGGTAGGCGAGCTAACCTCCGGGAAGCCGCGTTTGCTGGTTTCGCAGGCGCTCAGCCCACCCAGCAATAGGGCGGCGCTCAGGCAGGCGGCAACGCTGTTACGCAGGAAAGAATTCATCATTTAAGATACGGGAAATAGCGATTTTGTTGGCAATATGGCGAGGTAACCGGCGAGCCTATGGGCAACGCCCCTACTGCGGTGTGCATAGTCAGCAGTGGGGTTAGCGGGGTTTGTAATACTTGCGGGCCTCGGGCAATTGCTGCTGAATATCGGCAATGCGCGTGCCATTGGACGGGTGCGTAGACAGGAACTCGGGCTGGGCCGACTGGCCGGCGCGCGCCTCCATGCGCTGCCAGAACGCCACGGCCCCCTCGGGGTTGTAGCCCGCCATGGCCATAAATACGAGGCCCAGGCGGTCGGCCTCTGACTCCTGGTTGCGGCCGTAGCTCAGCATACCCAATTGCGAGCCCGCCCCAACGGCATACAGAAACGCGTTCTGAACTCCCGTCGGGTTCTGGCCAACGGCCGTCGATAGGACCCCACCCAGCCCCTGCGCGGCCATTTGCTGGCTCATGCGCTCGGAGCCGTGCTTAGCTACGGCGTGGGCAATTTCGTGCGCCATTACTACGGCCAAGCCGTTTTCGTCCTGCGTGATGGGCAGGATGCCGGTGTACACCGCCGTTTTGCCGCCGGGCATGGCCCAGGCGTTTTCCTGCTTGTCGTCAATCAGGGTGAACTGCCAGGCATAGCCGTCGAGCTGTTGCGACTGGTTTTGCTGGCTGAAATACTGTTGAACGGCCTGCTCGATACGCTGGCCAACGCGCTTCACCATGGCTGCCTGTGCGCCGTTGCTCACTACCTGGCTACTGGCCAATACTTTCTGGTACTCCTGCGCGGCCATCTGGTTCATTTCGGTATCGGACACCAGGCTGAGTTGGCGGCGGCCCGTAATGGGAACCGTGGAGCAGGCCGTTGCCACGAAGAGGCAGCTAGCCAGGGCGATATTCTTAAACATGTGCTGATGCAGTTGAGAGGGAAGAAACCGGCCGCTTGCGCTTTCCCCGAAGCCCGGGCCAGACGCAGCCTGAACTGAGGTGCTATACGTCAGCAACCCGCCAAAATGTTTGCATTTAGCCCCACGCGACTAAAAACCTCCTCGTTTTGGTACCAGAGCCCCGTTAATTACCGTTACTTTTGAGACTGATGGGGCCTGGGCCTGGCAGGTGGTTGGATGAAAGCTGGTTTTGTCCGAACATTCTGCCGGCCCCGCGCCCCACAACCTCCAAGCCTCTCCCTATGAAAATCCTGTGCATCGGCCGCAACTACGCGGAGCATATTGCCGAACTGCAGAACGAAACGCCCAGCGCGCCCGTCATTTTTGCCAAGCCCGATACGGCCCTGCTGCAGCGTAACCAGCCGTTTTTCATGCCCGATTTCTCGCAGGACATTCACCACGAGATTGAGCTGGTGCTGCGGGTGTGCAAAAACGGCAAGAATATCGAGGAGCAGTTTGCGCCCACCTACTTCGACGCCATCGGGCTGGGCATCGACTTCACGGCCCGCGACCTGCAGAGCCAGCTCAAGAGCAAGGGCCTGCCCTGGGAGCTGGCCAAGGGCTTCGACGGCTCGGCCCCCATCTCCCAGACGTTTAAGCTGGTAGCCGACTTCGCCGACCTGGGCAACATCGACTTCCGACTCGAAGTGAACGGGCAAGTGCGCCAGCAGGGCAACTCGGGCCTCATGCTGCACGACTTCAGCAAAATCATCAGCTACATCTCGCGCTTCATCACCCTGAAAATGGGCGACCTGATTTTCACCGGCACGCCCAGCGGCGTGGGCCCCGTGCAAATCGGCGACCAGCTCGCGGGCTTCATCGGCGACGATAAAATGCTGGACCTGGCCATTAAGTAACCCGCTAATCCAAACGATGTAGGGGCAGGGCTTGTCCCCGCCCGCCGCCGAAACGATGCGTTGCCAGGATGTATCTACTGCTCAATTGCACGGTTCAACGGCGGGCGGGCACAAGCCCCACCCCTACATCGTTCGGCGCAACTCCTACCCTTCCGTTGTCAAGTAAGTTCTGTTTTGAAAAAGCTAACAGCTAGCAGCTTTAAGCTAAAAGCTCATTTCAGCTTCGCGCTGCCGTTTTTACTGCTGATGGGCGTGCAGCCCTCGGCCTGCCAGAGCCCGCAGTCGGCCCCCAACCCGGAGCAGGCCGCAGGCCCCGCTACCAGCGAAACGCCCGCCGAAACGGCCGCGATGCCGGGCCGCCGGGCGGGCATTCCGGCGGTGGCCAAGGGCTACTTTCTGCTGCCCATCAAGCCCGGCCAGGAAAACTTCCTGTCGGGCAGCATGGGCGAGCTGCGGCCCAACCACTTCCACGGCGGCCTCGACATCAAAACCGACGGCCGGGTGGATTTGCCGGTGTACGCCGCGGCCGATGGGTACGTGTCGCGGATGAAGCAGAGCAGCTACGGCTACGGCAACGTGCTCTACATCACCCACCCCAACGGCCTGACAACGGTGTATGGCCACCTCAACAGCTTTAAAGGCCCTGTGGCTGAGGAGCTGCGCCGCCAGCAGTACGCCAAGCAGACCTACGACCTGGAGCTATTTTTTGAGCCCGGCCAGTTTGCGGTGCAGCGCGGCGAGGTGGTGGCCCTGTCGGGCAACACGGGCGGCTCGGCGGGGCCGCACCTGCACTGGGAGGTGCGCACCGCAGCCGGCAACCAATTGAACCCGCTGCAGTGGGGCGGCTTCACCGAAATTCAGGACCATGTGGCCCCGATAGTGCAGGCGTTTGCGGTGGAGGCGCTGGGCATTGCGGCGCGGGTGGAAGGCCGCTTCGGCAAGCGCGTGTTCGTGCCCAAGGCCCCCCTGGCCGACGGCAGCTACGCCTGGCCCGACACCATTGCCGCCAGCGGCTCAGTGGGTTTGCTCGTGCAGGGCTTCGACCGGTTTGATAAGGTGTGGAACAAGAACGGAATTCAGAAGGCCACCGTGCTCGTGAACGGGCAGCAGGTGTACCAGCATGCGATTGATGACGTGCCGTTTCCCGATGGCTCGCGCCAGATAAACCGCCACGTCGATTATGAGTGGCGGGCCACCCAAGGCCGGCAGTTCGAGAAGCTGTTCGTGGACGACGGCAACGACCTGAGCATGTACACCACCGGCCCCGGCAAGGGCCGCCTGACCGTTGAGCCGGGCAAGGTGTACAACGTGGAAATCCGCCTCGCCGACTCGTATGGCAACACCACGCCGCTGCGGCTGGTGTTGCGGGGCGAAGCGCCAGGATACTTCCACACCCGCTCGGCGGCCGTGAAAACCCCCGCTCTGAGCTACGACGTGAGCCGCAACCTGTTGGTGGTCACCACCCGCTCGGCCGACACGGCCGCCGTGGCCGGCGACGTAACGCTGCTGCGCGGCGGCCGCCGCCTCACGCTGCGCCCCAGCTACACTGACCAGAGCCAGAGCACCTACCTCTACGACCTACGCGCCGGACGGCCCGATTCCATCCGTTTCGGCCGCCTCACTCAACGCTTCAGCCGCGAGGCGCTGATTCCGGCGGGCCGCGAGTTTAGCTTTGCCACGGCCAACATGGGGCTGGGCTTCGGGCCGAAAACGCTCTTTGACACTCTGTACCTGCAAACCAGCTACAAGCAGGGCCTCTGGACGGTGCATCTGCCCCGCACGCCACTCTACGAAAACCTGGCCCTCACGCTGCGGCCCGATACGCCCCCGGCCGACCGACGCCGCTCGGCTATTTACAGCATCACGGCCAAGGGCGGCAAAGGCTACGTGGGCGGCAAGTGGAGCCCCGACAGCACCAGCATCACGGCCTCTATCCGGAGCTTCGGGCAGTTCCGCGTCCTTACCGATACCATTGCCCCTTCGGGCCGGCTGCTGAGCAAGGGCGCCGGCGGGGTAGTGTTCAAGGTGGGCGACGACCTTTCGGGCCTGGCCAGCTACCGGCTGGAAGTGAACGGGCAGTTCCGGATGCTGCGCTACGAGCACAAGAACGCCACGCTCTTCACCGAACGCGCCGACACGCTGGGCCCACCCCTGCGCGGCCCCGCCACGTTGCGCCTCACCGACCAAGCTGGCAACGAAACGGTTATCAACGTGGTGCTGTAGCGCCTGTAGCGCGAAGCTCCAGCTTCGCGTGTCGTTGCTGACTTCTAAACGATTATGTTCAATGTAGCGCAAAGCTGAGCTTCGCGCTACAGTCGCTACACCCTTACCGGCCAGGGCGCGTACAGGTAAGCTCATCCAATCCTTCTATAAGATGCCAAACAACCTGCTCAAACGCCGCCAGCCGGTACTGCTTGGAGCCGCCGCGGCCGTGGTAACGGCCGGCGTGGCCGCTTACGCCTACTCACGCCGCAAAGCGCACCCGAACCTGCCCACCGTGACCCACGTCGACCTGAAGCGGTACGCCGGGCTGTGGTACGAAATTGCCCGGCTGCCCGTGCGCTTCGAGAAGGGCTGCCAGCACGTAACGGCCGAGTACAACGTACGTCTTGATGGTAAAGTGGGCGTGCGCAACACCTGCCACCAGGGCAGCATCGGCGGCCCCGTAACCACGGCTACGGCCACCGCCTGGGCCACCGACCCCACCAACTCCAAGCTCAAAGTGCAGTTCTTCTGGCCCTTCACAGGTGATTATTGGATTCTGGCCCTCGACGAAGCCAGCTACCAATACGCGCTGGTAGGCTCGCCCGACCGCGAAACGCTCTGGATTCTCAGCCGCATGCCGCATCTGCCACTGACCATCCGCGAGCAGCTGCTGGCCAAGGGCCGGGAGCTGGGCTTTCCGGTAAAAAACATGCTTTTCACTCCGCAGCCGGTTGCCAGCAAGCCGTAGCGTCGCGTTCCATTACTGCCGCCGCCAATTTTCCTATCTCCCGTCAACCTTCTATCTTCGCGGCATGGCAGTACCTCAAGCAGGCGAAACGGCTCCGGCCTTCGAAGCGCCCGACCAGAATGGCAATATGCACCGCCTTGCCGATTACCGGGGCCGCAAAGTCGCCCTCTACTTCTATCCCAAAGACGACACCAGCGGCTGCACCACCCAGGCCTGCAACCTGCGCGACAACTACCAGCAGCTGCTGGCGGCCGGCGTGCAGGTACTCGGCGTAAGTATCGATTCGGCTAAGTCGCACCAAAAATTTATTGCCAAGCACGAACTGCCTTTCCCGCTGCTGGTGGACGAGGACAAGAAGCTGGTGCAGGACTATGGCGTGTGGCAGGAGAAATCGATGTACGGCCGCAAGTACATGGGCACCATGCGCTACACTTTCCTGATCGACGAAGAAGGAAAAGTTGAGCGGGTCATCACCAAAGTCGAAACCAAGAACCACGCGGCGCAGCTGCTGTAGCTTCCACAGGAGCCCCGCCACTTCGGCGGGGCTTTTTTACATCCCTTTTGCCTCCCTTTTACGGCGCCGTTTCGGTCTGCGGCCCGCTGGCTGCCCGGCCTAGGAGGCGTACCTTTGCTTTCCTATCAACCCCTACAATTCGCATGGCCCAGTCCACCACTTCCAAAACCCACGCCCCCGAAGCCACCAAGTCGGTAGCCGAGCTGAAGCAGATTGCCGCCCAGGTCCGGCGCGACATTGTGCGCATGGTGCACGCCGTGAATTCGGGCCACCCCGGCGGCTCGCTGGGCTGCACCGAGCTGCTGGTGTCGCTGTATTTCAAGGTGATGAAGCACACGCCCGAGCCCTTCGACATGGACGGTATCGGCCAGGATTTATTCTTTCTGTCGAACGGCCATATTTCGCCGGTGTTCTACTCGGTGCTGGCCCGGTCGGGCTATTTCCCGGTGAGCGAACTGGCTACTTTCCGCAAGCTGAACTCGCGTTTGCAGGGCCACCCCGCCACGCATGAGCACCTGCCCGGCATCCGCATTGCCTCCGGCTCGCTGGGCCAGGGCCTGAGCGTGGCTACCGGCGCGGCCCAGGCCAAAAAGCTCAACGGCGACAACAGCACGGTATTCGTGCTCATGGGCGACGGCGAGCTGCAGGAAGGCCAGATTTGGGAGGCTGCCCTCTATGCGCCCCACCACAAAGTGGATAACCTGATTGCCTTCGTCGACCGCAACGGCCAGCAGATTGACGGCCCGACCGACAAAATCGGCGGCCTCGGCGACCTGCGCGCCAAGTTCGAAGCTTTCGGCTGGCGCGTGCTCGAAACCGACGGCAACCAGTTCGAAACCCTGCTCCCTACCATCGAAGAAGCCCAGAGTCTACTCGGCCAGGGTGTGCCAGTGATGGTGCTCATGGATACCGAAATGGGCTTCGGCATCGACTTCATGATGGGCTCGCACAAGTGGCACGGCGTAGCGCCCAACGACGATCAGCTGGCCACGGCCCTGCTGCAGCTGGAGGTGGAAAAGGCCTCGGATTATTAGAACGGCTCAAGATTACATGCAGCACGACGTAGGGGCGGGGCTTGTCCCCGCTCGCCGTTAAACGACTAGCGTTGAGCGGAATCGTGGAAACGTTGCATAAGGCGGGCGGGGACAAGCCCCGCCCCTACGTCGTGCTATAACTTGCTTCACATCACTCATCCAAACATGCGGCAGTGGCTGGCGTTTCTGGGGTTGTTGCTGGCAGTGCTGCTGCCCGGTAACGCCCGTGCCCAGAACGCTGCCCCTACCCCGCCGCGCACCACCCGCATCCTGTTTCTGCTCGATGCCTCGGGCTCAATGCGGGCACCCTGGGAGGGTGCGCAGCGCTGGGACGTGGCCAAGCGGCTGCTGTCGAAAATGGTGGATTCGCTCAACACCTACCCAAACCTGGAACTGGCGTTGCGCGCCTACGGCCATCAGTACGACAACAAGGAGAACAACTGCGAGGACTCGCGGCTCGAAGTGCCATTTGCGCCTAAAAATGCGGCCGCCATCAAGTCCCGGCTCAAAACCATTCAGCCCCGTGGCAACACGCCCATCACCTACTCACTCTTGCAGTCGGCCAATGATTTTCCGGCCGACAAGCAAAGCCGCAACGTGCTGATTCTGATTACCGACGGCCTTGAATCGTGTAAAGGCGACCCGTGCGCGACTTCGCTGGCGTTGCAGCGCAAACGGGTTTTTCTGAAGCCCTTCGTGATTGGGATTGGGGCCGAGCGGGAGTTTGGCAAGCAGTTGGAGTGCCTGGGCACCTACTACAACGCGGCCGATGTGAGCACCTTCCGCACCATCCTCAACGACGTAGTAGCCCAGACGCTGGCCAAAACCACCGTGGCCGTGAACCTGACCGACGAGCGGGGCCGGCCGGTAGAAACGGATGTGAACCTGACGTTTACCAATAACGTCACGGGCCAGCCCGAGTACAACTACGTGCACTACCGCGACGCCCAGGGCCAGCCTGACGCCCTCGACATTGATGCGCTGCAGAGCTACGACTTGACCATAAACACGGTGCCGCCGGTAGTGGCGGCCAACCTGGCCATCAAGCCGGGCCGGGCCAACGTGCTCACCTACAAAACACCCCAGGGCACGCTGCGGCTGCAGAATCCCAATCTTTCGCCCAACCCCTACGGCCGGGTGCAGGCCGTAGTACGGGCCCGCGGCAACCCCGAAACCGTACTGGCCCTGCCCTTCGGCAACCGCCAGAAGCTACTGGCCGGCGACTATGAAGTGGAGCTGCTGACCCTGCCGCGGCAGCTACGCCGCATCAGCGTGAAGCAGGGCCAGGAAACGGCCGTTACCTACGACGCGCCCGGCATCCTCAACATCATCTCCGACTACAAAGGCTACGGCAGCATCTACCAGCTCGGCTCCGACGGGGAACAAACGTGGGTGTACGACCTGCCCAGCGGCGGCAGCAGCAAACTCAACCTGCCGATGCAGCCGGGCGCTTACCGCCTCGTCTTCCGCACCGCCACCGCCACCGGCAGCCGCTTCACCGACGTACGCAACTTCACCATCCGCTCGGGCCAAACCAGCTCGGTTAGCCTGTTCGGACGATGAAGAACATTATAACAGAACGTCATGCTGAGGTTGTCGAAGCATCTCTACCGCTTCATTGCTCTACATTGATTAGTCAGAGGTAGAGATGCTTCGGCAAGCTCAGCATGACGTTCCTTCAACCAACGAATTCCAGACTTTAAGTCCCCAACATCCCATAAAATGAAAGACTTTCCTTACACCGAATCGAAGGATACCCGCAGCGGCTTTGGCGCCGGCCTGCACGAGCTGGGCAGAACCAACCCCAACGTGGTGGCCCTGTGCGCCGACCTCATTGGCTCGCTTAAAATGGATGCCTTCGTGAAGGACTTCCCCGAGCGGTTCTTCCAAGTGGGCATTGCTGAGGCCAACATGATGGGTCTGGCGGCCGGCCTCACTATTGGCGGCAAGATCCCCTTCACCGGCACGTTTGCCAACTTCAGCACCGGCCGCGTGTACGACCAGATTCGGCAGAGCATTGCCTACTCGGGCAAAAACGTGAAAATCTGTGCTTCCCACGCCGGCCTCACGCTGGGCGAAGACGGCGCCACCCACCAGATTCTGGAGGACATCGGGCTGATGAAAATGCTGCCCCACATGACCGTCATCAACCCCTGCGACTACAACCAGACCAAGGCCGCCACGCTGGCCATTGCCGACTACGAGGGGCCCGTGTACCTGCGCTTCGGCCGGCCGGTGGTTCCCAACTTCACCCCCGCCGACCAGCAGTTTGAAATCGGCAAGGGCGTTATGCTCAATGAAGGTGCCGACGTGAGCATCTTCGCCACCGGCCACCTGGTTTGGAAGGCCATCCTGGCCGGCAAGCTGCTGGCCGACAAGGGCATCAACGCCGAAATCATCAACATCCACACCATCAAGCCGCTCGATGCCCGGATGATTCTGGAATCGGCCCGCAAAACGCGTTGCGTGGTAACGGCCGAGGAGCACCAGATGAACGGCGGCCTCGGCGACTCCATCGCCCAACTGCTGGCCCGCGAGGAGCCCCTGCCCCTGGAAATGGTGGCCGTCAACGACTCGTTCGGCGAATCGGGCACGCCCGACCAGCTAATGGAAAAGTATAAGCTCAACGAAGCCGCCATTGTGGCCGCCGTGGAGAAGGTGATGGCCCGCCGGAAGTAGGTTTCGCCCTAACCTAAAAAACACCCAACTGCCCCGGTCGCACACGTTGCGGCCGGGGCAGTTTAGCGTTCAATCCGTCCAGTGGAAGAAGTAGTCGAACACCTGATAGGGTTTGCTGACCAGCGCTGCTTTGAGGGGAATGTCGAAATCGATTAGTGGCTGCAGTTCCTGCTCAGTTAGCAGGCTGTAGCGGTACTGCTCGAATATAGCTTTGATACCAGCCAGCTCTCTACGCCAGAGCGTATCGTCGACTTCGTGGATGCTTTCTGGCCGAAGGAAACCCGACAAGCTGCTCGTTACTTTTCCATCACTCAATATTTCCCACTGCCCGGAGTCGCCATAATACCAATACGGCACCAAGTTGGAAATATAAAGTAGCAGGCCATTGGTAGTGTCATTTACTGGGGTGCCGCTAAGTAATTTTGCTGGCTTACCAGCTTCTTTTTTAGCGACTAGCACCGAAATATAGGAGCCATACCCGCTGCCATGATAACTAAAGTCTGGCTCTACTACCAACTGATAATCGTCCTTAATTCGCCCGATTATAGTCTTTATGTACTTTTTGACTTGGGAAATAGAACCGCTACTAAATGGTGGGAAATCACCGCTCACCTCCTCTTGAGCCAGTTGCGTCAGAAATTCTTCTGAGTAATTCATACCAAACGGTTTACATAGGATGGGCAACCACCGAGCAACTCTTGCAGTGCTTCGTGGCTTCCTGAAACAGAAAATGAACCATACAGGCCCCCACCCTCTCAAGCCTATTTGTAGAGTTGCTAGAGTGCTACTCAACCCACCTGAAGCGCACACGCGGCTGCACGGTAAATACGAAGCCTTTTACCAAGGCCTCAATCTACTTCTGCTTCAGTATCTTCATTAACCCACCGCGTTTCCACAGTCCGGATGCTGTCGACGTTCAGTTGCTTCTGGGCCTAAACTATGTCCGGAAGACCTGCTATTACAAGTCCTAAAACTACGCTATGCAGCTGGCGCATCTAATTTTATGTGTATTGATCGACTGAAATAAACTTGTCTTCTACCAGCCGGAATAAAGCGGGTTCGAGCACGCAGTCCTCAAATAGCTCCTTGTTCTCCCTCTCATCCAACTTGCTCGCCAAGCTGAAGCCCGCGAACCGGACGTTGGTCAGGCGGGCTTCAAAATCGTGGCCGTACTCCTCGTAGTCCAAGTCATCCAAATCCATGACAGTCTTGCCGGTCCAATAGATATCGTAAGTACCGGCCGCTTGTCCTTTGGTAAAAGCTATCCGGTGGTCGGCACAGCTGTCGTGCCCCAGTAGGTAGATGTAGCAGGCCGCCTCTTCCCGGTCAAAGTCTTCGTCAAGCGGTAGCGCATCGCCTACCAGCACCCGTTCGGTTAGCGCGGCGAAGGAGAATGGCTCATCCGGAGTTCCGACTACAATGCCGCCGGAATGCCACTCGGTAGAAGAGAGCGTGCACCTGTGATAGTTGTTCCACACACCCTTAGCCTGCCAATCTGACTCCGGTTCTCCAACGTCGTCCGAATCGTCCTCAGCATCGTAATATTCGGTTTCCAGGTGAAAATCGAAGAGCAGGCCCTTCTCCGGGTCGAGGTGTCCGCTCCAGACAAACTCTTTGACTTTGTGGCCCAACGGATATGGGTTGTCTTTAAAGAATATTCGGCCGATTGTTTCCATGTTAGTAAAGTTGTGAGACGTTTTGGTGGCGCTGTAAGCCACTCCGGCGGCTGGCGCTATTGCTGCGACTGCCCGTCCGAGTTGTCGACCCGAAACTTGGGGGCCTCGTAGTCTTTGGGCAGGTAGCTGGTGGGGATGGTGGTCTGGCTGCCGTCGCGCATGGCGCGGTAGTGGGGCGACATGATTTCGACGCCGGCCTCATTGAAGCGGTCTTGGATGTTTTGGTGGATGCGTGAGTAGATGCCGGCCTGCCGGTTGGCGGCGTGGGTACAGAAGTTGAGCTCGTAGGCCACATACCAGTTGTCGAGGCTGGTCTGGAGTATGAACGGGGCGGGGTCGGTCAGCACGTCGGCATCTACGACGGCGGCCAGCAGCAGCTGGTGCACCTGCGGCCAGGGCACATCGTAGCCGATGGTGACGCCGGTGTGCATAATCAGGCCCAGCGTGGGCGCTACGGTGGAGTAATTGGTGGTGTAGGAGCTCATCACCGAGGAATTGGGAATCGTGATTTCCTCGTTTTTGATGGTGCGGATGCGGGTAACGAGCAGGGTTTTCTCCACGATGTCGCCCGTTACGTCGCCGATTCTCACCCGGTCGCCCAGCTTGTAGGCCCGCATGTAGGTGAGCACCAATCCGGCCACGATGTTGGAGAGCGAGCCAGCCGAGCCGAACGTGAACAGGAAGCCCAGAAACACCGACACGCCCTGAAACACCGGTGAATCGGAACCCGGCAGGTAGGGGAAAATCACAATCAGGGCGAAAGCCCACACCAGCACCCGCACAATCTGGTAGGTGGGGTTGGCCCAGTCGGGGTAGAAGCCGTCGATGGTCAGGTTGCCGGCCCGGATTTCCTCCTTGATCGAATAAACTGCCTTGAGCACGTAGCGGAACACCGTCACAATCACGACGATGGTGAACAGGTTGGGCAGGTAGTTCCAGAAGGCCAGCGCAATGCGCCGGAGCGGGTTGAAAACGTAGCCCAGCAGCGTATCGGCAATATCCTGGGTGCCGGGGAAGATACTGAACACCACCGGCAGCACCAGGTAGATGGCCAGCAGCACCACCACCCACTTCAGCACCGTAACCAGCAGCAGCACGGCGCTCAGCTGGCGCTGCTCGTTGAAAAACTCGTAGTTACCAAACTTGATTCCCTTAAACCAGGTGCCTTCCTTGGCTACCAGCTTGAGTCGCACCCAGCTAAAAAACTTGATGATGTAGCGCACCGTGAAGTACAGCACGATGAGCACGAGCAGCGTCAGGCCAATTTCCTTGGCGATGTTGAGCAGGCTGTTCTGCTCCTTGTACTCCTGCACGGCCGTGATGATGCGCTGCCGGTGCAGGCGGGCCAGCGAATCGCGGCTCACGTTGTGCCAGAGCGCGTCGTTTTCGCTGATGCTCTGCAACACCTGCTCGCCGTACATCAGGTCGGTGCTCTGCTCCGAAGGGTAGATGCGCAACGAGTCGGGACTGAAAAAGACGGCCTTTTCGAGGCGCTTGATTTTTTCCTCCGTGAGCTGGGCCCGCTCCTGGGGCGAGAACGGTCCGAGCCGGGTGTACACGTAAAACAGCGTGTCGTTGTGCGGGGCCACCGGGAAGCCTTTGGCATTCACCTTCAGCGAGTCGATGTAGCGGCGCGAGCGGGCCTTGCGCAGCGAATCGACCTGGCGCAGGGTGCCCAGCTCGGCTACCAGCTCCCGCTCGCGGCGCTTGTCGGCCGAGGTGCTGTTAAGCGTCAGCAGCTCCGTCTGGATTTCCTCCAGGCGGCTGGTGTTGGCCCGCCGCATCGAGTCGATGCGGCGTAGTACCTTGGTATCGGTCACCAGGTCTTCGGAACGGGTCGAATCCTGGGCCCTGGTTGGGGCGGGGGCGCTGATATCGGCCTTCGGGCCCGTCGGGGCCTGTTTCATGGGTAGCGGAATCACCTGGGCGCTGGCCGGCAGCAGCGCGCTTGCCCACATAAGCAGCGCACAAAGCGCGAAGCGAATGGTCATAAAAAGAACAGCTTGCGGCTGCCAGCCGCCGGAAGGTTGAGTTTGGAAAGTAATGATAGGGAAAAGCCCATTGCTTTGGCCCGGCCAGCGGCCCGGTTTAAACCGCCCCATTGTTTTCATCGACCAATCGTTCCGCTTAGCGGCCCCTACCTTTGCCCCCCGGAGGTTCCGTGGCCGCCCTTAAACCGGCTATGCGCCCTGAAGCCGGCGCTGACGGCCCTCCTGCTGCTATTCTAAGCCTATGCTCAAACCCTACCTCCTATCAATTGCCTTGCTGCTGGGGCTGATTTTGCCCGGCCGCGCCCAAAGCCAGCCACCGGCCGACACGGTGCTCATTGTGTACGCAGGCCAGTTGACGGGCGCCTACAGCAGCGGCGGCGTAAACCGGACGCTGCTCTCCACCACCCAGGATATTACCATCAGCCGGGGCCAGCATTTCGGCCTGCCGCTCAACGGCCGCTTCGCCTACGGCAAGCAAAACGGGCTGCTGCAGGAGCGTGAGTTACTGATCAACACCACGCCCTACTACTGGCGGGGCCGTTTCCGGGCGTACGCGCTGGGCGGTTTCGAGCGCAGCAACCTGCGCGGCATTACGCGGCGGGTGCAGCTGGGCGCCGGCCCGGGCTGGGCCTTCTACTCCGATTCGCTGGGCCGCGAACTGGCCGTAAGCAACCTCCTCATCCGCGAGCAAACCAACTTCCTCGACGGCCGCAGCGTGGTAACGGCCCGCAACTCGACCCGCCTGAAAATAGTGTACTCCTACAAAAACCTTACGTTCAACTCCACCACGCTCTACCAGCCTTCCCTGGAGAAATTCAGCAACTTCCGCTTCAGCAACGTATCGTCGGCCGCCCTCAAGCTCATCAACAACCTGGCCGTCACCTTCGCCTACAACTACACCTACGACTCGCAGTTCAGCGAGGGTAAAGTGCCCGAAAACACCAGCATTACGGTGGGCTTTTCCTACTCGACGAAACGGTAGATGGGGCCGAGGCGGGCTACGTTCTACCATTTTCTACGCCACCATATTAAACCCTGTGGCCGTCGTGGCCTCTAACCCGCCGAATTCGCCCTTATCCCACCCGCTCCTCTGCGCCCTTTGGAAGACCAGGAGATACTTGCCAAGTTCCGCGACCCGGCCGCCCGCAATGTGGCCTTCAACCAGCTTGTGCGCAAATACCAGCGCCAGGTATATTGGCACGTGCGCAAAATGGTCATCAATCACGACGATGCCGACGACCTGACCCAGGACGTATTCATCAAGGTGTGGAACCACCTCGACGGCTTCCGGCAGGATGCTTCGCTCTACACCTGGATTTACCGCATCGCCACCAACGAGTGCCTGACCTGGCTCAAAAGCAAGCGCCACAAGTTTCTGCTGCCTCTCAACGACGTCACGGCCGAGCTCAGCGCCCAGCTCGAAGCCGATGAGAGCCTGGCCGGCGACGAAATTGAGCTGAAGCTGCAAAAAGCCATCCTCACGCTACCCGACAAGCAGCGGCTGGTCTTCAACCTGCGTTACTACGACGAGATGCCTTACGAGCAGATGGCCGAAGTAACCGGCACCAGCGTCGGGGCCCTGAAAGCCTCTTACCACCACGCCGTAAAAAAAGTAGAAGCACAGATGTTGCAGACTTAATCACAGATGTTACAGATGGTGCAGATGAAAAAGATTCTTTCTGGCGGCGGATAAAAGCTCAAGCACGAATCTTTACATCTGCACCATATGTGATTAAGAACGAATCCTTTTCATCTGCACCATCTGTGATTGAGAACGAATCCTTTTCATCTGCACCATCTGTAACATCTGTGATTTAAACCTATTGCCCGCGACCTCCTCTAAGCACTATGAACACGCCTTTTAATCTGGATGAACACCGCCGCAGCCGCCCCCGGCCCACGTTGGCCCCGCCGCCCGAGCGTTACTTCGAGCAGCTGCCGATGCGGGTGATGCAGCGGGTGCAGCCGGCACCGGCCGCCACCGCGCCTGCTTGGCGCTGGCTGGCGTCTCTCACGGCTCCGGTACGCACCGCTTTGGCCTCTACGGTGGTGCTGGGCGGTTTTGCGGCCGCGTTCTGGCTAACCCCGGCCGCGCCGCTAACTGCCACCAGCCCCGATGCGCTGGCCCGCGTGCCGCAGGAGCAGCTGCTCAATTACCTGCTCACCACCGACCAGCGCATCACCCTACTCGATTTAGCCGAGGTGCCCGGCACCGCCAGCGCCACGCCCGCCAGCACCTACTGGCAGGCTTCGCCCACCGAGTTGCGCGAGCTGCTCGACCAGCAATCCGCCGACGAGAGCTATTTGTAAACGCCGCTTTTTCTTTTTTTCGCCTTCCCTTTATTCCTATGAACTACCTGTTTCGCACCCTGTTGCTGCTGAGCCTGCTAATGGCCGGCCTGCTGCCCGAGGCCGTTGCCCAACGCGGCGGCGGGGGCCAGCGGCCGGAGCGGCTGAGCCAGCTCGAAAATGCCCGCGTGGCCTATATCACCCAAAGAGTCGCGCTCACCCCCGATCAAGCCCAGAAGTTCTGGCCCGTCTACAACGAGTTCACGGGCAAGCGCCGCGACCTCAACCAGCGCCTGCGCCAACTACGCCCCAGCCAGACCGACGCCTTAAGCGACCAGCAGCTACGTGACAATTTCAACCAGTCGTTCAAGCTCCGCCAGCAGGATATCGAACTCGAAAAAGACTACTTCGATAAATTCCAGCGCGTTATCAGCGTGCGGCAGGTGGCGGCCTTGTTTCTGGCCGAGCGCCAGTTCACCCGCGAAGTGCTCAAGCGCGTAGCCGACCGCACCAACCCCCGGGGCCCGGCCGGCGGCACCGACGACTAACCACCCACGCCTAACCACTCGGGCGCCCACGCAAAAGCCAGCCGTTTCGCGCCACCATGCGCAGCGGCTGGCTTTTGCGTGGGCGCCTAGGCGTACCTTTGCGCCATGCTTACTCCTCGCCAGCTTTTCCTGCGCCATCAAGCCCAGACCTCCGACTTTCCGCTGCTGCTGGAAATTGAGCGGGCCGAAGGCGTGTACATGTACGCCCCCGACGGCACGCGCTACCTCGACCTGATTGCCGGTATCGGCGTCAGCAACGTGGGCCACCGCCACCCACGGGTGCTGGCCGCCATCCACGAGCAGCTCGATAAGTACCTGCACCTGATGGTGTACGGCGAAGTGGTGCAGGCCCCACCGGCCCGGCTGGCTCAGGCCCTCACCGCCACGCTACCCGCCCATCTCGACAACGTGTACTTCACCAACTCGGGCACCGAGGCCGTGGAGGGAGCTTTGAAGCTGGCCAAGCGCCATACCGGCCGCACCGGCTTGGTAAGCTGCCACAACGCTTACCACGGCTCAACCCACGGCGCCCTCAGCATCACCGGCTCCGAGGGCTTCAAGAACGCCTTCCGGCCCCTGCTGCCCGACGTGCGCCACATCCGCCACAACAACTTCGACGACCTGCAGCTCATAACCGGGCACACGGCGGCCGTGGTGATTGAAACCGTACAGGGCGAGGCAGGCGTGCGCGTGCCGGCCCCCGGCTACCTGCCGGCCCTGCGCCAACGCTGCACCGAAGTGGGTGCATTGCTCATTCTGGACGAGATTCAGTGCGGTTTCGGGCGCACGGGCACGTTCTGGGCCTTCGAGCAGTTCGGCATCGAGCCCGATATTCTGCTCACGGCTAAGGGCATGGGCGGCGGTATGCCTATTGGGGCCTTTATTGCGCCCCAGCATATCATGGCCGGCTTCAAGACCGACCCTATTCTGGGCCACTGCACCACGTTTGGGGGCCATCCGGTATCGTGCGCGGCCTCGCTGGCCACGCTACAGGTTATTCAGGAAGAAAACCTGCTGGCCGGCGTGGCCGCCAAAGCGACGCGTTTTCGCGAGCAGTTGCGGCATCCGTTAATTCGTGAGGTGCGCAACTGCGGGCTGCTGATGGCCGTCGAGTTTGACTCGTTCGACGTGCTCAAGCCGCTCATCGACCGCGCCCTCTGGGAGCAGCACCTGCTCACCGACTGGTTCCTGTTCTGCGACAACTCCATGCGCATTGCCCCGCCCCTGACCATCACGCTGGAGCAGATTGACGAGGCCTGCGCGGGGCTACTTAGGGCAATTAAAAATTGAAAGTAAATAATTAAAAATGCCGTTGGACGAGCCCATAACGGGACGTTCAACGGCATTTCTTACTCTTCGCTTTTGATTTTTAATTGCTCAACAGTGCCATGGCTTCGGATTTGACTCGTTCGCGGGGCAGGCCGTCGCGCACGCCCTGCGAGATGCTACGCACCAGGCCGGCTACAATATTGGGGGCAAAGCCCAGGCGCTGGGCCATATCGATGCAGAAGCGCATTTCGGTGTCGTCTACCACGCCGTCAGCCAGCATCATATCCACGAGGTCGAAAATCTGGTCGAAGCGCTCCGAGTCGTTGTCGGGCAGCAGCATATCATGGGCGCTGGCATTGCCTACCAGAGCGCGCACTTCGCCGGCACGCATGCCACTTTTGCGGCCCACAGCCACAATGAAGTTCATTTCCCGCTCGTCGATATGCCCGTCGGCCTTGGCCAGCGCGGCCAGGTTTACTAGGTGGCTTTTAACTTTTCTGGTCTGCTCATTTTCAAAAAAACCGAACATGGGGCGGGTATTTGGCAGGGGAGAACGGAGATGCGCGAGGGTACCAGGGCGCCCCCGGAGCGGGGCCATACGGCCGCAACGAAAGTTAAGTTAGGGCTTTAGCAACCAATACGCAATAAGGTCGATACGCAGGCGCCGGAAAAACGGTTAACCCCACTAGTGGCCGGTTTGCATTTAACCGGGCAGGCAACGTACTTTCGGCGCAAATTCCGCACCTTTACCGGTTGCGGTCCGGTGGGCCGGTTTGCCTACAATAAGAGCCAGATGAGTATGATGAAGCGCATTGCAGTTTTCACCAGCGGAGGCGACGCGCCCGGTATGAACGCCTGCATCCGGGCCGTGGTCCGCACGGCCGTTTATCACGGCATCGAAGTGTACGGCATCATGCGGGGCTACAGCGGCATGGTGAAGGGCGAATTTGTGAAGCTGGACTCAGCCTCAGTTTCCAATACGATTCAGAAAGGCGGCACCATCCTCAAATCGGCCCGCAGCCAAACGTTCCAGACCCGCGAGGGCCGGCAAATGGCCTTCGACCAACTCGTCAACCATGGCATCGACGGGCTGGTGGCCATTGGCGGCAACGGCACCTTCACCGGGGCCACGCTTTTCGAGCAGGAGTTCGGCATTCCGATAGTGGGCGCGCCCGGTACCATCGACAACGACCTGTATGGCACCGACTACACCATTGGCTACGATACGGCCGTGAATACGGCTTTGGAAGCTATTGACAAAATCCGCGACACGGCTGACTCGCACGACCGGTGCTTTTTTGTGGAAGTAATGGGCCGCGACTCGGGCTACATTGCCATTCCCTGCGCTATCGGGGGCGGGGCCGAAATCGTGATGATTCCCGAAACCCAACTCTCGACTGAGGCGGTAATTGCAACGCTCAGAAACGGCCGAAACCGCTCCAAAACCTCGTTTTTGGTAGTTATTGCCGAGGGCGACGAGGAGGGCAACGCCCACGAAGTAGCGCGGCAGGTGAAGGCCGCTATACCGCAGCTCGATACCCGCGTTACCGTTATCGGGCACATTCAGCGCGGCGGTGCGCCTTCGGCCGCCGACCGGATGCTGGCCTCGCAAATCGGCATTGCGGCCGTGGAAGGCCTGATGAACGGCATGCACAATGTTATGGCCGGCATCGTGGACCGCAAGCTCGTATACACGCCTTTTGCCGACACCATTCACAAACGCAAGCTTATCAACCAGAGCTTTATGCGAATGGTGGAAATCCTGAACGCTTAGCGTCTGCTGTAGCCACTTTGTTTAGCTTCCTGCCATCACCTTCGGGTTTTGGCAGGTTTTTTTTGCCTGCCGTTCCCGCCTGCCATCGTAAGCCCCGCACCTCCGTTTGCTATTGAGTTATGTAAAGAGACTGTAGCGCTACATACTTGGTCAACCCTTTCGCGCAAGCTTCAAAAATGATTAATTAAATAATTTTTATAAATATAACAATTTAAAAAGTTATATTTAGCTGATTAAGTCATCCTGATGAATGCTTGATTTGCTAACTATATGCTAAAAATCTACTTACCCCTCCTGTTGCGGCCACTTGCCTGCCTGGGGCTGCCAATGCTGGTATTGCTGAGTAGCTGCCAGCCAGAACCAGAGGTTGCTCCTGCCATAGCGCCGGCCAGCAGCTATGATGCAGCAGTGGCTATCAAATGGAGCGCCCTCACGCTGCAGCTCGTGCGCCAGAGCCCCGGCTTCACGCCGCCCGTTGCGGCCCGGGCGCTTGGCTACGCCGGTCTCACGTTTTACGAGTCGGTGGTGGCTGGTATGCCGGGGCGCCGCTCGCTGGCCGGCCAGCTCCAGCAGCTCGGCCGCCTGCCCCAACCCGAAACCGGGCGGGCTTACCGCTGGCCGCTCTGCGCAAACGCAGCCCAGGCCCTCATTCTGAAAAACCTGTTTGCCAACGCCCCTGCTGCCAGCCGCGCCCGAATCGACTCGCTGGAGGGTGCCTTGGCCCACGAGTATGCCGGCCCCGACGCGGCCACTGCTGACCGTTCGGCAACCTATGGCCGGGCCGTGGCTGAGGCCATTTTTGCGTGGTCGAAAACCGATGGCGGCCACGAAGGCTACCTGCGCAACTTCCCTACCAGCTACGTGCCCACCACCGCCCCCGGCGACTGGCAGCCCACCGAGAATGGCCTCCGGCCGATGCAGCCCTACTGGGGCAGCAACCGCACCTTTCTGGCCCTTGATGCGGCCATGCCTATGCCTTTGCCGCTCCCGTACTCCCCCTCTCCTACCTCGCAGTACTACGCGCAGTATCTGGAGGTGTACGCTAAAAACATCAGCCTCACGCAGGAGGAAAAGGAAATAGCCGTGTGGTGGGCCGACGACCCAAGCGACACCTTCACGCCCCCCGGCCACTCCTACAATCTGGCCCGCATCGTGATAACCACCACGCACGCCGACTTGGGGAAGGCGGCTGAGACCTTCGCCCGCACGGGCATTGCCGTAGCCGATGCCTTCATCATCTGCTGGAAGTGCAAATACACCTTCAACAACGAGCGACCCTACACCTTTGTGCGCCGCTTTATCGACCCCAGCTGGGTACCGTTCTGGCCCGCGCCGCCGTTTCCGGGCTACTCCTCGGGGCACGCCACGCAGTCGGCGGCCACGGCGGTGGTGCTGGAGGGGCTCTACGGCAACCTCACCTTCACCGACGATTCGCACGTGGGCCGTAGGCGCGATGTGGCCCGGGCCACCGACTTCAAGGCCCGCACCTATCACTCGTTCTGGGAAACGGCCGAAGAATCGGCCCTCTCGCGCTTTCTGGGCGGCATCCACTCTCGCCAGGACAATGAAGTGGGCTTACGGGAAGGCCGCAAAATCGGCCAGCATATCAACAGCCTGCAATGGAAGTGAGCCGGACGTTCGGTCACTATTTCACCTGCTCACCCCAACATATTCAGCGCCTCGTGGGGGTGTAGCCACTGGTACTGCGGGTCGCGGCGGAGCCAGGCCAACTGGCGCTTGGCGTAGCGGCGCGAGTTGCGCTTGAGCAGGCGCACGGCCTCAGCGTAATCGTAATGGCCTTCGAAGTAGCCGAACATCTCCTGGTAGCCCACTGTTTGCAGGGCATTGTGGTGGCGATACGGATACAGCGCGCGGGCTTCGGCCTCCAGCCCGGCGGCCAGCATCAGGTCCATCCGTTCATCAATGCGCTGGTACAGCTCGTTCCGCTCGCGGGTAAGGGCAATTTTGATGATGCGGAAGGGTCGCTCAGTCGTTTTGCGGCCATGGAACGAGCTGAACGGCTGCCCCGTGGCCCGGCAGATTTCCAGCGCCCGCAACACGCGCTGGTGGTTTTGCAGGTCGATGCGGCTGTGGGCTACCGGATCGAGGCGGGCCAGTTCGGCTACCAGTGGCTCTAGCCCGTGGGCGGCCAGTTCAACGTGCAGCCCGGCCCGGATTTCGGGCGGCGCGGGTGGCAAATCGTCAAGGCCTTCGGTTACGGCCTGCAGGTACAAACCCGAGCCCCCGGTCAGGATAACGGTTTTGTGGTGCTCAAAAAGCTCGGCCAACCGCGTCAGCGCGTCCTGCTCGAAGCGGCCGGCGTTGTACTCGTCGGCAATGCTGTGCGAGTCGATGAAATGATGCCGCACGCCGCCCATTTCGGCCGGCGTAGGCTTAGCCGTACCGATGCTCAGCTCCCGGAAGAACTGCCGCGAATCGGCCGACACAATATCGGTGTTTAGGCGCCGGGCCAGCTCCACGCACAGTGCCGTTTTGCCCACGGCCGTTGGGCCGGTAATTACAAGCAGCGTTGGTTCAGCAGCAATAGTCAGGTTGGCGGGCGGGTTCATAAGAGCGCGTAAGAAGCCGCAAAGCTACGGCCGATTCGGGCTTACGCCCCGGCAACCCCGCCCAAATCGGCATTGGGCAGCAGCGTCGCGTACAGCCGCAGCAGTTCCTGCTCCTCGTGCTGCCAGCTAAGCAACGGGCGGGCGCGGCGGGCATTTTCGGCCAGCTGGTGGTACCGGGCCGCGTTGCCGCCGGGCAGCAGCCGGTTGAGGGCGGCGGCCAGCGTGGCCGGTTCCAGGTCGGGCACCAGATCGGCCACGTCGTACTGCTCGTTGAGGGCGCGGTACTCCGGAAAATCGACGCCCACCTGCGGCACACCGGCGTGCAGGTAGTCGAAGAACTTGTTGGCCAGCGAGTAATAATAGCTCAGGCCCACGTTGCGCAGCAGGTTTACGCCCACCGTGGCGTGGCGCGTCAGCTCGCGCAGGTCGTCGGGCCGCACAAAGCCCCGGAACTCCACCTGTCCCGACTGCAGCAACCCTAACTCCCCGGCCTGCCGGCGCAGGCTGTGCGAGAGGTCGCCCTCGCCACAGAGCACCAGCCGGCCATTTATATGCGGCACAGCGGCGAGCAGCTCCTCCAGGCCCCGGCCGGCATTTAGCGCGCCCTGGTACAGAATAAACCCGCCGGCCGGCGCAGCGGTAGGGGCTGGTGGCAGGGTTTCGGCGCCGAGGCGGCTGATGTTGCGCACCACCGCAAAAGCCCGGCCGTGGCGCTGCTCGAACAGCCGGGCCAGCGCCGGACCCACGGTGTAGGCCAGCGCCACACGGGGCACAATAAAGTTTTCGATCCAGCGCCACAGCCGCTGCACCCGGGGCCGGGCCACTACTTCGGGCACCTCGGTAAACAGCTCATGGGCATCGTACACGAAGGGCTGGCGGCTCAGCCGGGCCCGCAGCCACACGGGCAGGGCCGTATCGAGGTCGATGGCGCACCAGGCCGCCGCCCGCTGGCCCGTCAGAAACAGCAGCAGGCGCAGGTTGTATTCTACGTAGAATATTTTTCCGTGCTGAAAAAAACAGCGCAGCCGGTGCTGGGCGTACGGCTGCGGGCCCAATGGCTGCGAAGCCGGCCCCTGCCGGCCTACCAGCAGCACAGCATAGCCGGCGCGGGCCAGTGTAGCGCAGATGCGCTGCATTCGCTGGTCGTAATTTAGGTCGGTGGTGACGGTGAAAACCAGACGGGGCGGCAAAACAGGCAGAAGGGTTAGCGGCGCAAAAAGGTGGATTATTCGGGAATTGTTCCCAATTTAAGAACTTCGTTCGGGGACCCGCTTGTTGGGGAAGCCATTTTGCCATTCTCTGCCTCCCTCATGCCTCCTTCTCCGAGCAACTCGGCCGCCAACAAATCCGCCGCACTTTCGCCCGATATTTACCGGGCACTGTTCGAGCAATCGGCCGATGGACTGCTGCTTTACAACACCCGCGGCGCCCTGCTCGACTGCAACCAGCGCGCCGTAGACTACCTGAATACGACCCGCGCCGTGCTGCTGGCCAGCGGCCTGATGGCTTTTGTGGAAGCTGACGCGCCCGCAGCAGCAGCAGCCGAGCCTACGACCGAAGCCGAAATGCACGAGCTGCTGGTGGCCTGTGCTCAGTCGGGCGAGGCGCGCTCGTGGCGCTGGCACGGGCAGCAGGCCGGCGGGGGCGACCGGCT